>NZ_JCALCY010000030.1:0-18629 GCF_059812585.1 Mycobacterium sp. NGS48
TAGGTAGCCCCAATTGTTCGGCGGCCAGCCGCAGCCCGAGGTCGCTGGCGGGAAAGGCATCTGGGTCCCCGAGTCCACGCATGGCGATCACTTCTGCGGTCCAGGGTCCCACTCCGGGCAGCGCGAGCAACTGCCGCCGGGCGCTCTGCCAGTCGCAACCTGCATCCACGGTCAGATTGCCGTCGGCCAGCCCGGCCACGAGCGCTGTCAGGGTACGCCGCCGTGCCGCCGGGACGGCCAGGTGGGTCGGGTCGATGTCGGCGAGCTCCTCGACCGACGGGAAGGTATGCGTCAGCGCTCCGGCGGCGTCGTGGACCGGCTGCCCGTAGCCGCCGACCAACCGGGCTGCGTGGGTTCGGGCGGCCTTCGTCGAGACCTGCTGACCCAACACCGCGCGGATGGCCAGTTCGTTTTCGTCGACGGTGCGGGGGATTCGTTGTCCGGGCGCCTTGGCCACCACAGCAGCCAATTCGGGATCCGACCCCAAGACGTCGATCACCGCTTCCGGATCGGCGTCCAGGTCCAATAAGCGTCGGCAACGGGCGATTGCGGTCGTCAGATCGCGAAAGTCGTCGAGTACGAGGCGGCAGCGGACGTGGTCGGGCGCCGGCGTCAAACTGACGATGCCGTTGCCGGACGGTAGCCGAAGGGTGCGGCGATACCCGCCATCGCGTACTTCTTCGCATCCGGGTATGGCGCCGGCCGCCAGATGACCGAAAACGCCGTCGTAGGCGAACGGTGTCCGTACCGGCAGGCGCACCGATACCGCTCCGGGCGAGCCGCCGGTGCAACCGAACCGGGCTGCCGCGCGTCTGCGCAGCGACGTCGGCGTGCTGTCGCACACAGTGCGCAGCGTGTCATTGAACTGGCGAATACTGGAAAACCCCGCGGCAAAGGCGACGTCGCTCAACGGCAGATCCGTCGTCTCGATCAGCACCCGGGCCGTTTGGGTCCGTTGGGCGCGGGCCAGGGCAAGTGGGCCGGCCCCTACCTCGGCTTGCAGCAGGCGCTCGAGTTGGCGCGTGGTGTAGCCGAGGTGGCCGGCCAGGCCGCTGACCCCTTCGCGGTCCACGGTGCCGTCGGCGATAAGCCGCATTGCCCGCGCGACAATGTCGCCGCGCACATTCCACTCGGGCGAGCCCGGCGATGCGTCCGGACGGCACCGTTTGCACGCGCGGAATCCAGCCCGCTGTGCGGCCGCCGCGGTGGGATAGAACCGCACATTGCGGGCGAATGGGGGTCGGGCCGGACAGCTGGGACGGCAGTAGATCCCGGTGCTGAGTACCGCTGTGACAAACCAACCGTCGAACCGGGCGTCCTTGGACTGCACGGCCCGGTAGCAGCGGTCGAAGTCTTCATGCACGATTGCCACAATTACACCTGACCACCGACATCACTGGCGGAAAAGCGACATCGTGGTGGATTGACGGGCCGGATCCGGTTATTCGGGCGAAGCGATCCTGGTCGGCTGGTCGTGGCCGCGTAATGTCACAGTCTCCCCCAACGACCAGTGGGCACGTTCGCTTTCGGTCGCGCCGTCCAGTACCTCCGAGGACGCCAGCAATCGGGTGGGATGCGATTTGGCCAGGTCGCACAGCCGGGCTGCCTCGTTGACCGGCTCACCGATCACCGTGTACTCGAAGCGCTCCTTGGCGCCGACATTGCCGGCGACGACCTCTCCGGCCGCAACCCCGATGCCGGCCAAACACTCCTGGACTTCGCTGCCAAGCCGCCGTGCGATGGCCCGCGCGGCGGCCAGCGCCTCATCTTCGGGATGTTCGAGGCTATTTGGGGCGCCGAAGACCGCCAGCGTCGCGTCGCCCTCGAATTTGTTGACCAGCCCGCGGTGGCGGTCGACTTCGTCGACGATCACGGCGAAGAACCGGTTGAGAAGTTGGACGAGTTCGGCCGGTGGTCGGCTGGTCACCAGCTGTGTCGAGTCCTCGATATCGACGAAAACCACTGCGACATGGCGCTCTTCGCCGCCTAACTGCGGCCGCTCACGTTCGGCGGCAGCGGCGACCTCGCGACCGACGTGCCGGCCGAACAGGTCGCGCACCCGCTCCCGGTCTCGTAATCCGGCGACCATCGCGTTGAATCCACTTTGCAACTCGCCCAGTTCGGTCCCGTCGAACACCACCAGGTCGCCTCGTAGATCGCCCTGTTCGACGCGCTTGAGTGCGGCGCGCACCACTCGCACCGGGGTGGCGATGAGCCAGGAGAGCAGCCACATGAGCGTGAAACCGAAGATCAACGTTGCCAGCGACAGGATCAGCACTGCCACGCCGAATTGGGTCTGGGTCAGATTTCGTAGCGTCAATGCAAAAAACGCGGTCAGTGCGATGCCCACGACGGGGACGCCCGAACCGAGCATCCACACCACCATGGTTCGGCCCATGATGCCCGGCGCGAGCCTGCGCGGCGGCGGTCCCGCTTGCAGTGCGTCCGCGGCCACGGGACGCAAGGTGAACTCGGTGATTAGGTAGCAGCCGGTAGCCACCAGCACGCCGCAGAAGCTGGTCGAGAACACGACCTGCGGGATGAACAGACTATTGATCAGGCCGTAAAGGGTAGTGAACAGCGCCGCACCGACCGCCCACAAGCTGAAGGTGACGATGGCGACTCGTGCCGGGGCCTGAAATGTGTTGCTCTCGTCGGCTTGGGTCGGGCTGCGTTCTTCGATCGCCCATCGCAGCGCGGTGACGGTGCGCCGGGTGATCCAATAGGTGCCGAGCGCCAGTGCGACGGTGATATAGGCCGGTACGAGGGCGAACGTGAGCCACGCAGGTGCGTCGCTGAAGACGCTGGGCACCGGGAAGGCTACCGTCAGCAACAGCGCGTCGACGCCCATTCCGATGAGATTCGTCGCCACGATGAAAACGGTCAGGATGAGTTGAATCCGCACCCGGCGGCGGGCCTGGCTTTCCGAAACCCGTCCCAGCAGCCAGGAGCCGTATGCAGGGGTCTCGGACAGTCGACCGCTCTG
Source organism: Mycobacterium sp. NGS48 (assembly GCF_059812585.1). Classification (NCBI taxonomy): domain Bacteria; kingdom Bacillati; phylum Actinomycetota; class Actinomycetes; order Mycobacteriales; family Mycobacteriaceae; genus Mycobacterium; species Mycobacterium sp. NGS48. The sequence continues at coordinate 2,987 of NZ_JCALCY010000030.1, forward strand.
TCGGGTCACCCGCTCCAGGACCCGCCCGAGGCGCTGCGCCACCGTTTTCTTGGCCATCATGGTGGCGTCAGCCTAATTTGTCTGGCTGCCGGACCTTAAGGTGAGTCGGGTGCGTCTCGTGATCGCCCAGTGCACGGTCGACTACCTCGGTCGGCTCACCGCCCATCTCCCGTCTGCGCGCCGGCTACTGCTGTTCAAGGCCGACGGCTCGGTCAGCGTGCACGCCGACGACCGCGCCTACAAGCCGCTGAACTGGATGAGCCCCCCGTGTCGGCTCTCCGAGGACCTCGACGGTCCACTGCCGGTGTGGGTGGTGGAGAACAAGGCCGGCGAGCAACTGCGCATCACCGTCGAGGGAATCGAGCACGACTCCAGCCACGAGCTCGGCGTCGATCCCGGATTGGTCAAGGACGGCGTCGAGGCGCACCTGCAGGCATTGCTCGCCGAACATGTCGAACTGCTCGGCACCGGATACACGTTGGTGCGCCGCGAGTACATGACCGCGATAGGACCGGTCGATTTGCTGTGCCGAGACGAACAGGGGCGCGCGGTGGCCGTCGAGATCAAGCGACGCGGCGAGATCGACGGTGTCGAGCAACTCACCCGCTACCTCGAGTTACTGAACCGGGACAGCCTGCTGGCGCCGGTGAGCGGAGTATTCGCCGCCCAGCAAATCAAGCCGCAGGCGCGGACGTTGGCCGTTGATCGCGGAATTCGTTGTTTGACACTCGATTACGATCAAATGCGAGGTATGGACAGCGACGAGTACCGACTGTTCTGAGTCGGCAAATAGACTGAGCGCATGGCCCGCCGCCGTACACCGCAACGTCGGCAGCAGCCACGGCCGCTGCCGGTGGCGCGACGGGTGGAAACCGGGCCCGATGGCCGTGAATACGAAGTTCGGCCGGTGGCCGCCGCTCGGGCTGTCAAGACATATCGCTGTCCCGGTTGCGATCACGAAGTTCGTTCCGGCACACCACATCTGGTGGTCTGGCCGGCTGATTTAGGAGATGCCGGGATGGAGGACCGCCGGCATTGGCACACGCCGTGCTGGACGCACCGCGCAACCCGCGGGCCCACCCGAAAGTGGTCTTAGTCGGTCAGTGTGATCCGTCGGAATCGGCCGCCGGCTCCACCAACTCGATCAGGACACCGCCGGCGTCTTTGGGATGAACGAAGTTGATCCGGGAATCCGCCGCGCCCCGCCGCGGTGCGTCGTAGAGCAGCCGAATGCCTTGGTCGCGCAGCCGTGCCGTCAGCGCGTCCAGATCACTGACCCGGTAGGCCAGCTGCTGGATGCCCGGGCCGCGTTTGTCGAGGAATTTCGCGATCGCCGACGACTCGTCGATCGGGGCCATCAACTGAACCTGCGCGCTGCCGACCGGGGCGCCGCGCACCGCTAGCATCGCCTCGCGGATGCCCTGGTCCTTGTTGATCTCCTCGTGCAGCACGATCATGCCGAGCGTGTCGTGATACCAGGCAATCGCCGCGTCCAGATCTGCCACCGCGATGCCGACGTGGTCGACCGCTGTCACCAACGCGCTGGCCAGGGTACGACGGACGTCGACATGTTCGGTGGTCATAACGTCACGGTAACCTGGCGGGAAAGATTGCGCTTCCCCGGCCTGTTTTTCGGCCGTTTCTGCTCGCCCCGGAGGAATTGATGACGACGTCGGTGATAGTTGCTGGAGCCCGCACGCCCATCGGGAAGTTGATGGGCTCTCTCAAGGATTTCTCGGCCAGTGATCTGGGCGCCATCGCTATTGCGGGCGCGTTGGAAAAGGCCAGCGTGCCGGCCTCGGCGGTCGAGTACGTGATCATGGGCCAGGTGCTGACCGCGGGAGCCGGTCAGATGCCTGCTCGCCAGGCCGCGGTGGCGGCCGGTATCGGCTGGGATGTGCCGTCGTTGACGATCAACAAGATGTGCCTGTCCGGTATCGACTCCATCGCTCTGGCTGACCAGCTCATCCGGGTCGGGGAGTTCGATGTGGTGGTGGCCGGCGGCCAGGAATCTATGACCAAGGCCCCGCACTTGCTCATCGACAGTCGCGCCGGTTACAAGTACGGCGATGTGACTGTGTTGGACCACATGGCCTACGACGGTTTGCATGACGTGTTCACCGATCAGCCGATGGGCGCGTTGACCGAGCAACGCAACGACGCGGACAAGTTCACCCGGCGCGAACAGGACGAATTCGCCGCAGGATCGCATCAGAAGGCGGCGGCGGCCTGGAAGGACGGCGTTTTCGCCGACGAGGTCGTGCCGGTGAGCATCCCGCAGCGCAAGGGTGATCCTTTGCAGTTCAACGAGGATGAGGGCATTCGCGCCAACACCACCGCCGATTCACTGGCCGGTCTCAAGCCCGCGTTTCGTTCGGACGGCACGATTACCGCAGGCTCGTCGTCGCAGATCTCTGATGGCGCGGCCGCCGTCGTCGTGATGAACAAGGACAAAGCCACCGAGCTGGGGTTGTCGTGGCTGGTGGAGATCGGCGCGCACGGTGTGGTGGCCGGCCCGGATTCGACGCTGCAATCACAGCCCGCGAACGCGATCAAAAAGGCACTCGGACGGGAGGGTATTTCTGCCGACCGGCTCGACGTGATCGAGATCAATGAGGCGTTCGCAGCGGTGGCGCTGGCGTCGACCAGGGAACTCGGTGTCGACTCGGAGATCGTCAACGTCAACGGCGGCGCCATCGCCGTGGGGCATCCGATCGGCATGTCGGGTGCGCGCATCACGCTGCATGCGGCTTTGGAGTTGGCGCGCCGGGGCTCCGGGTATGGCGTCGCGGCGCTGTGCGGAGCGGGCGGTCAGGGCGACGCGCTGATCCTGCGGGCCGGTTAGCCAGGCCATTCGCCGGACCTGCCTTACAAAAATGGTTGCTGGCGTTGTGCGCGGCGACCCTGTCGCCGGCGACTGTGATCTTGGTCACCACGATGCTCCTGACCGGGTGACGGGCACGCCTGGCGGCGTGCCAGACTTGTCGACGTGAGCCGTCCACGCCCTCCGATTGGGCCTGCGCTGGCCGGAGCGGTCGATCTGTCCGGCCTCAAGCAGCGCCCCCAGCCGAACGCAGCCAGCGGCGACGATGCGGCCGGCGCGGGATCGGCTGCGCCCGCCGGTGTGCCGGTCACCGAGGCGAACTTCGAAGACGAGGTGCTGATCCGGTCCAACCAGGTGCCGGTGGTGGTGCTGTTGTGGTCCCCACGCAGCAATGCCTGCCTGCAGTTGGCCGACGTGCTGTCCGGCCTGGTGACGGCTGACGACGGCAAATGGTCGCTGGCGACGGTCAACGTCGACACCGCTCCGCAGGTGGCTCAGGCCTTCGGTATCGAAGGGGTCCCGACCGTGGTGGCGCTGGCCGGAGGGCAGCCGCTGTCCAGCTTTCAGGGGATGCAGCCGCCCGACCAGTTGCGGCGGTGGGTGGATTCGCTGTTGTCGGCGACGGCCGGCAAGCTCAGCGGTGCACCGGGCGCCGACGAAGACGAGGAAGTCGACCCGGCGCTGACGCAGGCACGACAACAGCTCTCCGACGGTGACTTCGCGGCTGCGCTCGACTCGTACCAGGCGATTCTGGACGCCGATCCCAGCCACGCCGAAGCCAAAGGCGCGATCCGCCAGATCACCTTCTTGACGCGCGCGACCGAGCAGCGGCCCGACGCGGTGGCCGTCGCCGACGCAGCTCCCGACGACCTCGAGGCTGCGTTCGCCGCTGCCGACGTACAACTGCTCAACCAAGATGTGAGTGCCGCCTTCGACCGGCTGATCGCCTTGGTACGACGGACATCCGGGGACGAGCGCACTTCGGTGCGCACCCGGCTGATCGAGCTGTTCGAGCTCTTCGATCCCGCCGATCCCGAGGTGATCACGGGCCGGCGCAACCTCGCCAACGCGCTCTACTAAGCGGGCCCGCGCTACTCGAGGGCCAGCCACAGCGCCGACGTCGGCGGCAACACCAACACCGCGGAAGCCGGCCGCCCGTGCCACGGCTCATCGGTGGCATCGACACCACCCATGTTTCCGACGCCGGAACCGTTGTAGGCGGACGCGTCGGTGTTGAGCACCTCCCGCCACCGGCCGGCGGTGGGCAGCCCGAGGCGGTAGTTACCGTGCTCGGCTCCGGCGAAATTGAACACGCACGCCATCACCGAGCCGTCGCTGCCGTACCGCAGGAAGCTCAACACGTTGTTGGCCGAGTCGTTGGCATCGATCCAGGAGTAGCCCTCCGGGTTGGAGTCCTGGCTCCACAGCGCCGGATGACTGCGATAGGTCGCATTGATGTCGCGCACCAAAGACAAAATGCCGTTGGAGAAGCCGTTCTCGTCGAGCTGATACCAATCCAGACCACGTTCCTCGGACCATTCGGCGCGCTGTCCGAATTCCTGGCCCATGAACAGCAACTGCTTACCCGGGTGGGCCCACTGGTAAGCCAGCAGGCTGCGTAAGCCCGCGGCCTTCACATGGTCGTTGCCGGGCATGCGGCCCCACAGCGTGCCTTTACCGTGCACCACCTCGTCGTGACTGAGCGGCAGCACGAAGTTCTCGCTGAAGGCGTAGAGCATCGAAAAGGTGATCTCGTGGTGGTGATAACTGCGGTGCACCGGGTCATGGCTGATGTAGTCGAGCGTGTCGTGCATCCAGCCCATGTTCCACTTCATCGAAAAGCCAAGCCCGCCGACGCTTGTCGGCCGCGAGACGCCCGGCCACGACGTCGACTCCTCGGCGATGGTGACAATGCCGGGCGCCGCCTTGTGTGCGGTCGCGTTCATCTCTTGTAAGAACTGGACGGCTTCCAGGTTTTCCCGGCCGCCATAGATATTCGGCGTCCAACCGCCGACCGGACGCGAGTAGTCCAGATAGAGCATCGACGCGACAGCATCCACGCGGAAGCCGTCGATGTGGAATTGTTCTAGCCAGTAGAGCGCGTTGGCGACCAGGAAATTGCGGACTTCGGGCCGCCCGAAGTCGAACACGTAGGTGCCCCAGTCGAGTTGCTCACCGCGCTTGGGGTCGGAATGCTCGTAGAGCGCCGTGCCGTCGAAGCGGCCCAGGGCCCAGGCATCTTTCGGGAAGTGGGCCGGGACCCAGTCCACGATGACGCCGATGCCGGCCCGATGCAAGGTATCGACGAGGACCCGAAAATCGTCGGGGGTGCCGAACCGCGACGTCGGCGCGTAGTACGACGTGACTTGATATCCCCACGATCCGGCGAACGGGTGCTCGGCGACAGGCAGCATCTCGACGTGGGTAAAACCGTGCTCGACGACGTAATCCGTCAACTCACGGGCGAGATCGCGGTAGCTGAGCCCCGCTCGCCACGAGCCCAGGTGAACTTCGTAGGTGCTCATCGGCTCGAAAACCGGGTTGCGCTGCGCCCGCTGCGTCATCCAGTCGGCGTCACTCCAGGTGTAGTCACTCGATGTCACTCGTGATGCGGTGTGCGGCGGAACCTCGGTGGCGAAGGCGAACGGGTCGGCCCGGTCGGTGACGGCCCCGTCGGCGCCATGCACCCGAAACTTGTACAGGCCGTTGGGTGGGAACTCGGGCCAGAACAACTCCCACACCCCAGACGAGCCGAGCACGCGCAGCGGCGCGTCGTTGCCGTTCCAGCCGTTGAAGTCACCGATCAGGCTGACGCCCTTGGCGTTAGGTGCCCAGACCGCAAACGACACACCCTCGACGACGCCGTCGGCCGTGGTGAACGAGCGCGGGTGAGCGCCTAGCACCTCCCACAACCGTTCGTGGCGGCCCTCGGCGAATAGGTGCAGGTCGACTTCGCCGAGTGTCGGCAGGAAACGATAAGCGTCGGCGACGATGTGCGGGTCGGAACCGTCGTAGCTCACCTCGAGCCGGTAGTCGATGAGGTCGGCGAACGGCAGCGCGACGGCGAACAGCCCGGAATCGATGTGCTGCAGTGGATACCGCTGCTTGCCGACGAGCGCGACGACTTCGGTGGCGTGTGGGCGAAAGGCCCGGATGACAGTGTGATCACCGTACTCGTGCGCGCCCAGAATGCCGTGCGGGTTGTGGTGTACACCGGCCAGCAGTCGATCGAGGTCATTGGGCTCGGGCGTCAGATGGGTCCGGGCCAGTTGGTCGGTTGGTGTCATCGCGGCGTCACCTCCGGCGCAGCAGCGTGCTTCGGGATTCGAGTGGTATCTGCGGCATGTTGATGATGTGGGCGACCGCCCGGCCAGGGTCGATGCGCACGTAGTTGGCTGCTCCCCACTGGTATTCCTCTCCGGTTATCTCGTCGCGCACCCAGAACCGTTCGTAGCCCTCCATACCCAGTGCGGCCATGTCCAACCACACAGTGCCCTCTTCGGGCCCGAATGCGTTGAGTGTCACGACCACCAGCACGCAGTCGCCGGTAGTCGGGTCGAACTTGCTGTAGGCCAGCAGGGCGTCGTTGTCCACGCTGTGGAACCGGATGGTCCGCAACTCCCGCAGCGCCGGATGAAGTCGACGAATGTTGTTGAGCCGGGCGACGAACGGCTCCAGCGATCTGCCCTGGGCCAGGGCGGTGGCGAAGTCCCGGGGCCGCAACTCGTATTTCTCCGAGTCCAGATACTCCTCACTGCCCTCGCGCACCGCGCGATGCTCGAAAAGCTCGTAGCCGGAGTACATTCCCCAGGCCGGACTCATCGTCGCAGCCAGCGCCGCGCGGATCGCGAACATGCCCGGGCCGTTGTGCTGCAGGATGGCATGCAGGATGTCGGGTGTGTTGACGAACAGGTTCGGGCGGCGGAAGTCCGCGAATTCAGCGATCTCCTGGCCGAATTCGGTGAGTTCCCACTTGGCGGTGCGCCAGGTGAAATACGAGTAGGACTGGGTGAAGCCGAGCTTGGCCAGCCCGTACTGGCGCGCCGGCGGTGTGAAAGCCTCCGACAAAAACAGCACGTCGGGATCGATCGCTTTCACCTGACCGATCAGCCATGCCCAGAAGTTGGGTGGCTTGGTATGCGGATTGTCGACCCGAAAGATCTTGACGCCGTGGTCCATCCAGTGCCGCACCACCCGCAGCACCTCGTCGTAGAGCCCGGCTGGATCGTTGTCGAAGTTCAGTGGGTAGATGTCTTGATACTTCTTCGGAGGGTTCTCCGCATAGGCGATGGTCCCGTCGGGCAGTTCGGTGAACCACTGGCGGTGCTGTCGGGCCCAGGGATGGTCCGGCGCGCATTGCAGCGCCAGGTCCAGCGCCACTTCCATGTCCAGGTCGCGTACTGCGGCCACGAAGTCGTCGAAGTCGTCGATCGTCCCGAGCTTGGGATGTACCGCATCGTGGCCGCCCTCGTCGCTGCCGATCGCCCACGGCGATCCCACGTCACCGGGAGTGGCGGTCGCAGTGTTGTTGCGGCCCTTGCGATGGATTTTGCCGATGGGATGGATCGGCGGCAGATACACCACGTCGAAGCCCATCTCCGCGATGCGGGGCAGCGCCGCGGTGGCGGTGGCAAAGGTGCCGTGCACCGGATTGCCGTCGGCGTCCCAGCCGCCCGTCGAGCGTGGGAACACCTCGTACCACGCGCCGAAGCGAGCCTCGGGCCGGTCCACCCACACTCCGTACTGTTCACCGCGGGTGACGAGCTCGCGCAGCGGGTACTGCTCAAGCAGCTTCTCGACTGTGGGTGCGAGCGCGGCGGCCGCGCGTGTCACCGGATCGCCTGGGTTGCGCAAAGCGGCGGCGGCGGTCAGCAGGGGCTCGCGCCGGCTGCGGGGCACCCCGGTGGCGGCGCGTTCCAACAGCTGCGCCCCGACGAGCAGGTCATTGGACAACTCGGTCTCGCCCTGCCCGGCGTCCAACTTGGCGATGATGGAATGCCGCCAGCTGTGAATCGGGTCGCCCCAGCCGTCCACCCGGAAGGTCCACAACCCGACGCTGTCCGGGCTGAACTGAGCGTGGAAGACGTAGGGCTCTTCACCCATGGTCATCGGTACCAGCAGCGGCTTGACCCGCGGCGGCGCGTCAGCCCCGTTTTTCAGGTCTGCCTGCACGGCCTTGATCCGTCGCGCTTCGCTGGCCTGGGGGTAGCGCAGCCCCATGTAGCGAACCACCAGGGTCGCCGCCACCGCCTCATGGCCTTCCCGCCACACCGACGCGCTGACTGGAACTACCTCACCGACCACAGCTTTAGCCGGATACGCGCCGCACGATACGACGGGCTGGACGTCATCGATCTCGACACGACCTGGCACCGCACTCCTTCGATCGGAGGTTAGTTCTCGGGCCGCTGCACCGCCCACATCGTTGTCGGGCGGTCCTTCGTCTACGGCCCCTGCAGTGAAACTCTCTCTGCGCCCAATACCCACCGTAGTGTCGGGCCACACCCGGGGCTCGTGAACGCGCTGGCTGTCATGACGTCACCGCGGACCCATCGTCAGTAAGGTATTGACGCGTGAAAGCCCTCCGCCGGTTTACCGTCCGTGCTCACCTTCCGGAACGCCTGGCGGCCTTGGAGCAGCTGTCGACCAACCTGCGGTGGTCGTGGGAGAAGCCCACGCAGGACCTTTTCGCGACGATCGACTCGGAGTTGTGGCGGCAATGCGGCCAGGATCCGGTGGCACTGCTGGGTGCAGTGACGCCGGTACGGCTCGACGAGTTGGCGGCCGACGGCGACTTTCTCAGGCGGCTCGACGAGTTGGCGGCGGACTTGGACGACTACCTGAGCCGCCCGCTGTGGTATCAGCAGCAACAAAGCGACGGCGCTGCCATGCCGTCCGGGATCGCCTACTTCTCGATGGAGTTCGGGGTCGCCGACGTGCTGCCCAACTACTCGGGCGGTTTGGGAATTTTGGCGGGCGACCACCTGAAGTCGGCGTCGGACCTGGGGCTGCCGCTCATCGCGGTCGGCTTGTACTACCGATCCGGCTACTTTCGCCAGTCGCTGACGGCTGACGGCTGGCAACAAGAAACGTATCCGTCACTGGACCCCCAGGGATTGCCGTTACGGCTGCTCACCGGTGTCGGTGGCAATCCGGTGCTGGTCGAGTTGGCCCTCCCCGACACCGACCGGCTGCGCGCCCGGGTCTGGGTGGCGCAGGTGGGGCGCGTCCCGTTGCTGTTGCTGGATTCCGATGTCCCGGAGAACGAGCATGATCTGCGCGGTGTCACCGACCGCCTCTACGGCGGTGACCAGAACCACCGCATCCGACAAGAGATTCTGGCGGGGGTCGGCGGAGTGCGGGCAATCCGGGCATATACCGAGATTGAAGGGTTGCCCGCTCCCGAGGTGTTCCACATGAACGAAGGCCATGCCGGATTCCTCGGTGTGGAACGCATCCGCGAACTGGTCGATGCGGGACTGGACTTCGACACCGCCCTGACCGTGGTGCGTTCCTCCACAGTGTTCACCACCCACACTCCGGTGCCCGCCGGTATCGACCGGTTCCCGCTGGAGCTGGTGCAGCGCTATTTCGACGACGCAGAATCGGGCTTGCTGCCGGGGCTGCCCCGTGAGCGAGTCCTGGAGCTGGGCGCCGAAGAGGACCCCGACAAATTCAACATGGCCTACATGGGTCTGCGGCTGGCCCAACGCGCCAATGGCGTCTCACTGCTGCATGGCCGGGTCAGCCGGGTCATGTTCAACGGGCTCTGGAGCGGATTCGACCCCGACGAGGTGCCGATCGGGTCGATCACCAACGGTGTGCATGCGCCGACCTGGGCCGCCCCGCAGTGGTTGCAGCTGGGCCGTGAACTGGCCGGAGCCGATTCGTTCAGCGAACCCGAAGTCTGGGAACGGCTCCAACAGGTCGACGCGGGGCACCTGTGGGGGATCCGTTCGCAGCTGCGGGCATTGCTGGTCGACGATGTCCGGGCGAGGATGCGGAAATCCTGCTTGGCGCGGGGAGCGTCTGATTCCGAACTGGGCTGGATCTCCACGGCGTTTGACCCCGATGTGCTCACCATCGGGTTCGCCCGCCGGGTCCCGACCTATAAGCGGCTGACGTTGATGTTGCGCGACCCGGATCGACTCGAACAACTGCTGCTCGACGACGACAAGCCGATCCAGCTGATCGTCGCGGGTAAGTCGCACCCGGCCGACGACGCGGGCAAAGCCCTGATCCAGCAGGTGGTGCGGTTCGCCGACCGCCCCGAGGTACGTCACCGCATCGCGTTTTTGCCCGACTACGACATGTCGATGGCGCGCCGGCTGTACTGGGGCTGCGATGTCTGGCTGAACAACCCGCTGCGCCCGTTGGAGGCCTGCGGAACGTCAGGGATGAAAAGTGCGCTGAACGGCGGGTTGAACCTGTCGATCCGCGACGGCTGGTGGGACGAGTGGTACGACGGCGGAAACGGTTGGGAGATTCCCTCCGCCTCCCGGGCCGCCGATGAAGCCCGTCGTGACGACTTGGAGGCCGCCGCGCTCTACGACCTGCTCGATCACTCGGTCGCGCCGACGTTCTACGAGCGAGACGAGCATGGGGTGCCGTCGCGGTGGATCGCGATGGTTCGGCACACCCTGCAGACGCTGGGCCCGAAAGTCTTGGCGTCTCGGATGGTGCGGGAGTACGTCGAGGATTACTACACGCCGGCGGCGCGGTCGCTGCGTAACACCGTGGCCAGCGAGGGCCAAGTGACATTCGAGGCGGCGCGCGAGTTGGCCGGCTACCGCAAACGCGCTTTCGCGGCGTGGCCGAAGATCCACATCACCGATGTGGACAGCACTGGTCTGCCGGACACGCCCGTGTTGGGGTCGAAGCTGACTTTGACGGCGACCGTGCAGTTGGCCGGCCTGCGACCGGACGAGGTTTCCGTTCAGGCGGTAGTCGGCCGGGTCGACGCCGGCGACGCGCTGATCGAGCCGGTTACTGTCGAGATGCCGTATACCGGAACGGCTTTGGGCGGCGACGCGGTCTTCGCGATGACGACGCCGCTACCCGTTGCCGGGGCGGTCGGTTACACGGTCCGGGTACTGCCGAAGCACCCGATGTTGGCCGGCGATACCGAACTGGGTCTGGTGACGCTTGCCTAGCTCGCGCTTGCGGGCGATCCAGCAGTTCTCAGATCACTAATTCGACGCACTTACCGCCGCTGTTCAGCGACAATTGCGACACCACCCGGGTGGGCAACCGCCGCACTGAATAGAAGGGTGCGTCATGGCATTAGCTTCTCCGCCCAAAGTCGTTGGTTGTCAAGCGATATGGCTCGGCTCGCTATGACTGCGGTGCGTTCAGGTGCTTAGATCGCCCTCATCTTTCAGTTTGGTGAGCGCCGGACTCGTTGAATCGTCGTCGTTCTCGGTCTTGCGGGCGATAACCGGAAATACGGTCTCCATCCCGCTGCGGCCCTTGATTTCGACGGATTCACCAGCACCCCAAACGAATTGACCCGTAACTGCGCCGTGTACGCCGCTGGTCACCATAACCGCGGCCCGCCCATGGCGGCCGGCGATCCCGGACAACCGGAACGCCACGTTGGTCGCATCACCGATCACCGCGTCGACTGATCTGGTCATCGCGGCCAAGGCGGCCATGCCCCGCACCACGCCCCAGCCCATGCGGATGGGCGCGCCGTCCGGCCCACGCAGCGGCAGCTCGGGCCCGAGCTGCTCGACAAGCTGATTCGCGGCGAGAGCGAAATCGATCGCCAGCTCGATCGCATCCGGGAACCTGCCCGCCTCCCAGACTGCGAACAGCGCATCCCCAGCGTAGTGATTCAGGGTGCCGTGATGGGCATGCAGGACACTGCCGAGCTGATTCCATAGCGTGTGCAGGCTTCGCGCCATGACTTGCTCGTCTGTTACCTGGGAGATCGTCGAGTAATTGACGATGTCGCCGACCACCATCACCATGGCGGCCTGGCTGATCCTGGCCCGCGTGCGCTGCGCGACCTTTGCGGGGACAGCGGTGAACCGCTGCGAGGAAAAGGTAAGAGCCACATCGCCGATCCGGATCTCGTCGCCTGGCCGGATCGGCAGCGGAACCGCGCGTTCGAGCCGCACACCGTTGAGCGACGTGCCATTGCTGCTGGTGTCGATCAGGAAAGCCTGATCGCTTGCCCCGTCCAGCCGGATCTCGAGGTGGGTTCGGGAAATCTCGGGGTCGTCGATGAGGAGCCTGCGTGATTCGCCGATCCCCGCGCATTCCCGGCCAACAAACAACTGGTCGAAAATCGGCACACTGCGTTTCGAATCACCGTGGCCGACAACGAGGTATCCCAGCGGCTCGCCGGGCTGTCCGCCCGGCACGTTGACAAAGGCCGCCATCATCGCCTCGCCGCTAGCCGTCACCGCGCCCATACGGTCGGTCGCATGGATGCTGTCGCAGTTCGTTGGTTTCGGACTGGACCGGCTGATCATACCGAGTGGGGGGTGAAAATGACGCCGGTTGTAGACCTGTTCGACTCAAGGGTTGGGGAATTGACGATAGAGACGAGGGCGGGTCGCTAGCATGTCCCACCAGGTGGGTGAGAAAGGCCCGGCCGGTGGATGAGGTTGCGTTTGGGCGTTACCGGCTGATCGAACTGATCGGCGAGGGTGGCATGGGCAAGGTGTACAAGGCCCACGACACCGTGATGGGCCGCGATGTCGCGATCAAAGTGTTGCCGCCGGAGTTGGCCAGGGAACGTGGTTATGAGGAACGGTTCCGGCGTGAGGCTTATACCGCCGCCCGATTGATTGAGCCGCACATCATCCCGATTTTTGAGGCGGGGGAAATCGAGGGGCGGCTGTATTTAGTGATGCCGGTCATCGAGGGCATCGACGTGCACAGTCTGCTGCAGCGTGATGGGCCGATGAGTCCGCGGCGGGCCGTCCAGGTGATCGAACAGTTGGCGGCGGCGCTTAACGCTGCGCATCAGCACGGGCTGGTACATCGTGATATCAAGCCATCCAACGCATTACTGACCGGTGACGACTTTGTGTATCTGATCGATTTCGGTATTGCTCACGACGCCGCAGCCGCCAGGCTGACGAGCACCGGCATGATGGTGGGGACGCTGCACTATATGGCCCCGGAGCGCTTCACCACCGGCACCGCCGATGCCCGCTCCGATGTCTACTCCTTGGCCTGTGTGCTCTACGAGTGCCTCACCGGCGCCACGCCCTATCCCGGCGACAGCATGGAACAGCAGATCGCGGGCCACCTGGCCCTCGACCCCCCCAAGCCCAGTAGCGCCGACCTCGGCATCCCGCCGGGGTTCGACGAGGTCATCGCGGTTGGCATGGCCAAAGCGCCCGACGAGCGTTATCAGAGCGCTCGCGATTTAGCGACCGCCGCCCGTCGGGCCCTCACCGAGATACCCAGGCCAGTCCGCGGTTCGCACTCTGCGCCGAGCCAGCTTGCCGATCCGACCCGGCTGGCATCCGCGCCGCCCAAGCAATCTCGAAAGTCAGCGGCCACACGACAAGTGATCCCCCGTGACAAACTGGGCGTGCTGACCAAGATCGGCCAGGGCGGCCAGGGCGTCGTGTACGGCGCGCCCAATGTCAAGACGAAGTTCGCTGAATCGATGGTCTACAAGGAATACAAACCGCAGACCCTGGCCGACATCGACTTCACCGCGTTGGCAGCCATGCCGGCCCTGGTCGAGGACTCGCTGTCCTACGCGCAGGCCGAGCGGCTGATCTCGTTTGCCGCCTGGCCCTGCGCGATCGTCGAAGACAGCGGCAGGCCAAGTGGATTCGTGATGCCGGCCATCCCGCCCGAGTTCTTCATCGACCTGACCACTGTTAGGGGTGTGTCGAAGACCACCGCCGAATTTCAGCATCTGTTCAATCATGTCTCGGTGCTGTCGGCGCGCGGCATCGAACTCGATGACGTACAGCGCTATTCGCTGCTACGTGAGGCCGCTTCCGCGCTGGCGTTTCTTCACAAACATGGTGTGTGTGTTGGTGATATCTCACCGAAAAACCTGCTGTTCACGCTAACGCCGCACGAAGCGGTCTACTTCATCGATTGCGATGCGATGCGGATCAACGCCGTTTCGGCGCTACCCCAAATGGAGACCCCGGGCTGGGACAGTCCCCCTGGGGAGGAACTGGCCACCATCTACACCGACAGCTACAAACTGGGGCTGCTCGCGCTGCGGCTGCTCGCCGGTGACCACGACACCAAAAACCCCCACCACATCCCAGCCACAGCGACCGACCTGTTGCGTCAGATCATCACCGACACATTGACCAACCAGCCACACCAACGCCCGTTGCCCGAGGCCTGGACCTACGTGCTCGGCCACGCCATCGAACACGCCCAACACCACAAAAAGACCGCAGCAGCGGATCCAGCACCGGTGAGCCACGCACTCCAACCGCCACCAATCCCCGTCGTGCACTCCAGACCGCCACTACCTAGCCCACACTCCAGACTGCCAGCGCCCACCCCGCAATCCAGACCATCAACCCCAGTTCCGCCACCACCAGCGTCGGCGCCAGCCGCCCCGGCGAGCCGCCAACGAGACCGGCCGGGTCTCGTTGCCGCGACCATCGCGATCGTCGTGATCGTGACCGCCGCCGTAATCGTCTTCCTGCTGTCGCGACTGGACTCGTCCCCCTCCCAAACCCCAACGGCGCAGCCGACTCCCGCTTCAGGTCCGGCTGCCGAGCCCGCCCCGCCGTCTTCGGAAGAAGCTCCTACGACCACCGCATCCAGCACCGAAATATCGGGGTTGGCCCCGTTCGTCGGGATTTGGCAGGCCCATACGCAGAGGGTAGTGATCGACAGCGCCGGTACCGGACATTTGAACTACCAGGGATGCACCGCGTGCGCGACACCTACCGAAAATACGGTGGATTTCACGTTGACGTCGGTATCGAACGGCATCGCCAACGGAAGCGTCACCACGACCACAGACGCGTATTACACCGGCAAGCCGGTGGTCGCCATGGTCACCGCGGGCTCACCGGGCCAGCTCCTTCAGATAACCATCGGTGGCCTACAACAACTACCGCTCTGCAACGGCGTCGCCGAGGCGGCTGGTGAGTGTGGTGCCTGATCCAAGTTGGGCGGTATGCACCCACGTCGACAGCACTTCGGCGGATTGGTGCCGAGCCGTGCTCCGAATACGCCAAGGATATTCCAAGCTGTCTGCCGGAGCCTTTTGGATAGGGCCGCCAGGACTACAGGTTCGGTATTGATTGTGTGTGCCACGAAGGAAATGGGTATGACAAAGACCGCATGGACAGCAAGCGCGTTCATCTGTGCGATGGCGCTTTTCGCGCCACTGGCTGGAGCTGACCCCTCCCCGGGGCACTTTGTGAACGTGCGGACACCGTCTCCGCCGATGCGCTGTGAGGTGGGCTCGGATGATGGCGATGGAGCTGGCCCTAATGTGGTTTGCCAGACGGCCGGTTTCCCGCAGGCTCCGATGGACCCCCCACCTTATCCGGGGTGGCCGGGAGATCCCGCGGTGTTGCACCGGGATCAGGCCATCATTACCGCAGCGGGCCAATTCACGTGGCGGACCGCTAATCTGGGGATGGCTCCGCCTGGACAGCCCGACGTCGTCCTGATGGATGGTCAGACGTATCACTTTCAAGGCTGGGCGATAGTGGTGAGCAGCGACGGCACCACCTTCACCAACGACGCGACCGGTCACGGCATGGTCATTGACCGTGATTACCACGTCAAACCGTTCTGATTCAGAACTCGGGAAGCAAATGACGTTTGCGCCACCGAGATGCTTGCCACCATCTGTGTCCG
>NZ_JCALCY010000031.1:0-13446 GCF_059812585.1 Mycobacterium sp. NGS48
AGCCCGCGACCGAGCTGTCAGGTGGCGAGGCCCAGCGGATCAAGCTCGCCTCCGAACTGCAGAGACCCCGGCGAGGGCACACCCTCTACGTCCTCGACGAGCCGACCACCGGACTTCACCCCGCCGATGTGGATCAGCTCGATCGTCAACTGCACCGCCTGGTCGACGCAGGCAATACCGTGGTGGTCGCCGAACACGACATGCGGATGGTCGCGGGTGCGGACTGGGTGATTGACCTGGGACCCGGAGCCGGCAGCGACGGCGGTCGGGTCGTAGCGGCGGGCCCGCCTCAGAAGGTCGCACATGCGAAACACAGCCGCACGGCGCCGTATCTGGCAAAACGGTTGGCGCCCTCTGCTACTCGATGAAGAAGTTGCCGTTCTTGATCAACCACTCGCGGCGCTCCGCGTCAGACATGTCGCCGAGCTGCGCCATCCCCTCGAAGCAGCACTCGCGCAGTTCACCGGGAGCAGACAGCCTCAAGATTGACGTCGCTCGTCGGCCTGCTCGGGGGCGCGCGGTGGTGCCGCGGGTGCCAACGGCGGCTGTTACAGCCACTACTCGTCGGCAAGGTCCGGCGACGGGTTCTCCGGCGGGCGCAAACGAAACCGCTTCGAGCAGTCCTGGCGGTCTGGTTCCCTGCGACTACGGCGAGCCGGCAGTTGAGGTCGATACGGTCGGCACGAAGCTTGCCGCGATCGAACCGCTTACTCGTTGTCTCGCTTGGGTCCAGCCGGTCGGAATTCGCTGTCGAGATTAGGCACCACAGGACCAATTAGCGGACTCGTAAGGACTTTGCCAATGGGGGAGGTTAGCGCGGGTATTCCCCGGCCCATGTCACTGTCAACATCCGCGCCGGTGACCATTCCCAAAGGGGCGTGGTCCGATCCCGCCGTGCGTTCTCGCGAAGACGCTATTACTGCGGCGACGGTCGCCAGGCACCGATCGGCCATCCGCCGGCAAGGAGTTGTTGCTTGATTCGGCCAATGTCGTTATCCGAGGCCGTAGCAGAGTAGCCGTTATCGGGTAGCAAGTTATTGCCACTTCGAGTAGGGAATCAATATTTATTCAATTAATAGATTTTCGCTATCGAAATGGGAGCATTCCGCCTCTCTCGAAACCGCATCTATCGACCATCTCCACGGGGTCAACGCGACCCGCGGTCTCCCACTCAGCAAAGCAGCGGCAGAACCGGCAAGCGTGCCAAGAAAGGGGGCGGCGCCGCCTTACGCGCCGACCGGCCGCGGCAGGACCGAATCATTTGCTAACAGCAAACAGCATTCAGATGTCCGCCGAGACAACGGGTCACAGCGACCAGTGAGGGGCGGCGAACGATCAACGGGCGAGTAACTACTCGGTCGCCGCGCAGAGCAACTCCACGGTCATCGCCAAGCGATGGGCCCGTCCTGCGCTAGGACGCAAACTCCGTTGAGGAGAATTGCCGCCCGAGAGTCCGCAAATGCTTATTTTGAACGCTGTAGAATCCGCTTATGCGGAGCTTCATTTAAGACGCGAACCAGTTCGCTTTTCCCCTCACTCGGACCACCTTGTGCGGGCGGGCTTGTTTGTGGTCGGTGGTTCAGAGTTTGTTGGCGAGGACGTCGAGTTTGCTGATCGTGGGTGGTGAGGCGAACAGTTCCTCGGCCCGCTCACTGAGGGCCTTGCCGACGGGCCCATTCAGATGTGTTTCGCGGGCGGCCTCGTCGGGGAAGGCGTCGATGATGCCGAACGATGCCGGACCGAACCGTACCGCGAACCATGGTTTGGTACCGGGTTCCTGCTCGACGAGAGGCAGTGCCGACAGTAGGAATTCCTCGACCGCGCCTTCCTTGCCGGGCTTGGCCTCGAGCCGTACCAGTAACGCCTTAGTAGCCATGGGGAAGTCTCCTCTTCGATGCAATGGACGCGATCAGCATCACACCGTCAACAGGAGATGGGAAGGTGTTGCCCCGCCCGCGAATCGAAGAAACTTCCTTCCAGCACCTTCCAATTGTGAACCCAAAGGAGGAGACTTCACGGCGGACGGAACGCACACCTCGGCAAGTGGGTGCGCCCCGCAAGCCATGTAGGGGAGCCCGCCCGCCGCGCTTCGAAATCTATGAGAGCGCAAATGTTTCGGTTCGCCTGTGTCTGGTTGGCTGAGACGTTTTCCGGGTACCTGACCGACATATTCTGCCTGCGGCCGCATTTTCTGCACCGTTGCAGCGCGGCCCGGACATCAATCGAGACGTTACGTGCTAGGGAGAGTCGAAATGAAAGCGCTCGTGTATGACGGACCGCGCGACGTCGCGGTGAAAGATGTGCCCGAC
Source organism: Mycobacterium sp. NGS48 (assembly GCF_059812585.1). Taxonomy (NCBI): domain Bacteria; kingdom Bacillati; phylum Actinomycetota; class Actinomycetes; order Mycobacteriales; family Mycobacteriaceae; genus Mycobacterium; species Mycobacterium sp. NGS48. The sequence continues at coordinate 2,310 of NZ_JCALCY010000031.1, forward strand.
GCCAAGATCGAGGCCCCGACCGACGTGTTGGTGAAGATCACCTCCACGAACATTTGCGGGTCGGATCTGCACATGTATGAGGGGCGCACCGATTTGGAGCCGGGGATGGTGCTGGGTCACGAGAACCTGGGTATCGTCGCCGAGGTCGGTGATGCGGTGGTGAAGGTGTCGCCCGGGGATCGGGTGTGTCTGCCGTTCAACATCGGCTGCGGCTTTTGTCGAAACTGCGAGGAAGGTCTGACCGCGTTCTGTCAGACGGTCCATCCGGATCCGAAGATGGCCGGCGCCGCCTTCGGGTTTGCTGGGATGGGGCCGTTCCGGGGTGGGCAGGCGGAGTATCTGCGGGTGCCGTTCGGCGACTTCAACTGTCTGCGGTTGCCTGAGGACGCGCAGGACAAGGAGAACGACTACGTGATGCTGTCGGACATCTTCCCGACCGGATGGCACTGCACCCGGCTCGCGGACATGCAGCCCGGCGATTCAGTGGTGGTGTACGGGGCGGGGCCGGTGGGTTTGATGGCGGCGTATTCGGCGATGATCCAGGGTGCGAGCAAGGTGATGGTCGTCGACCGGCACCCGGACCGGCTGCGGCTGGCCGAACAGATCGGTGCCATCCCGATCGACGATGCGAAGGGCGACCCGGTCGAGCAGGTCCTGGAGCAGACCCGTGGTCTGGGCGCCGACAAGGGCTGTGAATGCGTCGGGTATCAGGCGCATGATCCGCAGGGCCACGAGGATTCGGCGATGATCCTGAACCGGCTCGTCGATTCGGTGCGTTTCACCGGGCACATCGGGGTCGTCGGGATCTTTTTGCCGCAGGACCAAAATGCGTCCGACGAGCTCGAGCGCCAGGGCAAGGTCGCTTTCGATATGGGCAAGTTCTGGTTCAAGGGTCAGAAGATGGGGACCGGGCAGGCCAACATCAAGCACTACAACCGGCAGCTTCGTGATTTGATCCACGAGGGCCGGGCCACGCCGTCCTGGATCATCTCCCACGAACTGCCGCTGGACGACGCACCGACTGGCTACCAGCATTTCGACGCCCGCGACGACGGCTGGACCAAAGTCGTGCTCCACCCCTGAGCCGGTCCCAACCGAGAGGAGCGCAACGATGGCAACGACACTGCAGGGCAAGCGGATCGCGATACTGGCCGCCGACGGCGTCGAACGAGTCGAACTCGAGCGACCCCGTGAGGCGGTGCACCAAGCCGGTGGGCACACCGAGTTGTTGTCGCCGAAGACCGGCGAAATCCAGGCGCGCAACAACGACCTCGAATCGGCCGGCACGTTCACGGTGGATCGGGCTGTGTCCGATGCCGCGGTCGACGATTACGACGCCTTGCTGCTGCCGGGTGGAACCGTGAACCCGGACAAGCTGCGAATCGATGACGCGGCGGTGTCGTTCGTGCGCGACTTCGTCGGTTCGGGAAAGCCGGTCGGGGTGATTTGCCACGGTCCCTGGACCCTGGTGGAGGCCGGCGTGGCCAAAGGCAGAACGCTCACCTCATACCCGAGTCTGCGGACCGACCTGCGCAACGCCGGGGCCGAGGTCGTGGACGAAGAGGTCGCCATCGACGGGAACCTGATCTCGAGCCGCTCACCCGACGACCTGCCCGCATTTTGTCAGGCCATCGTCGAGCAGTTCGCCAAGACCAGGGCGGGTGCGCCATGACAGTGAACCAGACCTCGGTGTCCCTCGACGATGCGCAGCGGGTGATCGCCGCCGGACTGGCCAAAGCGGCTGAGATCGAGTCGCCGTCCAACATTGCTGTGGTCGATGCCGGCGGCAACCTGGTGGCCCACGTGCGGATGGACGGCGCCTGGATCGGCAGCATCGACATCTCGATCAACAAGGCCTTCACCGCACGTGCCCTGGACATCTCGACCGAGGATCTCGCCGCCAACGCAGGTCCGGGCAACCAGTTCTACGGAATCCACGTCTCCAATGGCGGTCGGATCATGATCTTCGCCGGCGGTGTGCCACTGCGGCACAACGGCCAGGTCGTCGGGGCGGTCGGTGTCAGCGGCGGCACCGGGGAACAAGACACGACTGTCGCCGAGGCGGCCGCGAAGGCGATGTGACGTATGTCGACATAGCGCCAACACCGGCGATCACACAAGGCCGCCGCGGAGGCAGTGGAAGGAGGGTTCTCCATGAGATACCTCGACAAGGCACTGAATGTTGTCGACGGCGTCGCGGGCGACGCTGTGGCCCGCGGCGAGGCAATTGCTGGAATTGTTCTTAGTCGCTTCTCTCGGACCGGCAAACCCGTAACGGTCACTATCAGTCGGCCGCGAGCTGAGGTCGAACAGCTGTGGCGTGACGGAGCGAAGCTCTCGCAGATTCTGGGTGAGGTAGGCGATGTCACCCAACCGGGACCGAACCGGTACCGGTGGACCGTGCATGGCCCCGGTGATAGGGATGTTGTCTGGGAGTCCCAGTTGATCGAGTCGAACGATCGATTGCGGTTCGCCAACATTGGCGAGGACGGGCCGGAGAAGACCACGCCTGAGGTATCGGTCGCGTTCCACGACGCCCCAGGGGATCTCGGCACCGAGATGACCTTGAGCCTGCAACTTCCGGCGCCGGCGGTCGTGCTCCACGGTGCGGCGTTCAAGGTTGCTTACCGGGTGCGGGCGCTGCTGCAGACCGGTGAGATCCCGACTCTCACACCCACCCCAGCTGCCAGACCCGGCAACCGCTGAATCGAGGCAACATGAGAGCTCTTTGCTGGACTGGCATCAACGAGTTGCGGGTGCAAACCGTCGACGACCCGGTGCTGGTGAACCCGCACGATGCGATCGTCAAGGTCGCGCTAACGACAACTTGCGGATCGGATCTGCATTTCCTAGCCGGGTATCTACCTGGAATGCGGGCCGGTGATGTGATCGGTCACGAGTTCATGGGCGAGGTGGTCGCAACCGGCGCCGAGGTGACGCAGATCAAGGTCGGCGTCCGGGTCGTGGTTCCGTCCTTCATCGCCTGCGGCCGATGCTGGTATTGCGATCACGAACTGTATTCGCTATGCGACACAACGAATCCCAACGCCGAGATGCAGGTGCCGTTGTTCGGCTATTCGACCGGTGGAATCTATGGCTATACCCATCCCTTCGGTGGATATCAGGGATCGCACGCCGAGTACGTGAGAGTTCCGTTCGCCGACCGCAACTGTTTCCGGGTGCCCGATGCGGTGACCGACGAACAGGCGCTCTTTGTCTCCGACGCCATTCCCACCGGTTTCATGGGTGCCGATTTCTGCGACATCCAGTCTGGTGACACGGTCGCCGTATGGGGCTCTGGCGGAGTCGGCCTCATGGCCGCGGCCAGCGCACGACTGCTCGGTGCCGGACGCATCATCGTCATCGACCGGTTTCCCGAGTGGCTGAGCCTCGCCCAAGACAAGGTAGGCGCCGAGACTATCGACTACACAGCGGTCGACAGCGTGGTCGACACGCTTCGGGAAATGACCGGAGGCCGTGGACCGGACGCGGTGATCGACGCAGTCGGAATGGAAGGACACGGCACCGGCCTGCAGTACGTGTACGACCGGATCAAGCAGACGATGCGGCTAGAAACCGATCGCGCGATCTCGCTTCGCGAAGCGATTCTCGCCTGCCGCAAGGGCGGAACCGTCTCGGTGTTGGGGGTCTACATCCTTACCGACAAGTTCCCGATGGGCGCGGTGATGAACAAGGGCCTCACGATCCGATCCGCCCAGCAGCACGGACAACGCTACGTGCCGCGACTGCTCGACTATATCGAAAGGGGCGACCTCGACCCGACCTACCTGATCACACACGACATGCCACTCGAAAACTCCCCCAGGGGATACGAACTGTTCAAGGAGAAGAAGGACAACTGCGTACGTGCGGTGTTCCGGCCGTGAGCGGCGCCTGTCATAAAAACCCCGTACTTCGCGCAGCAGCGACCTAGACAGCCCGCCCTGTCTTCGCGATGAAGAAGGAACCTCATCTGTCTTCACAAGACTGTAGGACGGGCCATCCCTCGCTCACGACGCCGAGGCCGCCGCACGATCAGGAGTGCACCATGAGGCCTGTCACTATCAAGCTTTCCGCTTTCCGGCCGCGTTGAGCGCAGGAAAGAAATGCCGCAGCGCGATGGCGCACATAGCGCCCCCTGCACGCCACCACCGAGCGCACTGGCTCGGCGGTGATTATTTCCGCCGCCGACGAGGTGGATGCCAGCAACGAGGGCACCTGGGAACAGCTGCTGAGCGGGTTGGCCGCAACCGCCATTGCGCCAGGGCCGTTGGTCGTCGATGTGCGCGACGTGGATTTCATAGGTTGCTGCGCGTTTGCGGTGTTGGCGAGGCAGGCGGACCGGTGCCGGCGTCGCGGTATCAAGCTGTGCTTGGTTAGCCGCCAGCCGATCATTGCCCGAACCGTTGCCGCCTGCGGACTGCGCCCGCTGCTGCCGGTACATAGGACGATTGCCAAGGCGTTGTCGCCTTCTGGTCGCTGAACCGGTGACGCGGTGAATGAGGTGCCTTCAGCTGTGTGGGTCGCCGCTGTCATCGTCAGGTGGTGTGGGAATCGAGTTGTCCGTAGAGCAGCGCGATCGTTGATTCCTGTTCGGCGAGCTTGGTTCTGAGCGTGCGGATTTCGGTGTCTTTTGCGGCCAGTTGGGCGCGCAGGGCCGCCACGATGCTGGTCTCACGCGCAGTGGCGACGTTGTCGGCTGACGTGGGTTGGTGGCGGTGGGCGTCAATGACGGCGACGATGTCAAGACTCCTGCCTGTCGGCTTAGTAACGGAACGAATTTGGTTGTTTTGTGATCTCGTTATGGCTACGCGGGGATGCGTAGCGGCCGGTGGCCTTCGCGGCGGCGCTCGGCGTCGATGTCGAACGAGTACGTGCCATAGAAGTTGATGTCATCATGTTGGGCGGGGGTCAGGTCCGCCGCGGTCTCGTCGCTGACCTCGATGCCGTTTGACCGCAGGTTGTCGATATCGTTGCGCTCCCATAGATCCGTGTCTGCAAGCGTGTTTCTGAGCCGTCCCGGCATTTCCGGAGACTCCCGATCTTGGGAGGATTCGAGTTATGGCCCGTCCGAGCAAGTATCCCGATGAGCTTCGTGAGCGTGCAGTGCGCATGGTCGCCGAGGTGCGCCCGCAGTACTCCTCGCAGTGGGCGGCGATCACCGCGGTGGCCGGCATGTTGGGGATCGGCGCGGCGGAGACGCTGCGGACCTGGATCCGCCGCTCGGAGGTCGATATTGGCGTGAGGCCGGGCCTGACGTCGCAGATGGCCGAGGAGAATAAGGCGTTGCGTAAGGAGATCGCCGAGCTGCGTCGGGCCAATGAGATCTTGAAGGCAGCGGCGATTTTCTTCGGGGCCGAGCTCGACCGGCCCGCGAGACGGTGATTCGGTTCATCGCCGAACACAAGGACCGCCAGGTGCCCGGCCCCGATGGTGAGGCTGGGCTGCGCTGGGGTGTCGAGCCCATGTGCGCCGTGCTTTGCGAGCACGGTGTGTCGATCAGCGCGTCGACCTACTACGAGTGGATCGCCAAGACGCCCACCCGTCGGCAGGTGCGTGACGCCGAACTGGTGGCGATCATTAGCACCCAGCGCGAAGACCGCAAGATCGGCAAGTTCGTGCAGACGCTCGGCTCGCGCAAGATGTGGATCCGACTGCGCGGTCAGGGTCACGACGTTGCTCGCTGCACCGTCGAGCGGATCATGCGTCAGCAGGGCTGGGAGGGGGCGCGCTACGGGTCCAAGCACAAGACCACCGTCGCCGACGAACGGCATGCGCGGTACCCGGATCTAGTCGACCGCCACTTTCATGCCCCAGCGCCAAATAGGTTGTGGGTGGCCGACTTTACCTATGTGTCGACCTGGTTGGGATTTGTCTACGTCGCCTTCGTCATCGATGCGTTCAGCCGCCGAATCGTGGGCTGGCGGGCGGCCAAGTCGATGAGCACAGCGCTGGTTCTCGACGCTATCGAGCATGCGTTTTTCACCCGCGCCCAGGAAGGCAACGTTAACCTGCGCGGGCTGATCGCCCACAGCGATGCGGGCAGCCAATACACCTCGGTGGCGTTCACCCAACGACTCATCGATGAAGGAGTGGACCCGTCGGCCGGCTCCGTCGGCGATGCGCTGGACAACGCCTTGGCCGAGACCACCGTCGGGTCGTTCAAGAACGAACTCATCCGCCGGCAAGGCCCCTGGCGCGACGTCAACCAGGTCGAGCTGGCCACCGCCGAATGGGTGCAGTGGTTCAACACCGAACGCCCCCACGACTACCTCGACGACTTCACCCCCGAGGCCGTCGAGAAACTCCACTACGATCACAGACGCACCCCACCAAAAGCGGGGTGATTCAACACAACCAGTCTCCGGACTACCCGGGACGGCTCAGGACGGTTTACCGCGTATGCTGGTCGACGGAAAAAGCAAGTCGAAAACGAGACGCAATCATGGCTGGCGGCGGGTTATGGAATCACTTTCGTGGGAACGGCTAGAGCCGGCCGCTGAGGCGACGATCGCCGCCGCCGCGTCGGCGATGCTTTGGTGTGGCGAAGATCGCGATGGCGTGCTGGCTCACATGGGGGCAACCACTCCCAGAAGGATCGTGTCCTCCCGGATCTTCATCAGCGCTATCTCGGACGAAGATAGTTCCTACGCGGCAGAATTCGCGCTTGACCTTTTCTTCCGATTCGGCGAGTTCGAACCAGCAGCCCTGCCAGCTTCGATGGTTCCACACTGGGTCGCGACTGTGCGCGAGGCGATTAGCGACGCCAAACGTCGGTGCTTGGAGGCTGCATGTTGGGGTGGTCCAGGGCTCATCGATGTCGCGGCGGAGACGACAAAGCTCTGGGCGCTGACGATGATCTCGATGTGGGGAGGGGACCCGCTGCCTTTGGATGCGATCGAAACCATGGCAAGAGCGATCACCAAGCAAGGTTTCAGCGTTCCGCTTTAGTTTTTACAGTTCGGGACCTAAGCCGTCGTCACTGAAACTGGCCCCGCGGTCGTGCGGTCGGTGGCGCTCTAGCCGGTGATGAGTTGATGGCCTGGAGGAAGCAATCACCGCAGGGAACACGGTCACGAGCTCGATCACGAGATGTTCGGCATTGCTTGACCGCTCGACCCACGTACAGCAGAAGATACATTGTCAAATCCTGTGGATTGCAGCGTTCGACGGGTTAGTCGTTAATTGTTGTGGCCTAAGGGTTGCGGCGCTGGGATCTGCGGGGGGCTACGGAGCGCCTAATCGCTCGGCGCGGCGTCGCATACTCTGGACGTATGTCCGACTCTATGCATTTCAACCATCGCGCTGATTTGTACAGAAGGTGGTGACCGCCGTATCCCCCTAAGCTTTGGCATCGTGTAAACGCGACTGGCCTGATCGGTCCGGGTCGCCGCGCTCTTGATCTGGGCGCCGGGACTAGTGAGGCCACGGGGCCGCTCCTGGGAGAGGGCATGGACGTCGTTGCGGTCGAGCCGGGTCCTAAGTTGGCAGCTATCTCGGCGGCGAGGTATCCGGCTGCTGATTTGCTGCTCTCACGTGCGGAGGACATCGAGTCCGCGAAATCCGCATCGCCGCAGGTTGGGCTGCCACTTCTTTAGCGACTCGTTTCACCCGTCGCGGCGCTGCAAGACGACACGACTCCGGCGGTCTATGCGCGATGCCGTCAAATCCGCGGCTCAGAGCCAGTTTTCGGGCAAAAACATCGCTGACGAACCGCATCGCACAGAGCGATGCTCTCCGCGCGCTCGACCCCGCAGAGGAATTGATTCATCTGATGAAATATGCAGACATTTATCATGGATAATAGCAATTATCCATGAAACACGGTGAAAGACGATGTCGGGCAGCTTGATTGGTGTTGAACAACGACAGGGTGAAGTATTCACGTGGGCACCGCGGGTCCGGTCGGCGCGGCACTCGTTCGCTCACCGCGAGAACTACGTCGGCTCTAGAGATTCGCCGCGAAACAGCTCGCCTCCGATGCATGCAAGCTGTCGTGTCTCTCGCTGCACAACACGTCATAGTCGCTGCTGCTGGCGGTGGAGCGGATCGTATCGAAACCGCTTGGTGCCGAACATCTTTCGTCACAGTGACGTATTACGCTCTGATGATGGTTCCACGAAAACATCGACAGTACAGTACCTCTCATGCTCTTAGTTGCTGATAAGCGTAGGCGCTCTACCTCAAGATTGACACCGTTGACGCACGGGAGGACGCAAGCCGGTCGTCGGCGATATGGCGCGGCCCGTCCAAGTATTCGCCGGCGCCAGTCAGGCTTGTCCGGCTTGCGGTTTTGCTCGCTGATGCCTCGCCGACCTTGACCGTTGACTAACGTAAGCCTACATTGTTAGGTATCGTTAGTCGTATGGAGGTGTGTGACTGATGACTGCTGACGAGCTCGACGTCTTGTTGTATCAGAAGTTCCGGCTTCGCCGCGAAGACATGCTCGCCGCGCTCAAGACACTCCCGGCCATCCGACCCTGGGCTGCCGAGCTTTCCCCGGATGAGGCGCGCCTCCTCGATGACGCCGGTTTCACGGAAGACCCGGATGCATACGCGCGGGTGGCCGCCGACACGGTGGCCCACATGGCATTGCTCGTCAACACCGCCTACTCGGCCCGAGAGGTGTCGGCAGCGTTGAACGTCAACGAATCGCGCGTGCGCCAGCGCCGGCTCGCCAGGACGCTATGGGCGATCAATGACAATGGTGCCTGGGTGTTTCCTGCGCTGCAGTTCGAGACTGACCCGCAGACATGCCTGCCCCATAAGCAGATTCGGGGTTTGGACAGAGTATTCGCCGCACTGGCACCCAACCTGCATCCGGTGGCGGTCGCGGGATTCCTGCGTACCCCCCATCCGGATCTGGCGCTGCAAGGTCGCCCGGTACATCCATTGGAGTGGCTTCAAAGCGGCGGCGACATCGACCCGGTCTTGCGCCTTATTGAGGCGGCCGACTGGGCCAGCCGATAACGCCCGACCCCACCTTGCCTCATTCAACCTTGCCCGATCCGCCGCCTGGATCGCAGCTACGCAAGATCGGCATCCGCGACGCGGAGCTTCACAGCGTCTCTCCGTCGGAGACCTGGTGGCGAGTGCACCGCACCGAAGGCGATTTTGTGTTGGCGTGGAACGAATTCCGCCACTACGGCCCAGTGCTGCGCTTCGATCCGCATCCCAAGCCCGCTCGGGAACACGCCGACTGCGCGGTTTGGTACGGAGCAGGCACACTCGATGCAGCGATCGCCGAGGCCTTCCAAGGCGATCGCACAATCGACCGCGTTCGCGACCGTCCGTACCTGACCGGACTTGCCTTCACCCGGACGTTGCACCTGCTCGATCTGGCCGTCGACAGTGACGGGGCCTGGGCAACCAGGGCCGGAGGAACCTTCGCGATCTCGACCGCTCCGCACCTCATCACACAACGGTGGGCGCGCGCCATCGTCGAAGCCTTCCCCGATCTCGACGGCGTTCGCTACAACAGCCGATTCGCTGGCCACCCGTGCGCAGCCCTGTTCTTGCCCGCCGCCACCGCCATGCCGCAACGCCCGACAATCTCCCTAACCCTGACCCATCCCGCCTTGGTCTCGCGGCTCGCCGGCGCCGCGGAACGGCTCGGCTACTCCGTCATCTGACCGTGCGCCCGAGCCGACAACCCGCCGATTCTCTGACAGCATCTGGTTGAACATATGGCCTTTGGTGGTCATCGGCGCTGGCTTGCATGAGTGTCACGAGGTAAACCATGGCGACGATTGGGTTGCCAGCATCGTCGACCTGGCCGCGCTTCGGGACGGTAATCAAGTCAAGGACACCGCCAGTGACATTCACTTTCTGGTCGACAATCTCGGCGTATTCGGCGAAGAACGCTCCGGTGATCTGCATGGAATCGATTGTTTCAGGAGCGCGGCGTGGGTGTCGGCGGCGCAGCTACCCGCGTGGTAGGCCGCGGGTTCCCGCGTCCATCAATTTCACGATCGAAGCCACGCCCGCCAATGCTTGTTCGCACTGTCTCGAGCGGAGTGCCGAGCGCGCAGGCCCAACTTTTACCCTCAAGTGAACAATCCGGAAATTTAGCTACCGGCGCCCAGCGCGTCCCGAAATCGCTCGTGCAGTGGGTTTTTCGGCAGCGATGATAGAAATCTGTCGCGTGCAGTAGCAGAATCATCAACCATGCGGCTAGCTACCACGAGCTGGCCCGGGCACGCGTTCCGGGTGTTCGGTCTATCAGCGGGGATATCGTCCTCTGTTGGCGGTGTCCTACACGAGATGGCCGCTGTCGGGAAACCAGTCGGCCCGCCGGCTCTTGTTCCGTGGATCGTCGCAGCTTTCGGGACGTCGCTCGCCGGCCTCACCGCCACAGCGATCTTCGTCGTCTTCGCCGTCAGGGGCCGAAACGTTGCATGCAACAATCGGTCGCTTGGCCTGACCTCCAGGCAGGCGCGACGACTCAGTTGTCAGTTCGCGCAGGCCGGGGTCCACATCTCGCCTGCACGCCTGCGCGCCATCAACGCCGGCGCGGAAGCAACCGAGGCCGAACTCGTCGATATCGAATTCGGTTTAATTGCAACAGATCCCGACCACGACGCCCTGCTGCATTCCGGCCAAACTCGCCTCTACGGCGGCCCCACGACGTAGCTACGGCGTCAGGCGCAATGAGCATGACAAGTCGACTCCCGATCGAAGCGCTTCCCGACGTCGATATGCGAGAGGGGTGGTGGGATCACTTCCGCGGTTTTGGCTGGTCGGACAAAGGCATTGCGCTTCGGTGTCAGCAGGCAAACGGTCTACGACAATTGCTGTCGCCTCGGAATCACTGGTTGTACAGCATAATTCAGGGGGTAAAAGGCATGCTCGTCGCGTTATAGCTCAGCGAAAGCTGAGTCCGCTGACGGCTAAGACGCACGCGAGCGCCCGAACCTCGCGCCGTGACGGGATTGTGCGTCGACGAACGAGGACCGTTTCCAGCACAACCCGCTAGATGATTCGTTTGCGAAAACGGTTGCGGCATAAGGTAATTCAGGGATAGACTGTTGCCTATAAGCAACACTTCCTGAAAGGCAGGCGCATGAAGACCCGACTCACCGAAGCCCACCTGGCCCCCGCAGCCCTCATCAGCCACACCATGATTCGCATCCAAGGC
>NZ_JCALCY010000032.1:0-11007 GCF_059812585.1 Mycobacterium sp. NGS48
TGCCGACGACTTCTCCGACCAAGTGATCGCGCACGGTATCGCACCGATGGTCACCCGGTTGGCGCAAGGGGAGTCGTGAATTCACGAGAAACGCTGGCCGGTGCTCTGACTCGGGCCCGGGAGCGCACGCTACGGCTGGTCGATTTCGACGACACCGAGCTGCGGCGCCAGTACGACCCGTTGATGAGCCCGCTGGTGTGGGACCTGGCGCACATCGGCCAGCAGGAAGAGCTGTGGCTGCTGCGTGGCGGTGCCCCGGATCGGCCGGGGAGGTTGCCGCCGGACGTCGAAAGCCTCTACGACGCCTTCGTGCACTCCCGCGCCAGCCGCGTCGAGCTGCCGCTGCTGTCACCGAAACAGGCGCGCGCATACTGCGATACGGTGCGGTCGGCGGCGCTCGACGCGCTGGACGCGCTGCCCGACGAGCCCGATGCCGGATTCGTCTTCGGGATGGTGGTCAGCCACGAAAATCAGCACGACGAGACGATGTTGCAGGCGCTGAATCTGCGGATCGGCTCGGCGTTACTGCCCACCGGGACACCGTTGCCGCCGGCCCGGCCAGGTCTGGCCGGCACATCGGTGCTGGTGCCCGCGGGCCCGTTCGTGCTCGGCGTCGACCCCGCCGACGAACCGTTCTCGTTGGACAACGAGCGCCCGGCCCACGTCGTCGACGTCCCGGCCTTCCGGATCGGCCGGGTCCCGGTCACCAACGGTGAATGGCGGCAGTTCATCGACGACGGCGGCTACCGCCAGCCGCGGTGGTGGTCGACGCGCGGCTGGGAGCACTGCCGGAGCGCTGGGCTGACTGCACCGCAGTTCTGGGACGCCGACAGTCAAACGCGAATCCGGTTCGGCCACGTCGAAAACATTCCCGCCGACGAACCGGTCCAGCACGTCAGCTTTTTCGAAGCCGAGGCCTACGCCGCATGGGCAGATGCCCGGCTGCCCACCGAAGCCGAATGGGAGAAGGCCTGCGCGTGGGATCCGGCCGCGGCCGCGCGACGTCGCTATCCGTGGGGCGGCGACGATTTGTCCCCGATGCGTGCCAACCTTGGCGGTGCGGCGCTGCGCCCGGCGCCGGTCGGCGCCTACCCGGACGGGGCGTCGGCTTACGGAGTCGAGCAGACGCTCGGCGACGTGTGGGAGTGGACCACCTCACCGCTGCAGCCGTGGCCGGGATTCACGCCGATGATCTATCGGCGCTACTCACAGCCGTTCTTCGGCGGTGACTACCGGGTGCTGCGCGGCGGGTCGTGGGCCGTTGCGCCGGAAACTCTGCGGCCCAGCTTCCGCAACTGGGATCACCCGTATCGTCGGCAAATCTTCGCCGGCGTCCGATTGGCTTGGGACATCTGATGTGTCGACACCTGGGCTGGCTAGGCCGCGAGGTCGCCGTCTCGGCGCTGGTGCTCGACCCGCCCTACGGACTGCGGGTGCAGTCCTATGCGCCGCGTCGTCAGAAGCATTGCCTGATGAACGCCGACGGTTGGGGCGTAGGGTTTTTCGACGGCGTAACGCCGCGGCGGTGGCGCAGCGCTGCCCCGCTGTGGGGTGACGCGTCCTTCGATTCCATCGCTCCGGCGCTGCGCAGCCACTGCGTCGTTGCCGCTGTGCGTTCCGCCACGGTCGGCATGCCGATCGAAGTCAGCGCCGTCGCGCCGTTCACCGATGGTCAGTGGCTGCTATCCCACAACGGAGTCGTCGACCGGTCGATTCTGCCACCCACCCTATCGGCCGAATCCATGTGTGACAGTGCGCTTCTCGCCGCGCTGATTTTTAGCCGAGGCTGTGACAACCTTGCTGAAACCATCGTAGAACTCGGGACGGCTGATCCCGTGGCCCGGCTGAATGTCCTGGCGGCGAACGGTTCCCGGCTGTTGGCCACCACATGGGGCGACACGTTGTCGGTGTTGCGCCGCCGCGACGGCGTGGTGGTGGCCAGCGAACCCTATGACGACGACCCGGACTGGGAGGATGTGCCCGACCGCCACCTCGTCGAGGTCACCGCGGACGGCGTCACCTTGACCGCACTGAGAGGAGCTTGATGACGCTGACGCTGTCCAACCACCTGGCCGCGGACTCCGCCTACCAGGCGCTGCGGCGCGATGTACTCAACGGCCTACGACAGGACCCGAAATCTCTGCCGCCCAAGTGGTTCTACGACTCGGTGGGCAGCGAGCTATTCGATCAAATCACCCGGCTCCCGGAGTATTACCCGACCCGCGCGGAAGCCGAAATCCTGCGTAGCTGCTCAGCCGAGGTGGCATCGGCCACCGGCGCGGACACCCTGGTCGAGCTGGGCAGCGGGACGTCCGAGAAGACCCGGATGCTGCTGGATGCGCTGCGTGATCGCGGCGCGCTGCGCAGATACGTGCCGTTCGATGTCGACGCCAACATACTGTCGGTGGCCGCATCGGCAGTGCAGCGGGAATATCCCGGCGTCGAAATCGCCGCGGTCTGTGGTGATTTCGAGGAGCATCTGGCTGAAATTCCCGGCGGAGGGCGGCGGCTGTTCGTGTTCCTGGGGTCAACGATCGGCAATCTGACCGCTGGGCCGCGTGCCGAGTTCCTGGCGTCGCTGGCGGCAGTGTTGCGGCCGGGCGACACTCTGCTGCTGGGCACCGATCTCGTCAAGGACACCGAGCGGCTGATCCAGGCATATGACGACGCCGCAGGAGTGACGGCGCGGTTCAACCGCAACGTGCTCTCGGTGGTCAACCGGGAACTCGACGCGGATTTCGACGTCGAAGCCTATGCGCACGTCGCCCGTTGGAACGCGGAAGAGCAGCGGATGGAGATGTGGCTACGCGCCGAACGACCGCAGCGCGTGCAGATTCGGGCGCTCGACCTGACCGCCGAGTTCACCGCCGGTGAGGAGATGCTCACCGAGGTCTCGTGCAAGTTCCGGCCCGAGACGGTGGCCGCCGAACTGGCCGCTGTCGGGCTGCGGCGCACCCGGTGGTGGACCGACGGCGCCGGCGACTTCGGGCTGTCGCTGGCCGCCAAGTGACCTCGCTGGCAGACGGCTGGCGGTCGGCCCGTCCGCCGGTCGCCGGGCTGCACCTGGACAGTGCAGCCTGTTCGCGGCAGAGCCTGGCTGTGCTCGATGCCGCAGCCCGGCACGCCCGCCACGAGTCCGAAGTCGGCGGCTACGTCGCCGCGGCCGCCGCAGTACCGGTGCTGGACGCCGGGCGCGCCGCCGTCGCCGCGCTGGCCGGCATGCCCGATGCCGAGGTGGTGTTCACCACCGGCTCGCTGCACGCACTCGACCTGCTGCTGAGCAGTTGGCCGCCGGGCGGCCGGACTCTGGCCTGCCTGCCGGGTGAATACGGCCCCAACTTGGCGGTGATGGCCGCGCACGGCTTCGCCAGCCGCCCCTTGCCAACTGATGGCGACGGGCGGATCGCGATCGACGAAGCGGCCGTGCGGCTGGCCACCGACCCGCCGGAGCTGGTGCATTTGACCGTTGTGGCGAGTCACCGCGGCATCGTGCAGCCGCTGGCCGAGGTGGCGCGCCTATGCGGCGAGCTGGGTTTGCCGTTGGTTGTCGACGGCGCTCAGGGGCTGGGCCAGGTGGACTGTGCAGTAGGCGCCGATGTCACCTACACGTCGTCGCGCAAATGGCTCGCCGGCCCGCGCGGTGTCGGCGCTCTTGCCGTGCGTCGGTCGCTGATGCAGCGGCTGCAGCCGCGGTTGCCACCGCCGGAATGGGTGTCGTCGCTGTCGGTGGCCCAGCGACTCGAGCTCGGTGAAGCCAATGTTGCCGCACGGGTGGGCTTTTCGGTTGCGCTGGGCGAGCATCTGGCCGCCGGGCCGGCGGCGGTGCGGCAACGTCTGGCTCGGGTGGGCCGTGACAGCCGCACCGTGCTGGCCGATGTGCGCGGCTGGCGGGTCGTCGAATCACCCGACGAGCCGAGCGCGATCACTACTCTGGTCCCGATCAACGGGACCCAACCAGACGTCGTGCGGTCCTGGCTGATCGACCACCGTCAGATCGTGACGACGGCTGCGGGTGTGGAGCGGGCGCCGAAGGAATTGACCGAACCGGTTTTGCGAATCTCGCCGCACGTCGACACCACCACCGACGATTTGACGACGTTCGCCGCCGCGCTGGCCGAGGCGACTGCAGCCACCACTTGAGATCGCGCCGCTTCTCAGTCGGTTTTATGCGCGGTCACCAAATAGGCCGGCAATTTTGACCGGCCCTTGTCGTCTTTGGGGAACTCCGGCAGCTGAATTGGGGCATCGGGCGCGCTGGGTGGCATGTTCGCGTGGATGAATGCCGGACGGATCTCGTCGATCTGCCAGTACTTGTTCACCGCGGCCCGCAATTCGTCCTCGTCGACCGTGTTAGGCCCCTGCTCCGCCTCGGGCGGGAAAGCGGCTTTGGCGAAAACCAAGACGTAATACACCGCGCCCGGCGCCGCGGCCTGGAGTATCGAGCGCAGGTAGCCGTCGCGGCCCTCCACCGGCAGCGAGTGAAACAACGTGGAATCGATCACCGTATTGAAGCGGCCGTCATAGCCGGTGAACGAGGTGATGTCGGCTTGGGCGAAACTCGCAGTGCGCAATCCGCGTTCGTCGGCGGCCTTGGTTGCGGCCGCGACAGCGGTCGCGGTGAGATCGATACCGACCACGGTGTAGCCTTCGGCCGCCAGCGCCAGCGACAGTTCGGCGTAGCCGCAGCCCGCGTCGAGCACGTCGCTGCGGACCTTGCCGTCCCGGATCAAGGTAGCCAATTCCGGCTGCGGCTCACCGATATTCCATGGCGGCGGTCCCTCGAAAACGCCTTCCTGCCGGTATGCGTTGTCCCAATCCATCACTTCATTCGCCATGAGCTCCAACCTACTCGGGCGTGGTCATCGTCTCCCAGGTGTGCACCGGCTCATTGCTGTGCATGTGGTCGCAGTAGCGGTGCAGCATCTCAGCCAGCGCCGCGGGCCGAGTCATCCCGCCGGCTTGCAACGCCCGCACCGTGGCCACCTGCCAGGTTGCCCCGTTACGGCCGGTTTTCGCGCGGCCCTCGATCACACCCAGAAACCGGTCGCGCACCTCAGCGGCGACACCCCAGGCCTGCAGGCCCTCATAGGCCATCGGCAACAGTTGCCGCAACACCAGTTCGGCGGTGGTCACCTCACCCAAACCCGGCCAATACAACTGGGCGTCCAGGCCATAACGGGCCGCTTTGCGGAAATTTGTATGCGCCGCGGAGAAATTCATCTTGGTCCACACCGGGCGGTCCTCCTCCGACAACGTACGCAGCATGCCGTAGTAGAACGCCGAATTGGCCAGCATGTCGACGACGGTCGGTCCCGCCGGCAGCACTCGGTTCTCCACTCGCAGATGGGGCCGGCCGTCGACGACGTCATACACCGGCCGGTTCCAGCGATACACGGTTCCGTTGTGCAGGCGTAACTCCGAAAGCTGTGGCGTACGGCCGGCGGCGAGCTCGGCAACCGGATCTTCGTCAGACACCTCGGGCAACAGCGACGGGAAATAGCGCACATTCTCTTCGAAGAGGTCGAAGATCGACGTGATCCAGCGCTCCCCGAACCACACTCGAGGCCGCACCCCTTGGGTTTTCAGCTCGTCCGGCCGGGTGTCGGTAGACTGGGTGAACAGTTCGATGCGAGTCTCTGCCCACAGGTGATGGCCGAAGAAGTACGGCGAATTCGCGCCGAGCGCCAGCTGTGGACCGGCCAGCACCTGCGCCGCGTTCCAGTTGTCGGCGAAATCAGCGGGGGACACCTGCAGATGCAATTGCATACTGGTGCAAGCAGATTCGGGAGCGATCGTGGCAGAATTCAAGCTGAGTGGTTCGGCCCCGCCGATGTCGATCTGCAGATCCTCACCGCGAGCCCGAAAGATCGAGTCGTTGAGAGCTTGATAACGGGTGGAGTCGCTCATCCACCCGCCGCGCAGATGCTCGGGCATCAGCGTCGGCAGGATTCCAATCGTCACGATGTGCGCGTTGTCGGCGTTGGCCTTAGTCTCGGCGTCGTTCAAACTCGCCCGCACGTCGGCTTCCAACTCGATTGCGGTACGACCGGGCAGCGACCGGGGCGGGACGTTGAATTCGATGTTGTAGGCCCCTAATTCGGTCTGGTAGGCCGGATCGCCGATCGCCGCCAGCACATGCTGATTCGACATCGCCGGCTGGTAGTTGCCGTCGACGAGATTGCATTCGATCTCCATCCCGGTCAGCGGATGGTCGAACTCGAAGCTGGATTGCGCGAGCATCGTCTCGAAGACGTCTAGGCACAACTGCACCTTGCGCCGGTATTCCTGTCGGTGCGCATGGCTGTACGCGGCCCGTTTGACCTCTTCGCCCACATCGCCGATGCAACAGGTTCAGCGACGCTCGCGCAAGCGACTGGCCACCACGATCTGCGGGCGCGGCCGAAGCGGGGAATTGACCAAGCCGCCGCCGCGCAGCTCCAGCTGGATCGCCGGGTCCGCGTGCCGGGCCAGCGCTCGCAGTGCCGACGGGCTGTAGGCGCGCAGCGAGCTGATCACACCGTCGTGTGCCATCGGGATCACTATTGCCAGCGGCAGCATCGAGGCCAACTGGGCGATGTGCAGCAGCGAGGGCGGCCGGGGCAAATCGATGATCAGTAGCTTGTCCGCCGCGCGGCTCCCCTCGGCCAACGCCTGGGCCGCCGCTGCCGGCGGCAGGTGGTGAAACGACATTGCGAACACCGCCAGGTCGTAGGAGCCATCCGGCGCGTCGATGGCCGTCGCATCCATCTGAAGCACGGCAGCCCGCGGGTGGCTGCCCAGATCACCGGCGGCGATCGCGGCCACCGAAGCGGGTTCGATGTCGGTCACCGTCACGTCGGCAGTGGGATGCATCTCCAGCAGCGCCCTGGCCAGCCCACCATGACCCGAGCCGAGCTCGAGAATCTTGGGATCGGGCACGTCGGCGATCTCGTCGAGCGCAATGCGGGCGAACATCTGGTGGTGACCGAACAGTCGCCCGAAGCGGTCCAGGGATCGAACCACCGCATGCTTGCGGTCGTCGACGTCGTCGCGGTCCAGATATTCCAGCCGATCGGTCTGCAAGAGCCGGTCCAGGCACGACGCCTTGGGACCGCCGCGCGGCATGCTCTCGAGGTCGAACGTTCGTCTGCCCACATAGACCATCATGGACGATTACACGCAGTGGCCGCCGTCCCGCGGAGGAGAGCAAGTGGCTGAGTTCATCGCCTCGATCGACCAGGGCACCACCAGCACCCGCTGCATGATTTTCGACCACGATGGGGCCGAGGTGGGCCGCCACCAGCTTGAGCATGAGCAGATCCTGCCGCGAGCGGGCTGGGTCGAGCATGACCCGGTCGAGATCTGGGAGCGCACTGCCTCGGTGCTGGTATCGGTGCTGAACAGGACCAACCTTGCACCCGGAGACATTGCGGCGCTGGGCATTACGAATCAGCGGGAGACCACACTGGTGTGGAACAAGCACACCGGCAGGCCCTATTGCAACGCGATCGTCTGGCAGGACACCCGCACCGACCGGATCGCATCGGCGCTGGACCGCGACGGCCGCGGCGAGGTGATCCGGCGTAAAGCCGGCCTGCCGCCGGCGACGTATTTCTCCGGCGGGAAACTGCAATGGATTCTAGACAACGTCGACGGTGTACGCGCTGCCGCCGAACAGGGCGACGCCGTCTTCGGCACCGCCGATACCTGGCTGGCGTGGAATCTCACCGGCGGTCCGCGCGGCGGCGTGCATGTCACCGACGTCACCAATGCCAGCCGGACCATGTTGATGAATCTGGAGACGTTGGACTGGGACGACGAGCTTCTCTCGCTGTTCGGGATACCGCGGGTGATGCTGCCCGCTATTGCGCCGTCGTCGGCGCCGCAGCCATACGGGGTCACGCGGGACAGCGGCCCGCTCGGCGGTGAGGTGCCGATCACCGGCATCCTGGGCGACCAGCACGCGGCGATGGTCGGGCAGGTGTGCCTGTCGCCCGGAGATGCCAAGAACACCTACGGCACCGGCAATTTCCTCCTGCTCAACACCGGGGAGGAGATCGTGCGCTCAGCCAACGGCTTGTTGACCACCGTCTGCTATCAGTTCGGCGACGCCAAACCCGTTTACGCCCTGGAAGGTTCGATCGCGGTTACCGGCTCGGCTGTGCAGTGGCTGCGCGACCAGCTGGGCATCATCAGCGGCGCCGCGCAGAGCGAGGCGCTGGCCCGTCAGGTCGACGACAACGGCGGCGTGTATTTCGTTCCGGCGTTTTCCGGCTTGTTCGCCCCGTACTGGCGATCAGATGCCCGCGGCGCGATCGTTGGGTTGTCGCGGTACAACACCAACGCACATCTGGCCCGCGCGACCCTGGAATCGATTTGCTACCAGAGCCGCGATGTGGTCGACGCGATGGCAGCCGACTCCGGCGTGCGCCTGGAGGTTCTCAAAGTCGACGGCGGTATCACCGCCAACGATTTGTGCATGCAGATCCAGGCCGACGTGCTCGGTGTCGACGTGGTGCGACCGGTGATCGCCGAGACCACGGCACTGGGGGCGGCCTACGCCGCCGGTCTGGCAGTGGGGTTCTGGGCCGATCCCACTGAGTTGCAGGCTAATTGGCGAGAGGACAAGCGTTGGTCGCCGGCGTGGAGCGACGACGAGCGCGCCGCGGGATACGCGGGCTGGCGCAAGGCGGTGCAGCGCACCCTGGACTGGGTCGACGTTTCGTGACCGCTCACCCCTTCCCGCGAGCGTGCGTGTCCCCGGTCGACACGCCGATGCCGCAACGTATTTCACGCACGCTCGCGGGCGGAAGCAGCTACTCGTCTTCGCTGAGCACGGTGTAGATCTCGCGCCTCGCATTGTTGACGACGTCGATGATGCGCTGCTGCTGCTCACGGGTTGCCGCATGCGCGGCTTGCGCTACCGACGCGAGCATTTGGCCGACGGCGGTTTGTAGGTTGAGGTGCGACGGGTCAACCCCGTCGGCGATCTCCTCCCACGGCGGGGTCGCGATCTTCTTGGCAGCTGCGCGGCCGTCCTCAGTCAGCTCGAAAAGCTTTTTGGTTCCCTCGACTTCCGACCCGACGCAGAGTCCCTCGTCGACCAGCATCTGCAGGGTCGGGTACACCGAGCCCGGGCTGGGGCGCCACAGATCCTGGCTGCGCCCGGCGATCTCCTGGATCATCTCGTAACCGTGCATCGGTCGCTCGGCCAACAGCACCAGGATGGCGGCACGAACGTCGCCGCGGCGACCGCGCCGACCCGGGCCACCGCGGCGGCCACCGCGCGGGCCGGGGCCAAACCCGAGCCCGAAACCGAACCCGCCGGGTCCTGCCCCGCCGGGACCGAACCCGCCGGGCCCGAACCCGCCGGGCCCGAAGCCGCCGGGTTTGAACCCGCGACCCAACCCCGCTCCGAATTTCGCACCGCCCGCGTTGTCGTGCCCGCGGCCATGGCTGCGGAGGTTCCCGCGGACCTCGGATCGAGCCGAGCGGCCCTTTTCGTGCACGGTGCTGTGAGCCTGTGGACCAAGGCCGAAGCCCTCGGGGGGCCCACCCACAAAAGGCATTCCGTAAGGGCGGAAAGGTGCGCTCATGGTGTGTCTCGTTTCTGATGGAGTCACGCCTGGATGCGTGAACGATATTGCAACGATATATCGGAAACTATCGCGATGCAACGGTGGGGCGGACATTCGTCGCCGCCGGGCCGGTTTCGGGCATAGCGAGCAGGTAGAGGACGAATCCGCTGCCGGCCAGCCCGCCCAAGGCCAGGAATGCCGCGTGGTAGCCCGCCGCCACCACGATCCAACCGGCGGCGAAATTCGACAGCGCAGCACCCACGCCCCAGGCGGTGGTGACGGCGCCCAGGCTGATGTTGA
This sequence comes from Mycobacterium sp. NGS48, assembly GCF_059812585.1. Classification (NCBI taxonomy): domain Bacteria; kingdom Bacillati; phylum Actinomycetota; class Actinomycetes; order Mycobacteriales; family Mycobacteriaceae; genus Mycobacterium; species Mycobacterium sp. NGS48. Next base: position 9,858 of record NZ_JCALCY010000032.1, read on the forward strand.
ACCGCCCGGTGCCATGCGTGACGTCCTGCACGACCAGGGGAAACAGTGCCCCGAAAATGCCCGCACCCACCCCGTCGAGCAGTTGCACAACCACCAGCCAAGACGAGTTGTCCGACAGCGTGTAGAGGAAGCCGCGGGCGGCCAACACCGCGAAACCGACCAAGAAGATGGGTTTGCGCCCCCAGCTGTCGGCCTTGGCGCCGGCGATATAGGCCACCGGCACCATCACCACCTGGGCTGCCACAATGCAAGCCGCCATCAATGCGGTGCCCCGCTGCTTGTTCTGCAGCGCCAGCACCTGACCGACCAGCGGCAGCATGGCCGCGTTGGCGAAATGAAACGCCACTACCGCGGCGGCGAAAATCATCAATCGCCGGTTGTGCAGCAACACCGCCAATCGGGACGGCTGCGCGTGCGGCTGCCCGGGTGCGTGGTCCATGCCGCGCGCCACGTCGTGGTCGATGGCCTGCGCCGGGATCCGCAGTGTGGCCGCCACGCTGAGCAGCCCCATGGCCGCCAGCACCCAGAACACCACCGCCGGGCCGAAGAAGTAGGCCAGTCCACCGGTGGTGGTCGCGGCGGCGGCGTTGCCGGCATGGTTGAACGACTCGTTGCGCCCGATCCGCCGGGCGAAGTGCCCCGGCCCCACCACGCCCAGGGTGATTGCCGCCAGGCCAGGAGCGAACACCGAACCGGCGATCCCGGTGACCGCCTGTAGCGCCGAGATCGAGTAGAAGGCGGGAAACAGCGGCATCGCCAGGGCCCCCGCAGTGACGAATACCGCTCCGGCGATCATTAGTGCCCGCTTGGCCGTGGTGCGGTCGACCACTGCACCCACCGGCGTTTGCGCCACGATCGCCGCAATGCCGCCGATGGCCATCACGAACCCGATCGAGGCCTGGTCCCAGTGGTAGGTCAGCAACAGATAAATCGACAGGTAGGGACCCAAACCGTCGCGCACGTCGGCCAGTGAGAAGTTCAACAAGTCCAGCGCACGCGCCAGCCGTGCCGGGATCGCCTCGGCGGCGCCGGCCGTGGTTGTCATGCCGGCACGGTAGCCAGCGAAGTTGAACTGAAGCTGCGAAGGTTTACCCGTCGCGGGGCTGGGTAGCTCTGAACGGATGAATGACGAAAACCGGGACGTGAAGGT
>NZ_JCALCY010000033.1:0-8626 GCF_059812585.1 Mycobacterium sp. NGS48
TATCCCTTGAAGCCGCCGCCGGGATCCCGCCCGGTGTTCACACTCGAAGCCAAGGAGTCACGCTCGAAAGTCGTGACAATGGGCGCCGCGTCGCTGGGCGCGCCTTTCAGACCGCGCCAGAACAGGTTGATCATCAACCCGGCGGCTTCGTCGACGTCGGTGTCACCAGTGCTCAGTCGAGTGGCCACCGCCTCGCCCGCACCCACCAGGGCTACGGCCATCATGTCGAAGTCGGTGCCGGGGTCGGGATTTCGGGTCCCCGACCGAAGTAGGCGCGCCACCAGTTCGATGATTCGCTCGCGACCCTCGCGCACCGTATGAGCAAACGCCTGCGAGCTGGTGGCCTGGGTGTACATCACGATCCACGACGACCGGTTCGTATCGATATAGCGCAAGAAAGAGACGATCGTGTTGCGCAGCAAGTCTTTCGGGCTCTGCTGAAGCTCGATGTCTTCACGTACGCCGTCGATGAAGCGGGACAGCTCGCGGTTCAGACACGCGCCGAAGAGTTCTTCCTTGGAGCCGTAGTACAGGTACAGCATCGGTTTGGAGATCTCTGCTTTGGCCGCGATCGCATCCATCGAGGTTTCGTGGTAGCCGTTGATCGAGAACATCTCGACGGCGGCGTCGAGCATCTGCTGCTCGCGGACGGCACGCGGTAGCCGCTTGGTACCACCTGCCATCGCCTGTCCTTCGTCTGCAGCCGGATATCTGACTCCAGAGTAAGCAATGTGCCTTTACCGCACACCCGCTATCGGCCGCACCCCGCGGGCCGGCCCTTCACCGCGGCCATTCGCAGTACCGAAGCATCCACCGCCGGTTGCGCCAACTCCCCTGCGGCCAGCGCCTTCTCCAGCCGGTCGAGCACCGCGGGCACCTCGTCGGTGGTGACCCACAGCGCGATGTCGCTGCCCGCCTGCAGCGCGCGTAGCACCGCCTCAGACACCCCGTAGCGCTCGTTTATCGCGGCCATGCTGGACAGGTCGTCGCTGAACACCGGACCGTCGAACGGCGGCCCGCCGTAGCCGTCGCCGGTGCGCAGCAAGCGCACGGCGGCCGGACTCAGGCTGGCCGGCTGGTTGTTCGTCAGGCCGGGAACCTGCAAATGACCGATCATCACCCCGACCGGCGTCGCACTCACCAGCGTCCGGTAGGGGACCAAGTCGTCGTGCTGCAACTGGTCCAGCGGTGGCGTGGCCACACCACCGGTGTGCGAGTCGCCCGAACCGTGGCCGTGGCCGGGGAAGTGTTTGAGCACCGGCAGCAGACCGGCATCACGCAGGCCGCGGGCATAGGCGCCGGCATATTGGGTGACCACTCCGGGGTCCGCGCCGAACGAGCGGTCGCCGATGACCGTGTCGTCGGCGGCGTCGGTGACATCGACGACCGGTGCGAAGTCGACGGTGATGCCCAGCCCGCGCATCTTGTGGCCACGGTCCAGCGCGGTCGCGTAAACGTCATCGACACTGAGGGTCTGCGCCAGCGTTCGCGCCGACGGGGCCGCTCCGATCAGCGACGAAAGCCGGGATACCCGACCGCCCTCCTCATCGACGCTGACTGCCAGCGGCAGCGGTCCCGCGCTACCGGCGATGCCGCGCAGGGAACCATCGGTCAACATCGACAGATCGGTCCAGCTGCCGATGAAGATGCCACCGACGTGGTGGTCGGCCACGACCGCTCGCGCGTCGTCGGCGTTGCGCACTCCTACCATCAGCAACTGCGCCAGCTTGTCGCGGCCCGACATTGCCGCCAGCATGGCCGTCCCCTCACCGCAGGCCGGCTGACGGTGGGCGGGCGACGATGCGCTCGGAGTTTCCGGCGGTTTGGCAGTGGTGCCACATGAGGCGATCAGCGCTGATACCGCAGCAAGCACGGCCAGGACGCGTAGGAGGGCCATCGGCCCATGCTGTCACGGCACGCATCGGCGACGGCGCCGCCCCGTCCGGCCGTAGTGCTAGGTTGGGCGACTAGGTCCGGCGACCCACCAGTCCGCACTCTCAAGGAGCCCCCGATGAACCGGTTCGTTGCGCCCGCCGCAGCCAGCATCGTGGTCGGTCTGCTGCTGGGTGCCGCCGCCATCTTCGGGATCACCCTGATGGTGCAGCAGGACACCAAGCCGCCGCTGCCCGGCGGCGACCCGCAGTCCTCGGTACTCAACCGGGTTGAGTACGGCAACCGCACCTGACCTGAGTACGTCGCCTTCGGCCATCTCGCAGGAGGCGGTGTCCTTGACGGTGGCGGGCCTGTCGCGGCGCTGGTTGTGGTTGGTCGCGACGGTGGCGCTGGCATTGACCTTCGCCCAGTCGCCCGGGCAGATTTCCCCCGACACCAAGCTCGACCTCACCGCCAACCCGCTGCGCTTCCTGGCGCGCGCAACCAATCTGTGGAACAGCGAGCTGCCGTTCGGACAGGCGCAGAACCAGGCTTACGGCTACCTGTTTCCGCACGGCACGTTCTTTTTGGCCGGCCACCTGCTGGGGCTGCCCGGTTGGGTGACTCAGCGGCTGTGGTGGGCTCTGCTGCTCACCGTCGGCTTCTGGGGGCTGCTGCGGGTGGCCGAGGCGCTGGGCATCGGAAGCCCGGCGTCGCGGGTGATCGCCGCGGCGGCGTTCGCACTGTCGCCGCGGGTGCTGACCACGCTCGGGTCGATCTCCTCGGAAACGCTGCCGATCATGTTGGCGCCGTGGGTGCTGCTGCCCACCATCCTGGCGCTGCGCGGCGACGCCAGCCGATCCGTCCGCAGGCTGGCCGGGCAGGCCGGGCTGGCGGTGGCGTTGATGGGGGCGGTCAACGCCATCGCGACGCTGGCCGGTTGCCTGCCGGCGGTGATCTGGTGGGCCTGTCATCGACCCAACCGGTTGTGGTGGCGCTACGCCGCGTGGTGGCTGCTGGCGCTGATCCTGGCGATGTCGTGGTGGTTGGTGGCATTGGTCCTGATGGCCCGGATCAGCCCGCCGTTCCTCGATTTCATCGAATCCTCCGGTGTCACCACGCGATGGTCGTCGCTGGTGGAGGTGCTGCGCGGGACCGACAGCTGGACACCATTCGTGGCGCCCGATGCAACCGCGGGGGCTCCGCTGGTCACCGGGTCGCTGATGATCCTGGCCACCTGCCTGGTCGCCGCGGCGGGTCTGGCCGGCCTGGCCATCCGCGGCATGCCGGCACGCGGACGGCTGGTGACGATGCTGCTTGTCGGGGTGACGCTGATCGCCGTCGGCTACTCCGGCGGGCTGGGCTCGCCGGTGGCGCACCAGGTGCAGGCCTTCTTGGACGCCGGTGGGGCGCCGCTGCGCAACGTGCACAAGCTGGAGTCGTTGATCCGGATCCCGCTGGTGCTGGGGTTGGCCCAGCTGCTGGGTCGGCTGCCACTCCCGGGCAGCACACCGGCGCCGGCGTGGGTTCGCGCGCTAGCCCATCCCGAACGCGATAAACGCGTGGCAGCCGGGATCGTGGTGTTGACCGCGCTGATGGTCGCCACCTCGCTGGCGTGGACCGGTCGGATGACCCCGCCCGGCGCATTCCGCGCGATACCGCAGTATTGGCACGACGCCGCCGACTGGCTGACCGAACACAACACTGGTACGCCGGCGCCGGGCCGGGTGTTGGTGGTTCCCGGCGCCCCGTTCGCCACTCAGGTGTGGGGCACCAGCCATGACGAGCCGTTGCAGGTGCTCGGCGACAGCCCGTGGGGGGTGCGAGACTCGATTCCGCTGACCCCGGCGCAAACCATTCGGGCGCTGGATTCGGTACAACGGCTGATCGCGGCCGGCCGCCCCTCGGCAGGCCTCGCCGATACGCTGGCCCGCCAAGGTATTTCCTATGTGGTGCTGCGCAATGACCTGGACCCGGACACGTCACGCTCGGCCCGCCCGATTCTGGTGCACCGGGCTATTGCAGGCTCGCCGCGCCTGCAGAAGGTGGCCCAGTTCGGCGCACCGGTCGGCCCCGGGCCGGTGTCCGGGTTCATCAGCGACAGCGGCCTGCGGCCGCGATATCCGGCCGTGGAGATTTACCGGGTCGCGGCCGGGGGCGGCGACCCGGCTGCTCCCTACTTCGCCGACACCGACCAGTTGGCCCGGGTCGACGGCGGCCCCGAGGTGCTGTTGCGCCTCGACGAACGCCGCCGCCTGCTGGGGCGGCCGGCACTGCGACCGGTACTGATGACCGCCGACGCCCAGCGCGCCGGCCTGCCGACGCCCGTCGTCACCGTCACCGACACTCCGGTTGCCCGGGAGACCGACTACGGCCGGGTCGATGATCACTCGTCGGCGATCCGGGCCGTTGGCGACGCCCGGCACACCCACAACAGGGTGCCGGACTACCCCGCGCCGGGCGCGGAAACCGTCTACGGCGGGTGGACAGGCGGACGGCTCACCGCATCGAGTTCCTCGTCGGATGCCACCGCCCTGCCCGACGTCGCGCCGGCGACTTCTCCGGCCGCCGCAGTCGACGGCGACCCGGGGACGGCATGGGTGTCCAATGGCCTGCAGTCGGCGGTGGGCCAATGGCTGCAGGTGGACTTCGACCATCCGGTGACCAACAGCGTGATCACCTTGACGCCCAGCCCGACTGCCGTCGGCGCCCAGGTCCGCCGGATCCAGATCGAAACCGTCAACGGCACCACCACGTTGCGATTCGACGAAGCCGGTAAGCCGCTCACCGCAGCGCTGCCCTACGGCGAAACCCCGTGGGTGCGCGTCACCGCGATCGGCACCGACGACGGGTCCGGCGGTGTGCAGTTCGGCATCACCGATCTGTCCATCACCCAGTACGACGCCAACGGCTTCGCCCACCCGATCGACCTACGGCATACCGTGCGAGTGCCCGGCCCGCCGCCGGGCTCAGCGGTGGCCCGTTGGGATCTGGGCTCGGAGCTGCTGGGCCGGCCCGGCTGCGCCGAAGGTCCGCAGGACATGCGCTGCGCGGCGTCGATGGCGTTGGCCCCGGAAGTGCCGACCACCCTGAGCCGCACGTTGAGCGTGCCGCAGCAAGTGTCGGTCACTCCGACGGTCTGGGTGCGAGCCCGGCACGGCCCCAAACTGGCCGACCTGATCGCCGAACCGAACACCACCCGCGCCCGCGGCGACTCCGATCTCCTGGAAGTCTCGGGCTCCGCGTACGCGGCCACCGACGGTGATCCGACCACCGCGTGGACGGGGCCGCAACGGGTCGTGCAGCACAAGACGCCGTCGACGCTGACATTGACGCTGCCCCGGCCGGCCGAGGTGACCCGACTGCGGCTCACCGCCAGCAGGTCGGCCGTGCCCACGCATCCGACCCTGGTCGCCGTGGATCTCGGTGACGGCCCGCAGATCCGAGAACTGGGCGCGGACACCGACGGCGAGGCGCAGAACGTGGCGCTGAAACCGCGGCTGACCGACAGCGTCATCATCAGCCTGCTCGACTGGGACGACGTCATCGACCGCACTGCGCTGGGGTTTGATCAGTTGAAACCACCGGGGCTGGCCGAAATTACGGTGATCGACGCCGACGGCAATCCGGTGGCGGCCGCTGACGCCGCCCGCAACCGCTCGCGCCAGGTCACCGTCGATTGCAGCCGCGGCCCGATCATCGCGATCGCCGGCCGCTTTGTGCACACCACGATCACCACCACTGTGGGTGCGCTGCTGGACGGCGAGCCGGTGGCCGCCCAGCCATGCGAGCGCCAGCCGATCGCGCTACCGGCCGGTCAGCAGGAGCTGCTGATCAGTCCCGGTGAGCAGTTCAGCGTCGACGGCGTTCAGCTATCGGGTCCCCTCGCTGGCCAATTACCCAGCGCTACAACGATTCCCGCTGCCACTAGCGTGTGGGGCGCGGCGCGGCGCGAAGTACGGGTGCCCGAGGCGGCGGTATCGCGGGTGCTGGTTGTGCCGGAAAGTATCAACCGCGGTTGGCGGGCACGCACTGGCGATGGGACCCGGCTGGACCCAGTGGCCGTCAACGGATGGCAGCAGGGGTGGATAGTGCCGGCGGGGACCTCGGGCACTCTCACGTTGACGTTTGCGCCGAACTCGGCCTACCGCGCCGGGCTGGGCGGCGGATTGGCGCTGCTGCCGGTGCTGGTTCTGCTGGTTGGGTGGCCGGTCCGACGCAACCCGGGCCGCAGCGACCCGGCTGCCCATCCGTGGGCTCCCGGGCGGTGGGCGGCGGTGGCGCTGCTGGCGGCCGGCGGGTTGGTCGCGGGTCCGGCGGGGATCGCGGTGTTCGCCGCCGCGCTCGGACTGCAGTGGGCGCTGCGCGATCGACAGCGGTGGCGGGATGCGATCACCATCGGCGCGAGCGCCGGCGGGCTGATTCTGGCCGGTGCCATGCTGTCCCGGCACCCGTGGCGCTCGGTCGACGGTTATGCCGGACATTCCGCGGGCGTGCAATTGCTGGCGCTGGTTTCGCTGGCAGTGCTGGCCACCTCGGTGGTGCGGCTGCGACGCGAGCCGTTTCGCGGCTAACTGGCGGGGTACGCGGGACAATAAGCATCCACCGTCCGAGAGGCAGCGGGGATGGGATGGTTCAGCGCACCTGAATATTGGTTGGGCCGGCTGGTACTGGAGCGCGGTATTGCCGTTGTCTACCTGGTGGCGTTTGTCGCGGCTGTACAACAGTTCCGGGCGCTGATCGGGGAGCACGGGATGCTGCCGGCGCCCCGGTATCTGGCGGCTGTGTCGTTTCGCCGGGTACCAAGCATTTTCCACGTTCACTATTCCGATCGGTTCTTTGCCGCGGTTGCCTGGTTCGGCGCCGCACTGTCGGGCGCGATCGCCGCCGGACTAGCCGGCCTGGTGCCGCTCTGGGCGGCAATGCTGATGTGGCTGCTGCTGTGGGTTCTCTACCTGTCGATCGTCAACGTCGGGCAGACCTGGTATTCCTTCGGCTGGGAGTCGTTGCTGCTCGAAACCGGCTTTCTGGCGATCTTTCTCGGCAACGACGATATTGCGCCGCCGGTGCTGACGATGTGGCTGGCGCGCCTGCTGCTGTTCCGGCTCGAGTTCGGGGCCGGGCTGATCAAACTGCGCGGCGACCGGTGCTGGCGCGATCTGACCTGCCTGTACTACCACCACGAGACGCAGCCGATGCCCGGGCCGCTGAGCTGGTTCTTTCACCGCCTGCCCAAGCCGCTGCACCGAATTGAGGTGGCCGGCAACCATTTCGCCCAACTCGTCGTGCCGTTCGGATTGTTCGCGCCGCAGCCGGTAGCCAGTGTGGCAGCAGCGATTATCGTTATCACCCAGCTGTGGCTGGTGGCCTCCGGAAACTTCGCCTGGCTCAACTGGCTGACGATCCTGTTGGGTTGCAGCGCGATCGACACGTCATCGGCGGCTGCGGTGCTGCCGATTCCGCAGCAGCCCGCCCTGACCGAACCACCGATCTGGTTCGCGGCGCTGATGATCATATTCGCGGGAGCCACACTGCTTTTGAGCTACTGGCCGATACGCAACATGATCTCGCGGCGTCAGCGGATGAACATGTCGTTCAACCCGTTCCACTTGGTCAACACCTACGGCGCGTTCGGCAGCGTCGGACGAACCCGCCGGGAGGTGGTGATCGAGGGCACCAACGAATCCACGATCACCGATGAAACCGTTTGGGAAGAGTACGAATTCAAGGGCAAGCCGGGCGCAGTTCGGAGCCTGCCGCGGCAATGGGCTCCATACCATTTGCGCTTGGATTGGTTGATGTGGTTCGCTGCCATCTCCCCGAACTACGCATATCCGTGGCTACGCGGATTCCTGCTGCGGCTGCTGCAAAACGATCGGCCAACGCTGCGGCTACTGCGGCACAATCCCTTCCCCGAGCGTCCGCCCAAGTATGTGCGCGTCCAGCTCTACCGATACCGCTTCACCACGTGGCGGGAACTGCGCCACGAGCGGGCGTGGTGGCATCGCACGCTGGAAGGACAGTATGTCCCGCCGATCGCGTTGGGAGAGTTGACATTTCCTTCGCGCAAAGCCAGCCGGAGTGAGGAGTAGCGACTAGCGTTCAGTGGTGCGGAGCGTCGAGCTGGCACAGGACCAAGGCGGCGACGAGACCATAACCGAGGTGCGGAACGACATCGGCAATCCAGCCGACGACACCCCAGGTAAGTGGGTTCGTCACGCTGAGGGCGATCATCGGTCCGTTGGTACCGATCAGAGCGCCGGCGGTAGCGACCACAGTGGTGAGTGCTTTGCCGGGCCGCCAACCAAGCGAGCGTAGTAGTCCGAGTAGCGCGCCGATACCGATTCCGGCGGCGATACCCATAAGAGCGCCGACGCCGGCGATACGGTTCGGTTGGGTGTCGAGGCCGCCGGGCATCGTCCAGTGCAGCAGTCGCACCAACGCTTTTACGGTTTCTTCGGGCGTTGTGCTTGCCGGTCGGCCCCGGAGCGCCATATCGAGGTAAGTGAGGACATTCAGCGCAGTGGTGCCCGCCGCGCCGGCCGCGGCGCCGGCCCACAGCCCCCATCCGATCCGCTCCGCGCGGACTCTGCTCTGCATTCGGCCATGCTCCTTGGTACTCGCGTGCGGTTTACACCGCGGCCCTTCGACCCGGCAGCGGACCGCGGCACCCAACACCCAACCATGCGCGGCAGGACTCCGAATAGTTAGTGGCCTGCGGCGTCCCCTGTGCGGGCTGGGAGGGGGTCGCGCG
>NZ_JCALCY010000034.1:0-7814 GCF_059812585.1 Mycobacterium sp. NGS48
TTGACGGTGCCGGCCGCCGCGGCCGTGCTGATCTTCACGCTCGGTGCCGTCATGAGCACGGCTGCCTGCAGTGATCGGCAGTGCCCCAATCTCGGGCCGAACGGAATCAGTTTCGGTGTCCTCTTCTACGGCGCACCGGTGGTGGCGGCCGTGACCATTGTCATTTCCTTCTTCACGGCCCGGCGCCGGTGGGGCATCGTGGTTCCGGTCATCGCCTTGGCGCTGTTGGTCATCGACATCGTCATTGTCGCTACGACAGTGGTTCAGTAACTCAACGAGGCGGCGTGAAACCCCCGCCCGGCGCCGGCCAGGATGGTGGGGGCGGCGGCCAGTTCGGCGGAGGCGGCCCGGGAACCGGTGCGGCCAGCGGGCGCAACCGCGCCAGTTCCCGGCGGTGCCGCTCGGCGAGCACAGCGGCCAGCGCGAGTTGCGGCGGAGTTCCGGGCGGGGGCGGCGGAGCGACGCGCGCCATCACGTCGCCGGCGATCCGGCAGGCCATCTGATAACGCAGCCCTGGATCGAGTTGCGGTGCCCGAGAGAGGAATTGACGCGCCAGCTCGGCTTGCCCGGCACTGAGGCCGGACAATTGCAGCGACGCGGCCCACCACGCCAGTGACGGCGGCATCGGTGGGGGCGGACTCGATTTCGGGCTGCGCTCGCTGATCACCATCGTCCCGGCGAAGATGTCGCCGATTCGTTTGGCTTTCGGTGAAAGCAGACTGCAGATCACAGCGGGGCTCCCGAACAACATCCAGATTTCCACCAGCGAAGCCAGGGCACGGAACAGCGCTTGGCGGAAACGCTCCGGACCACCGTCGTCAGATACCACGCGCAGCCCCATCACGATTTTGCCGACCGTCCGGCCGCGGGTCGCCGTCTCGAAGGCCAGCGGATACCCAACCAGCACCAGCACCGTGAAGATGATCAGGATGGCGGCAGTTGCGGCGTCGTCGAACTCGGTCAGCGTGGCCGCCCACAACATCAATCCGAGCAGATAACCGACGATGATGACGGCGATGTCGATCAACGCTCCGACCGCGCGCACCGGCAACTGCGCGATTTGCACATCAAGCACCACGGCATCGCCGGTGACGAACTCCGACATACTGCGAACGCTACCCATTGGCGGCGACCCGCTGCACTCGACTTCGCCGAGTTTGCGATCGCCGCTAGCCTCGTGCAGGTGGACGTCGACGCCTTTGTGCTTGCGCACCGCGGCACCTGGGACCGGCTCGACCAGCTGGTGCGCAACCGTCGTCGTCTCACCGGACCGGAGATCGATGAACTCGTCGAGCTCTACCAACGGGTATCGACGCACCTGTCGATGCTGCGGTCAGCATCCTCGGAGTCGGCGCTGATCGGCCGCCTGTCGACTTTGGTGGCCCGCGCCCGCGCCGCGGTGACCGGCGCGCACGCTCCGGTCAGCAGCGAGTTCACCCGGTTCTGGACGGTGTCGTTCCCGGTGGTGGCCTACCGCGCGTGGCGTTGGTGGTTGGCGACGGGTCTGGCATTCTTCGTCGTGGCGGGCGTCATCGCGCTGTGGGTGGCCGGCAGCCCAGAGGTGCAGGCCACCATCGGAACCCCAAGCGACATCGACGAATTGGTCAACCATGACGTCGCCTCGTACTACAGCGAGCATCCGGCCGTGGCGTTCGGTTTGCAGGTATGGGTCAACAACGCCTGGGTCGCCGCCAAGTGCATCGCGTTGGCCGTCGTGCTGGGCGTGCCGATCCCGTTCGTGCTGTTACAAAATGCCGCCAACCTCGGGGCCATCGCCGGGTTGATGTTCCAGGCAGGTAAGGGTGACGTCCTGCTGGGCCTGCTGGTTCCGCACGGCCTGCTGGAATTGACGGCGGTGTTTCTGGCCGCCGCCGTCGGGATGCGGTTGGGCTGGTCGGTGATCTCACCCGGCCAACGGCCTCGGGGCCAGGTGCTTGCCGAGCAGGGCCGCGCCGTCGTCGCGATCGCGGTCGGACTGGTGGTGGTGCTACTCGTTTCGGGCGTCATCGAAGCGGCGGTGACCCCATCACCGCTGCCGACGTTTGTGCGGGTCGGCATCGGGATCGCCGCCGAGGCAGCGTTTCTGGCCTACGTCGTGTACTTCGGTCGACACGCCGTCCTGGCCGCAGAGACCGGAGACATCACCGACGCGCCCGACGTGCTACCGACCGGCTGACCCTAGAGCCGTCCGGTGGCCTTCATCGCCAGGTAGCGGTCCGCCAGTGCGGGCGCGAGCTCGGTAGGTAGCGCATCGACCACGTCCACGCCGCCCTGGCGCAGCCGTGAGGCGATCCGGCGCCGGTCATTGCGGGACCATTCGGCCGCCGCCGCGTCATACACCGCAGCCGCATCGGCCCGGCCGACGGCGAGCCGGTCGATGCGCGGATCGGTCACCGCGGCGATGATCACCTGGTGTCTCGCGGAGAGCTGCGGCAATACCGGCAGCAGTCCTTCGTCGAGAGCAGCGGCGTTGAGGTCGGTCAACAGCACCACCAGCGCACGCCCTCGGACCCGTCGCATTACCGCGGAAACCATTGCCGCGGCGTCGGATTCGATGAGCTCGGGGCGTAGCGGCGCCATCGCGTCAACCAGCTGTGCGAGCAGCTCGGTCCGCGGTGAACCGAACACCGTGGCCCGCGTGACACGGTCATGGGCGAGGAAGTCGACGTGGTCGCCGGCCCGGGATGCCAGCGCCGCCAGCAGCAGCGCGGCATCCATCGACCAGTCCAGCCGCGGCCATCCGCCCGGATCGCCGGCGGTGGGGTCGACACCGACACGGCCGGCCGACGTGCGGCCGGTGTCGAGCACGATGACGACCCGACGGTCGCGCTCGGGCCGCCAAGTCCGAACTACCACGTCGGAGCGACGGGCGGTGGCGCGCCAGTCGATCGAGCGGACGTCGTCGCCGACGACATACTCTCGCAGCGAGTCGAATTCGGTGCCCTGGCCGCGGGTCAACGTCGGCAACAGCCCATCGATCTCGCGCAGCTTGGCCAGCCGTGCCGGGAGGTGCTTGCGGGACAGGAACGGTGGCAGCACCCGTACGGTGCCGGCGACCGGTGCCGACCGCTGCCGTCCCGCCAGGCCCAGCGGTCCGAACGATCGTGCGGTGACCACCGCCGTCCGCTGATCGCCGCGACGTGCCGGCCGCAGGCAGGTAGCCACCGGCTGTGCCTGGCCGGCAGCGATGTCGACAGGGTGAACACCGGGTTCGGCGCGCGTGCTGGGTGGCCAGGCGTCGCGGATCTGGCCGCGAAACCGACGCCGGCCACCGTTGTGGATCAGCAGACCGACATTCGCTGAGGCGCCGAGCCGCACGGACGCCGGCCCCGAACGGCTGAACCGCAGGGCCCGGATGTTTGCGGCCAGCCCGACGTCGACGGCCACCGCCACCAGCAGCAGTACCACTAGCACCAGAAAAGCCGTTGCAGGCCAAGGCGATAACGTGACCGGCAGAACGCAGACCAGCGCAACCAGCCCAGTGCGGCCAGTCAGGACCACTAGCGGGGCACCGGAACCGAGGCCAGTATTCCGTCGAGCACCCCGTCGGCGGTGGCGCCTTCCAGCTCGGCTTCCGGGCGCAGCATCACCCGGTGCCGCAGGGTGGGCCGGGCCATCGCCTTCACATCGTCGGGCGTGACGTAGTTGCGTCCGGACAGCCACGCCCACGACCGGGCGGTGCCCAGCAACGCCGTTGCGCCCCGCGGCGATACGCCGAGGTGCAGAGCCGGTGAGCGCCGGGTGGCGCCGACGATGTCGACGATGTAGCCCAGCAGCTCGTCGGCGACGATGACCTGGCGCACCGCCTCGCGCCCGGCGGTCAACTCGGCGCTGCCGGCCACCGGTCGGATCGCCGACAGGTCACGCGGATCGAAGCCGTGCGCGTGCCGACCGAGGATGGCGATCTCCGAATCACGCGGCGGCAGCGGCACTGTCAGCTTGAGCAGGAATCGGTCGAGCTGCGCCTCGGGTAACTGGTAGGTGCCCTCGTATTCGATCGGATTCTGTGTCGCGGCGACGATGAACGGATCGGGCAGCGCCCGTGGTTCACCGTCCACGCTGACCTGGCGCTCTTCCATGGCTTCCAGCAGAGCGGCCTGCGTTTTGGGTGGCGTGCGGTTGATTTCGTCGGCCAGCATGAGATTGGTGAACACCGGGCCGGCACGGAACACGAAAGCGGCGGTGCGGGCGTCGTAGACCAGCGAGCCGGTGACATCGCCGGGCATCAGATCCGGGGTGAACTGGACGCGTTTGAACTCCAACTGCAGCGCCGCGGCCATCGCACGGACCAACAGCGTTTTCGCCACACCCGGAACGCCTTCGAGCAGCACATGGCCACGGCACAACAGCGCAATGACCAGACCGCTGATCACGGCGTCCTGTCCGACGACGGCTTTGGCGATCTCGGCGCGCACCGCCAACAACGCCTGACGTGCCGCTTCGGCAGCCGCGGGCGGCGCGGATGCGGGGGCCGACTGGGTCATAAGTGTGCGACCTGCCTTTCGATGTCGTCGAGCGCACGGGCCAGCGCCACCAGGTCGGTGTCGGTGGCAGGGGGCGGCCCGAACAGCGTATGCCGCACCGAGTCCGCGTCGGCGCCGCTGCGCTGCGCGACGGCCCTCGCTACCGCTTGCGCCGGCGTCGTCGGACTCAAACCGAGCCGGGGGGACAGCCGCTGCAGCGCAGCGGTACGCAGGGCCTGTGCCGCGCGGTCGCGGGCTCGCCGCGAACGGTACAACCGGCCGCGGCCCTCGACCGTCTCCGATGCGCGCACGACCACCGGCAGGTCCTCGGCGACCAATGGGCCGATCCGGCGGCCCTTCCACAGCGCGATCAGTATCACTGCCAGCGACAGTTGCCAGACCATCCAGCTGACATTGTCCGGGATCAGATCGAAGATGGTTGCGGCGGAACTCGATTCGCCCTCGACCCGCCGCGGTGCGTACCAGACCAGCCGCGCGCGTTCACCGGCGAGGTTCATCGCCAGCGCGGCGTTGCCGGCGCGCAACAGGCCACCGTTGGTCATGAAGTCGGTGCTGCCAACCAGGGTGACAGTGCGTTCACCGTCGCGGTAACGGACCAGCGCTCCGCCGTAGCAGCTGGTGATCTCGTGGCGGTCGACAGCTTTGGACACCGCACTGAACGTGTTGGTCGGGCCGAACTGTACCGATCCGGCGCTATTCGCTTCGGGCAGCGCGCAATCCGGCTTGCTCTCCGGTGTGCTGGAGCCGCCGCTGCGGATGTCCGGCGCTAATGCGGCGCGGGCCCGCGACGTCGGCTCTACCAGCAGCAGGTCACCGGGGACGTCGGCGAGCCGGTGCAGCAGTGCGTCATCGGTGATGTACTGACTCTGCCCGATCAGCAGTAGGCTCCCCGAGCGCATCTTCCGTTCCACATCGGCAACGGTGTCGGCGACGACGACGTCGACTCCGCCGGTGGTCAGCAGCGCGACCAATGCGTGTGCGCCGTCCGGTCCGGTGGCCGTTGGATCCATCCGGCCACCCGGCCGTGCCGCGGTCAGGTAAGTGCCGACCGCCGCGACTACGCAGAGAGCGGCCAGCGTCAACAGGACCCACCGCCAGGTTCGCCAACGTCTGACCAGCGTCGGCGAGCCGGTGGCCGTCACTGCACTGCCGCCCACGGGCCCAGTGCTGTCGACTGGTCGTCTGCAGGCAAGTCGGTCGCCGAACCGGACCGCAGATGGTCGTCGAGGTCGGCGATCATCTGGTAGGCGGCTGATGTCCCGGGCCGTTGGCCGTAGGTGACGTCGTTGAAAGCTGCAGCGGCCCGGGCGAACTCGGAGGCGACCCGCGGTATGCGCGCGCCGGCGTCGCGGGCCAGCTCGTTGGCGGTACGGCCGGGAGCGGGCTCGAGTACACGGGTCTCCTCCAACGCGCGGGCGATTGCACGGAGCCGGTGCCGAATCGCTGCGGTCCAATTCCCCTCGGCGGCAAAACCGTCCGCAGTAGCTCGGTGCGCGGCAGCACTGAGTGGCCCGCCGTCGAACAACGGGTAGTCGTCGCCACGGCGGGTGCGTATTGTGCGCTGCGCCATCCGGATCGCGATCAGCAGCGCTACCCCCAGCAGAACGAGCAGCACCGCTATGGTGAACCATCCGCCGGGCAACGCAGAGCCCTTTTCGACCAGGCGGAAGAGCAGTTCGTCGACCCAATCGTGGAATCGTTGTGTCAGCGAAGCTTTGGGGTAGATCGGTTTGGCCAGTTCGCGTTGCGCAGCCTCGTGTGCGGCATCGCGGTCGATGTCGATATTCGGCATCCTCAGCCGATCCTCATGCCCGGGTGGGTCGGCCAGAGGTAGTCGGTGGAATGTGCCGCTGCCGGACCGCCGGCGGCACCAGTCTGCAGGATCAGGTCGAACGCCTCGGCGCGGATGCGGCGGTCGGTGTAAAGCAAGACCACCACACCGGCGCTGAATGGAGCGGTGATGATTCGGCCTATTGCCGATCCGACGGCGCCTATCGTCAAACCGATCAGTGTGGGCCCGCTGGACGGGTCGGCCATAAGCTGGCCGACGAAGTTGAACGGCGCCGCGAGGGCACCGGCGACGACGAACACCACGACAGAGGTGAGCAACCGGATGCCGAGCACCCGCCAGAAGCTGTTGCGGACCAGCGCAACGGATCTGGTGATGGCGTCCATGACGGGCAGCTGTTCCAGCACGATCAACACCGGCGCAAACGACAGGACGGTGTAGAAGTAGCCCAGCGCTGCGATCAGGGCCAGCACCAACGGAAGTCCGAAAACGAACGCCGCGCCGCCGCTGCCGACGGCGCCCACGGCGGTGATGAGCAGCGCCACCAGACCGACGAGCAGTATCACGCCGACGGCTTCCAGTGCCGCCAGGCCCAGCAGTGCCGGTAGCCGCCCGCGGATCTTCGTCCAGGCTTCACCGATGGTGATCGTCGACCCGAAGACCGCGCGGCCGACGACGACGGTGAGCATGCCGCTCAGCAGGATCCCCGCCAGCCAGGTGATGAGGCCGCTGGCAGCAGCCGAGATCAGCCCAGCGGCCACATCACCGCCGGTGGGCTCGTCGGGCGAAGCCGTCGTGAGCCGGCTCGTGCCGGCAATCGGTCCGGCCGCGATCATCAACGCGATGGCCTGTGTGATCACGACGATGATCGCGGTCAGCCCGAGGGCGGATTTCGGATTGGCCCGGACATAGCCGACCGCGCCATTGAAGATTTCGCTGAGTCCCAACGGGCGCAGTGGGATTATCCCCGGCCGGAATTCACCCGGATGGAACTGCGGCGAACCGCCGTAGCCGGGTGGCGAACCGCCGTAGCCGGGCGGCGGACCCCCGTAGCCGGGCGGCGGACCCCCGTAGCCAGGCGGTGGCGGATAGCCAGGTGGCGAACCATAGCCAGGCGGAGGCGGATAGCCGGGTAGCGGCCCATACCCCGGCGGCGGACCGCCGGCCGGAGGTCCATACCCCGGAGGCGGATAGCCCGCCTGGGGGTATCCCGGGGGACCGTAACCTGGCGGCGGGTTCCACCCCTCGGGGTATTCGGGGTAGTCGAACGGTGGCGTGCTCACCCGGTGACGTCGCCGTCGTCGATCATGACTCCCATCCTGTCGGCCACGAGGGTATTTCTCAATGTCTCGCAAGGTCCCGCGGCGCCAGATGGCTCGCGTAGCGTCTGGGCTATGGCGGACCTCAAATCCCGGCTGCGCGCCGACTTGACCGAAGCGATGAAGGCGCGGGACAAATTGCGCACCGCGACCCTGCGGATGTTGCTGGCGGCGATCCAGACCGAGGAAGTCTCCGGCAAGCAGTCGCGGGAACTCACCGAC
>NZ_JCALCY010000035.1:0-5430 GCF_059812585.1 Mycobacterium sp. NGS48
GAATCCGGTGCCGTCGGCGGCGCCGGCGAAGGCTTTGCAGCGGCCGTCCGGTGAGAGTCCACGCCAGCGGCTGAATTCCACGAAGATGTCCGGTGTGGCGTTGATGGTGACGCCGCCGGCCAGCGCCAGGTCGCACTCCCCCGAGCGCAGCGACTGCACCGCCATGTGCAACGTCACCAACGACGACGAGCACGCGGTATCCACCGAGAGCGCCGGCCCTTCCAGGCCCAGGACATAGGCCACCCGGCCGGAGGCCACGCTCGACAGTTGGCCGGTCAACCGGAAGCCTTCGACCGGCTCGGCGGCGAACATGCCGTAGCCCTGTGTCATCACCCCGGCGAACACACCGGTGGCGCTGCCCCGCAGCCCGCTCGGGTCAATCCCAGCCCGTTCCAACGCCTCCCACGACAACTCGAGGAACATGCGTTGTTGAGGATCCATCGCCAGCGCCTCACTGGGCGCCACCCCGAAGAACCCGGGGTCGAAGTCCGCGACGCCGTCGACGAAGCCGCCGGTGCGGGTGTAGCAGGCACCGGATACGTCGGGGTCGGGATTGAACAGCCCGGCCAGATCCCAGCCCCGGTCGGATGGAAACTCGGTAAGCACATCGCGGCCCTGGATCACCATGTCCCACAAGTCCTCTGGCGAATTCACTCCGCCAGGGAAGCGGCAGGACATGCCGACAATCGCGATCGGATCGTCGCCGCTCGCACGAACGGCCGGGACGTGCTTGGCTTCTTGCGGGACACCGGCAAGCTCGGTGCGAATATAGGTGGCAAGGCCGTTGGGCGTCGGATAGTCGAAGATCAGGGTGGGCGAAAGCGCCAGCCCGGTGGCAGCTTTGAGCCGGTTGCGCATCTCGACCGCGGTCAGCGAGTCGAACCCAAGGTCCTGGAAGGCCTTGTCGGCATCGACCGCCTCCGGTGTGGTGTTGCCCAGGACGGTCGCGATGTGTGAACGCACCAAATTCAGCAACAATGCGTGCTGCTCGTCATCGTTGAGTCCGTATAGCCGTTGCGCCAACGCTGACTTCGATTTGGCAGCGGCCAGCGAGTCGTCGACCCGGCGGCGAGTCGGCGCATTGATCAGATCGGTGAACATCGGCGGCACCACGGCGGCGTGGCTACGCAGCGCTGCGATATCGATACGCGCCGGTGCCAGATACGGCTCGTCGACGGCCAGCGCCGTGTCGAACAGGTGCAAGGCTTCGGCCGAGGAAAGCCCGACAACGCCGCTGCGGCCCAGGCGGGCGCGGTCTGCCGCGTCGAGCCCGCCGGTCATGTCGCTGGCCTGCTCCCACAGACCCCAGGCCAACGAGATGGCCGGCAAACTGTGGGCCCGCCGGTGTGCGGCCAGCGCGTCCAGGAACGAGTTGGCCGCCGCGTAGTTGGCCTGCCCCGACGAGCCGACCAGACCGGCCATCGACGAGAACATCACGAACGCCGAGAGATCCAGGTCTCGGGTCAGCTCATGTAGATTCCAGGCGGCGTCCACCTTGGCGCGCAACACCGCGTCGATGCGGTCCGGCGTCAGCGAGGTCACCACCGCGTCGTCGAGGACTCCCGCCGCGTGAATCACAGCCGAAAGCGGGTGCTGTCGCGGAATGTCGGAAATCACTTTGGCCAACGCGGCGCGATCGGCCGCGTCGCAGGCCACCACCTGAACCTCCGCGCCGGCGGCGGTCAATTCGCTGGTCAACTCCGCGGCGTCTGGGGCTTCGATGCCTCGCCGGCTGAGCAGCACCAGGTGGCGCACCCCATGCTGAGTCACCACGTGCCGGGCCAGCGTCGACCCGGCCATTCCGGTGCCGCCGGTGATCATCACCGTGCCGGACGCCCAGGCATCGGGCATCGTCAGCACGACCTTGCCGGTGTGCCGGGCCTGACTCAGATATCGCAGCGCCGCCGGGGCCCGCCGGATGTCGAATGTGGTCACCGGCAACGGATTCAGCACGCCGGCGTCGAACAGCTTGGCCAGTTCGAGCATGTATTCGTGCATGCGTACCCGGCCCGGTTCGAAGAGGTCGAAGGCGCGGTAGCGCACCCCGGGATGGTTTGCGGCGACCACGCCAGGGTCACGGATGTCGGTCTTGCCCATCTCCAGGAAAACCCCGCCCGGAGTCACCAGCCGCAGCGAGGCGTCGACGAACTCACCGGCCAGCGAATCGAGCACCACATCCATCCCGCGGCCGTCGGTGACCGACCGGAACTTGTCCTCGAATTCCAGAGTGCGCGAATCGGCGATGTGGCCTTCGTCAAAGCCCATGGACCGCAAGGTGTCCCACTTGCCACGGCTGGCGGTGGCAAATACCTCCAAGCCCAGATGCCGCGCGAGTTGGACGGCGGCCATCCCCACCCCGCCCGTCGCGGCGTGCACCAACACCCGCTGCCCGGGCCGCACATCGGCCAGGTACAGGAAGGCGTAGTAGGCGGTGGTGAAAACCGCTGAGATACCGGCGGCTTCGGCGTATGACCAGTCCGCGGGCATGGGCAGCAGCAGCCGGACATCACCGGCGACCAGGGTTCCGCTGCTGTCCGGGAAGAACCCCATCACGGCATCGCCGACGTTGAATTCGGTGACTCCCGGACCGGTTTCGACCACCACACCGGCGGCTTCGCCGCCGAGTAGTGCGTCGTGGGTGAACATGCCCAGGGTGATCATCACGTCGCGGAAGTTGGTGGCGATGGCGCGAATGGCAACCCGGACCTGGCCGGGTTCCAGCGGCGCATCGGCGTTGGGCACCGGTTCGAGCTGCAAATTTTCGAACGTGCCGGCAGCCGAAAGGCCCAG
Source organism: Mycobacterium sp. NGS48 (assembly GCF_059812585.1). Classification (NCBI taxonomy): domain Bacteria; kingdom Bacillati; phylum Actinomycetota; class Actinomycetes; order Mycobacteriales; family Mycobacteriaceae; genus Mycobacterium; species Mycobacterium sp. NGS48. The sequence goes on from NZ_JCALCY010000035.1 coordinate 2,791, forward strand.
TCGCCACGGCCGATCTCCATCCGGCGGGGTCAACAAGGCGTCGACCGACCGGCTTGCGTGCACGCGGGCGGTGTAGGTCGCCCCGTCGCGCACCAGCACCTGCGGTTCGCCGGTCGCAAGAATCGCGGCCACGTCGGCTTCCCCGACCGGCGTATCGACGTCCGCCAAGACCAATCGGCCCGGGTGCTCGGTTTGCGCCGACCGCACCAGCCCCCACACCGCAGCGCCGGCCAGATCGGTGACATCCTTTCCGGGCAGCGCCATCGCGCCGCCGGTGATGACGACCAACACACCCGAGTCGTGGTCGGCAAGCCAGGCCTGCACTGCGCCCAACGCCGCATGCGTGCGCTCGTAGACTTCCGCGACGGGATCGTCACCGGCGGAACGGAATTCGAACACTTGATGTGAGGGAACAGCGCCGGTGCCCGACGAGGCCGGCGACCACGCCACCTCGAAGAGTCGATCCGCTGCCGAACTCGAGGCCGCTGCGTTCAATTGCTGCTGCGAGACTGGGCGGACCGCCATCGAGGCCACCGACAACACCGGCAGGCCCAGCCCATCAGCGAGCTCGACCGACACCGCCGACGGGCCCGCTGGGGCGATCCGGGCCCGCACCGACGAGGCGCCGGCGGCGTGCAGCGAGACGCCCTGCCAGGAGAACGGCAATGCCACGTCCTCGGCATCGGCGGCCATCGCCCCCGCATGCAACGCGCCGTCCAGCAGCACCGGGTGCACCCCGAACCCGGTGACGCCACCGGCGGCTTCCGGCACCGTTACCTCGGCGAAGATCTCGTCGCCGCGGTGCCACATCGCCGTCAGGCCGCGAAACGCCGGACCATATCCGTAGCCGTGGGCCGCCAGCCGCTGGTAGCCGTCGGCCACGTCCACCGCGGTAGCCCCTGCCGGCGGCCATACCGACAAGTCCGCCGCCGGTTGAGTCGACTCTGGGCTCAGAACACCCTCGGCGTGACAAACCCAGTTTGAGTCCGCGGTTGCCCTGGAAAACACCGATACATTGCGCTGGCCGGAGTGTTCGGCGGCGCCCACAACGACCTGGACCGCCACCGACCCCGATGCCGGCAACATCAGCGGTGCCTGCAACGTCAATTCGTCGACCGCCGAACAGCCGGCCTCGTCGCCGGCGCGGATGGCGAGCTCCACAAAGCCGGCGCCGGGGAATACCACCATCCCGGATACCGCATGGTCGACGAGCCAGGACTGCGATGCCGGCGACAGCCGACCGGTCAGCACCACCCCGCCGGAGTCCGGCAGTTCAACCACCGCACCCAGCAGCGGATGCTCGCTGGACCCCAGCCCCAACCCGGCGGCATCGACTGCGGCACCGTCACCGGAGAGCCAAAACCGCCGTCGCTCAAAGGCATACGTTGGCAACTCGACGAATTCACCGCCCGGCAACAGCGTGCGCCAGTCCACCCCGACACCCGACACGAAGGCCTGCGCGGCCGAGGCCAGGAACCGCCCCAATCCGCCTTCCTCACGGCCGAGGGTGGGCAGGACGACCGGTTCGGCGGCGCCGTAATCGGTCACGGTGTCTTCGATGCCGGCAATCAACGCCGGATGCGGGCTTGATTCGATGAAGGTTCGGTAGCCCTGCTGGCATGCGCTGCGCACTGCCTGGTCGAATTCGACAGTCTGCCGGATGTTTCGGTACCAGTAGTCGGCGTCCAGGCCGGCGGTGTCGTAAAGGCTGCCGGTGACCGTGGAGAAGAACGCGGTGCGCGATGACTGCGGCTCGATGCCGACCAAGACCTCGGCCAACTCGTCACGGATTGCTTCGACGTCAACGGAATGCGACGCGTAGTCGACGTCGATACGACGTGCTCGCAACTCCCGCTCGGTGCAGTGCGCGATGAGTTCGTCCAGTGCCGCTGTGTCACCGGAAACGACCACAGCGGCTCGCCCGTTGATGGCTGCGATGCCGATTCGACTGCCGAAGCGCGACAACAACTCTCGAGCGTGCTCGATGTCGCATGCCAGCGATACCATGCCGCCCCGGCCGGACAGCGCCAGTAACGCCTTGCTGCGCAGGGTCACCACCCGCGCGGCGTCGCGTAGCGACAACGCCCCCGCGACGTAGGCGGCGGCGATTTCGCCCTGGGAATGGCCGATCACGGCGTCGGGCCGAACGCCGATGGATCGCCACAGCTCCGCCAGCGACACCATGACCGCGAACAGCGCCGGCTGGACGACGTCGACGCGGTCCAGCCCGGGCGCGTCCGGTGCACCGCGCAGGACGTCGATCAGTGACCAGTCGACGAACTCGGTGAACGCCGCCGAGCAAGCGTGCATGTGTTGCGCGAAAACCGGTGCCGTGTCGAGTAACTCGATTCCCATGCCGAGCCATTGGGAGCCTTGGCCGGGGAAGACGAACACGGTCTTGCCCGCCGGGATCGCCCGCCCCGACACCACACCGACACCCGGTAGGCCATCGACCAACTCCCCCAGCCCGCCCAACAACTGATCACGATCAGAACCGATGACCACCGCACGATGCTCAAAGGTCGACCGCCCCGCCAGCGACCACCCCACATCAACAGGGTCCAGCTCACCGCGGTCCCCAACGTAGCCCGCCAGCCTTGCGGCCTGTTTCTCCAGCGCCGCAGCGCTTTTGGCCGAGAT
>NZ_JCALCY010000036.1:0-3428 GCF_059812585.1 Mycobacterium sp. NGS48
TGTGTCCGTGCGGCTCGGCAGTCATCGTGGCTGCGGCGGCCACTAGATAGTCAGCGAGGGGTTGTTTTCGTGTAGTACGTTCAACACCCGCCCGATCGGGATGAAGGAACTACTGCAGTTACCCGGCGTACCCGGCTCGTTATGCGCTTCGTCGCTGGTCACCTCGATTCCTAGGGCTCCGTTGCTGTTGTAGACCGCTCCGCCGCTATCACCGGGGTGCGCACAGTACGAGGCGGTGGTGACATCTTCCAGCCAGGAATAGCCGGTCACGGTCTGGCGAACGTCCGTAGCTGTCACCGCTCCGCAGTTTGACGTGTCGTGCCGATCACCCACCAGACAGGCCTCATCACCCACAGCACCAGCTACGGGATTGTCCGGAATATGTTCCCAGCCAGTGCCATACAACTTTTGGCCTGGAAACATCTCGACCAGCGACACGTCGTCATAGATACCCCCACTGGGGATCGTATAGGTCAGTTCGAAGCCTACGGCGTTGACATGGTCCGAGGGACTGTAGATTTCGACCCCAGCCCCGTCGGGTTGCTGGTAGTGGATACCTGCCTCGCTGCGGAAACAGTGGCCCGCGGAGATGAAATACCGGTTGCCTGAGCTATCCCACGCAGGGAACCCCACGCTGCAGTTGTACCAAGAACCGTTCTTGTAAATGTCGTACCGCATTCCCGGCCACGCCCAATCTGCGCTGGTTGCGGCGTTCGCTTGCGGCCCCGCAATCACGGATAGCGCAAAAGCGCACGCAATGGCAACGCCGGTCACCGCTGCGATCATTGCTTTTGTCATCGTCGTGGTCCTAATCTCGCTGTCTGGGGCAGTCGGACGGTCAGGCGTCGAACTACCGTTGTGTCGGATTAGGTTGCGGCGGACGCCTTGGAGGATTCTCAAGGGATTCTTGGCGAGTTGGTGCGGTGCCCGGTGTTGCCGGCAGTGCTGTTTGGCTACCTAGGTGCGACGTCGGCACAGGCGACAGTGCGTGCGGCCGACCAACTGAGAAAAGATCTAGTGATCACATTGCCCGGTAGGCAATTCCGACATGTGGGAGGTCAACCACTTGCTTACTTCAGTGAGTTCTTGCGTGCCGTCATCGAACGATCCCGATGCCGGCTCTGTCGCCACCGCTACGGCGGTCAGACCGGTCGGCGTCTTCAGCACCCCCAGTTGTCGCACCAGATACGCACCGGTAGGTGAGGGACCCCACCCGCCCTTGAACCGGGTATTCGGTACAGCCCCAAGCCCCCAACGCTGGCCCGCTTCCACCTCACCCATCAAGTTGAAGATCGGTGCGCTCCCGCTGTCGCACGCCGCGGCCGCGGTGAACCGAGCCTGGTTGGTCAAGGACCATCTGGTCTGCCCGAAGGCGGTGAATTGCGGCCGTAGCTTTCGCCACTCCACGGTCGTCGGGTCGCCGAGTTTGCTCATGAAGGCTTCGACTTTGTGCGCGGCCGTGACCGGATCGCCCAAGTTGTCCCAAATCGACTCGGCGGCCGCGTTGTCGGACTGAGTGATGGCGGCCCGCATCGCGTCGGTGACGGTCGGTGGGTCTTCTTCGCCCATGGCAGTGATGGCCACCGGGACTTTCATCGTCGACCAGGCGGGTCCGCTTGTCCAGTCGCCGAAGACGAGTTGTTTTGGGTCGGAGCCGACGGCACTGATGACGAGACCCATCTTGGCTTGCAGCTTGTTCTGCAACTTGGTGAATTCTGCGCCCAGTGGTGTGGCTGCGTCGCTCGGAGCCGATCCCGGTGCAATCGTCGTCCCTTGCGGTGGTGCAGGGGCAGCGGTGTGCCGCCCCGCCGAGTTCGGGGTCGGCGATGGGGACACAGGAGCTGAATGGTGCCCGCCAAATACGCAACTTGTCAGAACCACACAGGCCGCCAGCATGAGGGTTATGCCAGAAGCGAGCCGTGTCTCGCCGCCGGCACGGCTGGACCGCCCGAAACGACGGACACGACTACCGCACATGACCGTAAGTGCTTAGGCGACCGAGAATGTTGGAACATTTCTGCGACATTGCGTTCGACGATCCTCCACAGAACCGTTTGCTGTCAACGACTCCCGGATACCCTGTGGAAATTTGCGCAGCAGTGAGGGCCGCACTCAATTCAGGTACCCGCGCCCTTTCCGCTGAGATAGGCGACCATCCCTTCAACGACTGCCGCGGCAAATTTCGCTCGGCCATCAGCGCTCTGCATCTGTGCGGCATCGCCGCCGTTCTTCATGTTGCCGAGCTCGACCAGAACCGCCGGATACTGGGCCAGGTTCAGGCCCGCGAGATCGGCGCGGCCATACAGACCGTCAGACCCGATGTAGGTGGACGGTTGAAGACCTGATGCAACCAGTGCATCGCGCATCGCTTGGGCGAGTTGCAGCGCTGGCCCGGCCTGCGCGTCGTTGAGCGGGGGACTGGAGTAGTTCACGTGAAAGCCCCGACCGGTCGGCGGTCCACCGTCAGCGTGGACGCTGACGATCGCATCCGGATGCATCGCGTTGGCCAGCGCGGCGCGCTGATCAACGCAGGGCCCAACTGAATTGTCGCCTTCCCGGGACAACTGGGTGTGTGCACCCATCTGGTCGAGTGCATCGCGGATGCGCAATGTGACGTCCCAGTTGAGGGCATGTTCGGCATAGCCGTCACTGGTCGCGGTACCTGTGGTGTTGCACTGCTTCGTACCGCCCCGGCCATTCGGGACTTGCCGGGTTATCGAGGGATCGGACACGCCATTGTGACCGGGGTCAAGGAAGACCAGCATGCCGGCGAGGCTGGCGGACAAGGCTTTCGGTGCGTTAACCATTGCCGTCGACGCGAGGTTCATTATTAGCACCAAGACACCCATGTACCTCACGACGGTCCGTCGTGAAACTGATCGCAGTCTGCCGCACCCGCGCGGCGAGGGCGAATCGAGCACGCCGGGATCGTAGCAATCAACCATGGAAGCCGTCGGCTTCGCCCGAATGCGATTGCAATCGTGGGGGTTCCACTGCTCTAGTAGAGGTAGACCTTGGCGTCATTGCCTCCTGTGCACGTGATCCAGGGGTCGTCGCCACTGGCGACGCACGTCATGAGGAAGTCGTTGCCAGAGCATGGGATTGGTGTACTTGCGTTCGCATTGACATCGCCGCACGGCACCGTGCCGCCAGCGACAACCTCACGCGAGTCGCGGCTCGGCGAGGGATAGGTGTTCCAATAGGCCTGCAGGACATTGTTCGCAAATAGGCACGAGGTTTCAGTGGTACCACGCCCCGAGTTCGTCGCCCACCCTGAACGGTCCGGGCGGTGATACCCGTCGGAACAGTTCACACCGTAGGAGTCCGGCGTCTGCACCAAATCAGGCGGAGGCACCGACGCGGTCGGTGTGTTCGCGTAACTCGTCGTCGAGGTGGTTTCCGAATCGGGCGGGTAAGTCGAAGGTTCT
>NZ_JCALCY010000037.1:0-3424 GCF_059812585.1 Mycobacterium sp. NGS48
GGCCGGTGCATGTTGGCCAAGCAGCCGCCGCTCGATGAGATCAGCGCCGTAGCCGACGCCGCCGGTGGCCGAGAATCCGTCCGCCACCCGCCGTGCGCCTTCGGTCATCGACATCGCCTGCAGCACCTTGGATTTCAACCGCATCGGGCTTAGCCGCCGGGCAGCAAGGCGGGTTCCGCTGCGGGAGACCTCCACCCGTCGCGCCACCTCGAACTGGTCGCGGCCGTGCGGCACGACGCACACCGGCACAGCGCGCACAAGCGCCTTCTGGGTGGTCCCCATACCGCCGTGGGTAATCGCGCAGACCGCCCGATCCAACACGGCGCCGTGCGGCACGAACGCCTTGACGGTGGCGTTGGGCGGCGGTGTGATGCCGTTCGGGACGCCGGTGGGCAACGTGGCGACGACGTGTACGGGCTGATCGGCCAGTGCTTCGAGGGCGGTGAGTGCCAGCGCCGTATCGTCTTGACGTTCCGAGGAGTTGGAGACCAGCACGATGGGTGAGTCGATGTCGTCGAGCCATGGCGGCGGCTCATCTGCGAGGTCGAAGTCACAGGGACCGATCAGCTGGACTGAGCCACCCCAATCCGGGTGCGGGTATTCGAACGGCTCGCCGGTGGCGACCAGGACCAGCGATGCGCGCCGGGCGAATTCGTCGGCGGAACCGACCGGGACGGCGCCCGCGTCGGCGCGAACCTTGTTGAGCGGACCTAACATCGCCTTTTCCACCGCACCGAGCACAATCGGGCGCAGCGCCGCATTGCGTATCCGGCCGGCCAGGCCGGGCCACGGCCGCAGGCCCGGTCCGAACGGCGGCACATCGCGCGATGCCAGAAACGGAGTGTAGGGCCAGAACGTCAGCCACGGAACGTCCCCGGCGTCGGCGACCGCGGCGGCGCCCCAACAGTTGGTGTCGATGATCAACGCGTCCGGCGCGACGGTATCGATCGCGCCACGCAGGTCGCCAATTTCATGTGCCGCGCGCGCCGAGAAGGTGCCGCAGGCCAGTGTCAACGCGGCCCGCTGGTTGGAAGCCATCCAATCGGACATCACGATGTCCTCGATGCGTGGGTCGATGGCCTCAGTGGCGAATCCGGCTCGGCGGCCGGTGGGCACGCCCGCGGCCAGAGTGCGCAACACGACGCGGTGACCGCGCCGGCGGAGTTCGGCCAGCAACGCGCAGATCGGATACAGATGGCCCAACGCGGGCGAGGTGTACGCCAAAATAGTTGCCATTATGGCTCTTTCGTCGTGAGCGGTTCGAGCATCTCGCGCAGCGCGGCGATGGTCTCCTCGCAGTTCAGGCCCGAGTCGATGCGCAGCAGTTCCCAGGTGCGTAGATCGCATATTGCAACCAGCTGGGCCAGTCGCCGGGATCGTCCCGGCTCGCCGAGCGGGGCCAGCGCGTCGGGAAACACCGCCTGGCACCAGTCGCGGTGGTACCGCTTTCCGGCCGCCACCGCGTCGCCGACGGCAGAGGAGGCGGTGCGCTCGCCGAGCATCTTGATCATCAAGGGTCCCCACTCTTCGTAGTGCCGGACCAGATTGGTGACGATGTCGTCGAGGTGGTTCGGGACCGCGTCGCCGCGCCTGGTGTGGACTTCGGCAGCGAAGTGGGCTACGGCGGCGGCGAACACGGAATCCTTGTCGCCGAACCGGCGCAGGATGGTCTGCACCGTCACGCCGGAACGGGCGGCGATGTCGGCGAGGGTGATATCGGCGAACGCCTTGACCGCGACCAGCTCTTTAATCGCGATCAGGATGTTTTCGGCGGTTTGGGCCGCAGCGGCCGCCCGAGTGGTCATCCGATAGGGCCGCGCCATTTTCATGTTAATGATACTAACGCGAAAATGGCTCCGGTGGGTGCTTTGGCGACGGACGAACTTAAGCTGAAGCAATGACGACGGCTTCAGACGTCACCGAATTCGAGGCCTTACGGCCGCATCTGCTGACCGTCGCCTACCGGCTGGCCGGTACGTTCGCCGACGCCGAGGACATGGTGCAAGAGGCCTGGCTGCGCTGGGAGGGCACCGACGCCAAAATCGCGGACCTGCGAGCCTGGTTGACGACGGTGGTCAGCCGGCTGGCACTGGACCGGCTGCGCTCAGCGGCACACCGGCGGGAAAGCTATGTGGGCGAATGGTTGCCGGAGCCGGTGGTGACCGGATTCGATGACGCTGATCCGCTGGCAACGGTGGTGGCCAACGAGGACGCCCGGTTCGCGGCGATGGTGGTGCTGGAGCGGCTGGGACCCGACCAGCGGGTGGCGTTCGTGTTGCACGACGGGTTCGCGGTGCCGTTCGCCGAGGTCGCTGACGTGCTGGGAACCAGCGAGGCCGCCGCGCGGCAGTTGGCATCGCGGGCGCGCCGGGCAGTGGCCGACGCGCCGCCACCGAAACCGGACACCACCCACAACGAGGTGGTGGGCAAGCTGATGGCGGCGATCGCCGCCGGCGACCTGGCCGCCACCGTCGCCCTGCTGCATCCGGACGTGACGTTTACCGGCGACTCCAACCGCAGGGCGCCGACCGCTGCCCGGGTCATCCACGGACCGGACAAGGTGGCGCGTTTCGTGTTGGGTCTCGCGCAACGCTATGGACCCACCTTCGTCACCGCCAATCAGCTGGCGCTGGTCAACGGCGAGCTGGGCGCCTACACCTCAGGGTCCTCTGGTGAAGACGGCTATCAGGCGATGATGCCGCGGGTCACCGCGATGACGGTGCGCGACGGGAAGGTGTGTGCCATCTGGGATATCGCCAATCCGGACAAGTTCACCGGCTCTCCGCTGCGGGCTGGTTAAGCCACGGGACCCGGCAGGCGTCACCGGAATTGAAGCCCTGCTCGGTGATGCCCAGCGCCGAGTACATCCGGGCCCGCATGTTTTCCACACCGACCTGGTAGCTCAACTCGACCACGCCGGCATCCCCGAAGCGGGCCCGGAGATCGGCGACCTGCTCGTCGGTGATGGTGTGCGGGTCGGTGGTCATCGCGTCGGCATAGGCGATCGCGGCACGCTCGTCATCAGTGAAATGCGGGGAGGTGGCGTAGTTGTCGATGTCCTTGAGTCGCTCGATGTCGAGCCCCTCGAGGCGCTGGAGCATCGATCCGAAGTCGACGCACCAGGAGCACCCGATGGTCCGCGCGGTCCACAAGACGGCCAGCTCGCGCACACTTGCGGGCAGTTTGCGGGAGGCCGACTGCAGCATGGATTCGTGTACGGCGTTGGCGGCCAACAACCGTGGATGGTGGGCTGCGACGGTGAACGGCTCGGGGACCTCGCCGAAGCGCCGCTTGGCGTAGCGGTAGGCGGCGCGGATCCACAGCGGGGCCTTCTTCGGCGGCAGGGGCTCGATACGGGTTTTCTGTGTCATACCCGTCAGACGAGGCAGCCCCCGCGAACGTGACAAGTCCCGTCTCCCGCGAG
>NZ_JCALCY010000038.1:0-3404 GCF_059812585.1 Mycobacterium sp. NGS48
TCGGCGACGCTGACCCTTTTCGACTAGCTGCTTTTGAGAATAAAAAAGGGCACCTTTGTGGGGTGCCCTTTTTTGTGTGTGTTCGGCGGTGTCCTACTTTTCCACCCGGGTGGGTAGTATCATCGGCGCTGGCAGGCTTAGCTTCCGGGTTCGGGATGGGTCCGGGCGTTTCCCTGTCGCTATTTCCGCCGTAACTCTATTTTTTTAAATTTAGTTTGGTGGTGGGGTGGGTGGGTTGTGGGTGTGGTTGCGTTGTGTGTAAGTTTTCGGCCGGTTAGTGCCAGTTCCCTGAACCTGTTGCCAGGTGTGTAGGTCTGGTCTATTGATCCCGTGGTCTGCGGGGGGCCTTATCCCTCCTGGAGGGTGAGAAGCCTGGTCTTGGAGAAGGTTTCCCGCTTAGATGCTTTCAGCGGTTATCCTGTCCGAACGTGGCTATCCAGCGGTGCCCCTGGTGGGACAACTGGTGGACCAGAGGTTCGTCCGTCCCGGTCCTCTCGTACTAGGGACAGGTTTCCTCAAGCTTCTGACGCGCGCGGCGGATAGAGACCGAACTGTCTCACGACGTTCTAAACCCAGCTCGCGTGCCGCTTTAATGGGCGAACAGCCCAACCCTTGGGACCTGCTCCAGCCCCAGGATGCGACGAGCCGACATCGAGGTGCCAAACCATCCCGTCGATATGGACTCTTGGGGAAGATCAGCCTGTTATCCCCGGGGTACCTTTTATCCGTTGAGCGACACCCCTTCCACTCGGGGGTGCCGGATCACTAGTCCCGACTTTCGTCCCTGCTTGACGTGTGGGTCTTGCAGTCAAGCTCCCTTGTGCACTTGCACTCGACACCTGATTGCCGTCCAGGTTGAGGGAACCTTTGGGCGCCTCCGTTACATTTTAGGAGGCAACCGCCCCAGTTAAACTACCCGCCAGGCACTGTCCGTGAACCGGATAGACGGTTCGACGTTAGAGGTCCAATACGATCAGAGTGGTATTTCAACAATGACTCCACAATCACTGGCGTGACTGCTTCTTAGTCTCCCACCTATCCTACACAAACCGCATCGAACATCAATACCAAGTTGTAGTGAAGGTCCCGGGGTCTTTTCGTCCTGCCGCGCGTAACGAGCATCTTTACTCGTAGTGCAATTTCGCCGAGTCTATGGTTGAGACAGTTGAGAAGTCGTTACGCCATTCGTGCAGGTCGGAACTTACCCGACAAGGAATTTCGCTACCTTAGGATGGTTATAGTTACCACCGCCGTTTACTGGGGCTTAAATTCTCCGCTTCACCCCACGAGGGGGTTAACGGGTCCTCTTAACCTTCCAGCACCGGGCAGGCGTCAGTCCGTATACCTCGTCTTGCGACTTCGCACGGACCTGTGTTTTTAGTAAACAGTCGCTTCTCACTGGTTTGTGCCACCCCCTGCCGCTGCCCCGGGCAAGCCGGTTGACGGTGTGGGGGTCCCCCTTCTCCCGAAGTTACGGGGGCATTTTGCCGAGTTCCTTAACCATAGTTATCTCGTACGCCTTGGTATTCTCTACCTGACCACCTGTGTCGGTTTGGGGTACGGGCCGTGCGTGTGCTCGCTAGAGGCTTTTCTTGGCAGCTTAGGATCACCGAATTCACCACAATCGGCTATGCATCACCTCTCGGACTATGTGAACGACGGATTTGCCTATCGTTCGTCCTACCGGCTTGCCCCAGTATTACCACTGACTGGTACGGCTACCTTCCTGCGTCACCCCATCGCTTGACTACTACCAGACCGGGTCCCACGCAGCCGGCGACCCCCGCACCCCCGAAAGGGATTGGTCGGCCACCTTTTGGGTGGTTAGCAGATCTGTTTCGTCAGGGACGCGCACACACGGGTACGGGAATATCAACCCGTTGTCCATCGACTACGCCTGTCGGCCTCGCCTTAGGTCCCGACTCACCCTGGGCGGACTGGCCTGGCCCAGGAACCCTTGGTCTTTCGGCGGGCAAGGTTCTCACTTGCCTTATCGCTACTCATGCCTGCATTCTCACTCCCCACACCTCCACAGCTAGATCACTCTGCTGCTTCTCCGGTGAGGGGACGCTCCCCTACCCAACAATAAAATTGTTGCCGCGGCTTCGGCGGTGTGCTTGAGCCCCGCTACATTATCGGCGCACAATCACTTGACCAGTGAGCTATTACGCACTCTTTCAAGGGTGGCTGCTTCTAAGCCAACCTCCTGGTTGTCTTTGCGACTGCACATCCTTTCCCACTTAGCACACGCTTAGGGGCCTTAGCCGGCGATCTGGGCTGTTTCCCTTTCGACGCACGGAGCTTATCCCCCGCCGTCTCACTGCCACACTTTCCTCTTACCGGCATTCGGAGTTTGGCTGACGTCAGTAACCTAGTAGGGCCCATCGGCCATCCAGTAGCTCTACCTCCGGCAAGAAACATGTAACGCTGCACCTAAATGCATTTCGGGGAGAACCAGCTATCACGGAGTTTGATTGGCCTTTCACCCCTACCCACAGCTCATCCCCTCAGTCTTCAACCTAAGTGGGTTCGGGCCTCCACGCGGTCTTACCCGCGCTTCACCCTGGCCATGGGTAGATCACTCCGCTTCGGGTCCACAACACACCACTACACCCCATACAGGGATACGCCCTATTCAGACTCGCTTTCGCTGCGGCTACCCCACCCGGGTTAACCTCGCGACATGTCGGTGACTCGCAGGCTCATTCTTCAAAAGGCACGCCATCACCCCACCCCAAAGGGAAGGCTCTGACGGCTTGTAGGCGCACGGTTTCAGGTACTCTTTCACTCCCCTCCCGGGGTACTTTTCACCATTCCCTCACGGTACTAATCCGCTATCGGTCATCAGGAAGTATTCAGGCTTACCGGGTGGTCCCGGCAGATTCACAGCAGATTCCACGGGCCCGCTGCTACTCGGGGCACCTGCGCACAGCAGACAGCATGTTTTCACCTACCGGGCTCTCACCGTCTACGGCAGACCATCCCAGGCCACTTCGACTAACACACTGTTTTCTCACTGCTGCCGGCCACGGCGGTGACCAGAACACAGACCCCACAACACCACACACACAACCCCCGCCGGGTATCACATGCATGCGGTTTAGCCATCCTCCGCGTTCGCTCGCCACTACTAACGGAATCACACTTGTTTTCTTCTCCTACGGGTACTGAGATGTTTCACTTCCCCGCGTTCCCCCCCACTGCCTATACATTCAGCAGTGGGTGACACCACATCACTGGTGCCGGGTTTCCCCATTCGGACATCCTCGGATCCACGCTCGGTTGACAACTCCCCGAGGCATATCGCAGCCTCCCACGTCCTTCATCGGCCCCTGATGCCAAGGCATCCACCATGCGCCCTAACACACTTACAAACACAAAAAAACACTCGACAAACAAAAAAC
>NZ_JCALCY010000039.1:0-1816 GCF_059812585.1 Mycobacterium sp. NGS48
TTTTTTGGTGTCTTGCTTTGGTCAGATTTTTCTCTGATTTGAATTCTGCCCACTTTGGTGTGGGGGTTTTTGTTTGGAGAGTTTGATCCTGGCTCAGGACGAACGCTGGCGGCGTGCTTAACACATGCAAGTCGAACGGAAAGGTCTCTTCGGAGATACTCGAGTGGCGAACGGGTGAGTAACACGTGGGTGATCTGCCCTGCACTTCGGGATAAGCTTGGGAAACTGGGTCTAATACCGGATAGGACTACGGCCTGCATGGGTTGTGGTGGAAAGCTTTTGCGGTGTGGGATGGGCCCGCGGCCTATCAGCTTGTTGGTGGGGTGATGGCCTACCAAGGCGACGACGGGTAGCCGGCCTGAGAGGGTGTCCGGCCACACTGGGACTGAGATACGGCCCAGACTCCTACGGGAGGCAGCAGTGGGGAATATTGCACAATGGGCGCAAGCCTGATGCAGCGACGCCGCGTGGGGGATGACGGCCTTCGGGTTGTAAACCTCTTTCACCATCGACGAAGCTGCCCGTAAGGGTGGTGACGGTAGGTGGAGAAGAAGCACCGGCCAACTACGTGCCAGCAGCCGCGGTAATACGTAGGGTGCGAGCGTTGTCCGGAATTACTGGGCGTAAAGAGCTCGTAGGTGGTTTGTCGCGTTGTTCGTGAAATCTCACGGCTTAACTGTGAGCGTGCGGGCGATACGGGCAGACTGGAGTACTGCAGGGGAGACTGGAATTCCTGGTGTAGCGGTGGAATGCGCAGATATCAGGAGGAACACCGGTGGCGAAGGCGGGTCTCTGGGCAGTAACTGACGCTGAGGAGCGAAAGCGTGGGGAGCGAACAGGATTAGATACCCTGGTAGTCCACGCCGTAAACGGTGGGTACTAGGTGTGGGTTTCCTTCCTTGGGATCCGTGCCGTAGCTAACGCATTAAGTACCCCGCCTGGGGAGTACGGCCGCAAGGCTAAAACTCAAAGGAATTGACGGGGGCCCGCACAAGCGGCGGAGCATGTGGATTAATTCGATGCAACGCGAAGAACCTTACCTGGGTTTGACATGCACAGGACGCTCCTAGAGATAGGGGTTCCCTTGTGGTCTGTGTGCAGGTGGTGCATGGCTGTCGTCAGCTCGTGTCGTGAGATGTTGGGTTAAGTCCCGCAACGAGCGCAACCCTTGTCTCATGTTGCCAGCGGGTAATGCCGGGGACTCGTGAGAGACTGCCGGGGTCAACTCGGAGGAAGGTGGGGATGACGTCAAGTCATCATGCCCCTTATGTCCAGGGCTTCACACATGCTACAATGGCCGGTACAAAGGGCTGCGATGCCGTGAGGTTTAGCGAATCCTTTAAAGCCGGTCTCAGTTCGGATCGGGGTCTGCAACTCGACCCCGTGAAGTCGGAGTCGCTAGTAATCGCAGATCAGCAACGCTGCGGTGAATACGTTCCCGGGCCTTGTACACACCGCCCGTCACGTCATGAAAGTCGGTAACACCCGAAGCCCATGGCCTAACCCCTTGTGGGAGGGAGTGGTCGAAGGTGGGATCGGCGATTGGGACGAAGTCGTAACAAGGTAGCCGTACCGGAAGGTGCGGCTGGATCACCTCCTTTCTAAGGAGCACCACGAAAAACACTCCATATCAGGTGGGGTGTGAGCTGTGATGGAATCGGGGGCTGTAGTGGCCTTCGGTTGGGTGCACAACAACAAGCGAGATCGCCGGCACACTATTGGGCTTTGAGGCAGCACCTGGTGTTGTCGCTCCATCTTGGTGGTGGGGTGTGGTGTTTGAGTTGTGGATAGTGGTTGCGAGCATCTAGCAAGCAAA
>NZ_JCALCY010000004.1:0-459107 GCF_059812585.1 Mycobacterium sp. NGS48
GCACGCGGATGAAACCGCACCGTCGACGGGCTACAGCCCGAACTGTGCCTTGATGTTCCGGGTCTGGAAGTGCTCGACGATGATGCCCAGCAGCGGGATGGTGCCCGACAGCAGCACCCCGATCGTCTTGGCGATCGGCCAACGGACCTTAACTGCGAGGTTGGCAGTGAAGATCAGATACGTGAAGTACACCCAGCCGTGCACCACACCGATCCAGGTCGGCGGGTTCTCCACCTTGACGACGTAGCGCACCACGATCTCGTAACACAGCGCGATGAGCCAAACGCCAGTCGTCCACGCCATGATGCGATAGCCCAGCAGCGCGGTGCGGATCTTCGCTATCGGGAAAATCTGCTGCGCTTCGGGGGTTTCGGACGTGCTCATGCGGTGGTCCTTCGTTGTCTGTGCGTCTCGTTCTTCGCCAATTCGGCCAGGTAGGCGTTGTACTCCCGCAGTGCGGGGTCGTCGGGCGGCCGCGATTCGGGCTGGGGTCGCTCCGGCAACAGGCCGTCAGGTATCTCCGTCACAGCGTTGTCTTTCGACGGCTCGGGCGGGATCTCTTCGTAGCGGACGAACTTGCGGTAGGCGTAGACACAGAACCCGGCGAAGAGCGGCCATTGCAAGGCGTAGCCGAGGTTCTGGAAAGTGCCAGACGTCGACTGGAATCTGGTCCACTGCCACCAGCCCAGAGCCAGGCAACCGCAGGCAGCGATGATGACGAGCGCGACGAGCGCCCATCTCCGACGGCGTGTAGTGGACACCCCTTGACCGTACCGCTCACGCCTTGGGCCCGACGAACTCGTCGAGGCACGCTGTTGCCGATTTGCGATAGATGGCGACCTGGTACTTGCCCGGCCGGGTCCACGGAATTCCGAGGTCGTCGAGTGCCGCGCAGAACAGGTCCCGCATATCGTCGGATCGGTTCGAGAAGTGGTAGCGGACGCTCTTCACGCCACGATCGTTGGCGACGACACGACACCCGTCGCTATCGATCAGGCCACGAACGAATTCTTCCGTGGCCTGCTTGACGAGCAGTTCCTGCGATGGCTCCAGTCGAATCGGCCTCAAGTGCTTCCTGCCGGGGCCGTGCTGAGGAAACAGACACGGCCAGTGTTTCGAGTAGAGCGATACGACAACCCATCGCTTCGGGTGCTGCGGCTCGACCGATGCGTGCTGCCTTGGAAACAGCGTGTCGATAGCCACGCGGCAGCGGTCGACGATTCCTGGGTATTTGGCGTCGAGGGTGATCCGGAGACGCCATGCTCGGGGGTGTCGGGAAATGCACCCGTCACCGAGGTAGAGGCCGAGCAGGCAGCAGTATGCAGCCACCGGCAGGGAAGCGAAGTCATGCGCACAACAACCCGATTCACACGATTGTCTCGATAGCCTTTGTGGTCGACACCGCCAGTCGCGCACTGTAGGCCGGGGGATACCTGTCCGTCGCGCGATCGCACAATCGTTCATTCCGGTTGCAACAAGTTGTTGCACCGCTTCGAATTCCTCCGCGGATCGCATCCCTCGATCCCTGCCGCCGCTGTGATGAACCCAAGTTATGAGGAACCACCGACAAATTCGTCGGCGAGCGCAGCGGTACGATCGGCAAGCTGCGGGCGTGGCGGAACGGAATACGCACCGGCTTTAGGTGCCGGCGCTCGAAAGAGCATGAGGGTTCGAATCCCTCCGCCCGCACCAGTCTTTGCGCAACTCAGAGGGTGTTTTTACGTTCGCGTAAGCGCTCGGTAAGCTCATTTTGAGCACACTTTTCTGGCGAATATTTCGCCTGCAGGCTGGCAGCCACCACATCAAGATCAGTGTCAAATAAGTCGGCATAGACCCGCAGCGTCACACTCGGGTCTTTGTGCCCGAGCATCCGCGCCAGCGCCAGCATGTTCACACCAGCGCTCACCGCCAGCGATGCACAGGGTGCCGGAGATCGTGCGGAGTGACGCTCTGCACCCCAGCCGTGGTGACCGCACGCGGAAAACCACCCGTTGGACGAGCTCGGTCGCGGCAGATACCCACCGCTGCGACCACCGAACATCGGTCGCAGCCTTGCCTTTGCACTGCATCGATAGCCATTCAAAACGAACTCAGGCACCGACACCGAGCGGGCCTCACGTCCTTTGGTGGGTCCGAACGGCAAACCCTCAGCGATTAGGGCCGCCTCGCTGCGTGAGCCAGATGGTTAACGCGACAGAGGCGACCACGGCGGCGATGAGCAGGATGGTCTGGGTTGTCATCGCACTAATCTATCGGTGAGCGAGAGCAAGCTGTCATATGCGGCGGAAGGGCTGGGGCTTAGTTGGAAGACCGATTGACTAAGCGGGTCAGATTCGCGTCAACGCATTGCGTTGGTTTAGCGGCATCGACGGTAATGCCCCCGGTCTGTTTGGCGGCACGCCTGACAAAGATCAGCCAGCAGCGCAAGCTCAGCATCGATGGTTTCCAGTTGCATCGATAGTTCGGCGCACGCCTATTCAGTTGATCTCTCTTACAAGTGCCTATCTCATGCCCCGCACACAGACTGGTGCGCTGAAGCTTTGTCACAGAACGGAACCGGATCGCCCAACTGATGCCCCTCGTTCATCGCACCGACGTGGTCGCCGTTGATCGAGACGGTGAGCACTCGCCCTGGTGCGGTGTGGTCAACTGGGCTGCCAAGGTAGCTGTAATCGCTTGCCTTCATCACATCGACTTCGACAGGTACGCCTACAGGGACCACACGGGTATCCGAGCTGTCCTTGACGTAGCCGAAGAACTTCCCGCTGCTGTCAGGCGTACCGTCTGGGCCGCTGTCGTAGGAAGTCAAGCCGATGTGGATGGTGGCATCGGGCATCGAGGCCATACTGCACGTAGGGCACGCTGGAAAGTCGGGGATGTCCATCTCGATAGTCCCGTCGGCGGAGACGCTCAGCTCCCGCTCATGTCCTTCCCCCTTGCCCGCCAGGGTGGCGAAGGGGGTAGCCGAAGCCACAGACGGTGCCGGAGGAGCTGCCGTCACAATCGGTGGTGCTGGCGCTGCTGCCACAGTCGAAGACGCCGGCGGCGGCGGTGGGATCGGTTGCGGCTCAGCTGTATCCGAACGGTGCCGACCGAAAAGCGTTGATACCAGCAGGACCAACGCAGCCGTTATGGCGACGACAAGGACGGCAAGAGCGGCCCACACGAGTCGACCGTGCCGGTTGGTCGACACCTCATCGGTATCGTCATCGACTGACCAGGCCAGCTCTGGTTCGTCGCCTGGCGGCGACGGCACTTGGGTTGTCTCGGCATCTGCGCCGTGCTCGGACGCGGCGGTGTCATCCGTGCTCATGCAGGTGACGCTAGGACCGCTGACAGGCCGGTGCAAGCTGACGCACTAACGCCCGCTGCGGATGGCTTATCGCTCGGGGGACGTTGCCATCGACGCATATTGCGGTCGGGTTCTGGCACGGCGCTGAGCCCTTGTTGGGATACGGCACGCATTCAGCGGATGGGGCTCAACGACGCTCTGGGATCCGCAGCGGCTCGGTGCGCAGCAGATGGACGGTCTGCCACGGCAGCGAATGTGTCTGCCGCACAGGTAGCGGCACTACCGGCGGCACCGAGACAGCCGCGAGCGCCTGGTGCTCGTAGTCAGCGCGAGCGGCCAACGCCGCGCGGCGCCGATGTTCACGGTCAACGACGTACGCCACAGCGGCCAAGGCGAGCAGTGGCACGAACAGCCATGGATAGGCGGCGATCGAACCGAGCCCAATGATGGTTATCGGCACCGCGAACACAACAGCGGCCGCTGAGTGACGGTCGGGCCAACTGCCGTGTGAGCAACGAGTTTCGAGTCCGCATCGCAGACAACTGTGTCTAGTCATGGTTCCTCTCCTGATGCAGCAGATGTTACGAGCAGCTACCGACATCACGGGTTGACCTTTAGTAAGGAGACCCTTAGTTTGTGGGGGTAACTTACCAAGCTGAGGTGGTGTGCCAGGTGCGAACCGTTGCGTCGCGTGTTGGAGGGCGACCGCCGCTCATCGCGATCGACGACGTCGTGCGGGCGGGCCGCGAGCTGGGGATGCAACGGCTAAGCGTCAATGCGGTCGCGGCGCGCCTCGGGGTGTCGGCAACCGCGCTGTATCGGCATGTCGACGGGCGATGGGAGCTCGAGCGTCTGGTCGGTGAAAGCGTGCTCGCCGAGCTCGAGTTGCGCGACGATCTGAGCGCCGCCATCGAACAACACCTGCTGTCCTTCGGGATGCAATTGCTGGACTTCACCGCCGAACACCCAGGGCTGGCGTCCTATCTGCAGGTCCTGTTCCCACGCGGCGACGCCGGTACGCGGTTGTTGGCCAACGAGATGGAGGCGTTGAGCCGACGAGGCTACGCCGCCGACGCGGCGATGGTGCTGAGCAGCGCCGTGGCCACGCTGGCGATCAGCCTTGCTGCTCGAGAAGAGAGCAACGCCAACGCAACCGGCGGGAACCAGGCCAGTGGATTCGAGTTGGAGCGCGACGCCGTTGCCCACCGGTTGGCCGGTGATGCGCAGCTTGGTCCGGCCCACGTCTCGTTGCCGGAGCTGTCGAGTACAGAGTTCGTGCGGCTTTTGCTGGCCGCTTCGATCCGGGGTCTGATCGCGTCGATTCCACCGGGGCGTCCGATCGCCGAAGTCGTGGCGGAATCCGCCGCGGGAAAGGACCGCTGATGGCACGCGGGTTCCAGGGTGTAGTCTTGCGGAGCTTCGGCGCGCACGATCACATGGCAACGGTGCTCGAAACCGTCCGGATTGCACCACATTTCGTACGGGTACGCATGGCCTCACCCACTTTGTTCGATGAGGTGATGGCTGAACCCGCAGCGTGGCTGCGGTTTTGGTTTCCCGATCCGGACGGGTCCAACACTGAGTTCCAACGCGCCTACACCATCTCCGAGGCCGACCCCGACGCTGGCCGTTTCGCGGTCGACGTCGTGCTGCATGACCCCGCCGGTCCGGCGTCGACTTGGGCACGCACCGTCGAACCGGGCGCCACGATCGCGGTGATGTCGCTGATGGGCTCGTCGCGGTTCGACATACCCGGCGAGCAGCCGGCAGGCTATCTGTTGATCGGCGACGCTGCATCAATTCCTGGGATCAACGGAATCATCGGAACTGTCCCAGAGGATATTCCGATCGAACTGTACCTCGAGCAACACGACGACAACGACACGCTGATCCCGCTCGCGCAGCATCCTCGGCTGCGCGTGCACTGGGCCGCACGACGTAACGAGCAATCGCTGGCCGCGCTATTCGAGAGCCGAGACTGGTCGAACTGGTATGCCTGGACGACACCGGAGGCCACGACACTCAAGCATGTCCGCAAACGACTGCGTGACGAATTCGGTTTCCCCAAGTCCGAGATACACGCTCAGGCCTACTGGAGCGCGGGGCGGGAGATGGGCGCCCGCCGCGGCGACGAGCCGCCGACGTCGGCGGAAAGCCAGCCGGAAGGCATTGCAGTACAGCAGGTGCCGACAAAACCGGTACCCGATGCCGCCGCCACGGGATCACGTGGCAGCTGGCGCGCCCAGGCGGCCGGCCGGATGCTTGCGCCGTTGCGCCCGGCGCTGATTCTCTCCGGTGTACTGCAGGCAGTGCTAACGCTGCTGCAGCTCGCGCCCTTCGTGCTGCTGGTCGAATTGGCACGGCTTTTGGTGTCGGGCGCCGAGGCGTCCCGGTTGTGGACGCTCGGCATCGCGGCTGTCACGTTGCTCGGGGTGAGTACCATTCTGGGCGCCGCGCTGACGTTATGGCTGCACGTTGTCGACGCACGATTCACCAGCGACTTGCGCTCGCGACTGCTGAGCAAGCTGTCCCGGCTGCCGCTGGGCTGGTTCACAGCACGAGGGTCGGGCTCAATCAAACAACTGGTGCAAGACGATACCCTGTCGCTGCATTACCTGGTGACGCATGCTATTCCGGACGCGGTCGCCGCAGTCATCGCGCCGGTCGCCGTGCTGGTCTACCTATTCGTGGTCGACTGGCGGATAGCCCTCGTCTTATTTGGGCCTGTTCTGGTCTACATGGTGCTGACCTCAGTGATCACGGTTCAGTCCGGTCCGCGCATCGTTCAATCCCAGCGATGGGCCGAGAAGATGAGCGGCGAAGCCGCTGCGTACCTCGAGGGTCAGCCGGTGATTCGGGTCTTCGGCGGTGCCGCCGCCTCGAATTTCCGCGGCCGGTTGGAGGAGTACATCGAATTCCTGGTCACCTGGCAGCGTCCCCTCGTCGGCAAGAAAACCTTGATGGATCTGGCCACCCGCCCGTCGACATTCCTGTGGCTGATCGCGGTGACCGGCACCCCGCTGGTCGTCGCGGGCAAGATGGATCCGGTAAACCTGTTGCCGTTCTTGTTGTTGGGAACCACATTCGGTGCCCGACTGCTCGGGATCGCATATGGGATCGGCGGCATCGGCGCCGGGCTCTCGGCCGCTCGCCGGCTCCAGATCGCCCTGGACGAGCCCGACCTCAGCGTGCTAGATCAAGCGCGCGACGCCTCGGACGGTGAGTCGGCCGGGACGGTGGTGATCGACCGGGTCAGCTTCGGCTACCGGCCAGGCGTTCCGGTCCTCAAGGACGTATCGCTGACGTTGCGGCCCGGCACGGTTACCGCTCTTGTCGGCCCATCTGGGTCTGGGAAGTCGACGCTGGCCGCCCTGGTGGCCAGGTTCCACGATATCGATCGCGGTGCGATCTACATTGGTGGGCAGGATATTCGGTCATTGAGCGCCGACGAGCTCTACACCCGAGTCGGGTTTGTATTGCAGGAAACTCAGCTCGTGCATGGCACCGTCGCCGAGAACATCGCGCTGGCCGTTCCCGACGCCACCGCCCCACAGGTGGAGGCCGCGGCTCGTGAGGCGCAAATTCACGAGCGGATCCTGCAATTGCCGGACGGCTACGACACCGTGCTCGGCGCGGGCTGCGAGCTGTCGGGGGGCGAACGGCAGCGGCTCAGCATTGCCCGCGCGATACTCGCGGATACTCCTATCCTGATCCTCGACGAGGCTACGGCATTCGCCGACCCGGAATCGGAATACCTTGTCCAGCAAGCGCTCAACCGGCTGACCCGGGAACGCACCGTTCTAGTGATCGCCCATCGACTACACACCGTCACCGCAGCCGACCAGATCGTCGTGCTCGACCAGGGCCGGGTCGCTGAACGCGGCACCCATGACGAGTTGCTCGCCACGGACGGCCGCTACCGCCGACTTTGGGATAGCGGTCGCCGCGACCCGATCGCTGACACAGCCGTTCAGGAGGTAGCGCGATGATCCGCACGTGGATACGCCTCGTTCCGGAAGATCGGCGTGCCAACGTGATCACCTACACGGTGCTGGCGCTGGTCTCCGTCGCGGTACGGGCAGCGGGAACGGTGTTGTTGGTCCCGCTGGTGGGCGCATTATTCAGCGACGCCCCGCAACGCGCGCTGGTGTGGCTGGGCTGGCTCAGCGCCGCGACGGTGGCCGGATGGTTGGTTGACACCGCGACCGCGCGGATCGGTTTCGATCTGGGTTTCGCGGTGCTTGATCACACCCAGCATGATGTGGCGGAGCGGCTTCCAGATGTCCGGCTGGATTGGTTCACCGCCGAGAACACCGCGACGGCGCGCCAGGCGATCGCCGCAACCGGTCCGGAACTCGTCGGTCTGGTTGTCAATCTGCTGACGCCACTGGTCACCGCGATCCTGCTGCCCGCCGTTATCGCCGTTGCCCTGCTGCCGATTTCGTGGCAGCTGGCGGTGGCCGCCCTGGGCGGCGTGCCGTTGCTGCTGGGCGCATTGGGTGCCTCAGCACGCCTCGCCCGTCGCGCCGATACCGCCGCCGGCGAGGCCAACACCGCGCTGACCGAGCGAATCATCGAGTTCGCCCGAACCC
The DNA here is from genome assembly GCF_059812585.1 of Mycobacterium sp. NGS48. Lineage (NCBI taxonomy): Bacteria > Bacillati > Actinomycetota > Actinomycetes > Mycobacteriales > Mycobacteriaceae > Mycobacterium > Mycobacterium sp. NGS48. The sequence goes on from NZ_JCALCY010000004.1 coordinate 7,885, forward strand.
AGCAGGCACTGCGAGCCGCGCGACGCGTCGAGCCGGCGCGAAGCCTGGTCGGCGACGCGCTGGCTGCCCAGCACGGAACGGCAATGCGGTTGCTGCTGATGCAGATTCCAGGGCAGCTGCTGTTCAGTCTGGCCAGCCAATTGGCGCTGCTCCTGCTGGCGAGCGCGACCACGGCGCTCACGGTGACCGGCACGCTGTCCGTGCCCGAGTCCATCGCCCTGATCGTCGTGATCGCGCGCTACCTGGAGCCGTTCACCACCATCAGCGAGTTGGCGCCAGCCCTTGAGAGCACCCGCTTTACTCTCGACCGCATCCGTGCGGTGCTCACCGCACCGGTCATGGGTGCCGGAACCGAAACGCTGTCCGGCAGGGCGGCGCCGCGCATCGAGTTCGACAACGTCACCTTCGGCTACGGCAGTGGCGGGGGAGCGGTGATCGACGGGGTCAGCTTTGTACTCGAGCCGGGGACCACGACCGCGATTGTCGGGCCCTCCGGATCGGGCAAGAGCACGATCTTGGCGCTGATCGCCGGCTTGCACGAGCCGGTACGAGGTCGGGTCCTCATCGACGGCGTCGACGCCCTGACGCTGGATGCCGAAGCGCGGCGCGCGACAACCAGTGTGGTGTTTCAGCATCCGTATCTGTTCCACGGCACGATCCGCGAAAACGTCCTTGCCGGAAACCCTGTTGCCCCCGACGAAGCGTATGCGCGGGCGGTAGAGCTGGCGCGCGTCGACGAGCTCAACGGCAGGTTGCCCGATGGCGCTGAAACGGTCGTGGGGGAGGCCGGTTCGGCGCTGTCCGGCGGCGAGCGCCAGCGGGTCAGCATCGCACGGGCTCTGCTGAAATCCGCCCCTGTCCTGCTGGTCGACGAGGCGACCAGTGCTCTGGACACCGAGAACGAGGCAGCGGTGGTCGACGCCCTCACCGTCGATCCGCTTGCGCGCACCGGGGTGATCGTGGCCCACCGGTTGGCGAGCGTTTGTCATGCCGACCGGGTGCTGTTTCTGGAAAACGGTCGAGTGGTGGAGGATGGCAGCATCGACGAATTGCGTTCCGCGGACGGACGTTTCAGTGAGTTTTGGCAACAGCAGCACGATGCTGCCGAGTGGCGGGTCACAGCCGGTTAGTCAACAGCTCACTTCGATCTTGAAGTCAGCGGTTGCCGGCGTATCGGGATTGTCGGGGTCGGTGCCTTGAGCGGTGCCGGTGATGGTGTACGTATCACGGGAGAAAACGGCCTTCGCCTTGCCGATGCCGGCGTCGGCGACCCCGGTAAAGCCCTCGAAGTTATCGATGTGGACGGACTCGGGCGTGGGATTTTTCTGACCCAAATCGATGACCGCCTGTACGCGGGCGGGCGCAGCGCCGATGTCAGCGGTCAACAACCATTGCACCTGGCTACAGGAGACAGCATGCGAGGTACGGGTATGGCCGTTGATCGTCACCCGAGCGGTCTTCTGGTGCACCGATTCGGAATGGGGCGTGCATCCCGCAGCGCCCGCCGCCAGTACTGAAGCTGCCAGCACGGTGGCGACGAAACAGATTCTCACCGGCCACCTTCCTTCCCCCATCCGCGACAAATCGCTGCGGTCGAAAATTGAAGCTTACTGCGACGGGCTCCTCTCAAGGTTCGAAACGAAATCCCGCGTCCCCGCAGCGCACTTTCGATGGGAACAAACATTAGGTTATAGTCTGCGTGGTTTACGGGCTCCGTGGACCAAACCTGGAGGAGTGGATGCTTGACGCAGCATCGGTCCGAGAAGCGGCATTGATGTTCACGCTGAGATTCGATATGCGGGCACCGGATATCGGGGCATCGACGAGCGACCTCTATGCCACGGCAATCGAGATGTGTTCGTGGGCGGAAACCCGCGGGGCGATCGCGGCAGTCCTGTCCGAGCATCATGGCGCCGACGACGGCCATCTGCCCGCTCCGCTGATCCTCGCATCGGCGATTGCCGCCCGCACTACGCGGCTGGTCATAATGCTTGCGGCAGTAGTCATTCCATTCTGGGATCCGGTCCGGCTGGCCGAAGAAATGTGCGTGTTGGACATCATCAGCAACGGACGCGTCTCCTACGCCTTCGGTATCGGCCACCGTAGCCAGGAATACGAGCACTTCGGCGTCGACATGCGGGAGCGCGGACGGCTGGCCGACGAGCGGCTCGCGCTGCTGCTGGAACTACTTCGCGGCGGCGCCGTCACCCGCGGAGGTCGGCGCATTCACGTCACGCCGCCGTGCGCGACAAGCGGCGGCCCGCTCATCATGATCGCCGGTGGCAGCCGGGCGGCGGCCCAGCGGGCGGCCAGGCACGGGTTGGGTTTTATCGCGCAGACAAACCCGCCGGGCCTCAAAGAGTTCTACGAGTCGGCGTGCCGCGCTCATGGGAACGAACCAGGGTTGTCGCAGTTTCCCGACGGCAGCGTGCCCACAACGGTGTTCGTCGCAGACGACCCCGAGCGGGCATGGAACGAGCTCGGCCCCCATCTGTTGCACGATGCGATGACCGCAGCAGCCTACCGGCACGGCGACGTAACGGTGGCCAGCATTTCGCGCGCGACAAACGTCGCTCAATTGCGTGAAGCACCGGGCCCGTATCGCGTTTTCACCTCGGACGAGGCGACCGACTACGTCCGCGGCGGTCGGAGTTTGCCGCTACTGCCGCTATGCGCCGGGCTGCCGCCAGACCTCGCCTGGCCCTACCTCGAGCGCGCCGTCGCAGCCGCCGCGGACGCGCACGCGAATACCGATACTGACTGAGGAGAATCATGGCCGCGAAACCAATTCGAGTCGTCGTGTGGGCGACGGGCGGCGTCGGTACGATCGCCATCGATGCCATTCGACGACGCTCCGACCTCGAACTCGTTGGCGTCTGGGTACATTCGCCCGACAAGGACGGCCGCGATGCGGGTCAGCTCGCCGGTGGCGCTCCCATCGGCTTGGCGGCAACCCATGACGCCGATGCGCTTATCGCGCTGCGCCCGGACTGTGTCGTATACACCGCCAACGGCCCACAGCGCGACGCCGGAGCGGTCCCCGACTACCTGAGATTGCTCGAGGCCGGAATCAACGTAGTCTCCACGACATCCACCAGCCTGGTCTACCCGCCCGCCTACTTCCACGGCGAGTGGCGGCATCAGCTCGCGTCGGCCGCCAAATCGGGAAGTGTCTCGTTCTACGCGTCGGGCATCTTTCCCGGGTTCGGTTCGGATCAACTCGCGCTGGTGCTCTCGACCCAATCGAAAACGATTCGCCAATTGAGGGTCACCGAGGTTGCGCTCAACGACCATTACCCGGTGGCCAGCGTCATGATGGACGGGATGGGATTTGGCCGTCCGCTCGACTTCGAGCCGATGCTGAGCACTCCGGGATTCATCGAGATGGCTTGGAACGCACCGATTCACCTAATAGCAGAGGGCTTGGGGGTCGAAGTGCGAGAGATCCGTGGCACACTCGACCGTCGGCTGACCGACCGCGACATCGAGGTCGCGTTCGGGACGATTGCAGCCGGAACTTGCGGCGCGGTGAGCACCCGTGCCGCTGGTGTCGTCGATGGCCGCGAAGCGATCGTGGTCGAGCACATCATCCGGATGGCCCGCGACGTGGCCCCGGATTGGCTGCACTCCGACTGCGACGCCACCTACCGCGTCGACATCGAGGGCGACCCCGACATCCACTGCTCGATGACGCTCGGCGAGGCTGAGGGACACGGCGCCGGTCGAGGCGCGATGGCGGCCACCGCAATGCGGGTCGTCAATGCCATCCCCTATGTCGTGGATGCGCCGGCAGGGCTGCTGAGTTCGCTTGATCTGCCGATCACCCTGCCGCGCCACGCGCTCTAGGCGAGCGTCACCCGGCCCATGATCAAGTCCATGATGGGCTTGCCCGGCGGAAATGCACCGGTCAGCGACGACATCACGTGTCCGTTGTCGACGAGCAGAGTTATGCCGCTGATACCGCAGGCTGCGTCGCTATTGAGAAAAGCCATCGCGTTGGCCATTTGATCTGGCGTGTGGACTTGGCAACCGGTTTCGTCTCGGTAATCCTGGGCGAACGTCAGCCACAGATCGGCGTTGGCGCGGGCCAGCGGCGTATCCGTCGGGCCCGGACAGATCGCGTTGATGCGCACACCCTTCTTCAACAGCGAGTAGGCCTGCGTCGCCACGTAGGCATTGATGGCTTTTTTGCTGAAGCCGTAGTGGATGATGCCTTCGGCTTCGTGCGCCGAGACCCACGCATCGGCAGTCTCGTAATCGGGAGTTGCCAAGAACTCCTGGAGGAGGGGCAAGTCGTTCTCCCATCCCATACCGGCTACCGAAGAGATGAAACAGATCGCCGAGCCCCGGCGTAACCGGTCACCGTCTAGCAGCCGTTGGATCAGATGACGATGCCCAATAAAGTTGACCCGCATCAGTTTTGGCCCGTCAGCAATACCCGCGGCTGAAAAGATGGCATCGACCGGTCCGCTCATCTCGTCGAGTGCGCGGTCAATCGAGGCCCGGTCGGTCAGGTCGACTGTTACTGTTTGTGCCGCCTGGTAAGTCACCGGCACACAGTCCATGACTACTACTTCGGCGCCAAGCGCCGCCGCGGTCTTAGCTGTCGCAGCGCCCATGCCAGTGGCGCCGCCGACGACCAGTACCCGCTTGCCGTCGTATCGGAACTGCTCGATACCGGACATTGTTCTCCTTCCGGGGGAACTGCAACCTGCAAGCACTCTACGGAGAACATATATTTGGTTCAATAGTTGAGCGCGCCTACGCCGGCCGCCGGATGACGCTAGTTACTGGCGTCGCGGTGGGCAACACCGCGCACCACTGTGTCACGGGCGTTGATCAACGCCGCGCCCGTCCCTTTAGCGCGCACGATGTTTTCCGGCATCCACAGGACATCCATCACGCACCGCGCCAGCATCTCGATGGAGGGCGTGTCGATGCGGATGTCTCCTGACCGCATCCCCTCGGAAAGCAGTGATTTCAGTTGCCGCATCCGCATGGTGAACAACAACCCGGGATTGGGCGTATCGGGTGGGGACTGCCGCATCCATGCCAGCTGAATCTTCCACTCGTCGGGAAACTGGTCCAACGCGTTGATATTGATCCAGGTCAGGGCATCCAGCTTCTCCGTGGGCGTGGCGTCCGACCGGAGAACGGCGGCAAAACCGCCGCCGGCTTTCTTGCCAAACGACTCCATGATCGACCCGAGGAGTTCATCCTTCGAGCCGATCAGTCGATAGACCGTGCCGGTCCCCAGGCCTGCTGCCGATGCGATATCCCGGATAGTGGTGACCTCGTATCCCTTGCGGCCGAACTCGGCTCGAGCCACCGCACGGACATGCGCCGCCTTGTCGTTGATCCCAGAATCAGGGTCGTCGGCCCACGTTTTGATCGCGGCCTCGGCAGCGACGAAGGCGCCGGAACGATCCAATTCTTCGTCACTGCGCGGTTGATCGGCCAGCCCGTCCAACATGATCCGGCACAACAGTGCAGCAGCCTGATCGGCTGCGGCGGTATGCCGGATGACATCGAGGCCGACGTGCATCATGGACTGACAGATCCGGTCCGCCAACGTAGATAGATCGATATCCGCCCGGATGTAACCGCTCCACCTGCCTGCACGCAGTGTCTGCAGCATCGCCTGTTGGACCGCGTCGGGCGGATGTTGGAGCAATTCGACCAGCTCCGCATTCGCGCTCGGCGCCTCGTAGAACGACATCTGCAGTGCGGCACGATGCGCCACGGCGCACCGCGCGATGGCCGATCCCAGGTCGATGATCGCCGCAGCGGCCGGCCGCGAGCTGTCGTCCAATTTTTCGTGGCCAATCTCGCCGATGCGTTCCAGATCGGCGTAATACCGCCGGACAAGCTCGACGAGAATCGCTTCCTTGGATTCGAAATGGTGGTACAAGCTTCCCGGGAGAATGCCGGCAGCATCGGCAATCTCTTGCAGCGAGGTGCGCAGGCCGGAGGAGGCGATCAACGATTCCGCGGTCTGCAGGATCTCGGTTCGGCGCGTCCCGTCCTCGTAGGCGCCACCGGTGGTCTGGCTGGAAGCTCCCGGCTGGGTCTGGCGCAGCTTTGGTGTCATGGGCGAGCCCACCATGACACCTCCACGGGTCTCAGCTCCTATCCCGGGTCTGCCCCGGCAGTCCACAGTGGTTGCCCCAACGCCGGTCGGGCCAAGCCGAGCGACCGAATGTTTGGTAAAACGCTACCAGAAGGTAGCCCCGTCACCGGGCAGTGTGAAACTGCTGAATGCGGCGGTAGTCCGGCCGACGAAGAACTCCGTCCGGGTGGCGACGAGCGGCCTGATCGGAGTCGGCCGCCACTAGCTTGTTGCAGCGCAACAAGACCTAGGTGATTCCGGCCCGTAGCCCGCCACGACGATTGACGATGAACAGGCGGCACGTTAGGGTCTGAACAAATTTTAGGTCGCACGGTAAGCGGGTGGTGAGGTGTCCTACGAGAGCGCCGCGGAACCGATCAAAATCGGCTATCCGGTGGCCCGCCAACTCGACGCCGACGGCGTCAACTCACATCTTTTCGACCGTTTCGGAGAGGAATAACCGATGACCGCAGAAAAAACAACGCCGACCACGGGAACGCCGCCCCCCGCACAGCGACAGGGATCGCCGTGGATCTGGGTATGGGTGACCGCCGCGGTCGGCGTGCTCGTCTTCTTCCTCGCCAATGCCCGCACCGGCCTGACGTCCGACCGGGTCCGCAACCCGGAGGTCACCGCGTCGCCGCCGCCGCGGCCGGTGCCGGTTTTGTTCGGGTTCGAGCATTGGCTCGGCATCCTGGAGGCCTTCACGATCGTCGTGATGGTCCTCATCACGGTCACCTATGTGGTGGTGTGGCGCCGGCACCCGTATCACCCGGTGTTGTTGATGGGAATCGTCACGACGTTGATCGTCTGGCAGGACCCGATCATGAACTGGGCGCCGTTCGCGGTCTACAACCCGGAGTTACATCACCTGCCCGAGGACTGGCCCCTGGTATCGCTCTCGCCAACAGTCGAGCCGTTTGTGGTCCTGGGCTACATCATGTTCTATCTCGCTCCGTATTTCCCGGGCATCTGGTTGCTGCGCCGGATCCAGGCGCGCCGGCCTGCCGACTCCTTCGTGTGGCGCCACCCGCTGATCAGCCTGTCGATCTGCATCCTTCCGTTCGGCATGCTCCTGGACGCGGCACTGGAGATCACGCTGGTTCAAACCGGGATGTACATCTATTCCCAGGTCCCGATCGGGTCGATCTTCGTCGGCCAGACGCACCAGTTCCCGTTCATCTTCGAGATATTGGCGGTCAACTTCGTGATGGTGCCGGCCGGGGTGCTGCTGTACCGCGACGACACCGGCCGCACGGTGGCCGAGAAGCTGGCGCAACGGGCGAAGATCTTCGCCAGCCGTCCTACCCTCGGCATGTTCGCGGTGATGCTGGTTCTGATCAACCTCGGCTACTTCTGCTATGGCGGGACGTTCGCCTTGGTCAAAATGACCCACCTGTCACGCACGGTCGCCTGCGCGTGGCCGTACCCGGAAGCCAAAATCTATGATCCCCAGGGCTTTTACGAGAAGGAGGGCCAGCCTGGCCCGTATTCGGTGGGGATCTGGTCGACCTGGCTGAGCGGTCAGCCGAACGGGCGGCCGGAGGTCCAACCACCGGCCGACGACGGACGGTGCGGGCCGGGCAATGGGTGAGCCGCGCGGCGTCGTCATCACCGGTGCGTCACGCGGACTCGGGTTTGCCTCCGCGGTCCATCTGTATCGGCGGGGATGGCGCGTCGTGGCCGCAATGCGTAACCCCGAGCCGGGATTGTTGCGGCTACGTGAAGCCACCGGTGCGCGCGACGACGACTCGCGGATGATCGGGATCCCACTGGACCTGACCGACTCCGCATCGGTCGCTGCCGCCGCCAAGATGATCCAAGGAGCCGTTGGCGCGCCCTACGCGGTGGTGCACAATGCCGGGATCTCTGCCGCCGGGATGGCTGAGGAAACGCCGAGTACCCTGTGGGAGCGGATGTTTCAGACCACCATTTTTGGGCCGGTAGCTTTGACGAACGCGCTGCTACCGGCAATGCGTGCCGCCGGCCGAGGGCGAATCGTCATGGTTTCGAGCCAGGGCGGGGTGCGAGGCATGCCGTCGACGGCCGCATATTCCGCAGCCAAGGGGGCCCTGGAGCGGTGGGGCGAGTCCCTTTCCGGTGAGATCGCGCCATTCGGCCTGGGGGTGACAATCCTGGTCACCGGGACCTACGACACTGAGATCATCACCGACGCAGGCACGACGGATTGCCGTGACCTCGAGGGGCCCTATGCGCGTCAACACGCCACCATCGACCGGCGGGGCCGATTGGCGATGAAGCTCGCCGCGCGACCGCCGGAGCGCTTCGCGGCAGGGCTGGCCAAAGCTCTCGAAGCGCGTGCGCCGTTCGTCCGGCGCTCAGTGGGGCCCGATGCACGGATGCTGTTGCTCGCCAACCGGCTACTACCTGCCGCTGGACTTCATCACATGACCCGTTTGATGATGGGACAACCCCGGTTCGGCGCCCTGACAACCCAGGAGACGGAGAAAAATGGCTGAGACCCCCACGATTCGTTTCGAATCGAAGATGATGATTGACGGCAAGCTGGTCGAGGGTAGCGCGGGCACGTTCGCCAATATCAACCCCGCGACCGAAGAGGTCATCGGCGAGGTTGCCGACGCGTCGAAGGAAGATATGCACCGGGCGATCGACGCCGCCCGGCGGGCGTTCGATGAAACCGATTGGTCCACCGACCACAAGTTGCGGCAGCGTTGCCTGTTGCAGCTTCACGACGCGATCGACGCCGAGCGGGAAGAGCTGCGCGAGGAGCTCATTCTCGAGGTCGGTTCGCCGCGGGCAATAACCTTCGGTCCGCAGCTGGACGCCCCGCTGGAAGACGGGCTGCGCTATCCCGCGAAGTTGATCGACGAATACCCGTGGGAAACCGACCTCGGCGACAAGACGATCAGCCTCACCGGCACGTTGACGTCGCGCAAAGTATGGCGGGAGCCGGTAGGCGTGGTCGGCGCAATTGTGCCGTGGAACTTCCCCTTCGAGGTCACGATCAACAAGCTTGGCCAGGCGCTGGCTACCGGCAACACCGTGGTGCTCAAGCCGGCGCCGAACACGCCGTTCAACGCGACCCGGTTGGGCCGGCTGATCGCCGAAAAGACCGATATTCCCGCCGGTGTGGTCAACGTCGTCACCGCGTCGGATCACTTTGTGGGCGAGGAGCTCACGCTATCGCCGAAGGTCGACCTGATCTCGTTCACCGGCTCGACGGTGGTCGGCAAGCGGATCATGGAGAAGGGCGCCGCCACGATGAAGCGGCTGTTCCTCGAGCTCGGCGGCAAGTCGGCCACCATCGTCTTGGAGGACGCCGACTTCGGTATGGCATGCGCGATCGGTATTGCGCCGTGTATGCACGCCGGGCAGGGCTGTGCGAACCCGACCCGGATGCTGCTGCCGCGGTCTCGCTACGACGAGGGCGTGGCGATCCTGAAGAGCATCTACGAGAACGTCACGTGCGGCGACCCGCAGGACCCCGGGACCCTGTGCGGTCCGGTGATCTCGGAGGTGCAGCGCGATCGGGTGATGGGTTACATCAAGAAGGGCGTCGAAGAGGGTGCCACCGCACTGGTCGGTGGACCGGATGCGCCCACCGGCTTCGATAGGGGATTCTTTGTTCGGCCAACACTTTTCACTGACGTGGACAACTCGATGACGATCGCGCAGGAGGAGATTTTCGGCCCGGTGCTGGCCGTCATACCGTTCGACGACGAGGAGGACGCGATCCGAATCGCCAATGACAGTGCATACGGATTGGCGGGCAATGTGATGTCGGGCTCGCTGGAGCATTCGCTGGCGGTGGCCCGGCGGATCCGGGCCGGCTTCATGGGCGTCAACGGTGGCGCCCCCTACGGAGCCGATACACCGTTCGGCGGATACAAGTACAGCGGGGTGGGCCGCCAGAACGGTGTGGCCGGATTCGACCAGTACACCGAAGTCAAGTCGGTGGGGTATCCCGCGGGCTGAGGGAGGCCACCAGTGCAGCGGTTTGACGATCTCGATGACGTCGATGCCCTCGGTGATGTGGTGACGGAGTTGCGCTTTGACGACCGCGTGGTCGTCGTGACCGGAGCCGGTCGCGGGATAGGGCGAAGTCACGCGTTACTGCTGGCCGCCAAGGGTGCTCGCGTCGTGGTCGCCGATTACGGCGTCGGGATTGGCGGCGGCGGGGCGTCGCCGGCACCGGCCGAGGACGTCGTTGACGCGATCAACGACCACGGTGGACGCGCGGTGGCATGCCATGCATCGGTGGCCGAGGAGCGCGGCGCACAGCGCATCGTCGATACCGCGATCGACGCATTTGGACGCCTCGATGCGGTCATCAACAACGCGGGCATCCACGACCCCGGCGCCTTCGACGAACTCTCCATCGAGCAACACCGCGCCATGCTCGACGTGCACTATTTTGGCACACTGTTCGTCAGCCGGGCCGCATGGCCGCACTTCGTCGGCGCGGGATACGGCCGCATCGTCAACACCGTCTCCGAGGCCATGCTGGGCGGCATTCCCGAGCTGACCAGTTACGGCGCGGCCAAGGGAGCGGTGTTCGGCCTCACCCGCAATCTGGCCACCGAGGGCCTTGCCCACGGAATCCGAGTCAATGCCGTTGCGCCGCGGGCCTATACCCGGATGTCGGCCTCACACTCCGAGCGGTTGTCGGCCGTTCTGGACATGCCCAAAGAGGTCATGGAGGAAATCAACGCCAGCATGCCTCCAGAAATGTGCGCCCCGGCGGCTGCCTTCTTGGCGCACGAGTCGTGCCCCCTCAACGGCGAGGTCCTGCAGGCGGGCATGGGCTCGGTCGCTCGTATCGCCGTGGTGCACACGCAGGGGCTGACCAAGTCGTGGCTCACGGCCGAAGATATCGCGCACAACCTGGACACCATCATGGATCCCACCAACGCGCGGGTAGCCGACACCACGACGGTCGTGCAGTAGCGAACCAGTTGGACACCGCCGCACGACTTGACCTAATATTTGTTCCAACATAGAGTGCGACTGTGGGGTCACCGCGTGTGCGGTGCCATACGAGTCTGTGGAGGCCACCGTGCGCGACTTCGAAACACTCGATTACTTCTCCGACCCATCGTTGATCCCGGACCCTTACCCATATTTCGACTTTCTTCGCGCGCAGTGCCCGGTGCGGCGGGATTCACAACACGACGTGGTGGCCGTGACCGGACATGCCGATGCCCTCTCGGTGTACAAGGACCCGGCATTCTCGGCATGTGTGTCGGTCGCCGGGCCCTTTTCCGGCCTGCCCTTCGAACCTGAGGGCGACGACATCAGTGCGCTCATCGAGCAACACCGTTCGCAAATCCCGATGAGCGAACACATCGTCACCCAAGACCCACCGCATCACACGCGGACCCGCGGACTGCTCAGCCGTCTGTTAACTCCGAAGCGGCTCAAGGAAAACGAAGACTTCATGTGGCGGCTTGCCGACGAGCAGCTTGACGAATTCGTGTTCCGCGGCAAGTGCGAGTTCCTCGACGACTACGCCAGGCCGTTCTCGGGGCTGGTCATTGCCGATCTACTCGGAGTCCCGGCAGAAGACCACGAAGAATTCCGAGCCGTGTTTTCCGGCCAGTTTTCCGGTGGCATCGAGGACGATTCGGTGACACGTGCCCACAATCCGTTGGAGTGGCTCGACGATAAGTTCTCTGCCCACATCACCGAACGACGGCGCGAGCCACGTGAGGACGTGCTGACGCAGCTGGCCCTCGCGAAATATCCGGACGGCTCAACCCCCGACATCATCGACGTGGTTCGGCTCGCCACGTTCCTGTTTGCGGCCGGACAGGAAACAACGACGAAATTACTCAGCTTCGGGATGAAGACGATCGCTGAACATCCCGAGCTCCAAACGCAGCTGCGGACCGAACGCGATCGCATTCCGGCCTTCATCGAGGAGACACTGCGGATGGAAAGCCCGGTCAAGTCTCACTTCCGCATGGCACGCACCTCGACGACGATCGGTGATGTTCCCATTCCTGCCGGTTGCACCGTGATGTTGCTGCCTGGGGCCAGCAACCGCGACGCGCGGAAGTTCGAGGAACCCGACCGCTTCCGGCTCGACCGCCCCAACGTGCGCGAGCACGTGGCCTTCGGGCGCGGCAACCACTCTTGTCCCGGCGCACCGCTGGCCCGCGCCGAGGGACAGATTTCGCTCAACCGCATCCTCGACCGGATGTCCGATATCACCATCTGCGAGGCGTCGCACGGCCCGTCGGACGCCCGCCGCTACAGCTACGAGCCAACCTGGCAAATGCGGGGACTGACCGAACTGCACCTCGAATTCGATCCGGTCCGGTGAGCGCAGATCACTCGAACAGTTACGAGTTCCTCAGGTGGGACCGTGGCTTCACCCAGCGGTTCGTCAATGCCACGGGAACCATAGCCAAGTATTGGTTTCGCCCAAACGTACGCGGCCTAGAATCGTTGCCGCCCAACGGCGGTGCGCTAGTGGTATCCAACCACTCGGGTGGCATGCTGACACCTGATGTACTGATCTTCGCCTCAGCCTTCTACAACAAGTTGGGTTATGGTCGTCCGCTCTATACGCTCGGTCACGACGGATTGTTCGTCGGACCTCTGGGGGATTGCCTGGCGCGCCTGGGCGTTATTCGTGCCGACAGGCAAACCGCGGTCAGGGCGCTACGGTCGGGTGGGATAGTACTGACTTTCCCCGGCGGCGTATACGACGCTTACCGGCCGACGTTGACTGCGAATGTCATAGACTTCAACGGCCGTACCGGATACCTCAAGACCGCGATCGAAGCCGGGGCGCCGGTCGTACCGGTTGTGTCGATTGGCGGCCAGGAAAGCCAGTTGTTCTTGACCCGTGGAACGTGGCTAGCCAAAAAGTTTGGTCTCACCCGTTTTCGGTCGGATATTTTGCCAGTCACCCTGGGTTTCCCGTTCGGGCTTAGTGCGCTGCTTCCGGTGAATATTCCGTTGCCGACCAAGATAACGGCTCAAATATCCGAGCCGATCGACGTCGCTGCGCTGCAAGCCGAAGGCTCCGCGGTCGACGTGATCGATACCCATGTTCGTTCGGTGATGCAGACTGCACTGGACCAACTGGCTCGCGAACGTCGGCTTCCGGTGCTGGGCTGAAGACAATCGGTTGACGGTGATGCCGAGCCCCGACGAGTGCTAAAGGGCGGTGACTTGCGGCATGGCGGTACAGACCTCGGTTAGCTCGCTCGGAAGCCCGGCCGCACTGCGTATTTCGGAGAAAGCGTGGATCATTGCATCCGTCGCCTCATGAGTATCGGCGAGGGTGTGGTCGTCGGCGATGACCGAGATGTTGAGCTGGTCGACGTAGCTCCACACCGTCACGTTGATACCGCAGCCCGGCGGCAACGGACCAGCAGAATAAATCTCGCTGACCGGAGCCCGGGCGAAGCGGCCGCGTTCGCGCGGTCCCGGCACGTTGGAGATCGGAAAGTTGAAAAGCTTGTTTCGGACATCCCGCCTCGCCAACCATCTGAACGCCGGCGTTGCAGCGGCGGGCGGCAGGTACGTCACCATCCGGCCGAACAAATCCGGACCGAGCAGTTCGTAATTTTCTTTGGCGATGGCGGCGGCAGAGGACGCCAGTCGCAATCGCTCCAGCGGCTCGTCGATATGCACGGGCAGCGATACCGGCATACCACTCAGTTCGTTTCCGGTTATCCGGTCCACTGATTTGTCGGTGCTCGCCAGCACCGAGACGATCAGTGGGTCGTCGGCCCTGCCGTCGTAGCGCAACAATAGTTCCCGCAGTGCTCCGGCTGCCATCGCCAGGACAATGGCATTGATAGTGATTCCCAGGTGTTTGCTGGTCTCCCTCACCTGGGCGAGCGAGAGTGTCCCGGTGGCGAAAGTGCGCGCGGGCGACACCACATGATTGACGAAGGTGGGCGGCGCCTGTAGCGGTTTGGCCAGGTCCTTTTGCTCGCCTCGTTCTCGTGAACGACGGCGCACTCGCCGAAAGCCGGAAAACGCGTCCTTGATCAGTGCCGGCAGTTCGGCTGCTTGCTGTACATGGTCGCGGGCAGCCGCCCGCAGAAGCTCCAGCTTTGACGGCGGCAGACAGACATCGTATCTATTGCGCTTGTCCTCAACGGGCCCTTCCAGATCCATCGTTTGGGCGAGCAAATTCGCCGATGCCACCCCGTCCGCCAAGGCATGATGAATCTTTCCGATCAGAGCGATTCGGTGATCGGCCATGCCCTCCGCGAAGTGGAACTCCCACAACGGACGGCGGCGGTCCAGCGGAGCGCTGGCGATCTCACCGACGACGCGGTCGAGTTCGCGGCGACCGCCCGGGCTGGGCACTGCCACCCGTCGCAGGTGATAGTCGATGTCGACGTCACAATTTTCCAGCCACATCGGATGATGTAGCCGCCCCGGAATGTCAACCAGCTTGTAGCGCAACGGTTCCAGGCGATGCAATCGGCTGCGCAGCGTCTCACGGACTAGCTCGAAGCTGAACTTGCCGCCGTAGTCCGCGGTATTCACAACGGCGACCTTCAAGGTATGCGTGTGTAGGTTCGGCGTTTCGCTGTAAAGGAGCATTGCGTCCATGCCGTTGAGCCGCTTCACACCCATACCCCGCTTGTTCGGTACCCGCCCGCTTTCGCACCATTATGGCAACGTGGAGCGGATGCCAGACAAAGTTTTGGTTCTTTGGTAGGTGGGCGATCGGCGCAACGATGTGCCTCGGATGCAGGTCCGGCAGCGTGGTCGCATCCGATGCCGTATGGCTTACAGTTGGCAGGTCAGTCGGACGGGATCGTCCGGTTACCGCCGTCGTTGGGAGGCACATTGCCAGAGTTTGCGGCTGAACGCGCACCGATGCCGCGTTACCCGGCCGACGTCACCCGCGAATGGCTCTCGGGAGTCCTCAGCGATCGCGGCTCGGCCGTCGCAGTGTCCACGGTCGAGGTCACGGCGATCGGCACCGGGCAAACCGGGGCGACATACCGGGTGGCCGCCGGCTACACGGCCAATCCGGACGGTTTGCCGGCCACCTTTGTGATCAAACTGCCCGCCCAGGACGACACCGTGCGTGATCGGGTGACGATCGGCTACCGCAGCGAATGCGCGTTCTACGCCGGGGTGGCTGACCGGGTCGAGGTGCCGGTACCGCAGTGCTTCTACTGCGCGATCACCGAGGACGCGATGGAGTATGCGCTGCTGCTCGCCGACCAGGCGCCGGCGGTACAGGGTGACCAAATCGCCGGCTGTGAGGAGCAGGAAGCACGGCTTGCCGTCAGAGCGTTGGCCGGTCTGCACGGCCCCAGCTGGTGTGATCCGGTCTGGCTGGATTTCCCCGGCATTGCGTTCGCCCGGCCCGACGAAGCCTCGGCCAACGGCCTGGGCGAAGTCGCGCGGATGAGCGCTGAGATCACGCTGGACAAGCTCGGCGACCGGATGAGCATGGCCGACCGGGAAACCTTCATAACCACCATGGGTTTGGTGACGCCCTGGCTGCTCGCTGAACAACACCGCTTCTCCCTGCTGCACGGCGACTACCGACTCGACAACATGCTGTTCAACTACGACGCCGAAACCATCACGGTGGTCGATTGGCAGACACTGGGCGTCGGCCTCCCGGCGCGAGATCTGGCCTACTTCACCGCCACCAGCCTCAAGCCCGAACTACGTTCGGCGATCGAAACAGACCTTGTTGACGCATACCATCGAACGCTCACCGGTCACGGCGTCACCGGTTATGACCGCGAAACATGCTGGCGCGACTACCGACTCGGCATGCCGCAAGCCCTGCTGATCTCCGCATTGGGCTTCGCGTTCGCCACGGCCACCGACCGCGGCGACGAGATGGTACTGACCATGCTGAGCCGCGGCTGCCAGGCGATCCGCGATCTCGGCACGCTGGACCTGATCGGCGGCTAGGACCTTTACCGTCCTTCAGCGCGAGCGTGCACAGAATGCCGGCGTTGCCGGCGTGTCGGCGTACAAACACGCACGTTCGCCGAAGGGGTGGTGGGGGTCAGTACTGCGTAGAGCCCTGGTCGACGGCGATCTGAGCTGCCGTCACGTTGCGTGACTCATCGCTGGCCAGCCAGCACACCGCGTCGGCAATGTCTTCCGGCTCGGCCACCCAACTCGGCAGGAACGGGGTCAACATATTGGTCAGCTGTGGATTGGTTTCGGCGGTACTGGCGATCGCGGCGACCATGTCGCCGCTGCCCATCGGGGTGTTCACCGGTCCCGGATGTACGCTGTTGACCCGGATCGAATGCTTGCCCAGCTCGGCGGCGAACGCGCGGGCCATCCCGGTCACGGCATGCTTGCTGGCCGTGTAGTGCACCATGAACGGCTGTATCTTCATCCCGGCCGCGGAACTGATCAAGATGATCGACCCACCGCGGCCACCGTCAATAATCGATTGCGCGCCCGCCATCACTGTGTTCCAGGTGCCGGTGACGTTGACGTCCATGACATCCCGAAACGATTCGGGGGTGATGTCGTTCCAGGCCTGCGGGGCCGAAATACCGGCGTTGGCGACGATGATATCCAGTCGTCCCAACGTCATCACGCCGTCGCGGACTGCCTCGCGCAGTCCGTCGAAGTCACGAATGTCGATGCTGGAGGCAATGATTCGCCGGTCAACGGCTTCCACCAGGCGCACCGTTTCGGCGAGATCTTCCGGAGTGGCCGAATCGTAGGGCACACACGACGGCAGCTTGCCCGCGACATCGACGGCGATGATGTCGGCGCCCTCGCGGGCCATCCGGACGGCGTGCGCGCGACCTTGGCCCCGCGCCGCTCCGGTAATGAAGGCCACCTTGCCCGTCAGCCGACGGCTCATGTTCGTTGTCCTTTCGATGCCGCCCTGACCAGATTCGACCCAACGATCAGCCGTTGAATCTCGCTGGTCCCCTCATAGAGTCGCAGCAGCCGAACGTCGCGGTAGATCCGTTCCACCGGAACTTCGCGCATGTAGCCACTGCCGCCGTGGACTTGCACCGCTAAATCCGCAACCTTGCCGGCCATTTCGGTGCAGAACAGCTTTGCCGCCGACGGTGCGATCCGGCGGTCCTGGTCGGTGATCCACAGCCGGGCAGCCTCACGGACCATCGCGCGCCCGGCCATCACCCCGGTCTGCTGGTCGGCCAGCATCGCTTGCACCAGTTGAAAATTGCCGATCGGGGTGCCGCCCTGGGTGGCGGTGGCCGCATAGGTCACCGATTCATCCAGTGCCCGCTGCGCGGCTCCCACCGCCAGCGCGGCGATGTGGATCCGGCCGCGCGCCAATGAGGTCATGGCCGCCCGGTAGCCGACATCCTCACTACCGCCGACCAGCGCGTCGCTGGGTACCCGGACGTCGGTGAAGCGGACGTCGGACGTCCACGCCCCTTCCTGGCCCATCTTCGCGTCCTTGGCGCCGACCTCGACGCCCGCGGCATCCGCGGGAACCAAGAACACTGCGATTCCCGGACCCGCGTCGTCCGCGGCCCGGGTGCGGGCGAACACCACGAACAGATCGGCCACTGGTGCATTGGTGATGAAGCGTTTCTCGCCGGAGATCACCCAATCATCGTCCTCGCGAACGGCTTTGGTGCGCAGTCCGGCCGGGTTGGACCCGGCGCCGGCCTCGGTCAGCGCGAACGAGGCGACGACGTCGCCGGAGGCCATCGCGGCCAGCCAGCGCGACTTCTGCTCGTCGGTGCCAAAGCCGACCAAGACCTGGCCGGCGATGCCGTTGTTGGTGCCGAACATCGAGCGCAGCGCCAGCGAGGTATAGCCCAACTCCATCGCCAGTTCGACGTCCTGGGCGAGGTCCAAACCGAGTCCACCCCACTCCTGCGGGATGGCATATCCGAACAGCCCCATCTTCTTGGTCTGCTCGCGCAGGTCGTCGGGCACCCGGTCCGTAGTCAGGATGTCCTGCTCGCGCGGGATGACGGCGGTGCGGACGAATTGGCGAGTCTGCGCAAGGATCTGCTGAAAATCGTCGTCGTCGACGGCGGCAGCGGCCATGAAGTCCGCACTCCCTTCTGGGCGACGGCAGACGCCCAAACCATGGCGATCATATATGAAATATGATGTGCGAAGATGTCAGGGTCGAGCACGCAGAGGATGGTGATCAGGTGTCATTGCTGACCGGTCAAACCGCGATCGTTACCGGTGGTGCCCAGGGACTGGGATTCGCGATCGCCGAGCGGTTCGCCGCCGAGGGTGCGCGCATCGTGCTTGGCGACGTGAACCTCGAGGCAACGCAGGCGGCGGCCCAGCAGCTCGGCGGCGATGATGTCGCGCTCGCGGTGCGCTGCGATGTCACGCTCGCAGCCGACGTCGACACGCTGCTCGCCGCCGCCGTCGACCGGTTCGGCGGCTTGGACATCATGGTCAACAACGCCGGGATCACCCGCGATGCGACGATGCGCAAGATGGCCGAGGAACAGTTCGACCAAGTCATCGCAGTGCATCTGAAGGGAACCTGGAACGGCGTCCGGAAGGCCGCGGCGATCATGCGAGAGAACAAGCGCGGCGCGATCGTGAATATGTCGTCGCTGTCGGGCAAGGTCGGGATGGTCGGGCAGACGAACTACTCGGCGGCCAAGGCCGGAATCGTGGGAATGACCAAGGCCGCCGCCAAGGAACTCGCCCACCTCGGTGTGCGGGTAAACGCGATTGCGCCCGGTTTGATCCGCTCTGCGATGACCGAAGCGATGCCGCAACGTATTTGGGATGCAAAGGTATCTGAAGTCCCGATGGGCCGCGCCGGTGAGCCGGCCGAAGTCGCCAACGTCGCGCTGTTTTTGGCATCCGACCTGTCGTCGTACATGACAGGCACCGTGCTGGACGTAACCGGCGGGCGATTCATGTGACCACGCCGAGAGAAGCGGTGATTTGTGACCCCGTCCGGACACCGATCGGCCGCTACGGCGGCATGTTCACATCGCTGACCGCCGTCGACCTCGGTGTCGCCGCGCTGACAGGGCTGCTGGAGCGAACCGGTATCCCAGTCGAAGCCGTCAACGACGTCATCCTTGGGCACTGCTATCCCAGTAGCGAGGCACCGGCGATCGGGCGGGTGGTGGCACTCGACGCCGGGCTGCCGGTGACGGTGCCGGGCATGCAGGTCGACCGCCGCTGCGGCTCAGGGCTGCAAGCGGTCATCCAGGCATGCCTGCAAGTCGCCAGCGGTGACAACGATCTCGTAATCGCCGGTGGCGCAGAGAGCATGAGCAATGTGGTGTTCTACTCCACCGACATGCGCTGGGGCGGCGCCCGCGGCGGTGTGCGGGTGCATGACGGGCTCGCTCGCGGGCGGACGACCGCCGGCGGCCGTCACCACCCAGTGCCCGGCGGCATGTTGGAGACCGCCGAGAACTTGCGCCGGCAATACAGCATTTCCCGCGCCGAGCAAGACGAACTCGCGGTGACCTCACACCGGCGAGCGTTGGCCGCGCAGAAGGACGGCATCCTGGCCGAGGAAATCATCCCGGTCGCGGTGCGCACGCGCCAGGGTGAGGAACTCATCGACACCGACGAACATCCGCGTGCCGACACGTCGGTCACGTCGCTGAGCAAGCTCAAACCGGTTCTGCTGGCAGATGATCCGGACGCGACGGTGACCGCCGGGAACTCCAGCGGACAAAACGACGCGGCGTCGATGTGCGTGGTGACCACTCCACAGAAGGCTGCCGAGCTGGGGCTCACGCCGCTGGTCCGGCTGGTGTCGTGGGGGGCTGCGGCCGTGGCGCCCAACGTCATGGGTATCGGTCCGGTGCCCGCCACCGAGGTTGCACTGGCCAAAGCGGGGCTGCAATTCAGCGACATCGAGCTCATCGAGCTCAACGAGGCGTTCGCGGCCCAAGCGCTCGCGGTGATGCAGGAGTGGGGATTCACCGCATCGGATCGGGAGCGCACCAACGTGCACGGATCGGGGATCTCGCTCGGCCACCCGGTCGGCGCGACCGGCGGCAGGATGCTGGCCACGCTGGCGCGCGAACTGCAACGACGTCAGGCGCGCTACGGCCTGGAAACCATGTGCATCGGTGGCGGCCAGGGACTGGCCGCGGTGTTCGAACGGGTTTCGTCGTGAATATGCCGCTAGACGATGTCACCGTCGTCGAGGTGTCGAGCTTCGTCGCCGCTCCGTTGTGCGGTATGACACTGAATCAACTGGGCGCACAAGTGATTCGAGTCGACCCAATTGGCGGCGCTTCCGACGTCAACCGCTGGCCGTTGGCAGCCAGTGGCACCTCGATCTACTGGACCGGACTGAACAGAGGCAAGCGGTCCGTCACTATCGATTTGCGCTCATCCGACGGACAGGAGTTGATCCAGCGGCTGATCGTCGAAGGGGACGGCGTCGTGGTGACCAACGCCGCGGGCCTGTCGTGGCTGTCCTACGAGCGGTTGGCGGCGCTGCGCTCCGACATCATCCACGTCCAGTTACTCGGCCGCGGCGACGGTTCTACTGCCGTGGATTACACGGTCAACGCGGCGACGGGCTACCCCCTTGTCACCGGCCCGGCTGAACACGGCGGTCCGATCAACCATGTGCTGCCGGCCTGGGATGTGTGCTGCGGGTTGTACGCCGCACTGGCAGTGACTGCCGCGTTGCGCCGTCGCGACCATTCCGGTGAGGGCGCCAAAGTCACTCTCGCACTGGAAGATGTCGCACTTGCGACCGCCGGCAACCTGGGCTTGTTGACCGAGCCGCAAGTCAACGGCACCCAACGTCCACGAGTGGGCAATGCCATCTACGGTCAGTACGGTCAGGACTTCACCAGCCGCGACGGCGCCGCATTCATGGTTGTCACGTTGACCAAGCGGCACTTCCGCGACCTGGTCGAGGTCACCGGCACCGGCGCCGCGATGTCTGCGCTTGCCGAGGCCCTCGGTGCCGACTTCAGCACCGAGGGCGACCGCTACCGCTACCGAGACGTGCTGAGCGGCTTGTTCGCAACCTGGTTCAGCGAGCACACCGCCGACGAGATCACCGCAGCATTGTCGGCCACCACGGTCTTGTTCGAGCGCTACCGGAGCTTCGCACAGGTTGCCGAAGACCAACGGGTGACGGACAACCCGCTGTTTTCCCGGCTGCGGCAAGACGGGCTGGGTGACTATCTTGCACCGGGCATGCCGATGGCCGTCGACGGCACCCACCCGGCGAGCGGGCCGGCCCCCGCACTCGGCGTCGATACCGTAGACGTTCTCACCAGCCGATTGGGCTTGAACACCGCCGAAGTCGAGCGGCTGGCCACCGCGAAAACGATCGCCTGCTAATCAGAGGAGAGTTGCATGACCAGACTTGCCCAGACGGTTGGCCTTAACGACTTTCAGACCGAGATCATCGCCACCGTCCGGCAGTTCGTCGAGAAGGAAGTCATTCCCAACGCGCCTGAGTTCGAACGAACGGACACCTACCCGCAGGCCATCGTCGACCAGATGCGTGACATGGGCCTGTTCGGCATGATGATCCCCGCCGAGTACGGCGGACTGGGGGAGTCACTGCTGACTTATGCGCTGTGCGTGGAGGAGTTGGCGCGCGGTTGGATGAGCATCTCCGGTGTGCTCAACACCCACTTCATCGTCGCCTACATGTTGCGCCAACACGGCACCGAAGCTCAGAAGCAACGACTGCTGCCGAGAATGTCAACGGGCGAAGTCCGGGGTGCGTTCTCAATGTCCGAGCCGGAGTTGGGCTCTGACGTCGCGGCGATCCGCACCCGCGCGGCACGCAATCCCGACGGCACCTACACCATCGACGGCCAGAAGATGTGGCTCACCAACGGCGGCAGTTCCACTTTGGTGGCGGCGTTGGTGCGCACCGATGAGGGAGCAGAGTCGCCGCACCGCAACCTGACGGCCTTCCTCATCGAGAAGCCGGTCGGGTTCGGCGAGGTCGCACCGGGACTGGTGATACCGGGCAAGATCGACAAGTTGGGCTACAAAGGCATTGACACCACCGAGCTGATCTTCGACGGGTACGTGGCCGGTGCCGACGACGTACTGGGTGGCGTACCGGGGCAGGGCTTCTATCAGATGATGGACGGCATCGAGGTCGGGCGCGTCAATGTCTCGGCGCGGGCCTGCGGGGTCGCTGTGCGGGCCTTCGAACTCGCAGTGCGCTACGCCCAGCAGCGACACACATTCGGCAAGCCGATCGCAGAGCACCAGGCCATTGCATTCCAAATCGCCGAAATGGCAACCAAGGTCGAAGCTGCCCATCTGATGATGGTCAACGCCGCGCGACTCAAAGACTCCGGTGAGCGTAACGATGTTGCGGCTGGCATGGCGAAGTACCTTGCCAGCGAATACTGCTCGGAGGTCACCCAACAGAGCTTCCGCATCCACGGCGGTTACGGCTACTCCAAGGAATACGAAATCGAGCGACTGATGCGCGATGCGCCGTTTTTGCTCATCGGCGAGGGAACCAGCGAGATCCAGAAGCAGATCATCAGCAGGCGGCTGCTTGCCGACTATCGGATTTGACCGTGAACGCCCCGGATTTCGCTGTACGGCCGCAGCTGTCGGAAGACGTTGCGCGCTATGTGCGTAAGCGAATCTTCGACGGCACCTACTCTGCGGGAGAGTACGTGCGGCTGGATCAGCTGGCCGCGGAATTGGGCATCAGCGTGACTCCTGTTCGTGAGGCATTGTTCGAACTGCGCGCCGAAGGGCTGTTGGCCCAGCAGCCGCGCCGCGGCTTCGTGGTCTTGCCGGTGACGGGACGAGATCTCGCCGACGTCGCCAATGTTCAGGCACATGTCGGCGGCGAGCTTGCCGCGCGGGCCGCGCTCAATATCGACGACGACCAACTGCGCGAGCTCAAGGAAATCCAGGCCCAGCTGGAAGTTGCCTATGCCGGCGGCGATGACGAGCTGACCGTGCGGCTCAATCACGACTTTCACCGTGCGATCAACGTTGCCGCCGACTCGCCGAAACTTGCCCAATTGATGTCGCAAATCACCCGCTACGCACCGGAATCGGTGTTCCCTGCCATCGCCGGCTGGCCCGATCAGTCGATCAAAGACCATCGCCGGGTGTTGGCCGCGCTCGAAACACACGACGATGGCGCTGCCCGGAAAGCCATGTCGGAGCACCTGGCCGCCGGCGCGGCTCCGTTGATCGACCATCTCATCGAGCACGGTGTCGTCGACGGCACGAACGGCCCGAACCACCCTGCTCGCTGATAGGGGATAAACTCCCCGCGATGTGGTACCAAATCTTTGTGCCGCGAACTATTGTTTTAACCGGATCCATCTCATAGGTTCGGTGATGATTCGCGCGTGGCGCCGGCCACGCGTCAACGATCAGCGGAGGACGAATGCCCGGAAAGTTAGTAGGCAAGGTCGCTTTCATTACCGGCGCGGCGCGCGGCCAGGGACGTGCCCACGCCCTTGCCATGGCCAAAGAGGGTGCTGACATCATCGCCGTCGACATCTGTCGTCAGATCGAGTCGAATCCCTATCCGCTGGCGACCCCCGACGACCTCGCTGAAACGGAGCGGTCGGTCAAGGAACTCGGACGCCGGGTCATTGCCAGGATCGGGGACGTGCGGGAACGCCATGAGTTGCGCGACGCGGTTGAGGCCGGGCTTGCCGACCTGGGCCGAATCGACATCGTCGTCGCCAACGCCGGCATCCTGCCGATGGCGATGGGCAAGCCCGATCCGATGCAGTTTGTCGACGCATCCGACGTCGACTTACTCGGCGTGATGAACACCGTCGCCGTCACTATTCCGCATCTGGCCGATGGCTCGTCGATCATCGTCACGGGTTCGACCGCGGGCATGATCCGCGGCACCACGGACAACCCGAACATGGGACCTGGCGGTGCGGGCTACGGGTGGAGTAAGCGCATCGTGATGGAGTACGTCGAGGAGATGAGTCTGCATCTGGCCCCCCGGATGATCCGGGTCAATGCGATTCATCCGACTAACTGCAACACGCACCTATTGCAGAACGACGGCATGTACAGCATGTTCCGGCCCGACCTCACCGCCGAGGGCAAGCAGGCCACCCGTGCGGACGCCGAACCACTGTTCACTATCTTTCAGGCCATGCCCATCCCGTACGTCGAACCAGAGGACATGGCCAATCTTGGGGTCTTCCTCGCCAGCAACGAAAGTCGCTACATCACCGGGCAACAGATCCGTGTCGACGCCGGCTCGCTGCTGAAGTGGCCCAACGGACCTGGGGGATAGTCCAGGGCATTACTTTTTCGTGGTGAGCCGTTGCCGAAGCACGGCCACGCCAGGCCCCTCGAGTTGGGGTAGGACGACGTCGCGGCCGGTTGCCGCCAACAGCAATGCCACCGCGGGACCGCAGATCTTTGCGCCGTCGCCCCAGGTGCGGTCGATATCTGTGGCGTGCAGGCGAATTCCCCGTAGCCGCCGTCGGGGGATGAATCCCAACTGCCGAGGCCCGGTCACGAAATCCAGTGCGAGCGCCACCCGCTGACGGTTTGGGTCGAACTCCACGCCCAGCGGGATTCGGATGTCCCCGCCGTGAACCAGCACATCGGTCAGTCCGGATACGGGACCGGTGACCGGCGGACTGAGCTGATGGTCGGCTCGTTCGCGCAGGGTCGCCGCGAGCTCGGCGGCCGGTGCGGCGGCACGACGCCAGGCCAGCTCGTCAATCGCCCGGTGCAACCCGCCGCGGCGAAGGGCGGTGTACTGAAACGTCCAAAAGCTGTCGGCCAACACACTGACCAGATGCGCCGCCACCGTCTTGACGTTCCAGCCCGCGCACAGGCTCGGTGTCGAGAGCGCAGCATCGTCCAGGCAGTCGACCAAGTCAGCGAGTCGACGCCGCTCGTCGGCGACGGCCGCAAAGACGAAGTTTCGATCCATGTCGCGACGCTCCCATGCCCGATGACTTACGCCGGTCCCAAACCGGCGCCGCGGCCTTCCCATCCATTGATCGCGACGACCTCGGCAAGTGGTCGCCTTGGGGCCGGCCTCACGTTGCTGCGGGCCCCAAGGCGAGCGACGGGTAGCAAACATCCCTGCACGTAGGACTCGGGGACGCCCAACAAGTCGCGCACCGCGTCCTCACGGTTCAGATGCAATGTGGTGATGCATGTTCCGTAACCATACGTGTGCAACGCAAGCTGAAAGTTCCACACGGCCGGAAAAATCGACCCGTAAAGTGTTGCCTGATAGAATGATTCGTCGCCGGCGGTCCGCGGCATACTGGGCTCGTAGCAGGGGATGACCAACGCCGGAACCTCCGACAGGTGTTCGACCAGCCACTCGGTGGAGGTCATCAGCCGGCCTTCCGGGGTGCGCGGCGGCATGAAGCCGGCGACGAACTGCCCACCCACCTTGCTCAGATATGCATCGCGGTAGAGGGCGGCAATCTTTTGCCGCAATGCCGGATCGGTGACAATCAGCCACCGCCACGACTGCTGGTTCGAACCGTTGGGCGCCTGCAGGCGCATTCGCAGGCACCCCCAGATCTCGTCGATGTCGACGGTTGCATGCAGATCGAGTGACCTACGGGCGGACCTGGTGCAGGTGAGCACCTCGTTGACGTTCATGAGCGCCGCTCTGGTTCGGGAAAGGCGACGTCCGCGTTATCGGGCATGGCGCTGATGCCCCGTTTGTCGCACACGTCGAGCACCTCGTCGACGATCGAGGCGGGCACGACGAACGTCTCGGTGGATGACATCTGGTCGAGGTGCGCCTCGATATCCTCCGCAGTCGGTGCGCTGTCGGCGTCGGCCAACCACCCGTCGCTGAGCCCGACGAATACCCGTGCGTAGCGTCCGGCGCAGGCGGAGTAGTTGCGATGGGTGAACGTGCAGGCCTTGCTGGCCAGGAAGGTCACCAGCGGCACCACGAGCTCGGGACGAATCGCGCGCATGAAGCCGGACTCGCGGTGGAACTTCTCGTCGCCGACGGTCTCGGTGACCATGCGCGAGAAGCCGGTCGGCATAACGGAATTAGCAAGGACGCCATGGGCCTCCCCTTCGATCGCGATCACATTCGTCAAACCGACCAGCCCGGCCTTGGCCGCGGCGTAATGGGCTTCCATGGGCTGGCCGAAGATCCCCGCCGATGAGGAGATGAACACGAACCTTCCGCCACCGTTGGCTTTCATCACGCGATAGGCGGGTTGCGAAAGGTAGAAGCCGCCATCGAGATGTACGCGCAGCATCCGGTTCCAGTCGTCGAGCGAGAGATCTTCGAATGGCACGCTTCCGAAGATCCCTGCGTTGCTGACCACGGCGTCGAGTCTGCCGAACGTTTCGACGGCAGCATCGACGATCGCCTTTGCGCCCTCGGCCGCATCGACCGAATCGTAGGAGGCGACCGCGTTTCCGCCGGCCTGCGTGATCTCACGGACCACCGCATCGGCCACGCTGGCATCGGCGCCGTCGCCCCGCATGCTTCCGCCGAGGTCGTTGACCACCACCGCCGCACCGCGACGCGCCAGGTCGAGTGCGTACAACCGACCGAGGCCACGGCCGGCGCCGGTGACCACAGCCACTTGCTCGGTGAAATCAATCATTGTGCGATTTCTTCTGTTTCGTTGGCTCGCGGACGTCCAATTGACTCCAGTCCGGTGCGACTTTACGGTGGAACAGATATTTGGTCAACTAGACCGAAGCGCGGAGGTGGCTGCGTGGGCGACGACGCTGAGAGCGACCGTCTGCAGGTACTGGGCATCCTGGGCTCGGCACTTGCGGGCCGGCCGGTCGCGGTGGCGCCGCTCAAGTCAGGTGAGCCCGCGTGGACCGACGGTCAAACCATTTTCATCGACCCCACTGCCACCATCCGCACGAAGGTGGAGTCGGTGGCCGTGCACGCATCATTGATCGCGGCCGGCAGTCTCGACCCCGAGATCGTGCGTTCGCTGTCTCGGCCTCGCTTGGCGTCGCGCTACCTGGCCATCGAAGGGCATCGCGCCCTGGCGGCCAACGCCGATCTGCTCCCGAGTCCGTTGGTCGCGCTGGTCGACCCTGACCGCGCATGCCACAGTGATTCGGCAACCACGTCATTGGCCATTGCATCGGGCCGGACCGCACTCGATGAGACGCCGGCAAGCTTCGGCGTCATCCGGCCCAAGAAGGTGTTGTCCGCGGTCAAACGGGCCGGCAATCAGGTCGACCACGACAGCCCGGAACACGTACCTCGGCGCGACAACACAGCACAGGAACTCGAGGAGCTCGACGACGGCGAGGTCATGAACGCCGACGATCCCGAATTCTTCACCAGTCCCGTCGGCGGAGGCGGCTTCATCGGCAAATGGTTGAAGAAGTTGCTGTCTTCGGCGCGTCGTTCTGGCGGCAGTGGTGGCGGGCCGCCGGGCGCCGACACTCCGACCCACCGCACCAACTCGGCCAACCGCGGCGCCTACGCCGTAGCGTCAACCGCGTCCGTGCCTGCCGAGGACGTCGCCGATGTGGCGTCCGACGGCGTGAAATACCCGGAATGGGACGTCAATCGCAAGAGTTATCGACCCGACTGGTGCACGGTGCACGAGACCCCGCCGCGCGTGAAGGCGTCTGCTGCTGCGGCCGTCGAGGAAACCATCGGGCTGCGACGGCCCCTCGCGCGCCTGGGGATGGGCCTTCATCGCCGCCACCGCCAATCACAGGGCGACGACATCGACATCGACGCCGCCGTGGAGGCACGGGTGGAGATCCTGGCCGGTTCGGTGCCCGATGAGGCGGTCTACCTGGATAGCCTGCGTCGACGGCGGGACCTGTCGGTCCTGCTCCTGCTCGACGTGTCGGGCTCGACGGCCGAAGCCGGCACTATCGGCCGAACCGTGCACCAGCAGCAGCGCACTGCGGCTGCCAATCTCACTGTCGCACTGCATGATCTGGGTGACCGGGTGTCACTGTATGCCTACTATTCGCAGGGCCGTGGCGCGGTGCACATGGTCCCGTTGAAGCGATTCAACGACCATCTCGACACCCGGGTCTTCAGGAGGTTGAACAGCCTGGAGCCGGGCGCCTACTCGCGCCTGGGCGCCGCGATCCGGCACGGGTCGGCAGTGCTGGAGGCCCGCGGCGGAACCTCTCGACGGTTGTTGGTGGTGCTCTCCGACGGACTGGCCTATGACCACGGCTATGAGCGGGCCTACGGCGCCGCCGACGCCCGCCGCGCGTTGACGGAGGCTCGCCGCCGTGGGACCGGGTGTGTGTGCTTGACCGTCGGCGCAAGCACGGACGTGGCGTCGCTGCGCACCGTTTTCGGCAGCGCCGCACATGCCAGCATCGGCCGGCCTGACCAGCTCACCGGCGTGATCGGGCCGCTGTTTCGCTCGGCTTTGCACTCCGCGGAGGTTCGCCGGCGTGTGTCATGACCCGCCCCGCCCACGGCTTGAAACAAACATCTGTTCCAGGCTAGGCTCGAACGCAGCGCAACGCAGCGGGCGATGGAAGGGAAGCCATGAGTTGTCCACCGGCCAGGCGAGGACCGTTGACCGCGAGGGGTTTTGACAATGGTTAACGAGTCCGGGCTCACGGCCTACAACGGCACGGTGGCGCAGGGCGAAGCGCCGCGTCCGTACTACAAGCCGGTAGGCAACGAGGAAGCCGTCTTCAAGGCCGCGTATCGACAAGGCCTGTCGATAGTTCTGAAAGGTCCGACCGGCTGCGGCAAGACCCGGTTCGTCGAAGCGATGGCCCACGACCTCGGCCGTCCGCTGATTACCGTCGCCTGCCACGACGACCTCACCACCGCGGACCTCGTCGGTAGATACCTTTTGCGCGGTGACGAGACGGTGTGGGTTGACGGGCCACTGACCCGCGCTGTGCGCGAAGGCGCGATCTGCTACCTCGACGAGGTGGTGGAAGCGCGTCAGGACACGACCGTCGTACTACATCCGTTGGCCGATTACCGACGCCAGCTCCCCATCGAACGCCTGGGCGTGACGCTGGATGCCGCACCAGGTTTCGGCCTGGTGGTGTCGTACAACCCCGGCTACCAGAGTGTGTTGAAGGATCTTAAAGACTCCACCCGCCAACGCATGACCGCCATCGAGTTCGGCTTCCCCAGCCCCGAAGTCGAGGAGGCGATCGTCGCCCATGAAGCCGGCGTGAACGGCGTCACAGCCGCCGAACTGGTTCGCCTGGGGCAGGCAATCCGGCGGCTGGAGACCGGCGGGCTGCGCGAGGTCGCGTCGACCCGGGTTCTCATTGCGGCGGGCCGGCTGATCACTGAGGGCTTGACCATGGTGGAGGCGGCTAACGCGGCGATCGCAGGTCCGCTGACCGATGAGGCGTCGGTAAGTCGCGCGCTCAATGAAATGATCGAGCTATATCTGGGTGCTTCGGCCCGAACAGGTGATTGACGGGTACACCCAGCCGTCGCTAATGTCTGAACAAATATTAGGTCGTCAGAATAACTGCGTTCAATCCGTCCCGTGGAGGCCGCATGTCCTACGAAAGCAGTGCTGAGCCGATCAAGGTCGGATATCTGATGGACTTCACGCTCCCTCCCGGCTTCCCGGAGGAACTGTTGGCCTCGTTCACACAGTGCTTCGACCTCGTCTTCGAGGAGGCGGTTGAACAGGGCTTGATGGACCGACCGGTGCAGATGATCTACCGCGAAGTGGAGGGCTTGCCCAAGGGATCGGTGAAGGCGGTGATCGACGCGTACGGGGACCTCGTAGACGAAGGCTGCCTGGTGGTGTTCGGTCCGAACATCACCGACAACTGTGTGCCCGTGCGCGAGGCCATCGAAGAGCGGTTCAAGGTGCCGGCGATCAGTGTCACCGGAACCGACGACTGGCTTGGCGAGTGGACGTTCTCCTTCCCGCAGGGATCGATGACCGACGAACCGATCTTCCTTGTTGATCTGGTCGCCAAGCGAGGGTTAACCGAAATCGGTGTGCTGGTCGAGCAGAGCCTGATCGGCGAGTCATATTTGAAGAATCTACGAAGTGCGTGTGCTCGCAAGGGTATTCGCATTGTGGCGGAGGTGACCATTGCGCAGACGGCGCAGGATATCAACGACGCCGTGCTGAGCCTGCACGAGGCCAAAGCTCAGGCAATTGTGCACCTCGGATTCGGTTTCGGGATTGTCTTCATCAACCCCGCGCTCGAGGCGGTCGGCTGGGACCCGCCGCGGTTCACCACCACCGCGTTCCAAAACGCCTGGGTCAACCCGATCATGTGGAATGCGTTCATGGGCTGGATCGGAGTCGACCAGTACGACGAGAACAACCGAATCGGCCAAGCCTGGCTGGACCGGTACGCCAAGAAGTACAACGGCAGTCGCCCCGAGTACTGCGTATCGGTAGTCAACCACGACGTCGCGGCAACCTTGGTCCGGGCGTTCACAGATGCGCACCCGCTGAGTCCGCGCGGAGTCAAGGAAGCGCTGGAACGGGTGAAGATGATGCCCGCAGCCTCAGGCGCACCGGGTACGCGAGTTTCGTTCGGCAAGTGGACCCGTCGAGCCTGGATGGGCGCCGGCTACTTGGTGGCGCGCACCCTTGAGCCCGACGGCGTCAACTCGCAGCTGGTCGATCGCTTCGGCGCGGAAGATTGATGCGATGACCACAGAAGAGTCCACGTCCTCCGTCGCCGAAAAGAAGCTGCCAACTCAGCGCGGCAGCGACAAACCCAACTGGGGCCGTTGGCTTTCCGGCTTCGCGCTGGCGGCGTTCGTGTTGTTCTTCGTCGCCGTCTGCCGCACCAGCCTCGATCCGCGCGTCGCCAACCCGAATGTGCAAGGTCGGCCACGCCCAGTGAAGTTCATCTTCGCCTTGGACTACATCGCTTTCCTACAGATCTCCACGGTTGTGATGTTGGTCGTGCTGGTCGTCGTCTTTATCGTCGGCTGGCGCCGCAATCCCGGCAGCCCGGCCATGCTGATGTTCCTGTGCACCACGTTGATCGTGTGGCAGGACCCGATCATGAACTGGGCGCCGTTCGCGGTCTACAACCCCGACCTCATCCACTGGCCGGAATCGTGGCCGCTGGTGTCGCTTTCGCCGACCGTCGAGCCATTCCTCGTGTTCGGTTACGTGACCTTTTATTTCGGGCCCTATTTCCCGGGGATCTGGATTCTGCGCAAACTGCAGGCAAAATACGGGCCTGCAGCTTTCGTGTCACGACACCCGCTGATCAGCCTTGGACTGTTGGTTCTGGTGATTGGCTTCATCTTCGACGCGTGGCTGGAGATACAGCTGGTGCACACCGGCATGTACATCTACTCGCAGGTGATTCCGTGGGGATCGGTGTTCACCGGCACGACCTTCCAGTTCCCGCTGATCTGGGAGTCGTTTGCGGTCACTTTCGTGATGGTCCCGGCAGCGATCCTGTGTTATCGCGACGACACCGGAAAGTCGGTGGCCGAGAAGCTTGCCGCGAGAGTAAAGGTTCTGCCCACTCGGCCGGTCCTCGGCACATTCCTGGTGATGCTCGCCATCATCAACGTGGCCTACTTCGCCTACGGCGCATGGTTCGCCGTCATCAAGGCCAGTGGAGCAGCGGCCTCCGTTGCCTGCCCATGGCCGTATCCAGAGGCCAAAGTGTATGACCCGCAAGGCTATTACGAGAAGAATGGCGCGACGGAGCCATACTCGGTCGGCATCTGGTCGACATGGATGAGCGGGCAACCGAACGGCAGGCCAGAAGTCCAGCCACCACCGCCCGGCGAAGGAGCCTGCGCGACCCCGACCTCTTAGGAGCAGCAATGGAACAGCTTTTCGACGACCTCGACGACTTCGGCGCCTTCGATGCCGCGGTCTCCGGTGACGTACGCGATCCCTATACGGAGCTTGCGCGGCTGCGCCGCGAGGAGCCGGTTCAGCGCCTGGACACCTCCGGGATGCCGCATGAGGAATCCAAGCCAGTCTTCATCGTGTACCGGTACGAGGAAGCCCAACAGCTGCTGCGCGACAACGAAACGTTCTCGTCGTCAGGCGTCATCGCCGCTTTCGGGCCGGTCCTCGGCGAACGGGTGATGCTCGGCATGGACGAGCCCGTGCACGGCCGGCTGCGCTCGTTGGTATCGAAGGCGTTCTCCCAAAAGGCAATGGCCCGTTGGGAAGATGAGCTCATCGGACGCGTCGCCAATAGTCTGATCGATAAGTTCGCGGACAGCGGCAAGGCCGATCTGGTCAAGGAATTCACCTTCGACTATCCGAGTCAGATCATTGCGGGCCTGTTGGGCCTACCCGAAGAGGATTACCCGCAGTTTCAGCGATGGTCGATTTCGCTGCTGAGCTGGATCCTGAATCCAGAACGGGGCCTTGCCGCGTCAGCGGCGCTGTGCGACTACTTCGCCCCGATCCTTGCCGCCCGCCGCGCCGAGCCGACGGATGATCTGATCAGCGGCCTCGCCCAGGCCGAAATCGACGGACAGAAGCTCGAAGACGAGGAAATCTACTCGTTCTGTCGGCTGCTGCTGCCCGCCGGCGTCGAGACGACGTACCGGGCCCTGGGAAACCTGCTACTTGCGTTGTTGTCCGATCCTGCCCAGCTGGACGCGATCCGCGCCGATCGGTCCCTGCTGCCGCAGACCATCGAAGAGGGCGTGCGGTGGGAGCCCCCATTATTGACGATCACGCGGGTCGCCACCCGCGACACCGAACTTGGCGGAGTGCCCATCCCGGCCGGCTCGTCGGTCATGCCGATGCTGGGGGCGGCCAACCGTCAGGAAGACCGCTATCCCGAGCCCGATCAATTCGACATCTCCCGCCAGGCAAAAAGCCACCTGGGTTGGGGTCACGGTGTACACGTCTGTCTTGGCATGCATTTGGCCCGCATGGAGATGCGGACGGCGATCAATCTGCTGCTCGACCGGCTGCCCAACCTGCGTCTGGACCCCGACGGCGACGATCCGCATATCCGCGGACAGGTATTCCGCTCACCGACATCGCTGCCGGTCCTCTTCGATGTCATGTAGGCCTCGGCGCACTACCGACGGTGTGACTTGTGGTAGCCGAGGGGGCTTGGGCTGCCAGCATCTCCCGCAGCCGACCGACATCGGCTTTGCCAGTAGGCCCGCGCGGTATGTCGTCGTCAGATTCGACCAGCAGCCACGCCGTCGGCACTTTGAATGAGCTGAGCAGGCTGCGCGCGGAGCCCTGCAATTGTTCGGCAGTCGTTGGCGAGTCGCACACCACCGCGGCGCCCACCAGATCGCCGGCAACGCCAACCACGTTGGTGACAAAGGCATTAGCGACACCGTCGATGGTCCGCAGCGCCGCCTCCACCTCGCTGGGGTAAACGGTGGCGCCGCTGACCTTGAACATGTCGTCGAATCTGCCGTGATAGAACAGGAAACCGTCTCCGTCGAGGCGGCCGAGGTCGCCGGTGGGGTAGAAGCCGTCGACGGTGAACACCTCCTCTCGGCTGCGCCGGCAGATGCCCCGCAGCGTGTGGGGCCCCCGGATCTCAATCATGCCGACGGTTCCCGACGCGACAGGTTCACCGGTATCCGGATCGGTGATCCGTACCTCCATCCCAGGGAATGGCCTACCGCAGCTGCCCCAAGCGGATTCGGGCATATCGGTGTCAGCGGGATAGCCGCAATACGGGCCGAAAGCCTCGGTCATGCCGAACAGGTTGGCACGCGCCCCCGGCTCGCTGCGCTGCTCGGGCGGGAGTAGTGCCTCCAGGCTGCCCGGGCGCAGAGCTGACAGGTCGGCGGTGCCGGCGTGGCGCGCCAGCGCTTCAGCCTGATCAGGCCAGCCGCGAAACAACGTGACTTGCTCACGCGCCAACAGCCGCAGCGTGGTCTCCGGGTGGGGGATTTCTTCGGTCACCAAGGTCGCACCGGCCAGCAACACCGACAGCACACCACTGCCGAATCCACCAACCCAGAAGAACGGCATTGGCAGATATAACCGGGTGTTCGAGTCGATGCAGCGACTGGCGAGGCCGGCCTGCACAGCGCCCAGCGCACTGCCGTGCGAGTGCACCACCCCTTTCGGCGGCCCGCTGCTGCCGGAGGTGAACATGATGACCATCGGGTCGCTGGGTGCGACTGTCTCGGCCAACGCGTCGACGATGCGTCCGGCGGACCCGGCGGCGTGAGGCAGTAGATCGGTACGCCAAACCTGGCACAGTGCCGGAAGTTTGGCGTCCGACAAGCCATCAAGGTACCGATGCCCACGAAATTCCTCGACGCTGATCAGGAACTGCACCGACGCGACCCGCAGCTGGGCCGTCAATTCCGGCGGCTTCAACAGCGTGCTCAGCGGAACCAGCACGACGCCGATCCGTGTCAGTGCAATGGCGATCCGCACCCAACCGACACTGTTGGGCATGATCAACCCGACGCGGCTCCCTTTCCCCACACCGGCTTCGATGAACGCCGCCGCCAACTCGCGTGTGGTGGCATCGAGTTCGTGATAGGTGAGCCGGTAGTTGGAGTCGATCACCATCGGC
Source organism: Mycobacterium sp. NGS48 (assembly GCF_059812585.1). Classification (NCBI taxonomy): domain Bacteria; kingdom Bacillati; phylum Actinomycetota; class Actinomycetes; order Mycobacteriales; family Mycobacteriaceae; genus Mycobacterium; species Mycobacterium sp. NGS48. Next base: position 42,326 of record NZ_JCALCY010000004.1, read on the forward strand.
TTGGCACCGTGTTGCGCGGCGTGCACGCGCACCACGTGGTCGATGGTGGTGTCAGACATCGAACATCGTCTTCAGTTGCTGCATGTCGACCTTGCCGCTGGACAGCAGCGGGACGTCGGCGTGCTGCAGGACGGCAAACCTAGTCGGAATCTTGTACGCAGAGAGTTCAGCCTTCAGTCGCCGCCGGACCGCGGTTTCGTCGAACTGCGCGCCGGTCTCCAGCGCGACCACCGCGGCCACCGCCTGCCCGCGCTCGAGATCGGGGATGCCGAAAACATGGGCCACCGCACCCCCGGTGACTTTGGTGATGGCCTTCTCCACCTCCGCGGGTGAGACGTTGGCGCCGGCGGTCTTGATCGTCGAATCGCGGCGCCGCACGAAGTACACGAACCCGTCACGGTCGGCGGCAACCAGATCACCGGTGTGAAACCAGCCATCGACGCCGAACGATTCTTCGCGGCTGCGCTTGTAGTACCGCTGCATCAGATAGCCGCCGCGGATACACAGTTCACCGAGTTCGCCGTCTTCGACTAGGGCGCCGCTGGCGGGATCGACGATCCTGATTTCGAAGCCGGGGGCCGCTTTGCCGAACGAACCACGACGATGTTCGGGCTGGTCGGTTTCGTCGTCGCTGATCAATACGACGCTGCCGGCTTCGGTCAGGCCGAGCATGTTGTGGCGCAATTCTGGATCGGCCGGTCGCGCATCCGCCGCCATGATCGGATACAAATTGCCGCGCCGCATCGATGTCAGGTTCCGGCGACTGAAGCTCGGGTGCTGCGCCAGGCCGGAGACTGCGGCGGCGAAACCGTTGGTGACGGTCGGTTGTTGGGCCTCCAGCAAATCCAGCGTCGCGGCGGGCTCAGAAGCGTTGGAGCACAGCAGCGTCGATCCGGCGACCAGGCTGGCAAGCAACGCGAATGCGAATCCGCCGATCCAGAAGAACGGGGAATTGCAGAACAGCGTGTCGCTGGCCGTCAAGCCCCGGATGACGTTGAGGTTCCGCTGATGGTGCAGTAGTGCGGCATGGGTGTGCACCACGCCCTTAGGTGTGCTCGTCGTGCCCGATGTGTAGATGATGGCCAGCGGATCCGACCCGTCGACATCATCTTCGAGCGCGCTCAATAGCGGCTCGTCAACGGTCTCGGCGAGCCGGTGGACGCGGTCGACGTCGATGATCACCTGACGCAACACTGGGGCGTGGATGCTGAATAGGCGTTCGCCGGAATCGATGTCGGCATCCGACACCACGTCGGCAAGGCGCTGCGTGTAGTCGTGGGAGCGGTAGGACGCGGCGGCGAGCAGGATCTCGACGTCGCTGTCGACCAGTTGTTGGCGCAGTTCGCCGGCGGTGGCGAGGGTGGAGAACGGGACAACCACGGCGCCGAGCCGCGCTGCGGCCAGCATCCCGACGAGGAATGCCGGACCATTGGGATAGAGCAGGCCGACATGGGTGCCTTTGCCGGCACCAAGCGCGACCAGCCCGCGAGCCAGCAGTGCCGAGCACCGCTCGGCCTCGCCGTAGCTGATCCGTTCGTCGTCGCAAATCAACAGTGGGTGGTCTGCCCAGGATGCCGCCTGGGAACGTATGACTGTCGCGACCGTAGCCGAGTCACCCGCCATGGTCACCCTGCGTAGCAGGCACGGCTTCGCCGAAGAAGTGACGGATCGCGCCCAGATCCGGCTTACCCGACGGGGTCCTCGGAATTTCACGGACAATGGCGATCTCAGCAGGAACCTCGTAGCGCGCCAGCCGGTTCCGAAGATAGTCCGCGAGCGTATCGGCGTCCGCGGTACACGCTTGCCGCAGTTCGACCATCGCGACGGGTGTTTCGCCGAGGCGCTCGTCGCGCCGCCCGACCACCGCAGCTCCCGCAACGCAGGGGTGGCTCTCCAAAGCGATGCGGACGTCGTCCGGCATGACCTTGAAGCCGCCGCGGATGATGGCCTGATCGACGCGGCCGACGATCCATAAGAACCCGTCGGCATCGATGCGGGCCAAATCCGTGGTGCGCATCCACTCGGCTGATGGCCCACGCTGTCCCGGTTTGACCTCGAGCAGCCCAACCTGGTCCGGGCCGAGTGGTGCGCCGTCGCCGTCGACCACCCGCAATTGCGCACCCAGGCTGGCGCGCCCCACGCTGCCGCGTTTGTCAACCCAGTACTGCTGATGGTCGGCCAATGTCCAGCCCGCAACGCCGCCCCCGAATTCGGTTGCCGCATAAGATGTCAGCACGGGAATTCCGTACTTGGCGGTGAACGCCTCGGCGTCGTCGGCCGACAGCGGCGCAGTGCCGGACGTGACTGCGCGGATACTCTGCAGGTCCTCGCGCGTCAGGTCGGAATGCAGGACCATACGCAACGCTGCGGGCACCAGCGACACCGCCCGCGGCTTGTGCTTGCGCACCGCGTCTGCCCAGCGGTCGAGCTCGAATCGCTCCAGCAGCACGAAAGGCCGCGCCTCGGCGACACACTGCAGTATGCGGAAGACTCCGCCGATGTGGACCAGCGGCGAGTTGACGATCGCGACGCCGTGCCGCAAGCCCGTCGGCGACGGGGACCGGTCGAACTCCGGGCCCATCACGCTGTGCGCCAGCATGTCGTAGGTCAGATCAACTCGCTTGGGCGGCCCGGTTGTTCCGCTGGTCAACATGCGCACCGCAACGCCGGGCCGTAGATCAGCGTCGTCACCACGGTCAGCTACCGTCGGCATCGTCGGCGCGCTCACGAGATCGAAAAGCGAGACCATCGATGTGCCAGGCGCCAAAACAGGCAAGTCGTCGGATTCGCCGACGATCAGTGGAAGCCGCAGTTGGTCGATGTCGGCGACCGTGCGCTCATCGCCACGGGAAGGGTTGATGACCACGACGGTGCCGCCGCCCAGCAGGACGCCCAACAGCGCCGCGACGTGGGAGGGCTTGTTGCGCAGCAGGAGTCCGACCTGTCGGCTCCCGGCGAGGGAACGGACTTTGCCGGTGATGTCAGCGAGCTGGCCCCACGACATCCAGCGGCCCTCATGTTCCAGAGCCGGTGCATCGGGCCGCAGAGCCAGGACGTCGGCAATGCGCTGACTAAGCGGGTGAGGCGTCACCGAATTCTCGGCTCCACGGTTGTTCGCTCCGCGTGCGCCGCCAACTGTGCTGTCCCGATCGGGTTGCCCAGTCGCGTGTAGATGAGATTTTGCTCCATGGCCGCGCGGTATGGTTTGTCCAGCGATTCCCAGATCGCTTTGACAGTGCCCTGAGTCGCCGACGGTGGTTTGGCCGCGATCGTCGCGGCGATCTCGTGTGCCCGCCCCCACAGCCGGTCACGTGACACCACCTCAGACACCAAGCCGATCCGCAGCGCGGTGTCGGCGCTGACGCGTTCGTCGTTGCCCAACAGCGCGATTCGCAGCGTCTCACTCAGACCGATGCGACGCATCAGGCCGATGGGCTCCAGCGCGCTCACCAAACCTGCGGAGACGTGGGAGTCGAAAAACGTCGCGTCGTCCGAGCAGATGACCACATCGGATTCGTTGACGAAGTAGAACGCGCCCGCGGTGCACATCCCCTGCACGGCGCATACCACGGGCTTCCACAGCTTCTGCCACTTCGGGCTGAGCGCTTCGCCGGGGTCCTCGTGATTCCAGATGTTGTCTGGCTGCCCGTACGGCGATTTGATGTCGAGGCCGGCGCTGAACGCACGTTCACCGGCTGCGCGGAGCACCACCGCGTTGACCGAGTCGTCCGCCTTGACGATCCGCCAGGCCTGGGCCATCTCTTGACACATGGTGCGGTTGAACGCGTTGAGTTGGCCGGGGCGGTTCAACGTGATGGTGGCAAGCCGGTCGAGGGGATCCACCTCGAGCAGGATGGTGTCAAAGCTCATCGGCACTGCCATTCCGGAGACCGCTTTTCGACGAACGCCTTAGGGCCCTCCAGGGAATCCGCGGTATGCAGGTTGCGCTCCCGGAATGATTCGGCCAGCATCTCGGCTTCGTGCAGCGGCAGATCCAGACCCTTGAGGATCGCCAATCGGGTACCCCGGACGGCCAACGGCGCGTTGGAGTTCACGGTGTCGGCAATCTCGTGGGCGCGCTCCAACAGGCGGTCGTGCTCGACGACCTCGCTGATCATTCCGAGGTCGTAGGCGCGTTGCGCGCTCATCCGCTCGTGCTTGCCCATCAACGCCATCCGCAGCGCGATCGAGCGCGGCAGTACCCGGGCCACCCGCACCACCTCGCGGCCGGCCACCAGCCCGATGCTGACGTGCGGATCGAAGAACGTCGCTTTGTCCGATGCGATCACGATGTCACAAGTGGTGACCCAATCGAGCCCGGCTCCACAGCACAGACCGTTGATAGCGGCGAGCACCGGTTTGGCCATCGTGCGAAACGGCGGCGTGCCCTCCTGCGGCGCTTCCCACTGGTCGTAGGTGGACAGGTACGGCCGTTCGTTGACCACCTTGCCATCACCGGGGATCGCCTTGACGTCGGCACCGGTGCAGAACGCCCGGCCCCTTCCGGTCACTATGAGCAGCCAGATGTTGTCGTCGTTTTCGGCTTCCTGGTATGCGGCCCGCAACTCGGTGATCATGTGCGGACTCAGTGCATTGAGAGCGTCCGGGCGATTCAAGGTGATCGTGGCCTTGGGCCCGTCGACCTCATATTTGATGGTGTCGTACGGCATGCTGTTCCCTTCGCGTCGGCGCGCCGTCACCGGCCGTGAAATTTCGGCGGGCGGCGTTCCCGAAACGCCGCCAAGCCTTCTTTGAAATCTGTAGTCCGGCATGCCAGTTCGAGACCCTGGAGTTCCTGTGTCATACCTTGGCTCAACGTCACATGCTGGCCATAGTGAATGGCCTGCTTGGCCAGCCCGATCGCCACGGTGGGGCCGGAGGCCAGCCGGCTGAGCAGTTCTCCGGCGGCGTCATCGAGGTCTGAGGCGCTGACGGCACGATGGATCAAGCCCCAGTCCGCCGCGTCGGTCCCACTGATCTTTTCGCCCAGCAGCAGCATTTGTTTGGCCCGCGTCAACCCAACCAGCCTGGGCAGCAACCACGTGGAACCCGAGTCCGGACTGAAGCCCCGCGCCACAAACGGCTCCCAGAACACGGCGTCGGAGGCGGCCACCGTGAAATCGGAGGCCAGCGCCAGATTGCACCCGAGGCCGACGGCCCAGCCGCGCACAGCACAGACCACCGGCAGCTGGACAGTGTGGATCAGCTCGATCACGCGGTGCGCGGCGTGGGGGATACGGCGGACGAGGTGTCCGGCACGCGGACGGGGTTGACCGGCGTCGTTGGTGGCGACCCAGTCCGCGCCGGCGCAGAAGTCGTCGCCGGCGCCGCGAATGTAGATCGCGCGCAGCGAGTCGTCGGTGGCGGCCTCGGTCAACGCGGCGACGAACGCCTCAATCATGGACTGGCTCAACGAGTTGCGCCGCGGCGGCCGGTTCAGCGTCAGCCGCAGGACACCGCCGTCTCGGTCTGCGGTCAGCGAGCCCGCGTCGGGCTCGGGGTCGAGCTGTTGACTCACCGTTGAATCCGCCCTTCCCCGCCGCTACGGTTACCCCTACAGTAGGCAATACAATTGCTACTCTGTATAACTTAGCAAGGAAAGCCTGTCGGCGGAACAGCCGCTTCACCGGAAGAGGACGCGATGGCGCAGGACAGCGGCCCCGAGGGTGCCGGGTTCGGCGAACAGCCGCTGGCCCAGACTGTCGCTGCTGCGGGCGCTATCCGCCGCCTTGGCTCATTGCTGCTGTCGTTGGAGAACTCCCACCCGACGGTCGACGTCCTGATTGCGCAATGCGCCGAATGGGAACGTGAGCTCTCGGCAGTCGCTTCGCCGGATAGCGCACCGCGGATCGGGGACGACGACGACACCCGCCGGGTGTATCTCGATCACGCCACCGACATCGGCGCGTTCAACCCGTGCTTCCCCGAGTACTGCTTCGATCGGCTCGAGCCCGAGACAGCGTCGGGTCGGGTCACCTTTCCACTGGTGTACGAGGGCCCACCGGGGTTGGTGCATGGCGGTTTTCTCGGTGTCTTCTTCGACTGCGTGATCCAGCACCAGAACTGTGTTACGGGCTTGTCGGGCAAGACGCGATCACTCAACGTGACGTTTCGCCGGCCGACACCGATCCTCACCGAACTGCGCTTCGAGATCACTAGGTCCCAGATTGATCGGGGCCTGACGTCGACGGCCCGGCTGCTGCTGGACGACGAGGTGCTGTGCATCGGCGAGGCGAACACGCTGGCAACGACCCCGGACAAGTTGACCGGGCACCGATTCGGCAAGCGGCAAGCTGAGCAGGCCTGACGTGGTGGTGCAGCGGATTCGCCAACCACGCATCGCGGAAATCGTGGCGTCGCGGCTGCGCGACGACATCCTGTCCGGGCGTCTTAAGGAAGGCGACGTCTTGCCGTCGCAGGAGAGCCTGTTCGGTGAGTTCGGCGTGAGCCCGCCGGCGTTGCGTGAGGCGATCCACATTCTCGAGACCGACGGGCTGATCTCGGTGCGTCGCGGCAATGTCGGCGGAGCCCTCGTTCATGCGCCGACGGCCGAACGGACCGCGCACATGATCAGCATGGTTCTTCAGGCGCGGGCCGCCACGCCGTCCGACGTCAGTGAGGCGCTGATGCATCTCGAGCCGATCTGCGCCGGGATGTGCGCCGCCCGCGAAGATCGAATGACGGAAGTAGTGCCTTACCTACAGGCCGAAGTCGACAGCCAGACAACGCAGTTCGATGACGTCGGCCAGTACGTGCCGAATGCCCGGCGGTTCCATGAAACGTTGGTCTCTCGATGCGGCAACCAATCGATGATTCTGCTGATCGGCTCGTTGGAGCTGGTCTGGTCGGCGCACGAGTCATCGGTGTGGAGCGACGATGGCGACCCGGCGCCGATGGTGGGTAAAACTCGGCGTGCCGCACTGCGCGATCATCAGCGCCTGCTCGACGCCATCCGCGACGGCAACGTCGCACGTGCGGTCCGGCTCGCACAAGATCACCTGGCGGCGGCGCGGCACAACACACTTGCCTTCGGCAGCGACAAAACCATTGAGGCGAAGCGTATGTCGAGGTCCGGCGACAACGGGTGGCCATCACGCAGGAAGGAGTCCGACCGATGACAGACTCGGACGATCGGGTCCTCTTCGACATCGATCCGGAAAAGCGAATCGCGACCATCACGTTGAACAACCCCGCGCAACGCAACTCCTACGACGCCGCCATGCGTGCGGCCGTGGCCCGATATCTGGACCGGGTCGCCGACGACGACGATCTCACGGTGGTGCTGCTGCGTGGCGCAGACGGAGTCTTCAGCACCGGCGCGGATATGAACAATGCCTACGGCTGGTACGGCGAGCAAGGATCCAAGAGTCGGCCCAGTCAGCGTCGTCGTCTCACCGTGGACCGCAGATCATTCGGCTTCTACCACAACCTGATGGGCTTTCCGAAGGTCACGGTCGGAGAGATCAGCGGTTATGCACTCGGCGGCGGGTTCGAGATGGCTCTGATGACCGACATTTCGGTCATCGCGCGCAACACTAAGATCGGCATGCCGGCCACCCGCTTTTTGGGCCCGGCGCTCGGTAGCCTGCACATGTTCTTTCATCGGTTGGGCCCGGTGCTGGCCCGCCGGCTGTTGCTGACCGGCGACATCATCGAAGCCGGGGCCGTTGAGCATCTCGGAATCTTCACCGATACTTGCGATCCCGGCATGGTCACCGCGCGGGCCCGGTACTGGGCGGAGAAGGCGGCGAAAATGCCGGCCGACGGTGTCGTCATCGCCAAGGAAGCGTTTCGGCTCGTCGAACAGAGCCAGGCCTACCAAGGTGAGGAAGTCGCGAGCTACCTGTTCCACGCATTCGGGACGAACCTCCAGTTCGCGCCCGGCGAATTCAACTTCGTCAAAACCCGCGCCCAGCACGGGACGAAGGAGGCGTTCCGGCTCCGCGACGAACATTTCGACGTACCGGAACCCGAAGCGCCGTAGAGCGTTCCGCGCTAGCGAGCGGCCTTCGCCCGCCCTCGGGTCTTTGCCGACTTGGTTGCCTTCTGCTGGCGAGGCGTCGACTTAGCGCCCTGCTCCATCAACCGGCCGGCATGATCCAGGATGCAGTCCAGGCCGTACTCAAAATTGCTGTCGTCGGGTGTCCCGATGTGATGGCCCTTGGCCGTCATTTGAGCAAGCAACGGCGTCGTTTCGGCGTCGATGATCATCGAATCCTCGATCGTGCGCGCTCCGTTTTCGGTCGTCGCATTCTTCTCGTGCAGTCGATGCAGCACCACCGATCCCCGGACATGAACCGACACCGCCGAGTAGGTGTCGAAGGCGTCCTCCGGCGATAAGCCGGCCTCCACCAGACCCGCGATCGCCTTCTCGATCTGCTGAACACCCATTCGCGCCGCTTTCGGACTGAGCGCCGATCTGATCAGGATCAAGTCGCACAGTATCGGGTTGCCCATGAACGCTTCCCGCATCGAAAGCGCGTGATTACGCAATGACTCGCGCCAGTCGCTGGCTTGAACGTACGGCGTGGCGAACACGTACTTGCGCAAGGCGCGGTCGGTCATCGCGTTGAGCAGATCGTCTTTCTTACGGAAGTACCAGTAGATGCTGGTGACTCCCACGCCGAGGTGCTTGCCGAGCAACGGCATGCTCAGGTTGTCGATCGACACCTCCTCAGCGAGCTCAAACGCGCCGCTGATGATGTCATCGGGATTGATGGACCCGCGTTCACGTCGCTGACGCTTCACGGCGGTCGCTTGCTTTGCCACTACGGGCACCTCCATCAAGTTCGCTGCTGCGCATGCTGTCCCGGTCTGCGCGGCCGTCAGGATCGAATTTACCGGCAGTTTGCTCACCGAACTGCATCGTTGCAGCCGCGCCGCCGTTACGATCTACTACTGTAATACCTATCGTAGGGGTTTTGATACGCGATGGATCTGGGGCTGCGCAACGGACTTCACCTGACAGAGGAGTGAATCGTGGCAACGGCTGGCGCGGCACGCGTATGGGCGCGCGGTGCATTGCGCGGAATCGGCGACTCGCTCTACACACCGTTTTGCGGCACCGACGGCGACGATATCGACTGGACTGCGTATCGGACATTGGTCCGGTATTGCGTGGACGATCTCGGGCATCCGCTGTTGTGGTGCACCAGCGGTATCGCCGAGTTCTGGTCGCTGACGCTCGACGAGCGTAAGCGGTTGCTGGAGGTGGCGATCGAAGAAGCCAGGGCCGTCAACCCGGACGTCGTTGTACAGGCCTGCACCGCAGCCATGTCGGCCAAGGATTGTCTGGACCTGACGCTGCACGCCCAGCTCGCCGGCGCCGACATCGCCTACATCCAGACCCCGATGATGGAGGCACACGGCGGCGAAGGAGTACTGCGGTTCTTCACGTACATGGGTGAGCGCACCGACATTGCGCTGGGCATGTTCAATTCGCCGTCCTCGGGCTATGTGTTGAGTCCGGCCGAGAGCGCGCGCATTTACCACGAAGTCCCCGCGGTATGCGCGACGAAGGAGGGAGCCTTTCGGCCCGCCGCCAGCCGACTGCTGCACGAGCTGGCGCCCGGTCTGGTGCTGTGGGAATGCGACAAAACGGTGTACCGGGCCGGCTGGCTGCGCGACGGGATCGTCTGCCCGGCGCAATTGGGCACCGCCGGCTACTTGTTCGAGACGCCGCAGCGGCGGTTGCTGTCCGAGTATTGGGAGTTGATCGTCAACGACAAGCTGGTGGAGGCGATGGACTACGGGCGTGATTCGGGTCTGGACCAGTTCGACATCGACATGGGTTCCTGGTTTACCTGCTATCCGGGCCGATCCGATTACTTCACCCATTGGGGCGGTGCGTTCAAGTACGCCGCGTCGCTGCTCGGGCTTCCGGTGGGCAGCTATCCGCATTCGCGTCCGCCGCAAGCCCAGTTGCCGCCCGAGGGCAAGACCCAGATCGAAAGCGCTTACCGCCGACTGGGACTCATTCAGGCATAAGCCGACTCAGCCCTGGTCGGCGATGAGGCCTTCGAGAAGTTCGACGATGTGCTGCTGGCCGGCGGCCGCCGCGTCAAGCTTGCCGCGAATCCCGATGAATCCGTTGTCGACCTGGTTGAATCGCTCGTCGACTTGGCCGAACCGGGTGTCGATGTGGCCGAACCGGGTGTCGATCTGGCCGAACCGCGTGTCGACATACTCGCGCAGGTCGGTGAGGTCTTCCCGTACAGCGTTGAAGCTGGCAGTGGTGGCTCGCCGGAAGTCGCGCAGTTCGTCGCGGAACTCTGTGACATCGCGGTTGGCTGCGCCTGCGAGGACTCGTGCAGCGGCGGCATCTTGTTCGCTTGCCCCGACCCGCGTCGCGAGCTGGTGCACCTGCGACTCCAACTTGCTCACACGGGCTTCCAGATTGTCGGGCGACATGTTGGTGAGCTTACCGAGTTTGACCGGCGCTGCTAGTCACTCGGACGCCGGTTCACCCGGAACTTCCGGTGCTGACCCAAAACTAATCTCTGACCAGCAACGGTCGGCTTATCGGGGTCCGCCGCAACTTGCGAGATCCCGATATCGAAAGGTATACAGTATGAGTAATAGCTTCATCAGACAGCCGCGAGCGGCCACTTAGAACACGCCGTCGGTGATTTCGTGTGTCATAGCTGGACACTGGGCGACAGGAGCGTCAAATGAGTACGGCCGACGACGTGGCCACCGGCGCCGACGCGGTGCTGTACGAGGCGACCCCGAGTGGCGTCGCGGTCGTGACGTTGAATCGCCCGAAACGGCTCAACGCCTGGGGGCCCGACATCTCGTCGTGCTTCTACGCATGCATGGACCGCGCCGAAGCCGATCCCGCGGTGCGGGTGATCGTGCTGACGGGCAACGGCAAGGGATTTTGTGCCGGTGCGGATCTGGGCGGTACCGGGTCCATCGACGAAAAGCTGGGCGAGCGCGACGTCGACATCACCCAGTTGGTCGGCGAACGCTCCCCGCACTTCCTCACCGCCCTGCGCAAGCCCGTCATCGCTGCGGTCAACGGCGCGTGCGTGGGGATCGGCCTGACCCATGCCCTGATGTGTGACATCCGGTTCGCGGCTGCCGGCGCCAAGTTCGCTACGGCGTTCACCCGCCGCGGACTGATCGGCGAATACGGCATCACCTGGATCCTGCCGCGGCTCGCGGGCTGGGGCGTGACAATGGATCTGCTGCTGAGCGGACGGACGTTTTACGCTGAAGAGGCCCACGAACTCGGATTGGTCAAGGAAGTGGTCGCACCCGAACAGTTGATGGCACGCGTCATGGAGTACGCCGAAGACATCGCGCGCAACTGTTCGCCGGCGTCGTTGGCGGTGATCAAGCAGCAGGCCTACGGCGACGCGCTGCGCGACGTGGCCGACGTCAGTGCGCGCGCGGAAACGCTGATGCACGAGTCGCTGCTACGGCCCGACGTCATCGAAGGCATCACCAGTTTTCTGGAGAAGCGGCCGCCGAAATTCCCGCCGCTGGCGACCTGAGCTGAGAGGATCATCATGACTGCGTTGAGCTACCAGGCCATTGACGTCGACAACCACTACTACGAGCCGCTCGACTCGTTCACCCGCCACCTGGACAAGGAGTTCAGGCGCCGGGGTGTGCAAATGGTCAGCGACGGTAAGCGCACCTGGGCGTTGATGGGTGAGCGCATCAACCAGTTTATTCCCAACGTCACGTTCGACCCGATCATCGTGCCCGGCTGTCTGGACCTGTTGTTCCGCGGCGAGATTCCGGAGGGTGTGGACCCGGCGTCGCTGATGAAGGTCGAGCGGTTGGCCGAGCACCCGGAGTACCAGAAGCGCGACGCGCGTATCGCGGTGATGGACACCCAGGGCATCGAAACGGTCTTCATGCTGCCCACTTTCGCGTGCGGTGTCGAAGAAGCGCTCAAACACGACATCGAAGCGACGATGGCCTCGGTCCACGCGTTCAACCTGTGGCTCGACGAGGACTGGGGATTCGACCGGCCCGATCACCGCATCGTCTCGGCCCCGATCATCTCGCTGGCCGATCCGGGCAAGGCCGTCGAGGAAGTCGAGTTCGTGCTGGCGCGCGGCGCCAAGATGGTGCTGGTGCGGCCGGCGCCGGTGCCCGGAGTGGTCAGGCCGCGATCGCTGGGTGATCGCAGCCACGATCCGGTGTGGGCCCGGTTGGCGGAGGCCGGCGTGCCGGTGGGCTTTCACCTGAGCGACAGCGGCTATCTGGCGATCGCCGCGCTGTGGGGCGGCAAGGCGACGTTCGAGGGGTTCGGCGCCAAGGATCCGCTGGACCAGGTGCTGCTCGACGACCGCGCAATCCACGACACCATGGCCTCGATGATCGTGCACGGGGTGTTCACCCGGCACCCGCAGCTGAAGGCGGTCAGCATCGAGAACGGCTCGTACTTCGTCTACCGACTGATCAAGCGGCTCAAGAAGGCCGCCAACAACCAGCCGCGGTATTTCCCTGAGGACCCGGTGGAGCAGTTGCGCAACAACGTGTGGATTGCTCCTTACTACGAGGACGATGTGCCGCTGTTGGCCGACACCATCGGGGTGGACAAGATCCTGTTCGGCAGCGACTGGCCGCACGGGGAAGGCCTGGAATCACCGCTGTCGTTCACCGACGAATTGGCCGGCTTCAGCGACGGTGATATCCGAAAGATCATGCGGGACAACGCCTTGGATCTGCTCGGAATAAAGGTCGGGTCGGCAGCTTAGCCGATCACGCGCATGAGTGAATGGACCATAGGCGCGGTTCTCGACGCCATCGCCGACGTCATTGGCGACCGGACGATGACAGTATGTGGAGGCCGCCGCAGCACTTTCGCCGAGTCGGCGGACCGCACTCGTCGGCTCGCGAACTTCCTTGCCGGTCGAGGCCTTGGCGCCCACCGGGAACGGGCCAGCCTGCGAAACTGGGAATGTGGGCAAGACCGGGTTGCGCTGGTCATGCACAACGACCTCTACACCGACATGGTGATCGGGTGCCTGAAGGCCCGCACCGTTCCGGTGAACGTCAACTACAACTACACGCCGCGCGAGGTCCAAGAGCTGCTGGAATACCTGCGGCCCAGCGCGGTCATCTACCACCGCTCACTCGGCGCCAAGCTCGCCGCAGTGCTGCCACCGGACGGCGCAAAGGTGCTGGTGTCGGTCGACGACGGCAGCCTGGCGCCGCAACTGCCCGGTGCGGTCTCACTGGATGATGCACTGGCACAAGGCGACACCGATCAGAACGTGACGGCGTCGCCGGATGATCTGCTGATGATCTGCACCGGCGGCACCACCGGCCGCCCCAAGGGCGTGCTCTGGCGACAGTCCGACATTTACGTGTCGTCGATGGTGGGCGCCGATCACGACTCCGTCCAGGAGATCCACGACAAAGTGCGCGGCCCGGCCGGGGCGCCATGGTTCGCCGTCTCACCGCTGATGCACGCGGCCGGGATGTGGACGGCCTTCTCGGCGATCATGGCCGGCACCACTGTGGTGCTCTACGACACCGGCAAGAAACTCGACCCGCGATCGGTCTGGCAGACCGCCGAACGCGAGAAGGTCGGTCTGATGACCATGGTCGGCGACGCCTATGCCGCGCCGTTGGTCGACGAGCTACGGCGCGGCTGTTACGACTTGTCGTCGCTGTATGCGATCGGAACCGGCGGCGCGGCAACCAATCCGCAATACCAACGAGCGTTGCTGGAATTGCTGCCCCACATCACGCTCATCAACGGATACGGCTCGTCGGAAACCGGGAACATGGGGTTCGGGCACAGTCGGCGCGACACCCGAACCGACACCTTCGTCCTGCGCGAGGGTGGGCTGGTGCTGTCCGACGACTACAGCCACTTCGTTGCGGCCGGTGAGCCCGGGGTGGGATGGGTGGCCCGGGAGGGGCGAATTCCGTTGGGCTACTTTGATGATCCCGACGCCACCCAGCAGACGTTCCCCGAGGTCGACGGTAGGCGGGTGGTGATATCGGGTGATCGTGCCGCCCTGGAGCCCGACGGCACGTTGCGGTTGTTCGGCCGCGACTCGCTGGTGGTCAACACCGGCGGCGAGAAAGTCTTCGTCGAGGAGATCGAAGAAGTGCTGCGTGCGCACCCCGCGATCGCCGACGCGCTGGTGGTGGGTCGCCCCAGCGACCGCTGGGGCGAAGAACTCGTCGCCCTGGTGCAACTCCGGGCCAGCGCCGAGGCGGTCCATGAGACGCTGCACAGCCATTGCACGTCGCAGCTGGCGCGGTTCAAAGCGCCCAAGGAGTTTATCTTCGTCGAGCGCGTCCAGCGGCTGGGCAACGGAAAGGCCGATTACCGTTGGGCGAAAAGTCGGGCGACTGAGCCGGCTGTAGAAAGGGCTGGGTTGCCGACATGAAAGCGATCGATTGCCTTGTCAACGTTCACTTCGGGGAGACCGAGAAGCAGCCGACGTGGATGCTCAAGGTCCGCGACGACTACTTCAAGGGCCCGGAGTCGATGTTCGCGCCGGTCGAGCTGTCGGAGTTGCTCGATGAAATGGACGAGCAGGGCGTGGCCAAAGCCATCCTGATGGACAACCTGGCCAAGCCATCGACTACCGCGCGCAAGTTCGTCGAGGACAAGCCGGATCGGTTCGCGTTGGCGATCGGCGGCGTCAACCTGCTGCGGCCGATTCCGTCGTTGCGTGAGCTCAGTGCCATCGTCACCGACCTGCCGGTCGCATATACTGCTGTGGGACCCAGCTTTTGGGGCGATGGGCAGTATCCGCCCAGCGATGCCGTCTACTATCCGCTGTACACGAAATGCGCTGAGCTGGAGCTACCGCTGTGCATCAACACCGGCATCCCGGGGCCGCCGATTCCCGGGGAGGTGCAGAACCCGATGCATCTCGACCGGGTGTGCGTACGCTTCCCCGAGCTCAAGCTGTGCATGATTCACGGCGCTGATCCGTGGTGGGACATCGCGATCCGGTTGCTGATCAAATACGCGAATCTGCGGCTGATGACGTCGGCGTGGTCGCCGAAGCGGCTGCCTGAGAGCCTGTTGCACTACATGCGCACTCGCGGACAGGGCAAGGTGATCTTCGGCTCGGACTGGCCGGTGCTCAAGATGCGCCGGGTCGTCCCCGAAGCTCTCGCGTTGGATCTGCCGCGCGACGTGCTCGAAAACTACCTCTACAACAACGCACACGAGTTTTTCTTCAGTGGCCAGGAGGAGCGCTGACATGGACCGCTACGAACTGCGCAGGTTCGACTACAGCCTGACCGAGGATCATCAGGCCTTGCAGGCCGCCTATAAGGACTTTTTCGCCACACACTGCTCGATCGAAACGGTGCGCGCCGCCGAGGAAACCGGATTCGACAAGAGCCTGTGGGAGCGACTGTGCGCCACGGGTGCAACGACTATGGCGCTACCGGAAGCCGTCGGCGGCGACGGGGCGACACTGGTCGATCTGACGTTGGTGGCCGAGGAGATCGGCCGCTCGCTGGCGCCGGTGCCGTGGATCGATCAAGTCTGCGCGGCCCGGCTGCTGGCCCGATTGGATGCGGCCGAACCCGATGTCGTCAACGGCAGGCAACTAGCGGCGTTGGTCCCACAACACGACAGCCGTTCCGGAGTGCGGCTCATCCCGACCGGGTCGATCGCCGACCAGATCATCGTGCGGGAGGGGCAAGACGTCGTACGGCTGACGTTCGCCACCCGCCCGACAAAGGTGGACAACATCGGGAGGCTGCCGATGGCGTGGGTCGACCCGGGTGCCGCCGATAGCCGCACCGTGCTTGCCAGCGGACGGGCCGGGTTGGCCGAATACCAGCGGGCCCTTGATGAGTGGCGGCTTTTGACGGCTGCCGCGCTGGTCGGTCTGGTCGAGGCGACGATGAACATCGCAGCAGAATTCGCCAAGACCCGCTATACGCTCGGTGTGCCGATCTCGACTCTGCAGGGCATCTCACATCCGCTGGCCAACATCGCCATCACCGTGCAGGCCGGCCGCAATCTGGCACGGCGCGCAGCATGGTTCTTGGACAACGAGCCCGACGAGCGTCCCGAGTTGGCACCGTCGGTGTTGGTGTTCATGGCCGAGGAGGCGGCGAAGGCCGCGACGATGGCGGTGCACATTCAAGGCGGCCTCGGGGTTTCTGCGGAGGCGGCGGCGAGCGCCTATCTGGTGCGTGCCCGGGGGTGGGCGCTAGCCGGCGGGGACCCCGGCGCCAGCGCCACCTACGTCGGTGAGCTCGTCGCCGCACGCGAAAGCCGTTCCGGGAAGGACTTATAAGTGGACTTCTCTCGAGTCGCGCTGACCGACGATGACCAGGCCTTCCTCGACGAGGCCCGCGATTTCCTGCGCACCCATGTGACCGAAGACGTCAAACGCCGCGACCGTGAAACTGGTGACAACTTCGACGAAGGTGTGCACCTGGCTCTCGGCGCCGCCGGCTACCTCGAACGCGAATGGAAGCCGCATGCCGAGGGCGGTTTCAGCAGGGTGCAGCGCCGGATCTGGGAGCTGGAGAAGCGACGTGCCCACGTGCCGTGGGTGACCTGGGGCACCACGTCCATGGTGGCTCGTTCGGTGGCGACGTTCGCGTCTGCGGAACTGCGCGACGAGGTGTTGCCCGGGGTGTTCAGCGGGCATGTCCGGCTATGCCTGGGCTACACCGAACCTGAAGGTGGTTCCGACGTGGCCACCTGCAAGACCCGCGCGGTGCGCGATGGCGATGCCTGGATCATTAACGGCTCCAAGATGTTCACCACCGGTGCGCACAACTGCCAGTACGTGTTCCTCATCACCAACACCGATCCCGAAGCGCCGAAACACAAAAGCCTGACGATGTTTCTGGTGCCGCTGAATTCGCCGGGCATCGAAATCCAGGGCATCCGCACCGTCGACGGCGACCGCACCAACATCGTCTACTACAGCGATGTGCGCGTCGACGACAAGTACCGGCTCGGCGATGTCAATGGCGGGTGGACGGTGCTGCGGGAACCACTGAACGTCGAGCACGGCGCGGTGGCGGCGGCGCCCGACGGATTGCAGGACGTGTCGATCATGATGCACCAGGCCGGTTTCATGGCCGATGCGCTCGACAAGGCTGCGGGCAAGGTCGGCCAACAGGATCCCAACGGGCGCCGTCTGATCGAAGATCGTTCGGTGGCATACCGGTTGGGCCGTAGCGCCGCGCGCATGGAGGCGGCGCTGAGCGCGCCGAGCATCTTCGGGCGTGTGGCACTCGCACAGACCATGCGCGACATCTCGCCTGACCTGATGGACATCCTGGGTACGGCAGCGTCGCTGCCGATCGGTACTGACCGGGCCGCCGACGACGGCGCTGCCGAATACGTGTACCGGTTCGCGCCGCTGGTGGGTATCTACGGCGGCACGCTGGAGGTATTCCGCAACATGATCGCCCAGCACGTCCTGGGTCTGGGCCGGCCAACCTACGGAACGTCGTAGCCCCCTCCCTGGCGCGAGCGTGCGTGTCCCCGGTCGACACGCCGAGCTAATTGCCGGGTTTACGCACGGTCACCGCGGAACGTGGTCACGCGATCGCGCCGGACTCCTTGAGTTCGGCGATGCGCTCCCAATCCATCCCGAGCTCCATCAGCACAATCTCGGTGTGCTCCGACGCTTGCGGGGCCCGCGTCGTCACCAGCGGCTCATGGTTGAACTGCACCGGCCCGCGAACGACTTTGAACGGTTTTCCACCGCTGGCCAACTCGATGTCGGCGAACATGTCGTTGGCGATCGCCTGCTCGTCGGCGGCAAGATCAATGAGGCTTTGGAATGGTGCCCATTGGCCTTTCATTGTTTTCAAGTGCTGTCGCCAGTAGTCAAAAGTCTTGCCGGCAATGGCGTTCGCTATGAGTTCGGTAGCCGCATCGGCGTTTTGTATCAATGGAAGCACATCGGCGAAGCGGGGATCATCAGCCGCCTCCGGGATGCCCAGGTGTTCGAAAGTGTCGCGGATCAAGCCGGTTGGACTGATGATGCACAGGTTGATCGTGCCGCCGTCAGACGTCAAGTAGTTGCCCATGAAGGGATTCACCGACGGTGCGGCAGATCCCGGCATGGGGCTGCGCATCACCTCTCCGGTTTCCATACCCTGCGTCACACTCGCGCCGGCGGCCCACCACGCGGTGCTCAGCAACGACACGTCCAATTCCAGGGCTTCGCCGGTCCGCTCACGATGCAGCAACGCGGCTGAGATACCGCCGGCAATGAACATGCCGCCGATGGAATCGCCAAAGGCCGGAATACCCTGTCCCAGTGCGCCGCCCAGTTCCTCCGGCGTCAGTGCGTATCCCACCCCGCTACGTGTCCAGAATGCCGTCCCGTCATAGCCGCCGATGTCACGCTCGGGCCCCTTGTCGCCGTATGCCGAACCGCGGGCGTACACAATGTTGGGGTTCGCCGCGCGAATGTGCGCCACATCGAACTTGTGCTTCTCCCGCTGCGCGGGCATGTAGTTCGTCAGGAAAACGTCGGAGATCGTTGCCAGTTCATAGAGCACTTCCTGGCCGCCCGGTGTCGAGATGTCGATTCCGACGCTGCGCTTGCCCCGATTGGGATGTTCCATCAATGGATGCCGGTCCGGGTCGATTTGGATACCACCCATATTCAGGAAGCCGCGCTGGGTGTCGCCGCGCACCGGGTGCTCGACCTTGATGACGTCGGCGCCCCAGTCGGCGAGGACGGCGCCGGCCGCCGGCACGAACGTGAACTGCGCAACTTCCAGGACCCGGAATCCCTCCATGACCTTGACCATTTTCGGCACGTTACTTGGCATCGAAGGTCACCGGAAGAGCGGTCGGCGAACGGAACGGCTGGCCGTGGATGTGCGGATCGTCGTCGACGACGAGCGTGATGTCGGCCGCCCGGTTCAGCAGGCACTCCAATGCAACTCGCGTTTCCATCCGTGCCAGGTGCAGACCCAGGCAGGTATGTTCACCGGCGGCGAAAGAGATGTGCGGCATGTGTGGGCGAAAAATGTCGAACTCTTCGGGGCGCTCCCAGCGGTGTTCGTCCCGGTTCGCCGAACCGATGCACACGTCGACGACCGATCGCGCGGGTATTCTGACCCCTTCCAGTTCGGTGTCTTCGCTGGTAAACCGCTGCACGGTGGTCAGCGGTGTTTCGAAGCGAAGTCCCTCCTCGATCGCCTTCGGGATCAACTCCTGGTCCGCCTGCACCGCGGCGAACTGCTCTGGGTGGGTGAGCAACAGGAACAGCAGATTTCCCGAGGAGCGATACGTGGTTTCCAGCCCAGCCGGCAGCAGCAACCTCAGAAACGAGTAGATGGCTTCGTCGCTGAGCTTTTCGCCGTCGATCTCCGCGGTGACCAAGTCGCCGATGATGTCTTCGGTCGGCTTGGCTTTGCGTTGTTCGATCTGCTCGAGGAAGTAATCCTTCAACGCCGTCGATGCCTCAAAAGCGCGTTCGTAGTTGACCGTATAGCTGATCAATTCCACCGCGTGTCGGTGAAACATCGGCAGGTCTGCCTCCGGCAGGCCCAGAAGCTTGGCGATGACTCGGGTGGGAAACTCGAACGTGAACTGCCGGACGAGGTCGGCTTCGCCGGCGTCGACGAATTCATCGATGAGCGCATCGCAGATCGGCCGCACAACCGTCGGCTCCCAGCGTGCGAGGTTCTTGGACTTGAACGCCGCCGAAACCAGATTCCGGTGGTCGCGGTGCTTCTTGCCCTCCATCGCCAGGATGGTCGGACCCATGAATAAGCCAATGGTCGTGTCGTACATTGCCGAACTGAACACCTGGCCGTTGCGGAATGCCTTGTTCACCGCATCGAAGGACATCGCTGCGAAGGACCGCTTTGGCCGTAGCGAATCGGGAGTCCTCGAGTAATCCATCACCGTCCCGGCGAACACCCCGGCCTCTTGGCGCTGCTGGTGGAAGTACGGGTATGGGTCACGGAGATAACCGGCAGGCTTGTCGACGGCGACCGCCTCGTGAAGTTGACTTTCCACAGCTGCTCTCCGGCTCGGCCAAACGCACGTACTGTAAATATTACAGTAGACTACGTCAGAGCGGGCGGCTGTCGTAAGCTCTGAAGCCATGAGCTCAGTCGACGAACAGATCGGCAACTCCGTAGCGCAGCCTCCGCCCGCCCTTCAGGCGATCCTGGAACGCCAACGGCGAGCGTTCCTGGCCGAAGGACCACCCAGCGCCGCCGTGCGGCGTAACCGGATCGATCGGCTGATGGCGTTGCTGCTGGACAACAGCGACGCGTTCATCGACGCGATGGCCGCCGATTATGGCACCCGGTCCAAGGCAGCATCGTTGTTCACCGAAATCGTCGGCATCATCTCGGTCGTCGAGCACACCAGAAGCCATGTGGCGCAATGGATGCGCCCGGCCAAACTGATCCGGGCCGCACGGATATCCGGATTACGGGCGGAGGTGCAGCCCACCCCACTGGGTGTTGTCGGCATCATCGGACCATGGAACTTCCCGGTCAACCTGGTGGTGCTGCCGGCTTCGGCGGCGTTCGCAGCCGGTAACCGGGTGATGATCAAGATGTCGGAGATCACCGCGCGCACCGCGGAGTTGATGAAGGCCACCGCACCGAGTTACTTCGACGCGGCCGAACTCGACGTGGTGACCGGCGGCCCAGACGTTGCGGCCGCATTCTCCGCGTTGCCGTTCGACCACCTGTTCTTCACCGGTTCGCCGTCAGTGGGCGCGCTGGTGCAGCAAGCGGCCGCGCAGAACCTGGTGCCGGTGACGCTGGAACTCGGCGGCAAGAATCCGGTGGTCGTCGCACCGGGCGCCGATGTCCGGCGCTCGGCGGCCCGCATCGCGCGGGGCCGGATGGTCAACGGCGGACAGGTCTGCGTCTGCCCTGATTACGTGTTGGTGCCCGACGACCGGATTGCGGCATTCGTCGATACCGCGCGCGAGACGCTGCGCGGCATGTTCCCGAGCATCGTCACCAATGACGACTACTGCTCGAGCGTCAACCAAGCCAATTTCGACAGGGTTGTGGGACTCATCGAGGATGCGCGAGCCCACGGGGCGCATGTGGAAACGATTGCGCCCGAGGGTGAGTCATTACCCGACCGCCCGGCGCGCAAGATCGGACCCACCATCGTGCGCGGCATCGACGATCGCATGAAGATCGCGCACGAGGAGATTTTCGGACCGGTGTTGGCGGTCCAAGGATATTCGCGACTCGACGGTGCCATTGACTACATCAACCAACGGCCGGCGCCGCTGGTCGCCTACTGGTACGGTGCCGACGACGATGATTTCCGAACCTTCGTCCGCAACACCCGCAGCGGCGGGGTTGCGCGCAACGACTTTGCCGCGCAGATGATTCCGTCAGCGGCACCGTTCGGGGGAGTCGGCCGCAGCGGGATGGGTGCTTACCACGGCAAAGCCGGTTTCGACACGTTCAGTCACTACCGCACCGTGGTGGGCAACGATCTGCCGTTCAGCATCACCGGAACCGCGGCCCCGCCGTTCGGCATGCCGTTGCGGCTCGGCGCCAATGCGGCGATGCGGATCGCGCGGATGCGCACGCACCGCCGGCTCAAGCGCCGTGACGCACGGAAGCTCATTAACGCCAGGGTCGTTGGCCTGAGCTAGCCGGCCACCGCCTGCTCGCGCGCCCACCGGTAGTCGGCCTTACCCGACGGACTGCGCTCAATCACCGGCCGGAAGACGATCGCTTTGGGAAGCTTGTAGCGGGCCAACGAGTTTGCGGCATGGGCGATCAATTCCTCGGCGTCGGCATCGCCGCCCTCGGCGAGCGCGACCACCGCGACGACTTCCTGGCCCCACCGCTCGCTCGGCCGCCCGGCGACCACAACATCGGCCACCGCGGGATGTGACGCGACCGCTGTCTCGACCTCCTCGACGAAGATCTTCTCGCCGCCCGAGTTGATGCACACCGAGTCGCGGCCCAGTAGCTCGACGATGCCGTCGGCGCGGTGGCGGGCGCGGTCGCCCGGCACCGCATAGCGCACGCCGTCGATGACCGGGAACGTCTTGGCGGTCTTGGCGGCGTCGCCCTTATAGCCGAGTGGGACAAAACCACGCTGCGCGAGCCAGCCCATGTTGTCGTCACCCGGTTGCAGGAGCGAGCCGAAATCTTCGGCCATCACGTAGGTATCCGGGCCGGGGTTGAACGTGCCGGTCGATACCGCCCCGCTCATCGACAGGTGGCTCATCTGCGCACCGGTCTCCGAGGATCCGACGCCGTCGATGACCATGGCGTTGGGCAGGGCCTCGATCAAGCGTTGCTTGACATACGGGGTTAGCAGTGCACCGCCATTGGCCACCACCGCCAACGACGACACGTCGGCGATCCCCTTTTCGATTGCGGCCAGCAGCGGTCGTGCCATCGCGTCCCCGACCACCGTTACCACTGAGACCTTCTCCCGCTCGATGGTTCGGACGACGTCGTTGGCGTCCAGATGGTCAACCACAGTAGGGAAGACCAACGTCTGTCCGGTAGTGATTGCGGTCATCACGCTCCACTGGGCGGCGCCGTGGATCAGCGGCGGCAGGATCAGCAGTTTGGTGCCCGGGCCCTCGCCCAGTCGCCCGACAATCTCGTCGATGGAACCGACCGTCTCGCCGGTCACCAGATTTCGACCGCCGAAGGATGTCATGAAGATGTCATGCTGGCGCCATAAAACGCCTTTGGGCATCCCGGTGGTGCCGCCGGTGTAGAGCACGTACAGATCGTCGGGCGAAGGCTGCGCCGGCGACGGCGTCGATGAACCGGATCCGACGATCGTTTCGTAATCGACTGCGCCGTAGACCAGGTCGTTGCCCGAATCGTCGGCGATCTGGATGAGCACACGCAGCTGAGGAAGATCCGGCAGCACCTCGGCGACCCGCGGCGCAAACGCGGCGTGGTAAATCAACGCAGTCGCGCCGGAGTCCGCGAGCAGGTACTGCAGTTCGCTCTTGACGTAGCGGAAGTTGACGTTGAATGGGGCGACCCGCGCTTGGAACGCGCCCAGTAAGCCTTCGACGAATTCGTTTCCGTTGTAGGCGTACAGCCCGACGAGGTCCTGTCCCACCTCGTGGCCGGCGAGCGCGGATCGCTCGGTGTGGCATCCCAGTCCGCGGGAGTGCATGAATGACGCCAGCCGGTGGGATCGCTCGAGAATTTGCGCGTACGTGAAACGACGATCGCCCTGGATGACCAGTTCGCGGTCGCCGATCGTTGCCGTGACGGCGGCTGCGACCGCCGGCACCGTGAATTGCGCTGCAGTGTCGGACATCGTGCCTCTTACGGTTGGTGGGGAAGCAGGCGGACCATCAGGCCGGTGAGCAGGGCACCGTCGGCGCTTGTCATCGTAGCGGTTCGGGGAATCCGGCGCGGGTTTCGGGGACGGTGTCGGTCATCGGCTGTTCCACGCGCCGAGCAGGTCGTCGGTCGTGGTGATCGTCGCCAGCAACGAGAGCGTGTTGTCGATGACCGCGTCGCCGTACTCGGCCGGTACGCCCGCGACCGCATCACGCGGCACGACGACGCGGTAGGCCGCGTTGACCGCGTCCATCACGATGTTGGGAATGGCGATGTTGAGCGAGACGCCCACCACGACGACGGTGGACACACCAAGGTTGCGCAGGGTCGCATCGAGGTCGGTACCGCCCATCGGCCCGACACCGTGCCAGCGGCTGAGCACCAGATCGGTTGGCTCAGGACCTAACTCTTGTAGCAGGGTGGCGCCGGGGGAGCCTGGAGCGATTTCCACTCCGCCGCGGCCGATCGCGAAGATCTTGGCGTTGTGGTTGGCGCCGAGCCCATCGGGTCGGCGCTGCACCAGACAGTGCACCACGCGCACACCGGCGGCCCGTGCCGCCGGCAGCAGCCGCACGATGTTGGGCAAGGCGACGCGGCGTGCTTCGTCGGCAAGTGCGGCCAGTCCGGCGTCGGGTCCGATGACCGCGCCCTGACACTCCTGAGTGACGATCGCGGTGTGTGCCGCGTCTACGAGCTCGGCGAGGGCTGTCATGCCGGCACGTCGTAGAACTGCGTCGCCCACTTCCGGAGCGCCATATATCCTTTCGCGTCGACCTTGGACAGCGGCGGATGTTCCACGTACTTCTGGTAGCGCCAGATTTGCAGATCGTCGAAGACGGTGGACAGGAACTGCTTTTCGATGACGTCGCGCAGCTTGCCGGATGGCACGTCGGCAGTGTCACCGGGGGTGCGTGGCCACCAGATGGAGTAAAACAGGTCGGAGCATTCATCGTCGACCGGCGTGCAGGTGAAGATCAGCCGATGGTTTTGCGCACCCGCAAAGACGCTGATCGCCCCGCCAAGACCGAACAAGTGACTGTGAAACCGCAACGCCAGGTCGTCGGGGTTGTCGCTGCTGGCATCCGGCCAGCCCGCGACGAATTGCCATTCGTGGTCCACGATTTTCCAGTCCAGCACCTTGGGAGTCACCGTGGCATGGTGCACATACTCGAAATGCGCACTGTCGGGAGCGTTCTCGGCCACGATCTGCGGATGCACCGGTTCGTATTCGGCACGCCGGGAAAACTCGGGATACGCCCGGTAGTAGGCCGCCGGATCAATCTCGAATTGCGGAAACTTGCGGAAGATATCCGGCATCTCCCACTGCGGCTCCTTGCCGTCCGGCTGGTGCCACATGAACACACAGTCGTACTGCTCCATGACCGGATAAACCCGCAACCGCAATCCCCGGTTCGGCCGGTCGGGTTGATAGGGGATGTATTTATTACAACCGTCGGGTCCCCAGCGCCAACCGTGGAACGGGCACTCCACACAGTCGCCGACTACCTTGCCGCCGTGCCCGATGTGAGCGCCGAGGTGCTTGCAGTGCGCTTCGAGTACATGCAGTTCGCCGGACTCGTCTCGGTAGACGACCAGGTCCTCACCGAAGTAGCGCAGCGGTCGAACTTCGCCGACCGGGAACTCCGGCGACCATCCGATCATGAACCAGCCGGTGACTTTCCAGGTGAACGGGACTTTCACGCCGGGCGCCCTCCTGCTTTCGTCCACTGATACTAAAGACGTTACAGTATAGCTTTCAGGCAAGGAGGTGGTGCCCGGGTGGCAGACGAACTCGAGGCGATCCGACAGTTGAAAGCACGCTACTGCCGATTCCTCGACACCAAGGACCTCGACTCGTGGCGCAGTGTGTTCGCGACCGACGTGGTGGTCACGTTGGATATGGCGGTGTCCACCGGCGGTGCCGACCCGATGACGGCCCCGCCGATCGAGGGTGTCGACAACTTCGCTCCCACGGTCATGGGTGGCCTCGAGGGCGTGGCGACCATGCATCACTGCCATACCCCGGAGATCACGCTCACCTCGGCCACCACGGCCACCGGCATCTGGGCGATGGAAGACCTTCTCGTCTTCGGCGACGGCCGCGAGTTGCACGGCGCCGGTCACTACCACGAGACGTACGAGAAAACGGACGGCGCGTGGCGAATCAAGACCCTGCACCTAACCCGAACGATGTTGAAGGTGATCGGGGGCTGACCTAGCCGGCCGGCGCGATGACCGCATCACCAAAGGCCCTGCTGAACGCGAATCACCTCTGGCGGCAGGAACTCGTCGGGTGAGGTGAGCAGCTCACTGGGCTGCCAACTGCTGCGGGTTGAGTGGTCGGTGGTTGTCGGTGGCGTGCTGTAGGAACAGACGTATGGATCTGGCGGTGTGGGCAGAGTGCAACGGTGTTGCGCGGGTGGCCGCGTACCGCTGGTTTCGCGCGCGGCTGTTGGCGGTACCTGCCCGCAAGGTGGGGCGACGGATGTGGGCCACCGCCCGGCAGATCCCGGTCGACAGAGTCGTCAGCGAGGTCGGGTCGGCGATAACCGGGCACCGCGGTAAGTTCCTTGTTCTGCTGCGTGGCCCGGTGGTGGGGCGGATCGTGGTCGAGCATCGGGATCGGTTCTTCCGGTTCGGCTCTGAGTGTGTGCAGGCCGCCCCCGTTGCGCAGGGCCGCGAATTGGTGGTGGTGGATTCGGCCGAGGTTGATGACGCCCTGATGCGGGATATGACTGAGATCTTGACCTCGGTCTGTGTGCGCTTGTACGGCCAACGTGGCGGGCAGAACCGAGCCAAACGCGCGATCACCGCCGCTGCCGACGATTGCGAGGCGGCGTGATGGCGCAGTTCGAGGTGCCTGAGGGCTGGTGTGTGCAGGCGTTCCGGTTCACTTTGGATCCGAGCGAGGATCAAGCCCGCTCGCTGGCACGGCATTTCGGGGCTCGGCGCAAGGCGTACAACTGGGCTGTCGCCACCTTGAAGGGCGATATCGCCGCGTGGCATGCGACGGGTGTTGCGACGGCGAAGCCATCGCTTCAGGTGTTGCGGAAGCGGTGGAACACCGTCAAAAGCGACGTTTGTGTGAACGCCGAGACAGGCGGTTTGGTGGTCGGAGTGTTCGAAAGAAGCCTATGCCGATGGAATCCGGGGTGCGGTGGACGCGTACTGGAACTGGCAGCGCGCCCGTGCCGGCACGCGTGCCGGCAAGCGGGTCGGGTTTCCGCGGTTCAAACGCAAAGGTCGTGATCCTGACCGGGTGTGTTTCACCACCGGGGCGATGCGCGTCGAACCTGACCGCCGCCACCTCACACTGCCGGTCATCGGCACCGTCCGCACGCACGAGAACACCCGCCGTATCGAACGACTCATCCGTGCCGGGCGGGCGCGGGTCTTGGCGATTTCGGTGCGCCGCAACGGTACACGCCTCGATGCCAGCGTGCGGGTGCTGGTCCAGCGCCCGCAGCAACCCAGCGTCGCGCTACCCGGTTCGCGGGTAGGCGTCGATGTCGGGGTACGTCGTCTGGCGACGGCACGGTGATCGAACGGGTCACCAACCCACGACCGCTGCACACCGCGTTGTGTGGGTTGCGGCATGTGAGCCGGGCACGGTCACGCTGCACCAAGGGTTCGCGGCGCTACCGTGAACGCACCACCCAGATATCCCGGCTGCACCGCCGGGTCAACGATGTCCGCACTCACCATCTGCATGTCCTGACGACACGGTTGGCCAAAACCCACGGCCGCATCGTTGTCGAAGGGCTGGACGCAGCAGGGATGTTGCGGCAAAAGGGCCTCTCGGGTGCCCGCGCTCGTCGGCGCGGACTCTCGGATGCAGCCCTGGCCACACCGCGCCGGCACCTGTCGTACAAGACAGGCTGGTACGGCTCGCAGCTAGTGGTCGCTGACCGCTGGTTTGCGTCGTCGAAAACCTGCCACCTTTGTGGGCATGTGCAGGACATCGGATGGAACGAACACTGGCAATGTGATCGTTGCTCAGCGTCGCATCAACGTGATGACAACACATCCATCAACCTCGCACGCTACGAGGAACCGATTAGCGTCGTCGGCCCAGTCGGGGCCGCCGTCAAGCGTGGAGCCGACCCTAAGACCCGGCCTGGCCGGGCAGGTGGCCGTGAAGCGCGGAAGGGAACCAGCCACCCAGCTGGCGAACAACCCCGAGACGGGGTGCGAGTCGCGTGACCACTAAAGATCACTCACTCGCAACGGAGTTGGCACACAGTTCGGGCGAGATACTGTAATTGTTACAGTACAGGCTGGGAGATGTGTCCGGTCGTGGGCGTGGGAGCAGCGATGGAAAGCCATACCGGAATCGGACGGCGTGCACTGGTCATGGGCGCGAGCGGCTTTGTGGGTTCGCATGTCACCCGCCAACTCGTCGAGCGGGGCGATGAGGTGCGGGTGCTGCTCCGGAAAACCAGCTCGACACGAGGAATCGACGACCTCGACGTCGAATTGCACTACGGCGACCTCATCGACGAGCAGACCGTGCGCCGGGCGATGGACAACCGCGACGTCGTCTACTACTGCGTCGTGGATGCCCGGGCATGGTTGCATGATCCCGCTCCGCTGTTCGCGACCAACGTCGAGGGCCTGCGGCACGTGCTCGACGTCGCGGCCGAGGCCAATCTGCACCGCTTCGTGTTCCTGAGCACGATCGGGACCGTTGCGGTTGGCTCCGGCGACAGGCCGGCCAGCGAGGAAACACCGTTTAATTGGCACGGCCAGGGCGGTCCGTATATCGAGTCTCGGCTACAGGCCGAGCAGCTGGTCATGCGATACGCCGAAGAACGCGGACTCCCGGCTGTGGCGATGTGCGTCTCCAATACGTATGGCCCCCGTGACTGGCAGCCAACCCCGCATGGCTCTCTGGTCGCGGCGGCCGCCCTGGGAAAGATGCCGGTCTACGTGAAGGATGTGGCAGCAGAAGTGGTCGGCATCGAAGATGCCGCTGCGGCAATGCTGTTGGCGGGGGAGCACGGCCGCATCGGCGAACGCTACATCATCTCCGAAAGCTTCATGACCACACGCGAAGTCCTGGAAACCGCCGCCCATGCCGTCGAGGTCGCCCCGCCGCGCTTCGGTGTTCCGCTACAACTGGTGACGATGTTGGGACATGCGGTCAGCCTGCTGCGTCTTGGCTTCCCGGTGAACGCCACCACCGTGCGATTGATGCGGCTGACGTCGCCACTTGATCACAGCAAGGCCGTCCGGGAGTTGGGCTGGAATCCCAATCCGACATCGGACTCGATACGACGTGCGGCGCATTTCTATGTCGAACGGGCACAGCGCAGACCGGAGGCGGTCAAGCCATGACGGCTGCGAACTCCTATGACGCGCTAGTCATCGGCGCCGGCTTCTCCGGCTTGTATGCGCTGCATAGGCTCCGCGAGCTCGGAATCCGGACCCGGGTGCTCGAAGCAGCTGAAAATGTCGGTGGCACCTGGCTTTTCAACCGATATCCGGGTGCGCGTTGCGACATCGAAAGCATCGAATACTCCTACAGCTTCTCCGACGAAATTCAGCAGGAATGGACCTGGACCGAGACGATGCCGGCCCAGCCCGAGGTAGAGGCCTACCTGAACTTCGTCGCCGATCGACTCGACCTTCGCAGCGATATCCAGTTCGGCACCAGGGTCGTCGCGATGGCGTTCGACGAGGATGCTGCCGAATGGGTCGTGCGGACAGAGGCCGGCCAAGCCTTCACCGCGCCATTCGTGGTCGCGGCTACCGGCATCCTGTCGATACCGCTCGAACCCGACATTGCCGGGATGGACAGTTTCACGGGCACGTCGCTGTTCACCAGCCGCTGGCCCCGCGACGGCTGCGATCTCACCGGCAAACGGGTCGGCGTCATTGGCACCGGTTCGACCGGTGTGCAGCTTATCCCGGTGGCGGCCCGGGAAGCAGCGCAACTGTGCGTGTTCCAGCGTTCCCCGGCCTACACCCTGCCGTGGCAGGTACGACCATTCGAATCCGGCGAGCTCGACGAACTGAAGGCCCGCTACAGCGAAATCCGCGCCGCGCAACGCGAACACCCGGTCGGCGCGGCGCGACTGAGCGCGTTCTCGGTGCTACTCGACATGCTCGGCAGTCCACCGTTGAAGACCGCCCCGCGCGACGAGCAACTGCGCGCCATCGACGAACATGGTGTGATGGGCGCACTGAACTGGGGCGACGTTTTCTTCGACATCGATGCCAACCGGATGGCTGCCCGGTTGTACGGAGAAGCGGTGGCCCGGATCGTCAAGGACCCGCGGACCGCCGCCGCGTTGGTGCCCAGTCATCCCTTTGCGTGTAAGCGCCCGATCATCGACCAGGGCTACTACGAGACGTTCAACCGGGACAACGTCACCCTTATCGACCTGCGTGCAAACCCGATCCGCGAGGTGACGCCCACCGGTATCCGCACCAATGATGGTTTGTATGAGCTCGATGTGATCATCTACGCCACCGGATTCGACGCGATGACCGGTGCGCTCAACCGCATCGATGTGCGTGGTCGCGACGGGTCGTCGCTGCGCGACTTCTGGGCCGGCCAGGGGCCGCTGTCGTATCTGGGGTTGGCCGTCGCCGGCTTTCCCAACCTGTTCACGGTCCAGGGTCCCGGCAGCCCGAGCGCAGCAACCAACTTCGTCGCCGCCCTCGAACAGCACGTGGAGTGGATCGGCGACTGCATTGCCTATCTGCGCGCCAACGGGATCCGCACGATCGAAGCGCTTGCTGCCGCGCAACAGGAGTGGATTGACCACGCTACCGCGCTCGTCGCGCCGACGGTACTTGTCCACCCCAGCTGCAACTCCTGGTACAACGGCGGCAATGTCCCCGGAAAGAAACGGATGTATATGGGCTACACCGGTGGAATCCCCGAATACCGGCGTCGCTGCGACGAGATCGCTGCCGGCGGATACACCGGATTCAAGCTGGCGTAGATGGCGAACCGCGCACTGGATGCTGGCCGAGAACTCGCCATGGTGCTGCCGCGGACGGTGTCCGGGCTCACCGAATCGACCGGCTGGACCGCATCGCCACGCGGTGTGCGCCAGTTCGGCGAGGTCATGATGGACGAGCTGGTTCTCACCGGCTTCTCGCTGTTCAGCGGAGATCTCACCGGGGGAGTTCGGCCATTGAACGAGTGCACCGCCGCGGCCCAGGAGCTGTCCGCCCTGGGCGTCGACAGCGCGCACGCCGACCCGCAACCGTTGCACGTCAAGGCGATCCGCCGCCGTCGCCTTGGCATGCTCGCCTACGAGCGAGTGACCTTCGAGCACGACCCATTGCTGCCTACCACGCTGACGGCCGCGGGGCTGGGTGGGCCCGCGACCGCGGTGGTGCACGTGTGCCGGTATCGCGACAAGCCCCGGCCGTGGCTGGTGTGGGTTCACGGCGCCGGTCAGGGCCGCGCGGAGGACCTGTTGGTATCCCGGGCCAGACGATTGCAACACGCGCTGGGTTTCAACGTTGCGGTGCCGGTGCAGCCGGGACACGGCAGCCGTCGCCGCCAGTGGCCGCCGTATCCGAACATGGATCCGCTGACCAATGTCGCGGGCATGATGCGCGCCGTATCGGAGGTTCGCGCCGTCGTGCAATGGGTCCAGCCGCAGTCGACCGCCGTTGTGGTGTCCGGAATTTCGATGGGCAGCGCGGTCGCGGCCCTGGTAGCGCATTTCGAGAAGCAGGTCGACGCCGTCGCTCTGTACACACCGATCCTCGGACTCAATGCGATGATCGCCCGCCACCTGACGCGTTGGGATGCCTCGCGCGGCCCGGTTCGAGAGCTGCTGGGGTCACCGCTAGTGACGGCGCTGACCTCGGTGATCGATCCGCTCTCGGTCGAGCCCGCGCCGCCGCCGCATCGCCGGCTGATCGTCGGCGCATGGCATGATCGAATGGCCATGCGCGGGCCCGCCGTGGCGTTACAGGAAAGCTGGGGCGGCCAGTTCTACTGGTACGACGGCAGTCACGTCGGCCACATCTTTTCCCGGCGCGTGCAGGCGGTATCGGAGCGCTTTCTGCGGGAGGTGGTCGGTTGAGCCGTACTGCCCGTGAGGTGGTGGAGTTGTACAACCTGGCGTTGTGGAATGAGCGCAACGTCGAGTTGGCCGACGAACTGATTGCCGAGACCATGGTTCGCCATGAGGTCGGGGAGGCGCGCACGCTGACCCGCGCAGAGGCGCGCAAACGGGTTGAGGACATCTGGGAGATGTTCGACTCGCTGCGTTTCGATCTGAATGTCGTGATCGCCGGCGACGACGGCGAGCACGTCGCGATCGTGTACGACTCGACGATGACCAATACTGATGGCGCCGAAGTCAATATCGCCAGCATCGAGGTTTTCCGCGTCGTCGACGGCCAGATCACCGAGGTGTGGAATTGCGGCTACAAGCAAGGGGTGTGGAATTGAGCAGTCGAGTGCTCGGCGAACTTGGCTACTATCTGCTGGCCGGGGCCGGCGGTGAGGGGCCGGCCACCTTGATGGACGAAGCCCGTCGCGGCGAAGAATTCGGCTTCGGGACCGCTTTCATCTCCGAGCGCTGGAACGTCAAAGAGGCGTCGTCGCTCGTCGGCGCCGCCTGCGCCGTCACGTCACGTATGCAGATCGCCACCGCCGCAACCAATCACAACACCCGGCATCCGTTGATTACCGCATCGTGGGCCACCACCATGCACCGGCTTTCCGGCGGGCGGTTCACGTTGGGCATCGGCCGCGGCGTGGCCGCGATGTACGCGGCGTTCGGCATCCCGGCCGTAACCACCGCTGCGATGGAGGACTGGGCCCAGGTCATGCGCCGGCTGTGGCGCGGTGAGGTGGTCTTCAACCACGACGGCCCGATGGGCAAGTACCAAGTGTTGTTCCTCGACCCCGATTTCAACGAGGACATCCGGCTGGCGCTGGTGGCTTTCGGGCCACAGTCCCTCGCCCTGGGCGGCCGTGTCTTCGACGATGTCATTCTGCACACTTATTTCACGCCGGAGACTGTGCAGCGCTGCGTCAGAACCGTCAAGGATGCGGCGGAGAAAGCCGACCGCGACCCCGACAGTGTGCGGGTGTGGTCGTGCTTCGCCACCGTCGGCGATCACCTTCCCGAACAGCTGCGCCTGAAGAAGACCGTCGCACGGCTGGCTACCTACCTTCAGGGCTACGGGGACCTTCTGGTGCAGACCAATAACTGGGACCCCGCAGTGCTGCAGCGCTTTCGGGAGGATCCGGTGGTGACGTCGATCGCCGGCGGCATCGACCACAAGGCCACCCCCGAGCAGATCGAGCACATCGCGGGCTTGATCCCCGAGGAGTGGCTGGAACCGTCGGCCACCGGATCAGCCGGCCAATGCGTGCAGCGCATCCGCAAGGAGTTCGACTACGGCGCCGACGCGGTGATCATGCACGGCGCCACGCCCGACGAGTTGAAGCCGATCGTCGCCGAGTATCGAGACGTGCAACCATAGGCGGTATGTCGAAGTACTTGACGGGCAAGGTCATTATCGTCACCGGAGCCGCGAGCGGCTTCGGAAGGCTGATCTCGGAGAAATGTGCTGCCGGCGGCGCAAAGGTGGTCGGCGTGGATGTCAACGCCGAGAGCCTGAACGAGGTCCTCGACGGAATCCGCGCCGCCGGCTTCGAAGGCAGCGCCCATGTCGCCGATGTCACCGACATGGGCCAGGTCAAAGCGGCGGCCCAACACGCCGTCGACACCTACGGTGCCATCGACGTCATCGTGAACAACGCAGGCGTGATGCCGCTGGCATTCTTCGCCGATCACGAACGCGCGTGGGAGAAATGGCACAAAGCGATCGACATCAACATCAAAGGCGTCGTGAACGGAATCGCGG
The DNA here is from genome assembly GCF_059812585.1 of Mycobacterium sp. NGS48. Classification (NCBI taxonomy): domain Bacteria; kingdom Bacillati; phylum Actinomycetota; class Actinomycetes; order Mycobacteriales; family Mycobacteriaceae; genus Mycobacterium; species Mycobacterium sp. NGS48. The sequence goes on from NZ_JCALCY010000004.1 coordinate 75,431, forward strand.
CTGTCTACGACACGATGATCCAACAGGGCCGGGGACATGTCGTCAACATCTCGTCCATTTACGGCAACGCTGGAACTGAGGGCTCCGGGGTCTACAGCGCGACGAAGGCGGCGGTCGATGCGCTCTCGGAGTCGTTACGCGTTGAGGCCCAAGGCAAGATTAAGGTGACCACGGTCAAGCCGACCGGCGTGCTGGGAACCAATCTCGCCAGCTGGGTTGTCAACGAAGCGGCGGTCGTGGGGATCGTCGGACACAAAGCTGCCCACTTCTTGGAGAATGTCGACGATTTGGCGAAGGGGTCCCTTCGACCCGAGCAGATGGACATTGAGTCGATGCAATACTGGTTGATCACGCCCGACGACCTGGCGAACGCTGTGCTGCATGTCATCGACCAACCGTGGGGGATCAACCTCAGCGACGTCACGGTGCGGGCCAGTGGCGAGAATTACGTCTACTGACCCCTAGCGCGAGGGTGCGCAGAACCGGTCATTACACCGGCGTGTCGGCCGGGGACACGCTCGCTCGCGCCAAGAAGGCGCCGTAAATTCGGGTAGGCGGATACTCTAGCGTTGCTCTGAGCCCTCAGCGCATGCTTCGTGACATGCCCACGGATCCGCGGATAATCGTTACCGGCTTCGACGGAGAACTGGATTTGTTCCCGATCATCACCTATCAGACCGATGAGCACTCGTGTAAGGGGGTGTGGTCGCATCCGACGGTTCCGGCGCTGATCTTCGCCGACAACTCACATGACGGGTCACCGGTGACATTCCACCACGGTGCGATCGGCGGTGCGCAGACCCCGGTGCAGCTGATCTTCTGGGGCGACTGGTGGGCCGGCGCGGGTTCTGCCCAACGTGGTCTCATCGAGTCCCGTACGCAGTCGTTGCTGGCGAGTCGCTACTTTGCCGAGCTGTCGCAGTATTACATCGCTGGCGCTCCGGCATGGAGAGGCTCGACCATAGTTAGCACGCCTCGACCGCCGTTGGGTGGAGTAACCTCCCAGGTGGCGATGCAGCGCGTTCTGGAGTTGATTGAGAAATGCATCGACGACGGGATATTCCCCGACCCAGATGACGGCCCGCGCTTCGCATTCATTGTGCTTATGCCACAAGGGTTCAGCGTGACGGGAGGCACGGTCTTAGGTGCGCACTCAACGGACTACACCTTCGATTTCCCGTTCGATACAGATCGGTACTGGGCGGGGTGGGTTCGGTTCTTCGACCCGGCTACCGAGGATGTCGAACTCACCATGTCGACGCTGGGGCACGAATTGGTGGAGCTGCTGACCGACCCTGAGGGCGACGGCTGGCGGCGTGAGCCGTTGGACTCGAACTGCGAGATCGCCGATTGGAGCAATTCGGCCGTCGCCGGCGGCGCTGTGCGGCAACGGGCGTGGGTCAACGATGTCCGCGTTCAGTCGTACTGGTCGATCAGGCATGGCGCCACCGTCATCCCGATCGACAATGATTACGCCGCGCAACTCGAGGCGAAAGTTTCGGAGACGAGCCGCCGGGAGGTGTCGCGCGGAACGATAGTGCCCGACCCCGCGATTCGCCGCGCGTGCAGCAAGTTCCCGGCGTGTTGCATCAATGATGACGACTACGGGTTCGTCGTGTATTCGGTGTCGGAGACCGCGCGGATACGATTGAACACCGTTCGCTATCGCACGCCTAAGGCAAGTTGGCGCATCGAGAATATCGCGGTATCCGGTTCGGGCACCGTGCAACTCGATATTCCGGTCGACGGGTACAACGGACAGAATCCGGTGTCGTCGGTGCAACGAGTGGCGATCGGCTACACGGCGTCGGATACGGTGCTGGATCTGACCGTCGCCGATCCCGGTGGAAACTTTGACCTGTCGGTTAGTTGCAGCGTCGTCGACGCGTCGATTGCGGGGAATGTGGCAACGAACGTGATCGCGTCTCCCAGCGTCGTGGTTGGATTCGTCGGCGCCGAACTGGTGGCCGATCCGGCCTACATCGACGCAGTTGGGCAATGCCATCACGCCATGCTGAAAAAGTACATGGATGATTACAGTCCGATGGGTCGACCGGGCCCGGGCGATCCGATCAAGTTCGACCCGACGGTACTCAACATCGGATTACCCGCATATGCGAGGCTGGCGGGACATCAGCAACTGCAGGAAACGGGCAAGCTGATCCGCGCTGCGGCCTATGTGCTCGACCCCGGTGATGCGCACGCTTTTGTCGGTTACCTGCTGCGGTCCCAGTCCGCTCTTGTTCGCACGCTGCAGACCCGTGGCCTTGCGGACCTGACGACGACGCTGCTGTCGGGAATTTCGGACGTCACCCTGATAGGCGCGAGGGTGCGCAAACCCGGAGATTAGTTCGGCGTGTCGACCGGGGACACGCACGCTCGCGCAAGGGTGGTCACGGCAGTATCGCCGTCCGCGTCACTGGTTTTGGGGCGGCTTGGCGGCTGTGAAGACCGCGTTGCAGCGTGGCCAACAGCGCGTCGCGGGTTTCGCGCGGATCGATGAGCTCATCGAAACCCATGTGCTCAGCCGACCGATACGACGCCTGCAGCTCGGCGTTGCGCAGTTTGACCGAAAGGTCCTCTCCGGCATGCGATGCGCGGCTGAGCGCCGCCGCGCTCATCGCACCCATCGTCGCGCCTGGATACGCGAACGTCGCGGCCTGTGAATCAAAGCCCAGCAGCGACATCACCATCGACCCGAACCCATAGGCTTTGCGCAACGTGACATGCAGCTTGATCGTCGTGGCCGCGGTCTGCGCGGCGAACATCCGCCCGCCGGCGCGCAGCACGCCCTGACGCTCCGACCGGCTGCCCGGCAGCATCCCCGGGTTGTCGGCCAGAAACACGATCGGCAGGTGAAATGAGTCGGCCACCATGATGAAATGCGCTGCCTTGTCGGCGGCATCGGCGTCGATCGAACCGGCCAGCACCTGCGGCTGGTTGGCCACCACCGCCACCGGGTGACCACCCAGGTTTGCAAGCGCGCAGATGATCGCCCGCCCGAACTGCGGCTGCACCTCGAACCAGTCGGGGCGGTCGAAGATGACATCGAGCACCGCGCGCATGTCGTAGACCCGCCGGTTGTCGCGCGAGACGATCTCGAGTAGCTCCGGCGTCGGCCGCGGCTCGGCGGTCTCATCGGGCGACAGCGATGGGGGATAGGACCAGGCGCTCGACGGAAAGTAGGACAGGTAGCGCCGGACGTCGTCGAGCGTGGCCTCGTCGTCCTCGGCGACGTTGTGAATCACGCCGCTGGGCAACGCGACATCCGGGCCGCCCAGGTCCTCCTTGGAAATGTCTTCGCCCGTCGACTCTTTGACGACGGGCGGCCCGGCGGTGAAGATCGCGCCCTGTCGGCTCATGATACGAAAGTCGCACACTGGCGCCACCAACGCGCCGTGTCCGGCCGACGGGCCGAGCACCGCGGCGACGGTAGGCACCCGCCCCGAGCACTGCGCCTGCGCAAGCAGGTCGGTCGGGGTGCGGCCGTAATGCCCTCCGGTGGGCCGGAAGCCGGCGCCCTCAAGCAGCATGACCAACGGAATTTTGTCGCGCAGCGCCAATTCGGCGATCCGGTACCGCTTGGAATTCCCGCCGGGCCCGATACTGCCGGCCAACGTGGTGAAGTCCTCGGCGCCGACCATCACCGGCGAACCGTTGACCAATCCGGATCCCACCACAATCGCGTCGGCGGCTGCGTCACCGCCGACAAGCGTGCCCAGTTCGCGAAACGTGCCCGGGTCCAGCAGCCGCTCCACCCGGGCGCGCGCGTCGAGTTTGCCCTTGCCGCGGTGCTTGGCGAGCCGCTCCGGCCCGCCCATGCCCCACGCATGCTCACGGCGGCGACCGAGATCGTCGAGCGTCTCCTCCCAATCCGGGGGCTTGGTCATCCGCATGTCCTCACTCGTCGACGGGTCGCTTAGAGCCTAACCTCCGTTGACCGTACTGAAGTGCTTACTGTAGCGTCGGCGAGATGGGTGTCGGGCTGGCGCCGCGATGAAGGTTGACGGCGGCCTCTTCAGCGACCTCGCTCGGGTGCCGGAGTTGGCGGGCACACTGGAAAAACGGGGCTACGACGGCTGCTGGACCGGTGAGATCAACCATGATCCTTTTCTGCCGCTGCTGCTGGCCGCCGAACACACTTCGCACTTGGAGTTGGGCACCAGTATTGCGGTGGCGTTCGCGCGCAACCCGATGACCGTCGCCAACCTCGGCTGGGACTTGCAGACCTACTCGCAGGGCCGGTTCATCCTCGGGCTGGGCACCCAGATCAAGCCGCACATCGAAAAGCGATTCAGCATGCCGTGGAGTCATCCGGTGCGCCGGATGCGTGAATTCGTGCTGGCGCTGCACGCGATCTGGTCGGCGTGGAAGGACGGCACCAGGCTGCAGTTCGAAGGTGAGTTCTATACGCACAAGCTGATGACGCCGATGTTCACCCCGGAGCCGCAGCCATATCCGGCACCGAAGGTCTTCATCGCCGCGGTGGGCGAAGCGATGACCGAGATGTCCGGCGAAGTCGCCGACGGATTACTGGTTCACGCGTTCACCACCAGGCGCTACCTGCACGAGGTGACGATTCCGGCGCTCGAGCGCGGCATGCGACGGTCCGGCCGTGAACGCAGCGGATTTCAGGTGGCGTGCCCGGTATTCACGGTGACCGGCAGTGACGATGCCGACTGGGCCGGCGCCGCGGCCCGAGTCCGCAAACAGATTGCCTTCTATGGATCGACGCCGGCTTATCGCAAGGTTCTCGAGCTGCATGGGTGGGGAGAGCTGGCAACGGAGCTGCATCGCCTTTCGCTGCAAGGCGAATGGGATGCGATGAGCGCGTTGATCGACGACGAGATACTCGAGGCGTTCGCGGTTGTTGCGCCGGTCGAAAAGTTGGCCGCCGCGCTTGCGAGCCGCTGCGACGGCGTGATCGAGCGGGTGATGCCGTCGCTTCCAGCCAGCCTTTCGGAGGCCACAACCACCGCTGTACTGCAAGAGTTGCGTCAGTAAGGAGTCGCCATGACCACACCGACGATGGACGAGGCCGCCAAGCTGCTGGCCGATCCGCTGGCCTATACCGACGAGCCGAAATTGCATGCGGCGCTGGCCCATCTTCGCGCCAACGCTCCGGTGGCGCGGGTCGACGTGCCGAACTATCGCCCGTTCTGGGCTATCACCAAACACGTCGACATCATGGATATCGAGCGGGAAAACGAGGTGTTCACCAACTCTCCGCGCCCCGTACTGGTGACTTCGGGGGCCGACGAGATGCAAGCCGCTGTCGGAGTGCGCACACTGATCCACCTCGACGACCCCGAGCATCGTGACATGCGGGCAATCGGCGCCGATTGGTTTCGGCCAAAGGCCATGCGGGCATTGAAGGTCCGCGTCGATGAACTCGCCAAGTCCTACGTCGACAAGATGGCGGCGATCGGCCCGGAATGCGACTTCGTGCAACAGGTCGCGGTGAACTATCCGCTGTATGTCATCATGTCGCTCCTGGGTCTGCCCGAATCCGACTTTCCGCTGATGCTCAAGCTGACTCAAGAACTGTTCGGCAGCGACGACGACGAGTACAAGCGCGGCGCCACAGTGGAGGACCAATCCACCGCACTGCTGGAAATGTTTCAGTACTTCACCGCGCTGACCGCAGCACGGCGCGCAAGCCCCACCGAGGACCTGGCTTCAGCCATCGCCAACGCCCGTATCGACGGTGAGCCGTTGTCGGATATCGACACCGTTTCGTACTACGCGATCGTGGCCGCGGCCGGCCACGACACCACCAGCGCAACGATTTCCGGTGGTCTGCACGCTTTGATCGACAATCCCGACCAACAGCACCGGCTGCGCAGCGACCTCGGCCTGATGCCGTTCGCCACCGAGGAAATGATCCGCTGGGTCACTCCGGTCAAGGCGTTCATGCGCACCGCCGCCGAGGACACCGCCGTGCGGGGGGTGCCGATCTCCGCGGGGGAGTCGGTACTGCTGTCATATGTCTCCGCTAACCGAGACGAGGATGTCTTTGACGATCCATTCGACTTCGATGTCGGTCGCGACCCGAACAAGCATGTGTCCTTTGGGTACGGCGTCCACTTTTGTCTGGGTGCCGCGCTGGCCCGCATGGAGGTCAACAGCTTCTTCACCGAGCTGCTGCCGCGATTAAAATCCATTGATTTGACCGCAGACCCGCAATACGTCGCCACGACCTTCGTCGGTGGCCCCAAGCACCTCCCGGTGCGGTATTCGTTCCGGTAATCGACCGTTACGGCACTACGCCCCGAAATCGATGACGCCCCGGATGATTTCACCGTTGAGCAGGTCCGCGTACGCCTCGTTGATGTCGTCGAGCCGGTAGCGCCTGGTGATCATCTCGTCAAGCTGTAGCTGGCCGGTCTGATAGAGCCGGGCCAGCCGGAAAACGTCGGCCTTCGGGTTACATGATCCGAAAACCGTGCCCGCCAACGTTTTGTTCATCAGGATGAAGTCTTGCAGGTCGAGATTGACCGAGCGGGTCAGCTGCGAGGTCATGCCGGTGAGCACGCAGGTGCCGCCCTTGCGGGTGAGTTGTAGTGCGTCGCGCACATCGTCGGGCGTGATCAGTGAGGGCGAAACCACCACCGCGTCGGCCATCACCCCATAGGTCAGCGCCCGCACCAGATCCAGCGCCTCGGCGGCGGAAGCCGCCGTGTGGGTTGCGCCGAACTGCAGCGCCGATTTTTGTTTGAACTCAACCGGGTCGACGGCGATGATGTGCGCGGCGCCGTTGATGCGGGCACCCTGGACTGCGCCGGTGCCGATGCCCCCGACACCGATGACGACGACCGTGTCACCGCCCCGCATTCCGCCGCGGTTGGCGACCGATCCGTATCCGGTCGGGATAGCGCAGGCCAGCAGCGCAGCAGCCGCCAGCGGTATCTGCGGCTCGATCTTGACCAGCGAATCAGCCGCCACCACAGTGTGTTCGGCAAAAGCACCGATCTTGGAAATGTGGCCCAACGGCTTGCCGTCGAGTGTGTGGTGACGAAACGTCCCGTCGGTGGGCATACCGGGAGTCAACGTGCCGATGCCGGTGTCGCAGAGGTACTCCATCCCCGTTGCGCACCAGCGGCATTGACCGCAAACCGCGACAAACGAGGTCACCACATGATCACCCGGTGCCAATTCGGTGACGCCTGCACCGACTTCGACCACCCTGCCGGACCCTTCGTGACCGCCGATAGTGGGGAACATCGTCGGCAGCCCTAGTGACCGAAGTACCTCGTTGGGTGCGGACATGTCGCCTTTGAGGATGTGGTCGTCGGAGTGGCACAGCCCGGCGGCGGCCATCTCGACGAGAACCTCGCCGTCGCGAGGGGTGTCGAGCTCGAATTCCTCGACAGACCAGGGTCCGCCCACGTCATGCAGGATCGCCGCCCGGCTCTTCATGACGCCGCGGTGAACGTGACCGGAAGCTTGTTGGGGGAACGGAAGGTGAGCCCCACGATCTTGGCCTCGTCGTCGGGTTCCAGCGTCAGGTTTCCCACCCGGTCGAAGAGGCTGTTGAGCATGACCCGGGTCTCCAGCCGGGCCAAATGCATTCCCAGGCACATGTGAATACCACCGGCGAAGGACAGATTCGCTTGGCGCGGTCGGAGGATGTCGAACGTGTTGGGATCGGTCCAGCGGTTTTGGTCGCGGTTGGCCGAGCCCATGCACAGGTCGACCTGTGCGCCCGAGGGGATTGTCCGCCCGCCCATTTCGACGGATTCGATGGTAGTTCGGGGAACCGTGGTCAGCGGTGTCTCATACCGCAGGCCTTCTTCGAACGCGGCTGGGATCAGCGACCGGTCCTGGTAGACCATCGCCAGTTGGTCGGGATGAGTCAGCAGCAGGTAGAGCAAATTGCCCGAAGAACGGTAAGTGGTTTCCAGACCGGCCGGCAGCAGCAGCCGCAGAAACGAGATGATGGCCTCGTCGGTCAGCTTCTCGCCGTCGATCTCGGCGGCAACAAGATCGCCGATGATGTCGTCGGTGATCTTGCGGCGGCGTTGCTCGACCTGCGCGAGGAAGTAGTCGTGCAATTCGATCGAAGCTCTCAGTCCCGCTTCGATGTCGACTGGGATCGAGATGAGGTCGAAAGACAATCGCCGGAACACGTCAAGGTCCTCGCGGGGCAGCCCAAGCAGCGTCGCGGCGACCCGGGTGGGGAACTCGAACGTCAGGGCCTTGACCAGATCGGCTGTGCCGTCGTTCTTGATCTCGTCGACCAACTGATCGCAGACCGGCCCGATGACCGACGGTTCCCAGCGTTCCAGCGCGGTGGCGCGGAAAGCTTTGGCTACCAGGTTGCGATGGTCGTGATGTTCTTTGCCGCCCATCGCCAAGATGGTGTGTCCGATCACCAGCCCGATGGTCTGGTCGTAGGCGTGCGAGCTGAAGATCTGGTCGTCGCGGAAGGCCCGGAATACGTCGTCGTAGCCGAACAGCACCCACTCGTCGTCGGGCACCAGCTCTGGCGGCAATTGTGACTGGTCGCTGAGCGTGCCGTGCCAGACCGACTCGGTGCGCCGCATGTATTCAAAGAACGGGTATGGGCTGGTTTCCCCGGTGATATCGAGCGTGACAGGTTGGCCGTGCGGGTCGGTGCTGATCGACACCAGCATCCCTCCTGAGCAACCGGTAGGGCCTGCCCCGGACCAGCCGTCCCGGGCGAACTTCGCTATCATAATATAAATAGCAACGAAGCCCAACGGCGAAGCTCGCCCATCCGAGAGCCGACGAGTCGGCCGGCTATACCGGCTCGAATTTCGTGATCAGCCACGTGCCGTCGGCTTTGGTCAACGACACCAGCACGCTGCTGGCCCACATCGCCGGATCGGGCCGGTCTTTGCTCACGGTGGTCAGGTCGATGAAGACCAGCACGGCCGCCGAGTCCGGGTGCAGTTCGGACACCGCGGCGCCCATGACCTGAGCGGTCGTCGTCACATCCTTTCCCTTGACCGCCGGCACGACGACTTCGCGGACTCGCGCCTCGTAGTCGTTCAGGAAATCCCCGCTGAGGTGGGATTTGGCCGCCGTGAGGTCTTGGTCGAGGGTTTTGGACTTGTAGGACAATAACGCAACCATGCCTTCCCCCGCGGCGGTGGCCGCCGCTGTGGCCGAAGCGTCGCCCGTCTGCGTGTCTGGGCGGTATTGGCTGAAATACAGCCAAGCCGCAAGCCCGCTGGAGACCAACAGAAGCAGCACCAGGATGGCGGAAGTGAGTTTGATGTGCACCGCCGCATTCCGCCGGGTAGCCGGCTTGCGTTGCGGTGATGCGAGGGGTGGCGCTACAGCCTTATCGTCGGACTCAGCGTCGACGCGTTCGGTTGTGTCGTCCGCGTTCACAGTACGAACTCAACTTTCGATAGCTTGATCTGATCGCCGTCCCGTGCGACCGACACCCGCAACCGGAACGTGCGCGGCTCGTCTTGGGCACCAGCGGAATTGGTGACGCGTTCAGTGGCGGACATCAGCACGACGGCAGAATCCGTGTCCGCTGACTCGACCGCCGTGGCCACTACCCCTCCTTCGGTAACGACCTTGGACTTCTCAACCACCGACGTGAAATCGGCGGCCCGCTGCTGAAAGTCGTCCAAGAATTCGCCGGTGGAACTATCGATCACCCGCTGGACGTCATGCTTGGCGCTTTTGTAGTCCAGCGACAGCATGTTGACGATGCCTTGTTTGGCCGCGGCGACGAACGCTGCGGATCGCTGCTGTTGCGCCACTACGCCGCGGTGATGCCAGATCAGATACCCGCTGGCGCTAAGCAGAGCGCAAATGGCGACGATCGCCGCAGCGGTGAGCGCCATACCTATCGCCGGTATCCGTCGGCGTCGCAGGACCGGGTCGCTCGACGCGGACGGCTCGGTCGACTCGGGGGATGCGGCGGTGGTGGTCGTTATCTCACTAGCGGTGCTCTCCGCGTCATCGCCGTGTTCGGCCGCTTCCGCTGCCTCGCGGCGCAATCGGATCGCCCGCGCACGGGCCCGTGCTGCCGCAGCCAGCGCTTCGGCTTCAGCGGCTTCGGCTTCGGCTTCCTCGGCCAGCGCAAGGGCATCCGCGTCCGCCTTAGCATCTTTCGGGCGCTCGTCAGCCATGCTGGCCCCAGCTTGTCAAGCTCATTATCGACTGAACTCCGGAATCTCTTACTGTATGGGTCATTGCTACCATCGGATGATCAGGACGCGCCAACCTTCATCCGCAGCGTTCGCAGGAAAGGCCCAGGAGGCTTGGCCAACATCATGACTGCCGTCGACTCTCCCGAAAAGATACTCTTTGCCTCCACCACCCAAGCATTTCTGCAAAAAGAGGTCCCGCTCAGCCGGGTGCGCAAGCTACACGCGGCGGGCATCTCCTTCGATCGGGCATGGTGGCGGCGCGCCGCCGAACTGGGTTGGACGGGCCTGCTGGTTCCCGAGGAATTCGGCGGAGGAACCGTTTCCGACAGCGGCGTTGCGGACCTGGCTATGGTCGCCGAGCAACTCGGAAAGACCGTGGCGCCAGGGCCGTTGTATCCGGTCAGCACCGTGCTCGTCGGACTGGCGGGCTGCGGCGAGCCCGAAACCCATGCTGACGCGATCGAATCGCTGATTTCCGGAGAGACGGTGGCATCCTGGGCCGTCTGCGAACCGGGTCAGGGCTGGACGCCGCACCACCCGTCAGTTACCGCCACGTCGACCGATTCCGGCTTCCGCATTGACGGTGTCAAAGACCGCGTCGAGGCGGGCGCCCAAAGTGACCTGCTGTTGGTGGTGGCGCGCTGCGACGACGGCGTGCGCCAATTCCTGGTGCCGGCGAATGCGGCGGGAGTGCGGATCGAACCGCAACAATCGATCGATCTGGTCAAGCAGTACGCCCGTGTGCATTTCGACGGTGTGGACATCCAACACGACACAGCTGTCGGTAGCGCCGCCGAGACCACCGCGCTGATCGACCGGCAGAGTCAGATTGCCCAAGTGCTGCAGTGCGCCGAAGTGGTCGGCATCCTGCAAACGGTGTTCGACTTCACCGTGCAATGGGCGTTGGATCGCCATACATTTGGGCGACCGCTGGCGTCCTATCAAGCGCTCAAACACCGTTTCGCCGATATGAAAATGTGGTTGGAGGCATGCCGGGCGACGACGGGTGCAGCGGTCTCCGCCATCGCCGCCGGCTCGCCGGAGGCCGGGTTGTCGGCCAGCATCGCCAAGTCCTACGTCGGGGAGATGGCCAGCGAGATCGTGCAGGGCTGCGTCCAGATGCACGGCGGCATCGGCGTCACCTGGGAACACGACCTGCACCTGTACCTGCGGCGAGTTGCGCTGTACCGCTCCATGTTCGGCACTCCGGAGGAACATAACCTGCGGGTGTACGCATGGCAGGAAGCCGGAAAACAAGCACCGCGGTCGGCTTGATGACGCAGGCCGGGGCGACAGCTGCCGTCGAGTCGGTCGAGCAGTTCCGCGCCCGGGCCCGGGCCTGGTTGGCCGACAGCATGCCGCGCATCGATCCGGCGGCGCCGCCGGCCGCCCACCGGGACGCCGAAGACTGCTGGCAACGGGCCCGTGAACTGCAAAAGTTGTTGTACGAGGGCGGGTTCGCCGGCATCTGCTTTCCACCGGAGTACGGCGGACTGGGACTGGATTACGAGTATCAGAAGGCGTTCGACGCGGAGAGCCTCGCCTACGAGATGCCGCTGATCCTCAACACACCGACGTTCACGATCTGCTGTGCGACGCTGCTCGACACCGGCAGCGAGGAACAGAAACGACAGCACATAGCTGCGGCGTTGCGCGGCGACGAAGTGCTGGTGCAACTGCTGTCTGAGCCGAGCGGCGGATCGGATCTGGCCGGCGTGCTCACCCGGGCCGACCGCGACGGCGACCGTTGGGTGATCAACGGTGCAAAGACGTGGAGTACCAGTGCATTTGCCGCCGACTACGGGTTGTGCCTGGCTCGCACCAACTGGGCGGTCCCCAAGCATGATGGGCTGACCATGTTCTTGGTGCCGATCGCCCATCCTGGAATCACGTTGCGGCGCATCACCCAACTCAACGGCTCGACGGAATTCTGCGAGGAGTTCCTCGACAACGTCGATGTCGGTCCCGACGCAGTCGTCGGCGAGGTGGACAACGGCTGGGCGGTCGCGTCGCGTCAGCTTTACCATGAGCGTCGCGCGGTGGGCCAAAGCTCCGAATTCGCCAGTGGCACAGGCAGTGAAGGGGGCCGGTCGACGCCGGTGGACTATGTGGCGCTGGTCGACAACACCGGCCAGACCGACAATGAACGGGTGCGCGAGATGGCCGGACGGGCGTTGGTGCACCGCGCGGTCAGCGATCAGCTATCCGGCCACGTGTACCGCAGCGTGCGGGATGGCACCCTGCCACCGGCCGGCGGCACGCTCATCCGGCTCTTCCACGCCGAGACCGTGACGTTGGACATGGATACCGCGTTGGCGATCGGGGCCTCGGCCGGCGTGGTCGGGAAGCACGGCGAGGGACTGGAGACCGGGTTGCGGTATCTGGCCCGCCAGACCGTGTGCATGGGCGGCGGAACCACTGAGATGGCCCGCAACGTCATCGGCGAGCGGGTGTTGGACTTCCCCCGCGAGTACGCTGCCGACCGCGGCGTGCCGTTCAACCAAGTGCGGCACGGCAAATCCCAGTAGCGCAGAGCTTAGGCGCTGACTGGTTTGGCGACCTTCATCAGCTTCATCAGGTTGCCGCCCATGATCTTTGCGACGTCCTCTTCATCGAAGTCAGTGAGCTCGTCGACGAAGGAGATGGGATCCTTCAGGCCCTCGGGATGCGGCCAGTCGGATCCGAACAGCACCCGGTCGGTGCCCACCATGTTGACGATCTCGGTGAACCGGTCCTCCCAGAACGGGGTGATGTAGACGCAGCGCTTGAACGCCTCGATGGGGTCCTCGATGAACGCGTTCGGCATCTTCTTGTAGACGCCCTTGAGACCCTTGAACAGGTCCGGTACCCAATCGGCGCCGTTTTCGATCGACAGGATCCGCAGTTCCGGGTTGCGCGACAGCGCACCGTGACACACCAGTGCACCCATGGCGTCCAGGATCGGTCGATGGCCCATCGCGAAGCTGCGGAAGGCGGTTGGCTTGAACGGCAGGAACTCGTCGCCGGGCTCCCACACGTTGGCGAATTCGGAGTAACCACTGTCCGAAGCGTGCATCGAGACCGGTAACTCGGCTTTGATGCAGGCCTGCCAGAACGGGTCGAACTCCTCGAGGCCGAACGACCGGCTACCTTTGTAGCCGGGCACGGGTGCCGGGCGGACCAGGACGGTGCGAGCGCCCCGCTCCAGACACCACTCGAGTTCTTCGAGCGCGCGCTCGACGATCGGCAGGGTGATTACCGGAGTGGCGAAGATGCGGTCCTTGTAGTTGAACGACCACTGTTCGTACATCCACTCGTTGAGCGCGTGGATGACGTCGTGGGTCATCTCTGGGTCGTCCTTTATGCGTTCCTCGACCAGGCTGGCCAGAGTCGGGAACATCAAGGCGTAGTCGATGCCGAGTTCGTCCATGACCTCCAGCCGCGCGCCCGGTTCACGAAACGCGGGAATGGCCTTCATCGGCTCGCCCAGAATCTCTCGGTAGCTCTTGCCTTGGGCGCCGTGACGGAAGTAGTCCTCCTGAGCACCCGGCCGGGCCACCACCTCGAAGGTCGGGTTGGGGATGTACTCACTGATATGGCCGCGGACCACGATTTTGGTGCGACCGCGGACCTGCACATAGTCGATGACACGCTTGCGGTTCTCCGGCAGGAACTTGGTCAGCGCCTCCTGCGGCTCGTACATGTGGTTGTCGGCGTCGAATACCGGGAAGGACAGTTCGCGAGACGGCATGGCGACTCCTGATTGTGGTTGTTCCGGAGCAAGCGGTAATGACGTTACCACCCCGATGGGCGGATGCGGAATACTCCCCGGCACTCAGCGCCGGCCGGATTCAGTGTCGTTCCGGGGCGTTGACGATGGCGAAATTCACCGTCGCGGTCGCGGCGAGTTCGTCGTCGTCGCTGCGGTATACGTCCACTTGGGTGACGACGGCGCGCCGGCCGGCCCGCAGGACCCGGGCGACCGCCCGCGCGGAACCGGCGGTAATCGGGCGCAGATAACGGATGAACAGATCAGCGGTGGTCAAGCCTGCTCCCGCCGGCAAATAATGCAGTCCAAGTTGTCCGCCGGCCACGTCGGCGAGCGTGGCAAGCAGTCCGCCTTGAACCGCGCCCGACGTGTTGACCACCTGAGGGCTGACCGGCAACTCCATCGTGTACTCGTCGTCGCGGTCGCTTTCGCGTAGACCGATCTGAGCGAACAATTCGCCCAGCGTCGGTGCGGTCGCCTCACGCTCGTCGTCGGCACCGAGCGCATGGATGCAGAAGTCGTACAACTGTCCCGAGTCGATCGGCGCGCCGGTCAATTCGGTGCCCAGCCAATGCAATCGCTGCGCACCCAATACGGTCTGCATGATGATCGCTGCGGCGGACCCGACGTCGAGCCTGGGACCGAACACGCCTTCGGTGACGCCGCGCTGCACGATGTCGCGAATCAGTTGATGCAAAGGCGAGAGCACCCGGGCGTAGTCGCGCGGCCGGGTTTCGGCGAGGTGCTGGTTGTAGAGGCTCAACGCCCGGTTGAGGCTGTCTTGGGTGCTGGATTCGGGTTGTGCGCTGATCCGGTCGATCACCAACTTCATCGCCGCGGTGCTGTCCAGCCCGGCGGTCTCCGCGCGCCAACCCCGCGCCGTCTGCGCCATGGTTTTGTCGAACAGGGCGAGCAGCAACTCGTCCTTGCTGGAAAAGTGCTGATAGAAGGCCCGCAGCGACGTCTTGGAACGGGCGACCACTTCTTGCACCGTGAAATCGGTGCGGCCGGTCTCGCCGAGGATTTCCACCGCCGTCTTGATGAAGCGTTCACCGCGCGTGACGTCGGCTTCGCCGTCCAGGATGGGCATGGGCGCATCTCCTCTTCCGCCGCGCCTGATCGCACTTCGAGAATGAGATTACCGCAGGTAGTGGCCCGACCGCCCGCATAGCTGATGAGTTAGCCGCGGTGGCGGGCCCTTGGTGAGCAGGTCAGCGGGTATGGCCAGGTCTTCGGTCATCCGTCTGTTGCCGAGAAATGCTGTGCCACAACGGGGTTCGCTGGCCTCATCGGGAATCGGCAAGTATGGTCTGCCGCAAAGTGGCGGCGATCCGTTTGGATTTCGCACGCGGTACGAGGAGGTTCCAGTACGGTGGCCAGCTATGGGGGCTCGTGATGATGCGCAACAGGCGCTACCTCAGTCGATGACGGAATCCGCTGAACAAGCGACGCCAACGACTGTCGAATCCACCACGGCGGTCCAGACCAGTGACGATTCGCCGGCTTGGCGGCCGTCTCGTTGGTTCCTCGCCGCGATTGTCGCAATCGGCGGCATGCAGCTGATGGTGGGCATGGATAACACCATCGCGGTGATCGCGCTTCCTAAGATCCAGGACGACCTGGGCCTCTCGGATGCCGGGCGGAGTTGGGTGATCACCGCCGCCTTGCTGACTTATGGCGGCCTGATGCTGCTGGGCGGCCGCCTCGGCGACACCATCGGGCGTAAGCGCGCCTTCGTCATCGGGGTGGTGGTGTTCACCACGGCCCTGGGCCTGTGCGGCATTGCTTGGAACGAGGGCGTTCTCGTCGTGGGTCGGCTGCTGCAGGGGGTGGGAGGCGCGATCGTCGCACCGACCAGCTTGGCGCTGGTGGCGACCACGTTCCCAAAAGGGCCCGCGCGCAACACCGCGGTAGCGGTGCTAGGCGCAATGGCAGGTATCGGGTCAGTGTTCGGCCTGGTTGTGGGCGGAATGCTCACCGAGGTGTCGTGGCGGCTCGTGTTTTTGGTCAACGTGCCGATCGGGGTGCTGGTGCTCTGTCTGGCCCAGGCCGCGCTGCGAGAAACCCAGAAGGAGCGGATGAAGCTCGACGCCGCCGGCGCCGTGCTGGCCACCTTGATCGGCACAGCGGCGGTTTTCGGCTTCTCGATCGGGCCGGAGAAGGGCTGGATTTCGGCGCCGACCATCGGGTTGGCAGTGGTGGCTTTGGCCGCTTCCGTGGCGTTCGTGGTGGTGGAGCGCAGGGCCGAGAACCCGATCGTGCCGTTCGATTTATTCTTCGACCGCAACCGGCTGGCCACGTTGGCGGCCATGTTTCTTGCTGGCGGGCTGATGTTCACCTTGGTCCTGCTGGTCGCCGTATACGTGCAGGACATGATGGGCTACAGCCCGCTGCGGGCCGGCATCAGCTTCATCCCGTTCACCATCGCGATGGCCCTCGGGGTGGGCGTATCGTCACGCCTGGTGATGTGGTTCTCGCCGCGGGCGGTGGTGATCGCCGGCAGTGTCCTGGTGCTGGTTGCGATGCTGTACGGCTCGACGTTCAATCACGACATGCCGTACTTCCCGAACCTGGTTGTCCCAATCGTCGTCGGTGGCATCGGCATCGGGGCGATCGGCGTCCCGCTGACATTGTCGTTGATCGCCAGCGTCGGCTCAGATCGTATCGGGCCCGCGTCAGCGATCGCTGTGATCCTGCAGACCCTCGGCGGACCGGTGATATTGGCCGTCGTCCAGGTTGCAGTCACATCGCGCACACTGCAGCTGGGCGGCATCGTCGGACCGGTGAAAGCCATGAATCCCGCGCAGCTGCATGCGCTGGACCGCGGCTACACCTACGGTCTGCTGTGGCTGGCCGGGTTGGTCATCGTGGTCGCCGGGGTGGCGCTGCTCATCGGCTACACCGCGCAGCAGGTGGCGCGCGCGCAGGAAGTCAAGAGGGCCGTCGACGCCGGGGAACTGTAAACAACCTTGGACCGAGCCGGGGCCCCATCGCCATATCGCCGCATGTAAGCCGTAATCCAGCAACCGTCAGCAATTATCGCGCGCATCTGTTGCCGACCCATCGACTTGTGATCGCCCGCTGTCCTGATTTTGACTTTTACGACACGACGCCGCAGGTCGGCGCTGTCAGTTTTGACGCCAAAGCTCGGCCACGCGTATCGCGTCGTGGGCAGGCGCACTCGTTAAGAAACCATCCTTCAGCTACTTCAGATGCCGACCGCTTTGGGGGCCTCACTTTCTCGAAACCTCGGACGGCCGCTGTTGGACTCCCGTAAAGTTTGCGGCGGTATGTCAATAGACACCCTGGGGGAACTGGTGAGTATCAATCCGTTTGATGACGACAATGGCAGCTTTTTCGTCTTGGTCAACGACGAGGAGCAACACAGCCTGTGGCCGACCTTCGCCGACGTTCCAGCTGGCTGGCAGGTGGTTTACGGCGAAGCGGACCGCGCGGCATGTTTGGACTACATCGAACAGAACTGGGCCGATATACGACCGAAGAGTTTGCGCGACAGGCTGGCAACGAGCTGACAGCTCTTAAGATTTCAATTGTGGGCTGGGGAGTCTTTGGGGACGATGAATGGAGCTTGATGTCCGGTCACTTCTGCTGACGCACGGACAGGCAATGGAGTGCGGCGCAGGACTTCCGCTGACGCGCGGACAGTTGGACATTTGGCTCGCGCAGGAGACGGGCCAATCCGGCACGGAGTGGCAACTCGGCCTATTCGTGAGAATAGCGGGTGCCGTAGAACGTGATCCGCTCGAGTGGACGATCCGCCGAGTGATACAAGAGGCCGAACCGGTCAGGGCCGCAGTCTTCGAGGTCGATGGGCAAGTTTTTCAAAAAGCAGTCGATTATCCGGATGTCCAGCTGGAATTCTGGGACCTGACCGTCTCCCGCGAGCCGGTGCAGGAAGCCCAGCGGCTAGCAGCATCGATCCAACGCACGCCAATGCCGCTCAGCGGCCCCCTGTTCAAATTCGCGTTATTTCAGACGCGGCTCGATGAGTTCTATTTATTCGGGTGCGGCCACCATATAGTCCTCGATGGCTCGGGCATTGCGTTGGTCGGTCATCGGATTGCGACCGTATATTCTGCAATTGTTTCCGGCTCGCCCATCCCCCCTGCCGTCTTCGGCTCATTGCAGGATTTAGTTGATTCTGAATTTGAATACGAAGCGTCAAACGATTATCTCAAAGATCAGGAGTATTGGAATAGGAATTTGCCGGCCGAGCGGGGACCGTATTATCGGTCCCCGGAGGGCGCGGCTGACGGCGATTCGTATTGGCCGTCTGCGCCGGTTCGATTGGACCCGGTAGTCCTTCGCCGAGTCGAAGAGTTATCTCGCATCTGGAATGTGCCTCGGTCATCGGTCATCACCGCGGCGTGCGCACTGTTGGTGCGGGCGTGGAGTTCCGAGGGTTCGGAGGTGGCGCTCGACTTTCCGGTGACCAGGCGAGTTCATCCGGAGTCAAAAACTCTTCCCGGGATGGTTGCCGGGGTCGTGCCGTTGGTGTTGACGGTGTCGCCTGGAACCACAGTGACCGAATTTTGTGCCCATGTTGACGCCCGAATACGAGAAGCGCTGCAACATCAGCGGTTTCCCGTGCACGCTCTTGAGCGCAAGGCCCGCTCGCGCGGCGCAGCGCAGCCACCCGATCGGGTAAGCGTCAATTTCCTGCCGGCCGCATTCACTCTCGATTTCGGTGGTGTCGCGGCATCGGCATCGTTGACGAACGCCGGTCTCGTGGACGGCTTTGGGCTGATCTTCTCTGGCAGCGGCGACGATCTTTTTCTCAGCACACTGGGTGCTGGGCATCCATTGTCGAATTTCGGTGTCGGCGATTTAGCGAAGCAGTTGGAGTCGGTGTGGGCGACGATGACCGCCGACCCGGGATACCAGTTGTCATCGCTGGATGTGTTGGATGCCGGTGAGCATGCCCGACTGGACGACTGGGGCAACCGGGCGGTATTGACTGCGCCGGCACCTGCCTCGGCGTCGATTCCGGCGCTGTGGGCTGCGCAGGTGGCCCGCACCCCGAAGGCGCTGGCGCTGACCTTCGACGGCCGCTCCATGACTTACCTCGAAGTCGAGGAAGCCGCGAATCGGCTGGCGCATCTGCTGACTGCGCACGGCGCGGGCCCGGGCGAGCATGTGGCGCTGCTGTTTTCCCGATCGGCTGAGGCGATCGTCGCGATCTTGGCGGTGCTCAAGACTGGGGCGGCGTATGTGCCGATGGATTCGACGCTGCCGGCGGCCCGCATTGAGTTCATACTCGCCGATGCCGCGCCGATCGCCGCAATCACCGCGACGGGCCTGCGGCCTCAGTTGGACGGGTGCGATCTGCTGCTCATCGATGCCGATGACGCCCGCATTGGCGCCCAGCCCAGCACGGCTCTCCCGGAACCGAGCCCTGATGACGTCGCCTACCTCATCTACACCTCCGGCACTACCGGTGTTCCCAAGGGTGTCGCCGTCACGCACCACAACGTGACCCAGCTGGTGGAGTCACTGCAGGCCGACCTAAAACCGGTCGGTGACGTGTGGACGCAGTGGCATTCGTTGGCCTTTGACGTTTCGGTGTGGGAGATCTGGGGTGCGCTGCTGCACGGTGGGCGGCTGGTGGTGGTGCCCGACTTGGCAGTGGGTGCGCCGGACGACTTCCACGCCTTACTGGTCGCTGAAAAAGTCGGCGTTCTGAGCCAAACCCCTTCTGCCGTAGGGATGTTGTCGCCGCATGGCTTGGACTCGATGGCGTTGGTGGTGGCTGGCGAGGATTGCCCGGCCGAGGTGGTGGACCGGTGGGCGCCTGGGCGGGTGATGATCAACGCCTATGGCCCGACCGAGGCCACGGTGTATGCAGCGATGACCGCGCCGTTGACGGCCGGGTCGGGTGTGGTGCCGATTGGCTCGCCGGTGAGCGGCGCGGCATTGTTTGTGCTGGACGTGTGGTTGCGCCCGGTGCCGGCCGGTGTGGTCGCCGAGTTGTATGTTGCCGGCGCCGGGGTGGGTTGCGGTTATTGGCGTCGCCCCAGTTTGACGGCATCGCGATTTGTGGCTTGCCCGTTTGGGATTCCGGGGGCGCGGATGTACCGCACCGGGGATCTGGTGTATTGGGACACCGGGGGGCAACTGCAGTACCTCGGGCGCGCCGATGAGCAGGTCAAGATCCGGGGGTATCGCATCGAGCTCGGTGAGGTGCGCGCGGCGCTGGCCGAGTTGGACGGGGTAGAGCAGGCGGTGGTGATCGCCCGGGAGGACCGCCCCGGCGACAAGCGTCTGGTGGGCTATGTCATCGGCACAGCGGATGCCGCGGAGCTGCGGGTCGCACTGGCCGAGCGGCTTCCGTCATACATGGTGCCTTCCGCGGTAGTAGCGCTGGAGGCGCTGCCGTTAACACCGAATGGCAAGCTCGACAAGCGCGCTCTGCCCGCACCGGAGTATGGGGACGTTGATCATTACCGCCCCCCGGCCAACGCGGTTGAGGAAATTCTGGCCGGCATCTTCGCCCGGGTGCTCGATGTGCCGCGCGTCGGTGTGGATGACTCGTTTTTCGACCTGGGCGGGGATTCGCTTCTCGCGATGCGGGTGGTCGCAGCGGTCAACACCGGCCTGAATGCCGCTCTTTCGGCGCGCGCCTTATTTGAGGCCCCCACGGTTGCCCAGTTGGCGCCCCGCATCACTGAGGGGCCGGGCGGGCTGCCGCGGCTGACACCGGTTGAGCGGCCCGAAGTGGTGCCATTGTCGTTTGCTCAGCAGCGGTTGTGGTTCCTCGACCGGTTCGAGGGCGGGGCCGCGACCTACAACATGCCGGCCGCTTTTCGGATCAGCGGGCCAGTGGCCGTCGACGCGCTGCGTGCGGCGCTGGCCGATGTGGTGGGCCGCCATGAGACCCTGCGCACCGTCTTCCCGGCGGTTGACGGGACACCCCGGCAAGTTGTGATTCCCGCCGAACGCGCCGATTTCGGTTGGGACGTTGTCGATGCGACCGGATGGTCGGAAAGCCGACTGGATGAGGCGGTTAGCACCGCGGTACGTTACAGCTTCGACTTGGCGACCGAGATTCCCTTGCGGGCATGGCTTTTCCGTGTCGGCGATGACGAGCACGTACTGGTGGCCGTGGTGCACCATATCGCCGGCGACGGTTGGTCGATTAGCCCTCTGGTGCGTGATCTGAGTACGGCCTATACCAGCCGGTGTGCCGGGCAAGCCCCCGGTTGGACGCCGTTACCTGTCCAGTATGCCGATTACACACTGTGGCAGCGTGCGCAGTTCGGTGATCTGGCCGATAGCGAGAGTCCGATTGCTGCTCAGCTGGCCTACTGGGAGCAGACCCTGGCCGGGCTGCCCGAGCACCTACGATTGCCCACCGACCGGCCCTACCCGCCGATTGCTGACTACCACGGCGCCAGCGTGGTCGTGGACTGGCCCGCCGAGCTACAGCAGCGGGTCGCAGCGGTGGCCCGCCAACACAACACGACTGGCTTCATGGTGATACAGGCCGCTCTGGCGGCGCTGCTGGGCAAGCTCAGCGGGAGCCCTGATGTGGCGGTGGGGTTCCCGGTTGCAGGGCGTCGTGACCCTGCGCTGGACGAGCTGGTGGGGTTCTTCGTCAATACGTTGGTCTTACGTGTCGATCTGGCTGGGGACCCCACCGTCACGCAGCTGCTGGCCCAAGTGCGGGCGCGCAGTTTGGAGGCGTTCGAGCACCAGGATGTGCCGTTCGAGGTCCTGGTTGATCGGCTCAACCCCACCCGAAGCCTGACTCATCACCCATTGGTTCAGGTGGTATTTGCTTGGCAGAACTTCCCTGGGCAAGACACCGACCCCTTGCGCCGGGTGAGTTTTGAGGATCTGCAGGTCGCACCGATGGCGGTGGACACCCAAGCCGCCCGTACGGATTTGGTGTTGTTCCTCGGCGAACGTTGGGGCGAAACCGGTGAACCTGTCGGGATTTACGGGGTGGTGGAATTTCGGACCGACGTTTTCGACGCGGGCAGAATCGAAGCGTTGATTGAGCGGCTGCGGCGGATGTTGGTGGGGATGACCGCCGATCCCGGTCGACGGCTCTCGTCGATAGACCTGCTCGATGCCGATGAGCGCGCCCGGCTGGATGAGTGGGGCAACCGGGCGGTCTTGACCCGGCGCGCTTCACCGCCGGTGTCGATTCCGGCGTTGTTCGCCGCGCAGACGGCGCGCGCCCCGGAGGCAGTTGCGCTGGTTTTCGAGGGCCAGTCGATGACTTATCGCGGGTTGGATGAGGCCTCCAACCGGTTGGCGCACCTGTTGGCGGGCCACGGAGTGGGTCCGGGACAGTCTGTGGCGCTTCTGTTTTCGCGTTCCGCCCAGGCGATCGTGGCGATGTTGGCGGTTTTGAAGACCGGGGCGGCCTATGTGCCAATGGACCCGGCGCATCCCGAAGCCAGGATCACATTCATCATCGAGGACGCCGCGGCGATGGCCGCGGTCACCACAACCGCACTGGCCGAACGGTTGCATGGGTATGACCTGACGGTCATCGACATTGATGACCCCGCGGTCAGCAATCAGCGCAGCACCGCGTTGCCGGCACCGGCGGCCGATGACATCGCTTACGTGATCTACACCTCGGGTACTACCGGCCTGCCCAAGGGGGTGGCGGTCACTCACCACAACGCGACCCAAATGCTGGCGTCGCCGGATCTCGTCGTGCCCCAAGCGGGAGTGCGGCCGCAGTGCCACACCTTGGCCTTCGACACCTCGGTGTGGGAGATCTTCGGTTCCCTGGTGCAGGGTGGACGACTGGTGGTGGTGCCCGAGTCGGTCGCGCGTTCGCCAGAAGACTTGCATGCGTTGCTGGTTAGCGAAGGCGTCAGCATGTTCGCCCAGACGCCGTCTGCGGTGGCGGCGTTGTCGCCAGAGGGGTTGGAGTCGGCGACGTTGTTCGTTGCCGGTGAGCCCTGCCCGGCCGAGGTGGTCAATCGGTGGGCGCCGGGCCGGGTGATGCGCAATGCCTACGGCCCGACCGAGACGACGATGGTGGTGGCGATCAGTGCGCCGTTGCGGCCGGGTCCAGGTGTCGTGCCGATCGGGTCGCCCATACCCGGGGCGGCGTTGTTTGTGCTCGATCAATGGTTGCGTCCGGTGCCCGCTGGTGTGGCGGGTGAATTATATGTGGCCGGCGCAGGGGTGGCCTGTGGGTATGTACGCCGCAGTGTGCTGACGGCGTCGCGGTTTGTGGCGTGCCCGTTCGGGGGCGCGGAGGCGCCCGGAAGACGTATGTATCGCACCGGGGATCTGGTGTGTTGGCGCTCCGACGGGCAGTTGGACTACTTCGGGCGTGCCGACGAACAGGTCAAGATCCGCGGCTACCGCATCGAACTCGGCGAGATCGAGGCCGCGTTGGCGGCGCATCCTCGCGTGGGGCAGGCGGTGGTCGTCGCTCAGACGGACACGCGAACAGCGGGTGGCGGCGAGGAGCCGAGCAACAAACAGTTGGTGGGCTATGTGGTGCTGGATCAGGAGATGATCCTGGTCCGCGAGCCCGGGCGAGAAACGAAGCTCGTTCAGCAGTGGCAGGAACTTTATGGGGGCCTCTATTCGGGGTTGGCGTCGACGACGGACGCCCCGGTTGCGTTGGGAGACGAGTTCGCAGGCTGGGACAGCAGTTATACCGGCAGCCCGATTCCGCTTGAGGAGATGCGGGAATGGCGCGCTGCTGCGGTGGATCGAATTCGTGGGTTGCGTGGGGCGCGGGTGCTCGAGATCGGCGTCGGTTCCGGGCTGTTGCTTGCGCGGTTGGCACCCGAGTGCGTCGAGTATTGGGGCACGGATTTCGCCGCGCCGACAATCCAGACGTTGCAGGCGGCGCTGGCCGGGCAGTCGTGGGGTGATCGGGTGCGGTTGCGGGTGCAGCCGGCCGACGTGGCCGACGGCTTACCGGAAGGGCATTTCGATGTCGTGGTCCTCAACTCGGTAGCCCAGTACTTCCCGAGCGCGGGGTATCTGCTTGATGTGCTGGCAGTAGCGATGCGATTGCTGGCACCGGGCGGGGCGTTGTTCATCGGCGATGTGCGCAACCTGTCGTTGTTGCGAGCGTTTACCACCGGTGTGGTGTGCGCTGATCCGATCGATGGCGAGGACAGTGCCGCTGTCGTGGCCGAGCGGGTGCGCCGGGAAATGCATGCCGAGCAGGAACTGCTATTGGCGCCGGAATTTTTCGCGGCTTTGCCGCAGCGCCTTCCCGACATCGGCGCGGTCGAAGTCCAGCTCAAGCAGATGCAGGCGGTCAACGAACTCAGCGGTTACCGATACGACGTGGTGCTGCGTAAGGCGCCGGTACCGGTGCGTTCCCTTAGAGACCTACCGTCGCAACCGTGGCAACAGTTTGGAAGCTTGGCCGGGCTGGCCGAGTATCTGCAGTCACAGGAGCTGCCGGAATTGCGCGTAACCGGGGTGCCGCACAGCGGGATCTGGTCTGAGGTGGCGCTGGCGCGAGCGCTGGCTCCATCCAGCGGCCGCGTGCCGATCAGCGAATTGCGCGCGGGCCTGTCCGCACCCGATGGGGTATTGCCGCACGAATGTCATGGACTGGGCCAAGAACTCGGATATGCGACGGCGGTGACATGGTCGCCGACTCCTGGCCTGGTGGATCTGATCTTCACCCACCCCGCTGCACCAACCAACGGCTCGGGGCCGACGGCACTGTCGGATCTGTACCTGCCCGCCACGCCGGTCGGTTCACTGGCCGGGTATGTCAACGACCCGGCGGCGATCGAGCGAGTCACCGAACTGCGTCGCTTTGTGGCCGAAAGGTTGCCGGAGTTCATGGTGCCAGCGGCGGTCATGGTGCTGGAGTCGCTGCCGTTGACGGTCAACGGCAAACTTGATCGCCGAGCCTTGCCGGCACCGGAGTTCGTCAGCGGGGTGGCCTATCGGGCGCCGCGTGATCACCGCGAGCGGACGTTAACCGCACTGTTCGGCGAGGTTCTCGGAGTGACGCGGGTCGGCATCGATGAGTCGTTTTTCGACTTGGGCGGTCATTCACTGTCTGCGACACGGCTGCAAGCGCGGGTGCGGGCTGAACTGGGTGTGGAGGTCCCGATCCGAGCGTTGTTCGACACGCCCACCGTGGCCGGGTTGGCCGCATGGATGAGCGCGCATGACGAGGGACGGGCCGGGACAGCCTTGACAGCGCAGCATCGACCTGCGGCGGTTCCGTTGTCGTATGCGCAGCAGCGGTTGTGGTTTTTGGAGCAGTTGCACGGCCCCTCACCGATTTACAACATGGCTACCGCTTATCGAATCACCGGGACGCTGGATGTCGCGGCATTGGGTGCGGCGTTGGTTGATGTGGTGGGCCGCCACGAGAGTCTGCGCACGCTGTTTGCCGCAGTCGATGGGGTACCTCAACAGGTCGTGGTCCCGGTTGAGCGGGCCGAGGTGGGCTGGGACATCGTTGATGTCAGCGGTTGGTCCGGGGACCGGCTGGGTGAGGCCATCGATGCGGCGGTGCGGTACTCGTTTGACCTGTCGGCCGAGATCCCTTTGCGGGCATGGCTTTTCCGGGTTGGCGACGATGAGCATGTGTTGGTGGCGGTGGCCCACCATATTGCTGCCGATGGCTGGTCGGTGAGCCCGTTGGTGCGGGATCTGGGCGTGGCTTATGCCAGCCGGTGTGTCGGGCAGGCTCCGGGCTGGGCGCCGCTGGCGGTGCAGTATGTCGATTACACGTTGTGGCAGCGTGAGGAACTGGGTGATCTGGCTGATAGCGAGAGCCGCATCACCGCACAGTTGACTTACTGGCAGCAGGCGTTGGCGGGGTTGCCCGAGCGGCTGCAGTTGCCCACCGATCGGCCTTACCCGCCGGTGGCTGATTACCGCGGTGCCAGTGTGGCCGTGGATTGGCCGGCGCAGCTGCAGCAGCAGATTGCCCGGATCGCTGGTGAGCACCAGGCGACCAGTTTCATGGTGGTGCAGGCCGCGTTGGCGGTGTTGTTGTCCAAGCTGAGCGCCAGTTGCGATGTGGCGGTGGGGTTCCCGATCGCCGGGCGGCGCGATCCGGCGCTGGACGAGTTGGTCGGGTTTTTCGTCAACACCTTGGTGTTGCGGGTTGATCTAGCCGATGATCCCACCGTCGCCGAACTGCTGGCCCAGGTGCGCACGCGCAGTCTGGCCGCCTACGAGCATCAAGACGTGCCCTTTGAGGTGCTGGTGGAGCGACTCAACCCCACCCGCAGCCTGACCCATCACCCGTTGGTGCAGGTGTTGTTGGCCTGGCAGAACCTTCCCGCGCAGAGCGCCGATCCTGCCAGCTTCGCCTTGGGTGACCTGGAGCTCGCTCCGCTGTCGCCGGACACCCACACCGCCCGCGTGGACCTGACATTTTCGCTCGCCGAAAACTGGGACGAGGCTGGCAGCCCGACCGGGATTAACGGGACCGTGGAATTTCGTACCGACGTATTTGATGCCGCGAGCATCGAGGTGCTCGTCGGGCGACTGCAGCAGGTGCTGGCGGCGATCACTGCCGAGCCGACTCGGCGGCTGTCGTCGATCGGGCTGCTTGATGCGGTTGAGCAGGCCCGGCTTGATGGGTGGGGCAACCGGGCCGTGTTGACTGCACCGGCGCCCGCCGGGAGGTCAATTCCGGAATTGTTCGCCATCCAAGTGGCGCGCGCCCCGGAGGCGGTGGCGCTGGTCTGCGGCGATTGCACCTGGACCTACCAGGAGCTGGATGAGGCCTCTAACCGGTTGGGGCACTTGCTGCTTGGTCTCGGTGCGGGCCCGGGACAGTGTGTGGCGCTGCTGTTTTCGCGGTCGGCTGAGGCGATCGCGGCGATTCTGGCGGTGCTCAAGACGGGGGCGGGGTATCTGCCGATCGATCCGGCGGTGCCCGCGGCGCGGATGCAGTTCATGGTTGCCGATGCCGCGCCGACCGTCGCGATCAGCACAGCCGGGCTGGCCGGCCGGCTGCACGGGTGCGAGTTGGCCGTCATTGATGTCGACGACCCTCGCATCGATACCCAACCCAGCACGGCGTTGCCGGCGCCGGCCGCCGATGACATCGCCCACATCATCTACACCTCGGGCACGACGGGGATACCCAAGGGGGTGGCCGTCACCCACCGCAACGTGACCCGGCTGTTCGATTCACTGGACGCTGGCTTGGAGCTGGCGCCGGGACAGGTGTGGACACAGTGTCATTCGTTGGCTTTCGACTATTCGGTGTGGGAGATGTGGGGGGCGCTGCTGCACGGTGGGCGCCTGGTGGTGGTGCCCGACGACGTGACGCGCGCCCCAGACGAGTTCCACGCCTTGCTGGTTGCTGAAAAGGTCAGTGTGTTAAGCCAAACCCCTTCTGCGGTGGGTGTGCTTTCCCCGGAAAGGCTGGAATCGGCGGCGTTGGTGGTGGCCGCTGAGCCGTGTCCGGTCGAGGTGGTGGAGCGGTGGGCGCCGGGCCGGGCGATGGTCAACGCTTATGGGCCGACGGAGACCACGGTGTACGCGACGATCAGTGCGCCGCTGACACCAGGGTCGGGGGTGGTGCCGATCGGGTCGCCGGTGCCGGGGGCGGCGTTGTTCGTGCTCGATGCCTGGTTGCGTGCGGTGCCGGCTGGGGTGGCCGGTGAGTTGTATGTGGCCGGGTCGGGGGTCGGTGTCGGGTATGTGCGTCGGCCCGGGTTGACGGCCTCGCGGTTTGTCGCTTGCCCGCTCGGCGGGACCGGGTCGCGGATGTATCGCACCGGGGATCTGGTGTGTTGGCGCGCTGATGGACAGTTGGAGTATTTGGGGCGTGCTGATGAGCAGGTTAAGATCCGCGGCTATCGCATCGAATTGGGCGAAGTGCAAGCGGCGCTCAATGCCCTAGATGGGGTGGTGCAGGCGGTGGTGGTTGCCCGCGAGGACCGCCCCGGCGACAAACGCCTGGTGGGCTACATCACCGGCACCGCCGATCCGGTCGAGTCGCGCGCAGCATTGGCTGAGCGGCTGCCGGCCTACATGATCCCCGCAGCGGTAGTGGCCCTGGACACCTGGCCGTTGACCCCCAACGGCAAACTGGACACCCGCGCGCTGCCGGCGCCGGAGTATCACGAGACCGGCTATCGCGTCCCGGCCACCGCCATCGAGGAGATTCTGGCCGGCATCTATGCGCGGGTGCTGGGGTTGGAGCGGGTCGGGCTCGACGACTCATTCTTCGATCTGGGTGGGGACAGCATTTCGGCGATGCGGCTGGTCGCCGCGGCCAATACCGCTCTGGAGGCGGATCTTTCGGTGCGGTCGGTGTTTGAGGCGCCCACGGTGGCCCAGTTGGCCCCCCGGGTCGGTGGAAGTGAGAGTCGGCGTAAGCCATTGGTGGCCGTCGAGCGGCCGGCGAGAGTTCCGTTGTCGCTTGCCCAGAACCGGTTGTGGTTCCTCGACCAATTGCAGGGCCCCTCACCGGTCTACAACATGCCGGTGGCGTTGCGGTTGAGCGGGGCGCTGGATACCGACGCGTTGGCTGCGGCGCTGGCCGATGTGGTGGGCCGGCACGAGAGTCTGCGCACGTTGTTTCCGGTAGTCGACGGGACACCCCAGCAAGTGGTAATGGCGGCCGACGAGGCCGACTTCGGCTGGCGGGTCGTTGACGCCACTAGTTGGTCGGCAGAGCGGCTGGCTGAGGCGATCAGCATGGCGGTGCGGTACTCGTTCGACTTGACTGCTGAGATCCCGTTGCGGGCAACGCTTTTGCACCTCGGTGACGATGAGCATGTGTTGGTGGCGGTGGCCCACCATATCGCTGCCGATGGCTGGTCGGTCACCCCGTTGGTGCGTGATCTGGGCGTGGCTTACGCCAGCCGGTGTGTCGGGCAGGCGCCTGGCTGGGCGGCGCTACCGGTGCAGTATGTCGATTACACGTTGTGGCAGCGCGAGCAGTTGGGGGATCTCGATGATCCCGGTAGTCCGATCGCCGCGCAGCTGGCCTACTGGCAGCAGGCGTTGGGCGGGGTGCCCGATCGCTTGGTGCTGCCGACCGATCGGCCCTACCCGCCGGTGGCTGATCAGCGCGGCGCCAGTGTGGCCGTGGAGTGGCCGGCGCAGCTGCAGCAGCGGATTGCCCGGGTGGCTGGTGAGCACCAGGCGACCAGTTTCATGGTGGTGCAGGCCGCATTGGCGGTGTTGTTGTCGAAGCTGAGCGCCAGTTCAGATGTGGCGGTGGGGATTGCGATCGCCGGACGTGGTGACCCGGCACTGGATGAGTTGGTGGGATTTTTTGTCAACACCTTGGTGTTGCGGGTTGATCTGTCCGGTGATCCCACCGTCGCTGAGCTGTTGGCCCAGGTGCGCGCGCGCAGCCTGGCCGCTTACGAGCATCAAGACGTGCCCTTCGAGGTTCTGGTGGAGCGGCTCAACCCCAGTAGGTCTCGGAAGCATCACCCGCTGATCCAGGTGATGCTGGGTTGGCAGAACCTTCCCGAGCAACGCGAACCTGCAGCAGGGCTGAGGTTGGGTGATGTCCAGGTCAGCCCGCTGACAGTGGACACCCAAACGGCGCGAATGGATTTGGTAATTTCTTTGGCCGAACGTTTCACCGAGGCCGGGGAGCCTGGCGGGATTGGAGGGGCGGTGGAATTTCGCACCGACATTTTCGACGCACCGAGAATTGAGGCGCTAATCGAGCGGTGGCGGCGGGTGCTGGTGGCGTTGACCGCCGACGCGAAGCGGCGGTCATGACCGCCGACACGGGGCCGCGGCTGTCGTCGATCGATCTGCTCGATGAGGACGAGCAGGCCCAGTTAGATGAGTGGGGCAACCGGGCGGTGTTGGCTGCGCCGGCCACTAGGCGGGTGTCGATTCCGGAGTTGTTCGCTGCGCAGGTGGAGCGCACACCCGACGCGAGGGCGGTGGTCTGCGGCGAGAGTTCGTGGACGTATCGCGAACTGGATGTGGCTGCAAACCGGTTGGCGCACTTGCTGGTTGCACATGGTGTGGGTGCGGGACAGTGTGTCGGGTTGTTGTTGTCGCGGTCGACTGAGGCGATCGTGGCGATTTTGGCGGTTGTGAAGACCGGGGCGGCGTATCTGCCGATCGACCCGGCCGCGCCGGCTGCACGGATGCGGTTCATGCTCGCCGATGCCGCGCCGGTCGTGGTGATCACCACCACCGGGCTGGTCGACCGGCTCGACGGGCATGACGTGTTGGTCATCGACGTGAGCGATCCCACTGCGGCCACGCAACCCAGTACCGCATTGCCGGCGCCGGCGCCCGACGATATTGCCTACCTGATCTACACCTCGGGCACCACCGGGGTGCCCAAGGGGGTGGGCATCACCCACTACAACGTGGTCCAGCTGATAGAGGCGCTGGACGCGGAGCTGTCAGGTCAGGTGTGGACGCAGTGCCATTCGTTGGCCTTCGACTTTTCGGTGTGGGAGATCTGGGGTGCGTTGCTGCGCGGTGGGCGGCTGGTGGTGGTGCCCGAAGCGGTAACGGGCTCCCCGGACGATTTCCACGACCTGCTCGTCGCCGAAAAGGTCAGCGTGCTCACGCAAACCCCGTCTGCCGCGGGAATGCTCTCGCCCGACGGTTTGGGATCGGTGACATTGCTGGTCGGCGGTGAGGCGTGTCCGGTGGCGGTGGTGGATCGGTGGGCGCCGGGGCGGGTGATGATCAACGCCTACGGCCCGACGGAGACCACGGTCTATGCGGCGATCAGTGCGCCGCTGGTAGCGGGGTCCGGAGTGGTGCCGATCGGTGCGCCGGTGGCCGGGGCGGCGTTGTTCGTGCTGGACGAATCGTTGCAGGCGGTGCCGGCCGGTGTTGTCGGCGAGTTGTATGTAGCCGGCACCGGTGTGGGGGTTGGGTATTGGCGCCGCGCGGGGCTGACGTCGTCGCGGTTTGTCGCGTGTCCCTTTGCAGGGTCAGGGGCGCCCGGAACACGCATGTATCGCACCGGCGATTTGGTCTGGTGGCGAGCTGACGGACAGCTGGAGTATTTGGGGCGCGCCGATGAGCAGGTGAAGATCCGCGGGTACCGCATTGAGCTCGGTGAGGTTCAGGCGGCGTTAAGCGCGCTGGATGGAGTGGCCCAGGCGGTGGTCGTTGATCGTGAAGACCGCCCTGGTGATAAACGTCTGGTGGGTTATGTCACCGGCGCAGCAGATCCCGCGCAGATCCGCGCGCGGCTGGCTGAGCGGTTACCGGCCTACATGATTCCGGCGGCGGTGGTGGTGCTAGATAGCCTGCCGTTGACCGTAAATGGCAAACTCGACAAGCGAGCTTTGCCGGTACCGCAGTACCAGGATGCCGATGCTTACCGTGCGCCGGCCACCCCTACCGAGGAGATTCTGGCCGGTATTTATGCCCGGGTGCTGGGGCTGGACCGGGTCGGGGTCGACGACTCATTCTTCGACCTGGGTGGGGATTCACTGTCGGCGATGCGCGTGGTTGTTGCCGCAAACGCCGGCTTGGGTGCCAGCCTTGCGGTGCGCACGCTGTTTGAGGCGCCGACGGTGGCCGAGTTGGCGCCGCGTATCGGCGAAGACGGGGATCGCCGTGCGCCGTTGGTGGCCGGCCCGCGACCGGCGAGGGTCCCGTTGTCGTTTGCTCAGAGCCGGTTGTGGTTTTTGGACCGGTTCGAGGGCGGGGCGGCGACCTACAACATGCCGACGGCGTTTCGGATCAATGGGCCCTTGGATGCCGACGCACTGGACGCGGCGCTCGATGATGTGATCGCTCGCCATGAAGCGCTGCGCACGGTATTTCCCGATGTGGACGGTGTGGCGGTGCAGCAGGTGTTGCCGGCTCAGCCGGGGATGTGGCGGCGCGGCGATGCTGCCGTGGTGGCGGTGGCTGAGCAAGATGTCGCCGGCGAGTTGGTGCGGCTGGCCGGGTATCGGTTTGATCTGGCGAGCGAGATCCCCATTCGTGCCCAGATCTATGCGGTAGGTCCCGAGCAGTATGTGGTGGGGATTGTGGTGCACCACATCGCTTTTGACGGCTGGTCACTGGCTCCGATGGTCCGGGATGTGGGACAGGCGTATGGGGCGCGGCGGCGCAGCCGGGCGCCGGGGTGGCCCGATTTGGCAGTGCAATATGCGGATTACACGCTGTGGCAACAGGATTGGCTTGGGGACGAGTCTGATCCCGCCAGCGTGATTGCTTCGCAGTTGGCCTATTGGCGCCAGGAGTTGGCTGACCTGCCTGAGGTGGTGTCGCTGCCGACCGATCGGGTCCGTCCGGCGGTGCCCAGTTACCGCGGTGATGTGGTGGAGGTTCGCATCGACCCGCAAGTGTGGGCGGGGGTCAAGGCGTTGGCGGGGGCGCATAACGCGACTGCGTCGATGGTGTTGCAGGCGGTGTTGGCGGTGGTGTTGCACCGGGCCGGGGCCGGTGAGGATATTGCGTTGGGCACCCCGATCGCCGGGCGGGTCGATGAGGCGCTGGATGATCTGGTCGGGTTTTTCGTCAACACGTGGGTGCTGCGTGTCGGGCTGACTTCCGCGGACCGGTTTTCCGACGTGCTGGAGCGGGTGCGGGATAAGGCGCTGGATGCCTACAGCAATCAGGATGTGCCGTTCGAGCGCCTCGTTGAACAGCTCAATCCGGTGCGCTCCACGGCGCACCACCCGCTGTTTCAGGTGGGCATGGCCTTCCAGAACAATGCGCGCCCCGAAGTGGCGCTCGGCGGAGTCGGCGTCGAACCGCTGGCCGTTTTCACCCACACATCAAAGTTTGACCTTGATATCCAGCTGAGTGAGGCGCCCGGCGAGGATCCGGGCGCGCCGATGGCTGCCGGGGTGGTGTTGTATGCCACGGATTTGTTTGACCGGTCCAGCATTGAGCGGGTGGTCGGCTGGTTTGGCCGGGTGATCGAGGCGGTAGTCGCTGATGCCTCGGTGGTAGTGGGCCAGGTGTCGTTGCTGAATCGCGGCGAACGAGATCTGTTGCTATCGCGGTGGTCTGGGGTGGACGTGGCGGCGCCGGTGGGGGTGGCGCCGCAGATATTGGCGGCGGCGGTGGCCGCCGATGCGCAGGCGGTGGCTGTGGTCGACGGTGCGCGCAGCGTGTCGTATGGCGAGCTTGATGTGTGGTCGTCGCGGTTGGCGCGGGTGCTGATTGAGGCGGGGGTGGGGCCTGAGCGCGCGGTGGGCGTGGCGATGGATCGGTGTGTGGAGTTGGTGGTGGCCTGGTGGGCCATCGTCAAGGCCGGCGGGATTTATGTGCCGGTGGATGCGGCTCATCCGGTGGAGCGCATCGCCGCGGTGTTGGATGCCGCGGGTGCAGTGTGTGTATTGGCGTGCACTGCAGACACGGTGGCCGGGACCGGGAGTCGCCCGGTGTTTCGCATCGACGAGCTGGATGTCTCGGGGCGCAGTGGTGATCCGATTGCCGATGCGGATCGACTCGCGCCGTTGGGGGTTGACAACGGCGCGTATGTGATTTTCACGTCCGGGTCGACGGGGGTGCCCAAGGGGGTGGCGGTCAGCCATGCCGGGCTGCTGGGGGTGGCTGCGGCGCAACGCGAGCTGCTTGGCCTGGGTGACGATGCGCGGGTGTTGATGGTGGCCGCGCCGACCTTTGATGCCTCGGTGTTTGAAATGTTGTGGGCGGCGGGGGCGGGCGCGGCGGTGGTGGTGGCGCCGCCGGGGGTGTATGCCGGGCAGGCGTTGACCGCGCTGTTGGCGGAGCAACACGTCGGTGCGGCGGTGGTGACGCCGACGGTGTTGGCGTCGCTGGATCGGACCCGGCTCGAAAACCTCGGCACGCTGCTGACGATGGGGGAGGCCTGCCCGGGTGAGTTAATGGCCGCTTGGGCACCGGGCCGGGTGATGATCAATGCTTACGGGCCAACCGAGACCACCATCTGGGCGACCGGTAGTGCGCCGTTGGTGGCGGGGCAGCCGATCGACATTGGTGGCCCGATCGCGGGGGTGCGCCCATGGGTGCTTGATGGGCAGTTGGGCCCGGCGCCGGTGGGGGTGGTCGGTGAGTTGTATGTGGGTGGGCCGGCGGTGGCGCGTGGCTATGTGGGCCGGGCGGGGTTGACCGCGGAACGGTTTGTGGCCAACCCCTTTGGCGGTCTCGGGGCGCGGATGTATCGCACCGGGGACCTGGTGCGCTGGACTGCCGGTGGCCGCCTGCAGTATGTGGGTCGCGCTGATGCGCAGGTCAAGTTGCGCGGGCAGCGCATCGAATTGGGCGAGATCGAAAACACCTTGTTGGCCTGCCCGCAGGTCGCTGGCGCTGCTGCCAGCGTGCACCACAGCGCTACCGGCGCGCAGTTGGTCGCCTACGTAACGCTTGAGGACATCGCCAGCGCCGAGGACGACACCCAGACCGTTGAGGGGTGGCAGCACCTCTATGACGAGTTGTACGGCGCTGAGGCCGCGGCGCCGGGATTCGGCATGGATTTTCGGGGCTGGAACAGCAGCTACACCGAAATGCCGATTCCACTGGAGGAGATGGCCGAGTGGCGCGCGGCCACCGTGGAGCGGATCCGTGCGTTGCATCCGGCGCGGGTGCTGGAGATCGGGGTCGGTTCGGGGTTGGTGCTCTCGCAAGTCGCCCCGCAGTGTGAGCACTATGTCGGCACCGACATGTCGGCGGCGGCGATCACGAGCCTGCAGGCCGCGGCGGCCGCTCAGCCCTGGGGTGAGCGTGTCGAATTGCTTTGCCAGGCCGCCGATGTCATCGAAGCGCTGCCCCACAGTTATTTCGACACAGTCATTATCAACTCGGTCATCCAATATTTCCCTAACGCCACCTATCTGCGCCAAGTCATCGACAACGCCTTGCAGTTGTTGGCCCCGGGTGGCGCGTTGTTCATCGGTGATGTGCGCAACCACAGCCTGCAGAGTGCGTTGCAGACCGGGATCGCGCTCGCCCAAGACGCTAAAGCTGATGCCGACGAGATCCGCCAACGAGCCCAGCGCGCGCTGCTCACTGAGACCGAATTGCTGCTGTCCCCGGAATATTTCACCACGTGGGCCGCCGAGAATTCATCGGTGGCCGGGCTTGAGATGCAAGTCAAACGCGGGGTGGCCGACAACGAACTGACCCGGTACCGCTACGACGTCATCATCTACACCACCCCCACACCGGTGCGCTCACTGGCCGATGCACCGGTCTGGGCATGGACCGATGGCCCGAGCCTGGAGGGGTTGGCGGAGCGGTTGCTAGCCGAACGTCCGGGGGTTGTTCGCGTGACGGGAATTCCGCGTGCTGGGCTGATCGGTGAGGTCTGCACCGACCATGCCCTCGAGGCTGGGCTGGCGCTGGACGACGCGCTTGCCGACGCTGCCGCCGCGACCGCCGGTTCTGTTGTGCCCGAAGACTTGTATCGCATTGGGGACAGCACCGGATATCGGGTCGCAGTGAGCTGGGGTAGCCGGCCAGGCATGTTGGATGCGGTTTTCCTGGCCGCCAACGATGCGGGCCCTCGCATCGCGCTGACTGACTTGTATTTGCCGGTGGTCGAGCACCACGTCATTTACGCCAACGATCCGCAGACCAACTCCAAACTGGGTGCGGTGCGACAGCGGCTGGGCGCGTGGTTGCCTGACTACATGGTGCCGGCTCAGATCGTGGTGCTCGAGGAGTTCCCGCTGACTTCCTCGGGCAAGATCGACCGAAAAGCGCTGCCCGCCCCGATCTTTGCAGCCACGACGTTTCGGGCGCCGCAGAGCCCTACCGAGAAGCTGGTGGCCGAGGTGTTCGCCGAGGTGTTGGGGACGGCCCGGGTCGGTCTTGATGACGACTTCTTCGCCCTGGGCGGGGACTCGCTGATCGCCGCGCGGGTCAGTGGGCGGCTGCAACTGGCGTTGGGCCGCCAAGTGCCGGTGCGGTACCTGTTCGACGCGCCCACTGTCGGGGGTCTGGCCGAGTATCTGCATCGTCATCGTGGCGGTCCCGCCCGCCCGCCGCTGCAGCCGATGCCTCGCCCACAACGGATTCCGTTGTCGTATGCCCAAAACCGGTTGTGGTTCTTGGATCAGTTGCAGGGGCCGTCGCCGATTTACAACATGCCCGTGGCATTGCGGATCAGCGGACCGCTGGATGTTGAGGCGTTAGGTACGGCGTTGGGCGATGTGGTGGCCCGCCATGAGAGTCTGCGCACTCTGATTGCCGCAGTCGATGGGGTACCTCAACAGGTCGTGGTCCCGGTTGAGCGGGCCGAGGTGGGTTGGCAGGTCGTTGATGCCGCTGATTGGCCGTCGGAGCGGCTGGGTGAGGCCATTGACGCGGCTGTGCGCTACTCGTTTGTTTTGTCGGCCGAGATCCCTTTGCGGGTACGGCTTTTCCGCCTCGCCGACGACGAGCATGTGTTGGTGGCGGTAGTGCATCATATCGCCGCCGATGGCTGGTCGGTCACCCCTTTGGTGCGGGATCTGGGGGTGGCCTATGGCAGCCGGTGTGTCGGTCAGGCCCCCGACTGGGCGCCGCTACCGGCGCAATATGTCGACTACACGCTGTGGCAGCGTGAACACCTCGGTGACCTGGCCGCCAGCGACAGCCCGATCGCCGCCCAGGTGGCCTACTGGCAGCAGGCGTTGGCCGGGCTGCCCGAGCGCTTGCAGTTGCCCACCGATCGGCCCTACCCGCCGGTGGCGGATTACCGCGGTGCCAGTGTGGCCGTGGATTGGCCAGCACAGGTGCAGCAGCAGGTCGGCCGAGTCGCCGGTGAGTACAACTCCACCAGCTTCATGGTGATCCAGGCCGCGCTAACTGTGCTGTTGTCCAAGCTCAGCGCCAGTTCTGATGTGGCACTAGGCATCGCAATCGCCGGGCGCGGCGACCCCGCGCTCGACGACCTTGTGGGCTTCTTCGTCAACACCCTGGTGCTGCGGGTTGATCTATCCGGTGACCCCACCGTCGCTGAGCTGCTGGCCCAGATACGATCGCGCAGCCTCACCGCCTACGAACACCAAGACGTGCCCTTCGAGATCCTCGTCGAGCGCCTGAACCCCACCCGAAGCCTGAGCCACCATCCGCTGATCCAAGTGCTGCTTGCCTGGCAGAACTCCGACTGGCAGGACAGTAACGCCGCCGGGATGGCCCTGGGTGGCCTCCAGGTGTCTCCGTTGGGGACTGATACCTCCACGGCCCGTATGGATTTGGCGTTTTCGCTGGGTGAACGCTTTACCGATGCGGGTGAGCCTGCTGGGATCGGTGGGACGGTCGAGTTCCGAACCGACGTGTTTGACGCCGACAGCATCCAGACACTGATCGGGCGGCTGCAGCGGGTGTTGCTGGCGATCACCGCTGAGCCGACTCGGCGGTTGTCGTCGGTCGATCTGCTTGATGCGGTTGAGCAGGCCCGGCTTGATGGGTGGGGCAACCGGGCGGTGCTGACTGCGCCGGCACCCACCGAGGCGTCGATTCCGGAGTTGTTTGCGATCCAAGTGGCGCGCGCCCCGGAGGCGGTGGCTCTAGTCTGCGGCGACTGCATCTGGACCTACCATGAACTGGATGAGGCCTCTAACCGCTTGGCGCACTTGCTGATTGGTCTCGGTGTTGGTCCAGGACAATATGTGGCGCTGCTGTTTTCGCGGTCGGCTGAGGCGATCGCGGCGATTCTGGCGGTGCTCAAGACCGGGGCGGGGTATCTGCCGATCGATCCGGCGGTGCCCGCGGCGCGGATGCAGTTCATGGTTGATGATGCCGCGCCGACCGCGGTGATCACCACTGCCGGTCTAAAGTCACGGCTCGACGAGTGCGAGTTGGCCGTCATTGATGTCGACGATCCTCGCATCGATGCCCAATCCAGCACGGCGTTGCCGGCGCCGGCTGCCGATGACATCGCCTACATCATCTACACCTCGGGCACGACGGGCACCCCTAAGGGGGTGGCGGTCACCCACCGCAACGTGAGCCGGCTATTTGACTCACTGGATGTGGGTTGGGAGTTGGCCCCAGAACAGGTGTGGTCGCAGTGTCATTCGTTGGCTTTCGACTATTCGGTGTGGGAGATGTGGGGGGCGCTGCTGCACGGTGGGCGCCTGGTGGTGGTGCCCGACGAGGTGACGCGCTCCCCGAAGGACTTTCAGGACCTGTTGGTTGCTGAAAAAGTCAGCGTATTAAGCCAAACACCCTCGGCGGTGGGTGTGCTTTCCCCGGAAACGTTGGAATTGGCGGCGTTGGTGGTGGCCGCTGAGCCGTGTCCGGTCGAGGTGGTGGAGCGGTGGGCGCCGGGCCGGGTGATGGTTAATGGTTACGGTCCGACGGAGACCACGGTGTACGCGGCGATCAGTGCGCCGCTGACACCAGGGTCGGGGGTGGTGCCGATCGGGTCGCCGAGGCCGGGGGCGGCGTTGTTCGTGCTCGATGCCTGGTTGCGTGCGGTGCCGGCTGGGGTGGCCGGTGAGTTGTATGTGGCCGGGTCGGGGGTCGGTGTCGGGTATGTGCGTCGGCCCGGGTTGACGGCCTCGCGGTTTGTCGCTTGCCCGCTCGGCGGGACCGGGTCGCGGATGTATCGCACCGGGGATCTGGTGTGTTGGCGCGCTGATGGACAGTTGGAGTATTTGGGGCGTGCTGATGAGCAGGTTAAGATCCGCGGCTATCGCATCGAATTGGGCGAAGTGCAAGCGGCGCTCAATGCCCTAGATGGGGTGGCGCAGGCGGTGGTGGTTGCCCGCGAGGACCGCCCCGGCGACAAACGCCTGGTGGGCTACATCACCGGCACCGCCGATCCGGTCGAGTCGCGCGCAGCATTGGCTGAGCGGCTGCCGGCCTACATGATCCCCGCAGCGGTGGTGGCCCTTGACGCGGTGCCGTTGACGGTCAACGGCAAGGTCGATACCCGCGCGCTGCCGGCACCGGAATACATCGCGACGCAGTATCGCGCGCCGGAGACCCCCACTGAAGAAACCCTGGCCGACATCTACGCCCAGATCCTGGGATTGGAGCGGGTTGGGCTCGACGACTCATTCTTCGATCTGGGTGGGGACAGCATTTCGGCGATGCGGTTGATCGCCGCGGCCAATACCGCTCTGGAGGCGGATCTTTCGGTGCGGTCGGTGTTTGAGGCGCCCACGGTGGCCCAGTTGGCCCCCCGGGTCGGTGGAAGTGAGGGTCGGCGTAAGCCGTTGGTGGCCGTCGAGCGGCCGGCAACGGTTCCATTGTCGTTTGCCCAGAACCGGTTGTGGTTCCTCGACCAGTTGCACGGGCCGTCGCCGGTCTACAACCTGGCGGTGGCGTTGCGGTTGAGCGGGGCGCTGGATACCGACGCGTTGGCTGCGGCGCTGGCCGATGTGGTGGGTCGCCAGGAGAGCCTGCGCACTCGGTTTGTCGCGGCCGATGGCGTACCTCAGCAGGTGGTGGTTCCCGTTGAGCGGGCCGACTTCGGTTGGCGGGTCATCGATACCAGCGGCTGGCCGGCAGAGTCGCTCGGTGCGGCCATCGAAGCGACGGTGCGCTACACGTTTGACTTGTCAGCCGAGATCCCCTTGCGGACAACGCTTTACCGCCTCGGCGATGATGAGCATGTGTTGGTGGCGGTGGCCCATCATATCGCCGCTGATGGCTGGTCGATCACCCCGTTGGTGCGTGATCTGGGCGTGGCCTATGCCAGCCGTTGCGTCGGTCAGGCGCCTGGCTGGGCGCCGCTTCCGGTGCAGTATGTCGATTACACGTTGTGGCAGCGCGAACAGCTAGGGGACCTTGAGGATCCCGACAGTCGCATCGCTGCGCAGCTGGCCTACTGGGAGCAGGCGTTGGCGGGGTTGCCCGAGCGGCTGCAGTTGCCCACCGATCGGCCCTACCCGCCGATAGCTGATTACCGCGGTGCCAGTGTGGCCGTGGATTGGCCGGCGCAGCTGCAGCAGCAGATTGCCCGGATCGCTGGTGAGCACCAGGCGACCAGTTTCATGGTGGTGCAGGCCGCGTTGGCGGTGTTGTTGTCCAAGCTGAGCGCCAGTTGCGATGTGGCGGTGGGGTTCCCGATCGCCGGGCGCGGCGACGCGGCACTGGATGGGTTGGTGGGGTATTTCGTCAACACCTTGGTGTTGCGGGTTGAATTAGCCGGTGATCCCACCATCGCCGAACTGCTGGCCCAGATACGATCGCGCAGCCTGGCCGCCTACGAGCATCAAGACGTGCCCTTTGAAGCGTTGGTGGAGCGGCTCAACCCCACCCGAAGCCTGACTCACCACCCGCTGATCCAGGTGTTGTTGGCCTGGCAGAACTTCGCCGGACAAGACACCGGCCCCGCCGCCAACCCAAGCCTGGGCGATGTCCACGTCAGCCCTTTGACGGTGGACACCCAAACGGCGCGCATGGATCTGACATTTTCGCTGGCCGAACATTTCACCGCCGCCGGTGAGCCCGCCGGGATTCGGGGAGCAGTGGAGTTTCGTACCGACGTGTTCGATGCGACGAGCATCGATGCGCTCATCGAACGGCTACTGCGGGTGCTGGTGGCGATCACCGCCGCGCCCATCCGGCGGCTGTCGTCGATCGATCTGCTCGATGAGGGCGAGCACACCCGGCTAGACGAATGGGGCAACCGGGCGGCATTGACCCAGCCGACCACCGCGATTTCAGTACCAGCGTTGTTCTCGGCGCAGGTCGCGCGTGTCCCAGAGGCGACTGCGCTGACGTTTGAAGGCCGCTCCGTCAGTTACCGGGAGCTGGACGATGCCGCCAACCGGTTGGCGCACTTGCTGGTTGGTCATGGTGTGGGCCCCGGCCAGTATGTCGCACTGCTGTTTTCACGGTCGGTCGAGGCGATCACCGCAATACTGGCCGTCCTCAAAACCGGGGCGGCTTATCTGCCGATCGACCCGGTGGTACCGGCAGCGCGAATGCAGTTCATGCTCGCAGATTCTGCGCCGATCGCGGCGATCACCACCGCGGGTCTGCGGTCGCGGCTCGACGGGTGTGACCTGCCGATCATCGATGTCGACGACACCCACATTGACACCCAACCCAGCACAGCACTACCTGCGCCACGCCCCGACGATGTCGCCTACATCATCTACACCTCAGGCACTACCGGTGTCCCCAAAGGGGTGGCCGTTACCCATCGCAATGTGACTCAGCTGC
This sequence comes from Mycobacterium sp. NGS48, assembly GCF_059812585.1. NCBI lineage: Bacteria > Bacillati > Actinomycetota > Actinomycetes > Mycobacteriales > Mycobacteriaceae > Mycobacterium > Mycobacterium sp. NGS48. The sequence goes on from NZ_JCALCY010000004.1 coordinate 116,318, forward strand.
TGGAGTCAGTGAACGCCGACTTGGCATCGGAACAGGTGTGGACGCAATGGCACTCGTTGGCTTTCGACGTTTCAGTCTGGGAAATGTGGGGTGCGTTGCTGCGCGGCGGCCGGCTAGTGATTGTGCCCGAGTCGGTGGCCCGTTCGCCGGAAGAGTTTTATGCGTTGCTGGCTGCCGAACAAGTCAGCATCTTAAGCCAGACCCCCTCTGCGTTTTATGCGCTGCAAACCGCCGACGGGCTGACGCCGGAGCTGAGAGAACAGCTCAAGCTTCGGACCGTGGTCTTCGCCGGCGAAGCGCTGGAGCCACAGCGCCTTGGGATGTGGGTGCACCATCACCCGAAATCCCCCCGCCTCATCAACATGTACGGCACGACCGAGACGACGGTGCATGCTTCGTTCCGGGAGATCGTCGAGTCGGATATCGACAGCCATGCCAGTCCCATCGGAGTGCCGTTGGCGCATCTTGCCTTTTTTGTGCTGGATGGCTGGCTGCGCCCAACTCCGGTTGGAGTGGTCGGTGAGTTGTATGTGGCCGGTTCTGGGGTGGGATATGGATATGTGCGCCGCGGTCCGTTGACGTCGTCGCGCTTTGTGGCCTGCCCCTTCGGCGGGCCGGGCGCGCAGATGTATCGCACCGGAGACCTGGTGTGGTGGGGCGTCGATGGCCAGCTTCGGTATGTCGGGCGTGCTGACCAGCAGGTGAAGATCCGCGGGTATCGAATCGAACTCGGTGAGGTTCAGGCAGCGCTGGCAGGCGTGGACGGCGTGGAGCACGCGGTAGTGATCGCCCGCGAGGATCGCCACGGTGACAAGCGCCTGGTGGGCTATGTCACCGGGACAGCCGATCCCGCCGGGCTGCGTAGCAGGCTGGCCGAACGGCTACCGGCCTATATGGTCCCGGCCGCGGTAGTGGCGCTGGAAGCGCTGCCGCTGACCCCCAACGGCAAACTCGACAAGCGGGCTTTGCCCGCACCGGACTACCAAGATGGCGATCGCTATCGAGCTCCTGCCAACGCCATCGAAGAGATCCTGGCCGGCATCTACGCCCAGGTCCTCGGGCTCGCGCGGGTGGGGGTCGACGACTCATTCTTCGAACTGGGCGGGGATTCGCTGTCCGCCATGCGTCTGATCGCGGCGGTCAATGCCGGCCTGAATGCCGGCCTTGTCGTTCGGACCGTGTTCGAGGCGCCCACGATTGCCCAGTTGGCGCTCCGTGTCGGCGGTGGTACGGGTCGACGTGAGCCGTTAGTCGCTGGCCCGCGGCCCGCGGTGGTCCCATTGTCGTTCGCCCAAAACCGGTTGTGGTTCTTGGAGCAGTTGCAGGGGCCGTCACCGATTTACAACATGCCCGTCGCGTTGCGGATCAGCGGGGCGTTGGATGTCGAGGCCTTGGCTGCGGCGCTGGGTGATGTGGTGGGCCGCCATGAGAGTCTGCGCACACTGTTCGTCGCGGTTGAGGGCCTCCCTCAGCAGATGGTGGTCCCGGTTGAGCGGGCCGAGGTGGGTTGGGACGTCGTTGATGCCAGCGGTTGGTCGGCGGAGCGGCTGGCTGAGGCCGTCGACGCCGCGGTCCGTTATACTTTCGACCTGGCCACCGAGATCCCGTTGCGCGCATGGCTTTTCCGGGTTGCCGATGATGAGTGCGTGTTGGTAGCGGTGGCCCATCACATCGCCGCGGACGGCTGGTCGACCACCCCGTTGGTGCGTGATCTGGGAGTGGCGTACGCCAGCCGATCTGTCGGGCAGGCCCCGGGCTGGGTGCCGCTACCGGTGCAGTATGCCGATTACACGCTGTGGCAGCGCGAACAGCTGGGGGACTTCAACGATCCCGACAGCCCCGTCGCCGCGCAGTTGGCCTACTGGCAAGAGAACTTGGCGGGGCTGCCCGAGCGGCTGCAGTTGCCCACCGATCGGCCCTACCCTCCGGTGGCTGATCAGCGGGGCGCCAGTGTGGCCGTGGATTGGCCGGCGCAGCTGCAGCAGCAGATCGCCCGGGTAGCCGGTGAGCACAACGCGACCAGTTTCATGGTGGTGCAGGCCGCGCTAGCGGTGTTGTTGTCCAAGCTGAGCGCCAGTTCTGATGTGGCGGTTGGCTTCCCGATCGCCGGGCGTGGCGACCCCGCGCTCGATGACCTGGTGGGCTTTTTCGTCAACACATTGGTGTTGCGGGTCGATCTATCCGGTGATCCCACCGTCGGTGAGCTACTTACCCAAATTCGATCGCGCAGCCTGGCCGCCTACGAACACCAAGATGTGCCCTTCGAGGTGCTCGTCGAGCGGCTCAACCCCGTCCGAAGCCTGGCCCATCACCCGTTGGTGCAAGTGTTGTTGGCCTGGCAGAATCTGCCTGCGCAGAACGCCGAGCCGGCCGTCAAGTCGAGTTTTGGCGATCTGCAGGTCGCCCCGCTGTCGGCTGATACCCACACTGCGCGAATGGATCTGGCGATTTCTCTGGCTGAGCGCTGGGATGATACCGGTGAGCCCACCGGGATCCGAGGGGGCGTGGAATTTCGGACCGACGTGTTCGATCCCGCCAGCATCGAGGCGCTGATCGAGCGGTTAGAGCGGGTTTTGGTGGCAATCACCGTCGACCCGGCGCGAGCACTTTCGTCGGTAGATCTGCTTGATCACGACGAGCGTGCCCATTTGGATCGGTGGGGCAACCGGGCGGTGTTGAGCCGGCCGGCGACGCCGGTGTCGATACCGGAATTGTTCGCCGGGCAGGTAGCCCGCGCTGCCGATGCGATGGCGATCAGCTGCGGTGAGGTGTCGTGGACCTATCGTGAACTTGACGAGACCTCAAACCAGTTGGCGCACTTGCTGTCTGGCCAAGGCGTCGGGCCGGGGGAGTGCGTTGCGCTGCTATTGCCGCGGTCGGCTGAGGCCATCGTGGCGATTCTGGCGGTGCTGAAAAGCGGGGCAGCCTATTTGCCGATCGACCCGACAGTGCCGACAGCCAGGATTGGGTTCGTGCTCGACGATGCCGCGCCGATCGTCGCGATCAGCACGGCGGCGCTGCGGTCGCTGCTGGACGGACACAACGTGCTCGTCATCGACGTCGATGACCTTGCTGTTCAGGGCCAACCGAGCACGGCACTGCCGACACCGAAACCCGATGACATCGCCCACATCATCTACACCTCGGGGACCACCGGTGTGCCGAAGGGGGTGGGAATTACCCACCACAACGTGACCCAGTTGTCGGACTCGCTCAATGCCGGCCTGCCGCCCGGACAGGTATGGACGCAGTGTCACTCCTTCGCCTTTGACTTTTCGGTGTGGGAGATCTGGGGTGCGTTGCTGCACGGTGGGCGGCTAGTGGTGGTCCCTGAGTCGGTGGCCGGCTCACCAGATGACTTCCAGGACCTACTGATCGGCGAAGGGGTCAGCGTGTTGACCCAAACCCCGTCGGCGGTGGGGGTGCTCTCGCCGGAGAGGTTGGAGTCAGTGGCCTTGCTGGTTGGCGGTGAGGCTTGTCCTACTGACGTGGTGGATCGGTGGGCGCCGGGCCGCGTGATGATCAACGCCTACGGTCCGACCGAGATCACGGTGTACGCGGCGATGAGTGCGCCATTGAGGCCGGGGTCGGATGTGGTGCCGATCGGCGCGCCGGCGGCGGGGGCGGCGCTGTTTGTGCTCGACGGCTGGTTGCATCAGGTACCTGCCGGTGTGGTCGGCGAGTTGTATGTGGCGGGCTCCGGAGTGGGCTGCGGATATATGGGTCGGTCCGGGTTGACTGCCTCGCGGTTCGTGGCCTGCCCGTTCGAAGGTTTCGGGACGCGGATGTATCGCACCGGGGACCTGGCGCGGTGGGGTGCCGACGGGCAGTTGCAATATTTCGGGCGCGCTGACGAACAGGTCAAGATACGCGGGTATCGCATCGAACTCGGTGAGATCGAGGAGGTGCTGGCGACCCAACCCGGAGTGGAGCAGGCGGTGGTGGTTGCCCGCGAGGACCGCCCCGGTGATATGCGCCTGGTGGGTTATGTCACCGGCACAGCAGACCCCATTGAGTTACGTGCACGATTGGCTGAGCGGCTGCCGGCCTACATGATTCCTGCGGCGATGGTGGCACTGGACACTCTGCCGTTGACCTCCAATGGCAAATTGGACATCCGCGCGCTGCCGGTACCGGAATACACCGCGACGCAGTATCGCGCTCCGGAGACCCCCACCGAAGAAGTCTTGGCCGACATCTACGCCGAGATCCTCGGACTCGAACGAGTCGGGGTTGATGACTCATTCTTCGACCTGGGCGGGAACTCGCTGTCGGCAATGCGCCTGGTGGCGGCGGTTAATGCTGCTCTGGAAGCCGGACTTTCGGTGCGGGCGGTGTTTGAGGCGCCCACGGTTGCCCAGTTGGCCCCGCGGGTGGCCGGGGGTGGGGTTCGGCGTATGCCGTTGGTGGCCGTTGAGCGGCCGGCGAGGGTTCCGTTGTCGTTTGCTCAAAACCGGTTGTGGTTCCTCGACCAGTTGGAGGGGCCTTCGCCGGTCTACAACATGCCGGTGGCGTTGCGGTTGAGCGGGGCGCTGAACGTTGAGGCGTTGGCTGCGGCGCTAGCCGATGTGGTGGGCCGACACGAGAGCTTGCGCACCTTGTATGGGGCGGTCGAGGGGATACCGCAGCAGATGGTGGTGCCGGCCGAGCTCGCCCACTTTGGTTGGGACGTCGTCGATGCCAGCGGTTGGCCGGCAGAGCGGCTGGGTGAGGTGGTCGCGGCAGCAGTGCGATACACCTTCGACCTCGCTACCGAGATCCCTTTGCGGGCAACGCTTTTCCGAATCAGCGATGATGAGCATGTGTGGGTGGCGGTGGCTCACCATATCGCTGCCGACGGCTGGTCGGTGAGCCCGCTGGTGCGTGATCTGGGTGTGGCTTATGCCAGTCGGTGTGCCGGTCAGGCGCCTGGCTGGGCGCCGCTTCCGGTGCAGTATGTCGATTACACGTTGTGGCAGCGCGAGCAGTTGGGGGATCTTGAGGATCCCGACAGCCCGATCGCTGCGCAGTTGGCCTACTGGCAGCAGGCGTTGGCGGGGTTGCCCGAGCGGCTGCAGTTGCCCACCGATCGGCCTTACCCGCCGGTGGCTGATTACCGGGGTGCCAGTGTGGTCGTGGATTGGCCGGCGCAGCTGCAGCAGCAGATTGCCCGGATCGCTGGTGAGCACCAGGCGACCAGTTTCATGGTGGTGCAGGCCGCGTTGGCGGTGTTGTTGTCCAAGCTGAGCGCCAGTTCTGATGTGGCGGTAGGGTTCCCGATCGCCGGGCGCAGTGACCCGGCACTAGATGAATTGGTGGGTTTTTTCGTCAACACCTTGGTTTTGAGGATTGACCTATCCGGTGATCCCACCGCCGTTGAGCTGCTGGCCCAGGTGCGCACGCGCAGTCTGGCCGCTTACGAGCATCAAGACGTGCCCTTTGAGGTGCTGGTGGAGCGGCTCAACCCCACCCGAAGCCTGACTCATCACCCGCTGATCCAGGTGTTGTTGGCCTGGCAGAACCTTCCCGGGCGTGACAATAACGCCGCCGCCCAGCCGGGCTTGGGTGACGTGCAGGTTAGCCCCCTGACAGCGGACACCCAGACCGCCCGCATGGACCTGACATTCTCGTTGGCCGAGCGATGGACCGAGGCCGGTGAACCCGCCGGGATTGGCGGTGTAGTCGAGTTCCGCACCGACGTGTTCGACACCGTCAGCATCCAGACGCTCATCCACCGACTGGAGCGGTTGTTATCAGCGATCACCGTCGAGCCCATGCGGCGGCTGTCGTCGATCGATCTGCTCGATGAGGGTGACCATGCCCGGCTCGATGAGTGGGGCAACCGGGCGGTCCTGGCTGCACCGCCGGTCGCGGCAGTGTCGATTCCGGTGTTGTTCGCCGCACAGGTGGCGCGCACACCCAACGCGATGGCGGTGACATTCGAGGACCGGTCAATGACGTACCGGGAACTCGATGAGGCCGCAAACCGGTTGGCGCGCGTTCTGGTCGCTCACGGGGTGGGGGCAGGCGAGGTTGTGGCGCTGCTGGTTCCCCGGTCGGCTCGGGCGATCGTCGCGATTTTGGCGGTGCTCAAGACGGGGGCGGCTTATCTGCCGATCGAGCCGACGCTGCCGACGGCGCGGATCGAGTTCATGCTCGCCGACGCCGCGCCTATCGCCGCGATCACCACTGTTGACTTGGCCGATCGACTGGACGGCCATGAGCTGTTGATTATCGATGTCGACGATTCCGCGGTGGACAGTCAACCCGGCACCGCGGTGCCGCCGCCGGCGCCCGAGGACATCGCCTACCTCATCTACACCTCGGGTACGACGGGCGTACCCAAAGGGGTTGCCGTCAGCCACCACAACGTCATCCAGTTGTTGGAGTCACTGGGTGCATATCTGCCGACGGCGGGCGTGTGGACGCAGTGCCACACCTATGGGTTCGACTCGTCGGTCTGGGAGATCTGGAGCCCGCTATTACACGGTGGGCGAGTGGTGGTGGTGTCCGACTCCGTGACACGCTCGCCGGAAGCCTTCCACGCCTTGCTAATCGCTGAACGTGTCAGCGTGCTTACCCAGACGCCCTCGGCGGTGGCAATGCTCTCCGCTGAGGGTTTGGATTCGTTGGCGTTGGTGGTGGCGGGTGAGAGCTGCCCGGCTGAAGTGGTGGATCGGTGGGCTCCCGAGCGGGTGATGGTCAACGCCTATGGCCCGACCGAGACGACGATGGTTGTGATGCTGAGTGCGCCGTTGACGGCCGGGTCGGGGGCACCGCCGATCGGCTCGCCGGTGCCCGGCGCGGCGTTGTTTGTGCTGGATGGGTGGTTCCGTCCAGCGCCGGATGGGGTGGTCGGTGAGCTGTATGTGGCCGGTGCCGGGCTGACATATGGGTATGTGGGCCGGACCGGGTTGACGGCGTCGCGGTTTGTGGCGTGCCCATTCGGGGGGTCTGGAACACGGATGTATCGCACCGGGGACTTGGTGTGGTGGGGTGCTGATGGGCAGCTGCGGTATGCGGGCCGCGCCGATGAGCAGGTCAAGATCCGCGGGTATCGCATCGAACTCGGCGAAATCCAGACGGTGTTGGCCGGACTCGACGGGGTGGGCCAGGCGGCGGTAATCGCCCGCGAAGACCGCCCCGGTGACAAGCGGCTGGTGGGTTATGTCACCGGCACAACGGATCCGGCCGAGGTGCGTACGCGACTGGCCGAGCGGCTTCCGGCGTATATGGTCCCGGCCGCGGTAGTGGCAATCGACACCTTGCCGTTGACTCCCAACGGCAAACTCGACACGCGGGCCTTGCCGGCACCGGATTATCAGGACGCCGACGCTTACCGCGGCCCGACCAACCCCACCGAGGAGATTTTAGCCAGCATCTATGCCCGGGTGTTGGGGCTGGAGCGGGTCGGGGTCGACGACTCGTTCTTCGACTTGGGCGGGGATTCACTGTCCGCAATGCGCCTGATCGCGGCGATCAACACCGACCTGGATGCCGGGATTGCGGTGCGCAGCGTGTTCGAGGCGCCCACGGTTGCCCAGTTGGCGCCGCGTATCGCTGCGGGCGGTAGCCGGCGCAAGCCGTTGGTGGCAGGCCCACGGCCGACGAGGGTGCCGTTGTCGTTCGCGCAGAGCCGGTTGTGGTTCCTCAACCGGTTCGAGGGCGGGGTGGCGACCTACAACATGCCGAGTGCTTTACGGATCAGTGGGCCGTTGGATGTGGAGGCGCTAGGGGCGGCGCTCGATGATGTGATCGCGCGCCACGAATCGCTGCGCACCGTGTTTCCCGACGTTGACGGTGTGCCGTTCCAGCAGGTGTTGCCGTCTCAGGCAGACATGTGGTGGCACGCCGACGCGGCGGTGGTGTCGGTGCCCGAGCAGGATGTGGTCGGCGAGTTGGTGGCGTTGGCGGGGTATCGGTTTGATCTGTCGAACGAGATCCCGATGCGCGCGCAGATCTATGCGCTGGGTCCTGAGCAGCATGTGGTGGGGATTGTGGTGCACCACATCGCGTTTGACGGCTGGTCACTGGCGCCGATGGTCAGGGATATCGCCGAGGCGTATCGGGCGCGGCTACAGGGCCGGGCACCGGATTGGGCGCCGTTGGCGGTGCAGTATGCCGATTACACACTGTGGCAACAGGACTGGCTTGGTTCGGAGTCTGATCCCGACAGTGTGATCGCTGCGCAGTTGGCCTACTGGCGACAAGAGTTGGCGGATCTGCCCGAGGTGGTATCGCTGCCGACGGATCGGCCCCGCCCGCCGGTGCCCAGTTACCGCGGTGACGAAATCGAGGTGCGCATCGACCCGCCGGCGTGGGCGGGGGTCAAGGCGCTGGCGGCAGCGCATAATGCGACGGCTTCGATGGTGTTGCAGGCGGTGTTGGCGGTGGTGTTGCACCGGGCCGGGGCCGGTGAAGACGTGGCAATGGGCACGCCGATCGCCGGACGGTTGGATCAGGCGCTCGATGATCTGGTCGGGTTCTTCGTCAACACCTGGGTGCTGCGGGTGGGGGTCACCTCTTCGCAGCGGTTCAGCGAGGTGCTCGAGCAGGTGCGCCTTAAGGCGCTGGATGCCTACAGCAACCAGGATGTGCCGTTCGAGCGGCTGGTCGAGCAACTCAACCCGGTGCGCTCCACCGCGCATAATCCATTGTTTCAAGTGCTCATGGCCTTCCAGAACAATGTGCGCCCAGACGCGGTGGCGCTCGACGGGGTCAGCGCCGAGATGCTGGGGGCGGGGGCCACCACCCGCACCGCAAAGTTCGATCTGGATTTCGAGTTGGGTGAGGTGCCCAGCGAGGATTCGGGCGCGCCGATGGCCATCGGGGTGGTGTCGTATGCCACCGATTTGTTTGACCGGGCCACCGTCGAGCGGGTGGTCAGCTGGTTTGGCCGGGTGATCGAGGCGGTGGTGGCCGACGCCGCGGTGGTGGTGGGCGAGATTTCGTTCCTGGATCACGGTGAGCGTGATTTGGTGCTCTCGGGGTGGTCAGGTGTTGGGGTGCGGGCGCCGGTGGGGACGGCGGCGCAGTTGTTGGCTGCGGCGGTGGCCGCCGACCCGGATGCGGTGGCGGTGCTCGATGGTAGCCGGGCGGTGTCGTATGGCGAGCTTGATGCGTGGTCGACGCGGTTGGCGCGGGTACTGATCGAGGCGGGGGTGGGTCCAGAGCGCGCGGTGGGCGTGGCGATGGATCGGTGTGTGGAGTTGGTGGTGGCCTGGTGGGCGGTGGTCAAGGCCGGTGGGGTGTATGTGCCGCTGGATCGGTCCCATCCGGTCGAGCGGATCGCCGCGGTGTTGGACGCGGTGGCGGCGGTGTGTGTGTTGAGTTGCGGCGCCGACACGGTGGCCGGGGCCGGGGCGCGCCCGGTGCTGCGCATCGACGGCCTGGATGTGTCGGGGCGTTGCGCGGATCCGATCACCGACGCTGATCGGCTGGCGCCGCTGGGGGCGGACAACACTGCCTATGTGGTCTTCACCTCGGGGTCTACCGGGGTGCCCAAAGGGGTGGCGGTCAGCCACGCCGGTCTGCTGGCGGTGGCCGCGCAACACGCAGCGTTCGGGTTGGGCGCCGGTGCACGGACGTTGATGGTGGCCGCGCCGACCTTTGATGTGTCGATCGGCGAGCTGTTGTTGGCAATCGGCGCGGGGGCGGCGTTGGTGGTGGTGCCGCCCCAGGCGTACGCCGGGGAGGCGTTGACCGCGTTACTGCAGAACCAGCAGGTCAGCGCGGCCGTATTGACCCCGACGGTGCTGGCGACGCTGGATCGGACCCGGCTAGACGGGATGGACACGCTGATCGTCACAGGGGAAGCCTGCGCCGGAGAGTTGGTGGCCGCCTGGGCGCCGGGTCGGCGGATGTTCAATGGCTACGGTCCTTCCGAGACCACGATCTGGGTTACCTGTGCGCCGCTGGTGGCAGGGCAGCCGGTCATGATCGGTGCCCCCATCTCGGGAGTGTGCGCGCTGGTGCTCGACGCGCGGCTGCACCCGGCGCCGATCGGAGTGGTCGGCGAGCTGTATCTAGGAGGGCCGGCGCTGGCGCACGGCTATGTGGGCCGGCCGGAGTTGACCGCGGACCGGTTCGTGGCCAACCCCACCGGAGGTGCTGGGGCGCGGATGTATCGCACCGGGGATCTGGTGCGCTGGCGTGCTGATGGGCAGCTGGAGTATTTGGGCCGCGCCGATGCGCAGGTCAAGCTGCGCGGGCAACGTATCGAGTTGGGTGAAATCGAGAATACCTTGCTGGCGTGCCCACAAGTCATCCAGGCCGCCGCCGCCATGCACCGGAGCGCCACTGGCTCACATCTGGTTGCCTACATCACTCTGGCGCAGACCGCTACCACCGACCATGACGCCGAAGCGGTCGGACAATGGCAACACCTCTATGACGAGTTGTATGGCGCCGAGGTGGAGGCGCCGGGATTCGGCATGGATTTCCGGGGCTGGAACAGCAGCTACACCGGCGATCCGATTCCGCTCGAGGAGATGGTCGAGTGGCGAGCGACCACGGTTGATCGGATCCTGTGCCTGCAACCGGCACGGGTGTTGGAGATCGGCGCGGGTTCGGGGCTGGTGTTGTCTCAGGTCGCCCCACACTGCGAGCACTATGTCGGCACCGATATGTCGGCGCCGGCGATCGAGGGCTTGCAGGCAGCGGTGGCCGCACAGTCGTGGGGTGAGCGGGTGGAATTGCTGTGCCGTCCCGCGCACGTCGTCGACGCGCTGCCGCAGGGTTATTTCGACACCATCATTTTGAACTCGGTTATCCAGTACTTTCCCAACGCCGCATATCTGGTCGACGTCATTGATAACGCCATCGAGCTGTTGGCTCCGGGCGGGACGTTGTTCCTCGGTGATGTGCGTAACCACGCTTTGCATGGCGCGTTGCAGACCGGGGTGGCGTTGGCACGCACTGACAATGACGATGCCGACGGGATTCGCCAACGCGCCCAGCGCGCTATGCTCGGTGAGACCGAATTGCTGCTAGCCCCGGAGTTTTTCACCACCTGGGCCGGCCAGCATGCTTCGGTGGCCGGAGTTGACCTCGAAGTCAAACGCGGGGTGGCCGACAACGAGCTGACCTGGCATCGCTACGACGTCGTCATCCACACAGCTCCCACGCCGGTGCGTTCCCTGGCCGGCGCAGTTACCTGGGCATGGAATGATTGCGTCGGGTTGGGCGGATTGCAGGACCGGTTGGCATCCCAACAACCGGACGCGGTTCGCGTCACCGGTATTCCGCGCGCCGGGCTGATCGGCGAGGCCTGCATCGAAGCCGGTTTGGCCGCCGGGGTGTCGCTGGCCGACGCGCTCACCGAGGCCGCGACGACCGCCGATGGCGTTGTGCCCGAAGCGTTGTACCGCCTCGGTGAGACCACCGGATACCGCGTGGCCGTCACTTGGGGCACACGCCCGGGCATGCTGGATGCGGTTTTCATCACGCTCACCGACGCTGAGCAGCACATCGCACTGACCGACCTCTACGTGCCGGTAGCCGAGGCCCAGCAGCGCGCCACCTACGCCAACGATCCGCAGACCGATACCAAGATCGGCGAGGTGCGTCAGCAATTGGGTGCGTGGTTGCCCGACTACATGGTGCCATCGCAGATTGTGGTGCTCGACGAGTTCCCGTTGACCTCCTCAGGCAAGATCGACCGTAAAGCGCTGCGGGCGCCGGTGTTTGCAGCCGCTGTCTTTAGGGCGCCGCAGACCCAGACCGAAAAGATCATCGCCGAGGTCTTCGCCGAGGTGTTAGGCACGGCCCGCGTCGGACTCGACGACGATTTCTTCGCCCTGGGTGGAGATTCGCTCAGGGCTACCCGAGTCAGCTCGCGGCTGCAACTAGCACTTGGCCGGGAAGTGCCGGTGCGGTATGTGTTTGACGCTTCGACCGTCGCCGAGCTGGCCGAGTATCTGCACCACTATCGTGGCGGCCCCGCCCGCCCGCCTCTGCAAGCGGTGGAGCGCCCACCCCGAATCCCGTTGTCTTATGCGCAAAGCCGGTTGTGGTTCCTCGACCAATTGCAGGGGCCCACACCGATCTACAACATGCCCGTAGCGTTACGGCTGCGTGGGCCGCTGGATGCCGAAGCATTGGGTGCGGCGCTGGCCGATGTGCTTGTCCGACACGAGAGCCTGCGCTCGCTTTTCCCAGCGGTCGACGGTATACCCCAGCAGGTGGTGGTGCCCGCGGAGCAAGCCGACTTCGGGTGGGACATCGTCGATGCCACCGGTTGGCCGCCGGACCGGCTGGGCCAGACTATCGCCGCGGCCGTCGGCCACACCTTCGACCTGGCGAGCGAGATCCCATTGCGGGCAACCCTTTTCCGGGTCGGCGAGGACGAGCATGTGCTGGTGGCGGTGGCGCACCACATCGCCGCCGACGGCTGGTCGGTCGCCCCGCTGGTACGTGATCTGGGCGTAGCCTACGCCAGCCGAAGTGCGGGGCAAGCCCCCGGATGGGCGCCGTTAACGGCGCAATACGTCGACTACACACTGTGGCAACGTGATCACCTCGGTGAGCTCGACGATCCCGACAGCCCCATCGCCGCGCAGCTGGCCTACTGGCAGCAAGCGCTGGCCGGTGTGCCCGAGCGTCTGCAATTGCCCACCGATCGGCCCTACCCACCGGTGGCGGATTACCGGGGCGCCAGTGTGGCGATCGATTGGCCGGCCGAGCTGCAGCAGCAGGTTGCCCGAGTGGCCGACCAGTACCACGCGTCCAGTTTTATGGTGATCCAGGCCGCCCTGATGGCGCTGCTCGCTAAGCTCTGCGCCAGCAGTGATGTGGCCGTCGGCATCGCGATCGCCGGACGTGGCGACCCCGCACTCGACGAACTCGTGGGTTTTTTCGTCAACACCTTGGTACTAAGGGTCGATCTGGCCGGTGATCCCACCGTCGGCGAGCTGCTGGCCCAGGTGCGAGCCCGCAGTCTGGCCGCCTACGAGCACCAAGACGTGCCCTTCGAGGTGCTCGTCGAGCGGCTAAACCCCACCCGAAGCCTGACCCATCAGCCGCTGGTTCAGGTGATGATGGCGTGGCAGAACCTGGCCGGCCATGCCAACAACCTCGGCGCCGAGCAGACCTTGGGGGATCTGCAGGTCGCCCCGCTGTCGGCGGAAACCCACACTGCCCGCATGGATCTGACGTTTTCGTTGGGGGAGCGGTGGAGCGAAGCTGGTGAGCCCGCCGGGATCGGCGGGATGGTCGAATTTCGTACCGACGTGTTCGACGCGGCCAGCATCCAAGCGCTCATCGAGCGCTGGCAGCGGATGTTGGTGGCCATCACCGCAGACCCGACCCGGCCGTTGTCATCGGTCGATCTGCTCGATGCTGGTGAGCACCTCCGCTTGGATGGATGGGGTAATCGAGCGGTGTTGAGCGCGCCTCCGGTGTCTGGGGTGTCGATTCCGGTGTTGTTTGGTGCGCAGGTGGCTCGTGCGCCGGAGGCGGTAGCGCTCAGCTTTGCGGACCGTTCGATGACGTATCGGCAGCTCGATGAGGCGTCTAATCAGTTGGCGCATTTGTTGGCTGGCCATGGTGCGAGTCCGGGCCAGCATGTGGCGCTGCTGTTTTCGCGGTCGGCCGAGGCGGTCGTGGCGATTTTGGCGGTGCTTAAAACCGGAGCGGCATATTTGCCGATCGATCCGATGCATCCTGACGCGCGCATCGAGTTCTTGCTCAACGACGCTGCGCCCGTCGCGGCGCTCACCACTAGTGGGTTGGCCGAACGGCTCGAGGGCCGCGGGCTGCTGGTCATCGATATCAACGACACGCGCATCGGCACCCAACCCAGTACGGGCGTACCGGCGCCGGCGGCCGACGACATCGCCTACATCCTCTACACCTCGGGCACCACCGGTGCGCCCAAAGGAGTGGCTGTCCCCCACAGCAATGTCACCCAACTGCTGGAGTCGCTGGACACCGATCTGGAGCTGTCGGGGCAGGTGTGGACGCAGAGTCATTCCTTGGCCTTCGACTACTCGGTGTGGGAGATCTGGGGTGCGCTGTTGTACGGTGGGCGGCTGGTCGTGGTGCCCGAAGAGGTGTCCCGCTCGCCAGAAGACTTGCATGCGTTGCTGATTCGTGAACAGGTCAGCGTATTAAGCCAGACACCATCTGCGTTTTATGCATTGCAGATTGTCGATGCGCAATCGCCAGAGCTGGCAGATCAGCTCAAGCTTGAGACGGTGGTGTTTGGCGGTGAAGCGCTCGACCCGCAACGTCTTGGCATGTGGCTGGGCCAGCACCCGGGATCCCCGCGGCTGATCAACATGTATGGCATTACCGAGACGACGGTGCATGCCTCGTTTAGGCCGATTGTTGACGCCGACGTCGAGCGCAGTGTCAGTCCCATTGGGAGGCCGTTGGCCCATCTTGGCTTTTTCGTGCTGGACAGTTGGTTACAGCCAGTGCCGGTCGGGGTGGTTGGTGAGTTGTATGTGGCCGGTGGCGGGCTGGCGTGTGGGTATGTGGGCCGGGCGGGCTTGACATCGTCGCGGTTTGCGGCATCTCCGTTTGGCGGGCCCGGAACACGGATGTATCGCACCGGAGATTTGGTGCGTTGGCGTGCCGATGGGCAACTGGACTATGTGGGGCGTGCTGACGAGCAGGTCAAGATCCGCGGGTACCGCATCGAACTTGGTGAAGTCCAGGCGGCGCTGGCCGGGCTGGACGGGGTGGGTCAGGCGGTGGTGATCGCCCGCGAGGACCGTCCCGGTGATAAGCGGTTGGTGGGTTATGTCGCCGGCACAGCTGATCCGGTCATGGTGCGCAGCGCGCTGGCCGAGCGGCTGCCGGCGTATATGGTTCCCGCCGCGGTGGTGGCCTTGGAGGAGCTGCCGCTGACCCCCAACGGCAAACTCGACATTCGCGCGCTACCGGCACCGGAATACCAAGACCGCGGCCGTTATCGCGCCCCCGCCACCCCCACCGAGGAGATCCTGGCCGGCATTTACGCGGAGGTACTCGGCCTCGAGCGCGTCGGCGTCGACGACTCATTCTTCGACTTGGGGGGGGATTCACTTTCGGCGATGCGGGTGATCGCCGCCATCAAGTCACGCCTCGACGCCCACGTCGCAGTGCGCACCTTGTTCCACGCTCCGTCCGTGACAAGTCTGAGCCAGCATTTGGCTAGCCACGCTGACGACGCGGAGATAGTTCCTGTTGAGGTCCTCAAGGAGGGCACCGGTGTTCCGCTGTTCTGCATTCACCCCGGGGGCGGGGTGAGTTGGCCATATCAGACGCTGGGTAACTACGTGGACTGTGCCCTCATCGGAATTCAACGAATCCTGCAACCCGAAGAAGCTGAACCCCGCTCAATTCGCGATATGGCGAGAAACTATGCCGACAGAATCCAGACGGCTTACCCCAACGGACCCTACAACGTTCTCGGCTGGTCTTTTGGAGGTGTCGTCGCTCACGAACTTGCAATCGAGCTTCAGCGACGCGGATGCGCAATCAGCAACATTATTCTTCTCGACGCTCAGCCCTGTGTCGACATCAGCGACACCCAGAAGAACCAAACCATCGACGAAGCGCAGATACTGGAAGAAGCCTTGCGGTTCAACGGCATAGACATCCCAGAACAGGATGGTCCGCTTACCTACGAACGGATAGAAGAACTGCTTCGCGAGCTGGGAGTCGTAGAATTCCCTCGTTACAAAAAACTTCTGGATTTCCTTATTCAAAACATGAACAGCAGCATGGCGCTGCAACGAGCTCACGAGCCGGGCGTTTTCGACGGCGATATAACTATATTTTCTGCTCAGTGGGATGAGGGCGACCGCAGTCTGTCTCTGCGGCAAAGTTGGCGCCCTTACGTCACTGGCGACATCACGACGTATCCGGTCGACTGCTCTCATGAAGTCATGTTGACTGCCGAATCGCTGAGCCTGTATGGCCAACAACTCAAATTTTCATTGGAAACGTGAGTGAAAGGCTGGAATCGCGATGATATTTGTGCTGGCATGCTACGGAACCCGTGGCGATGTCGAGCCCGGTGTCGCTGTTGGCCGTGAGCTGCTGCGCCGAGGGCACGAAGTACGCATGGCGGTCCCGCCCGACCTGGTTGGCTTCGCCGAAGCGGCGGGGCTTCCGGCGGTCGGCTATGCGCTGGACACGCAGACGTGGATGGACGTGCACCGCGACTTGTGGACGCGTCTCTTCCGCCGCTTCTGGAGGATCCAGGAGCTGAACAGATTGCGGCGCGAACTTTGGGAACTGGTTAGCCAGTGCTGGGGAGAGGCGAGCACGACACTGACGTCGCTGGCCGACGGTGCCGACCTACTAGTCACCGGCCAGAGTTTGGAGGAGCCCGCGGCGAACGTCGCGGAGTATCACGGCATTCCGTTAACGTCGCTGCATTACGCCCCGTCGAGGGCCCACGGGCAGCTCACTCCAATGCTGCCGTCATTGGGACGCTCGGTAATGGCTTTGAACCTGCGGCTGTTTTGGCGCATGACGAAGAAGGTCGAGGACGCCCAGCGCAACGAATTGGGCCTCCCGAAGACACGGAGATCCACATCGCAGCGGATCGCCGAGCGCGGGTCGCTGGAAATCCAAGCCTACGACGAGGTTTGCTTTCCCGGGTTGGCGGCCGAATGGGCGAAATGGAACGGGCAACGGCCGCATGTCGGTGCGTTGACAATGGAGTTGCCGACGGATGGCGACGACGAGGTCGCGTCGTGGATTGCGGCGGGAACGCCGCCGATTTACTTCGGGTTTGGCAGCGTACCGGTCGAATCCGCCGCAGACACGGTCGCCATGATCGGCGCGGCCTGTGCGCAACTAGGCGAGCGGGCCTTGGTTTGCTCTGGCGGGTCTGACGTTGGCGACATCCCCCATTCCGAACACGTCAAAATTGTGGGGGCGATGAACCATGCAGCCGCCTTCCCGGCATGCCGCGCGGTCGTGCACCACGGCGGCGCGGGCACCACGGCCGCGGGCCTGCGCGCTGGAGTCCCCACGTTGATCCTCTGGACGGCGGCCGATCAGCCGCAATGGGGAATGCAGATCAAACGACTGAAGCTGGGCACCGCCCGGCGCTTTTCGAGCACTACCCCGCAAACGCTGGCCGAGGACCTGCGCACCATCCTCGCCCCGCAATACGCGGCCCGCGCCCGTGAGTTCGCCACCCGGATGACGAAGCCCGCCGAAAGCGTTGCAGCCGCCGCTGATCTTATGGAAAACGGCGCCCGCCTCAGGAGCGTTGGCTGATGGGCGAAAGCAGGCCGTCGAGACGGCCACGCTCGGATTGGGAGCCTGCTCGATGAACTCCGAAACATACGGCGTCGATGAGAGTCTAAACTCATCGCCCACAGCACTGGCATACGGGATTGGGGACAGTCTTGACGGTGACCGATAGCGACGTGCGATCTCTGTACCTCGACTTGATTCGACGCAACCTCACCAGATACGGGATGCTCGAGCAAATGCCTGGGGGCTGGCCACTGTGGGGACGCTTCCTGTTCAAAACGGGCAACTTCATTCAACCCATGACCATGGGTATAAGCCCGTTCGGTCAGCGCAAGCGCGACTTGGGCCTAGACTGTCCGGCCGAAGCCGAGACGATGATTGGAATGCAGAGACTCACCAGCCTGCAGCACTGCGTTGAGACGGTACTGGCTGACGAGATACCGGGCGACCTGGTCGAATGTGGGGTATGGCGCGGCGGTGCCAGCATTTTGATGCGGGCGGTCCTGGCAGCCTATGGGGATAAGTCGCGATGCGTGTGGTTGGCCGATTCCTTCGAGGGCATGCCGTCCCCGAATCCCGCCAAGTACAAAGCAGATAAGCGGATGAAGTTCGACCGCATGAAGTTCGTACTGGCAGTGCCGGAAACGGAAGTCAGGGCGAATTTCCAGCGCTACAGGCTGTTAGATGACCAGGTCCGCTTTCTTCCTGGTTGGTTCAAAGACACGCTGCACGACGCTCCGATCGATCGCATCGCGGTATTGCGGCTTGATGGCGACCTCTACGAATCCACGATACAAGCGCTCGACGCGCTTTACCCGCGACTGTCGCCCGGTGGTTTCTGCATCATCGATGACTACGTGCTTAAACCGTGTCGGGAAGCTGTCACCGACTACCGCGCGAATCATGGGGTATCCGCAGAGATCATTGACATAGACGGGTGTGGTGCGCTGTGGCGCAAGTAGTTAAGAGATTGGGAGGGCGTAGCGGGCCGGCCTAGGATGTTGCCGAGTCTTGCGGTGGGCAGCGTCGTCACCGGAAGTCAGGAAGTTCTCGAGGAAGATCTCGATTCTCTGCCGTTGTCAAGCCTCTCTGCGATCTAATGGTGTGTGGCTGTCAAAACCGCGAAGAACCAACTCAGCTCGGACACGGCCCAGGGTCGGGTTGAGGATGGAAACGCTATGCCGTTGGGCCACCGGCGATCACCCGGTTTGTCACCGTACCCGGGTATTCGAACTGGGGACACCGAGATAGCCGTTTCGACAGTGCTCTTCTGCGCGTGTGGGACGGGCAATTTCGGTCCGCCGTCGGCGCGTACCGATTTCACGCGTATTGGTCTCTGGAGGGGTGGGCCGGGGAGATGTTCGAGGCGCTGATCCTGCCGCTGTGGCGGCGGTACATGCGATTTCTACAGACCGATAAGGAACACGTCGGTGTCGCCGAGCGTTGGGCGCGAGCGCTGTTGGTGATAGTGCCGTACCTCGCAGTGGCTGTGCCGCTGTGGGTCCGGACCGCTTTTCGGGGACCGCTGACCGTCGACAGCACCAGCGCGGATGGCGTCCATTTTCGATGCCGGGTCCCAGATTTAATCCCGACGTATATCTACCTGTTCGGCACGTGGGAACCTGATCTCTCGGCGTTTCTGCGCCGCCGGCTGCATCCGGGTGACACGTTCGTCGACGTCGGTGCCAATATCGGGTGCATGACCGCACTGGCCGGCAAAATGGTCGGACCGCGCGGCACCGTGGTGGCGATCGAACCGTTACCCGCAGTGATCTCCGAACTGGAGGAGATCGTGGCGAGGAACGACCTGACGAATGTCCGCTTGGTCGCCGCTGCGGCGTCAGATCGCGATCACGAACTCCCGCTTTATGTGGGACCAAGCTACAACATCGGCCTGACCTCGACGGTGGCCCGGCGCGGCCTCCACGAGCAGGGCCGCGCCCGGGCGGCGCCGCTCGGCTCGCTGTTAACCAGCGAGGAGCTTGCGACCGCACGCGTGATCAAGATCGATGTGGAGGGCGCCGAGGACCGCGTGCTCGCCGGCACGCTGGCATCTGTCGATGCCCTTGACGCCGACGTGGAATTGGTGGTTGAACTGTCACCAACATGCTGGGGCGATCCGCAGCTGCGGCCGATTGACGTGCTGCGACCTTTCCTTGAGCGCGGTTTCCATGTCTATCTGCTGCCAAACGATTACGCGCCGTGGCGCTATCTGTGGCCTAGGGATGTCGGCGCTCCGCAGCGGCTCCGCGACCTCGCCACACTGGAGCGGCGCGTATCGCGGCTCGACATCGTGCTGTCACGTCGCGACGCCGATGCGCTGTGACGGCCGTCGATCGCATAAGCCGACGCGTTTGATGTCACACGGCTTCGGCGGGCGCCAGCTTTTCGCAAAGCAGTTCTGCTAAACCGCGAATCGTGCCGATAGTGGTGAGATCCGTCGGATTGAGTCGGATTCCGGTCTCCGTCTCGATACGGGTACGCAACTCGAGCGCGCTGAGCGAGTCAAGCCCGTACTCGGCGAGCGACCGGTCGGGATCGACGCTGCGGCGCAGGATCAGGGCAATTTGATCGGAGATCAGACGCCGTAGCCGGGTTGGCCATTCATCCGCAGACAGTTCGTTGAGTTCGGCACGCAGTTTGCTGGTGGCCGTAGAGCTTTGCCCTACTGAACGGAACGCTTCGGCGAATGGGGTGGATTGGGCGAAGGCGCTCAACCATGGGGCTCCGGTCAACGGCGTATAGCCGGTGTAGGCGCGGTCATGGCGCAGCAGCGCTTCCAATGCGTACGCGCCCTCGTCGGGAGCGATAGCAATGTCGGCTCCCTCCGCCAGGGCGGTGGCGCGCCCGATCTGCGCCCAAGGGCCCCAGGCGATCGCAGTGGCCGGCAGGCCCTGGGCCCGCCGCCATCGGGTGAAGGCGTCCAGCCAGGTGTTGGCCGCGGCGTATGCACCCTGACCGGGTGAGCCCACCAGCGCGGCGGCCGATGAGAACGAACAGAACCAGTCCAACGGTTGGTCGGCGGTCGCGGTGTGCAAGTTCCATGCACCGTAAACCTTTGGCGCCCAGTCACGCTCGACGAGGTCATCAGTGATGTTGGGTAGTGTGGCGTCCTCGATCACGGCTGCCAGATGCAGCACGCCACGGACCGGAAGCCCGGTGGCAGTCGCGGTGGCGACCAATTGCTGCGCGATACCGGGTTCGGCGATATCGGCGCATTCGACCACGACGTCTGCACCAATCGCGCGGATGCATTCGATGGTCTCCAGCACTTCCAGCGTTGGCTGCGAGCGAGCGCACAACACGATACGTCCGCAGCCGGCTGCTGCCATCTTCTCGGCCAAGAACAATCCAAGGCCGCCCAGGCCGCCCGTGATGATGTAAGCGCTGTCGCGGCGGAAGACCTGGGCGTGTGCCGGCGGCACCACAACC
This sequence comes from Mycobacterium sp. NGS48, assembly GCF_059812585.1. NCBI lineage: Bacteria > Bacillati > Actinomycetota > Actinomycetes > Mycobacteriales > Mycobacteriaceae > Mycobacterium > Mycobacterium sp. NGS48. The sequence continues at coordinate 136,931 of NZ_JCALCY010000004.1, forward strand.
CGGCCAGACCCGCTGCGCGGAATGTCGAGCACCAGTTTGCCCGTGTGCTGCGCACCGCTCATCAGCCGAATGGCGGTGGCGGCGTCCGCCAGTGGGTAGTGCGTGCTCTCCGGCATCGGCAAGACACCGTCGGCAGTGAGCTGGTACACCTTTGTCAACAGCTCTCGCATCCGGTCTGGATGGCTATACGACAGCAAACCCAGGTCGAGACCGTAAAACGCGAGGTTGCGCCGGAAGGGGAAAAGCCCTAAACGGCTGTCGCCATAGATGTCTCGCTTGCCGATCTCGACGAATCGTCCGCCCAGCGCAAGTATTTCGATGCCTGCGCGCTGTGCGGCGCCGATCGCCGAGTTCAGCACGATATCGACGCCGTAGCCCTCGGTGTCGCGGCGGATTCCCTCGGCGAAGTCTAGGCTCCGGGAATCGTAGACATGCTCAATACCCATGTCGCGCAGCAATTGCCGTCGCTGCTCGCTACCGGCGGTGGCGAAGATCTCGGCTCCCGCGGCACGGGCGATGGCGATGGCCGCCTGCCCCACCCCCCCGGTTGCCGAATGGATCAAGACCTTGTCGCCGCTTCTGATGTGGGCCAGATCATGTAGGCCGTACCAAGCGGTGGCGTGGGCAGTAGTCACTGAGGCCGCGGACGCATCGGACAGACCGGTCGGCAGGGTAACGGCCAGACGCGAATCACACGTGAGGAAGGTTCCCCAGCAGCCGTTGGCGCTTAGGCCTCCGACATGATCGCCTACTTTATGGTCCGTCACCTCTGGCCCGACCGCGGTCACCACGCCGGCGAAGTCAGTACCGAGTTGCGGCAGCCGCCCTTCGAAGGCAGGGTACCGGCCGAACGCCACGAGTACGTCGGCGAAGTTGATGCTCGAGGCGCTGATCGCGACTTCGATCTCTCCTGGGTTGGGCGGGATACGTTCACAGGCAACGAGTTCCATCGACTCCAAGTCACCCGGTGTACGGATCTGTAGACGGTTGGCGTCGCGCTCATGGTTGGCGACGATGGTTCGCCGCTCTTCGGGGAGCAGCGGGGTGAGAGACAACCGCGCGACGTACCATTGGCCGTTGCGCCAGGCGGTCTCGTCTTCTTCGGACCCGCTGAGCAGTTGCTGCGCCAGTTCCTCGGCGCTGGTGTCGGTATCGACATCGATCTGGGTTGCGCGCAAGTGCGGGTGCTCGGTGCCCATTACCCGCATGAATCCCCGTAGCCCGGCCTGCTCCAGATTGGGTACGTCACGGGCAACCACCGACTGGGCGCTGCGTGTCACGACGTACAGGCGGGGCGGCTGGCCAGGGACCTCAGGCAATTCGCGGGTGATACGCGCTAGATGCTGCACATACTCGCGGCCCCGCAGCGGAGAGTCACGGGCATCGTCGCTGTTTGTCGGTCCGGTGAGGACCACCGCACCGCTGAATCCTCCGGTACGCAACTGGCTGCGCAGCTCATCGCGGTTCGAGGTGTGGTCGGCCTGCAGCGGCCAGCACATGGTGGAGCACTGTGCGCCATAACTTTTCATGACATCGCTCAAGGTGGCGGCTGCCACGTCCGCGGTGGAGCCGGTGCTGATCAGCAGCCAGGACGCGACATCGTCGTGTTCGGCCTCCGGCGATTCTCGTTGCTGCCATTCGATCGTCAGCAGTCGCTCGGTCAGCACACGCTCTTTGTAGGTGCTGTCCGAGACGCCCGTACCCAATTGCAGCCCATGCACGGCGAGCAACACGGCGCCGTGCTCGTCGAGCACGTCGATGTCGGCCTCGATGCCGGACGTGTCGGCTTTGGTCACCCGGGTGTAGCAGTAGTAAGCGTTGCGAGCAGCGCGGTAGGCACGTAGCCGCCGGACGCCCAACGGCAACGCCGCCACGTCCCCGCCAATAGCCTCGACGTCCGGGTGAGCAGCCACGGACTGGAAGCAGGCGTCCAGCAGCGCTGGATGCACGCCGTAAGCGTCTTGCTGCGAGCGGATTTGGCGGGGCAGCGCGACCTCGGCCACCACGGCGCCGTCTCCCGCCTCACCGGAGTGCACGGCAGTAAGGCCGGTGAAGGCCGGACCATATTGAAGACCACGCTCGTCGAGCCGCTTGCGCACCTCGGCGCCTTCTTGGCGATGCGGGAGGGCGGCCAGCAACACGGATGGGTCATGCGCAGGTGACTGGTCATCTGTTGCGGTGTGGAGCAATGCGGCGGCATGGCGCGTTTGTTCACCGCCCCGATTTGTTTCCACCGTGAAGTCGAGGGTGCCTGGTGATGACAATGACGCCGATGCACCGACGGTGGTCTGCTCATCCAGCAGCAGCACCTGCTCGAAGCGGATATCACGAACCTCAGCCCGCTCGCCCAGCACAACGTGGGCGGCCGCCAATGCCATCTCGCAGTAGGCCGCCCCGGGAAGAACAGCCACATTGCGGATTTGGTGATCGCCCAGCCACGGCTGCGCGGCGGTGCCGATTTCGGCCTGCCACACATGGCGTTCCGGTTCCTCCTGCAAACGCACATGCGGACCTAACAGCGGATGTACCGACACGGTGCAGCCACCGTGTACTGGTGATTCCTGAGTCTCGCGGCTCAACAGCAATTGACGGTGCGTCCATGTCGGCAGCGGCACGTCCACGAGTCGCCCGCTCGGGTAGAGCACCGAGAAGTCGACCTCGGCGCCGGTACTGTGCAAATCCGCGAAGAAGTCGCGCAGCCCGTTCGGCAGCGGTTGTTCACGGCGCATGCTAGCCAGCGCGGCCAGCGGCACGTCGAGACCTCGGGCCGTCTGTTCCAGAGCGCTGGTGAGCAGTGGGTGCGGTGCCAACTCTGCGAATACCCGGTAGCCGTCTTCCAACGCGGCCCGCACCGCTGCGGAGAACCGCACCATCTTTCGCATATTGTCCGCCCAATAACCGGCAGTACACACCGGTCGCTCGCGCGGGTCATACAAAGTTGTCGAGTAGAAGGGAACTTGCGGCGTCATTGGTGTGAGTTCGGCGAGCACCTCGGTGAGCTCACCGATGATGGGGTCGACCTGGGGTGAATGGAAGGCGACGTCGGCGGGTACCTCGCGGGCCATCACGCCACGCTGTTCCCAGGCGGCCACCAGGTCGCGAACCGGCTGCGCTGCACCGGAAATCACCGTGGACTCCGGTGAAGCCACTACTGCCAAAACAACATCGTTGATACCGCGGACCGTGAGTTCCGAAAGTACCTGCTGGGCAGGAAGTTGCACCGATGCCGTGGCACCGTTGCCCGCGATGCGAGACATCAAGCGAGACCGGCGGCAGACCACGCGAAGCCCGTCTTCAAGCGAGAGCGCTCCCGCGACGACGGCGGCCGCCGCCTCGCCCAGCGAGTGCCCGATGACCGCGCCGGGGCGTGCCCCGTATGCCTTCATGGTGGCCGCGAGTGCAACCTGAGTGGCGAACAGCGTTGGCTGGATCCGGTCTTGACCGGTGACGATCTGTGGCGCCGACATCGCGTCGGTCACCGAGAACCCGCACTCGTCGGCGATCAGCGGCTCGATCTGGGCGACAGTTGCGGCGAACACCGGTTCGGTCGCCAACAACTCAGCGCCCATCCGAGGCCATTGTGAACCCTGCCCGGAGAACACCCATACCGGGCCTCGATCGTCCTGACCGACCGCGGCCCGATACGGAGTATCGCCGTCGGCAACTTCCCGCAACACTTCGATGAGTTGCGGTCGGCTGCTGGCGATGACGGCAGTACGCACCGGGCGGTGCGCGCGCCGACGCGCCAGGGTGTAGGCCAGATCTGGCAACGCCACATCGTCACGCGCGTCTGCCCAGTCGGCCAACCGGCCGGCGGTCCGGCGCAGTTCGTCGGCCGAGGTGGACGACAGCGGAAACAGCAGGGACGCCGTCGTGGCCTCTGCTGCCTTCCCGTTGTGTTGCGCATGGGTATCGGAAGCTGCGGGAGCTTGCTCCACAATGGCGTGGGCGTTGGTTCCGGAGAACCCGTACGCCGAGACAGCCGCCCGCCGGGGTGTGTGACCGTTAGTGGGCCACGGTGTATTCTCCTGCGGAACAAAGAGACTGGTTTTGATCTCGGCGAGCGCATCGGGTAGCCGGGTGAAATGCAGATTCTGTGGAATCACGCCATGCTGCAGGGCCAGCGCAGCCTTCATCAAGCCCAATGTCCCAGAGGTCGATTGGTTGTGCCCGAAATTGGTCTTTGCGGCCGCCAGCCCGCAGGGCCCGTCGAGGCCGTAGACCTCGGCCAGGCCGGCATATTCAATCGGGTCCCCGGTAGGCGTTCCGGTACCGTGTGTCTCCACCATGCCGACGGTGCTCGCGTCCACACCGGCTTCAGCCAGTGCGGCCCGGTAGGCGGCGACCTGCGCGGGCCGCGATGGTGTGGTGATGGTGACGGTGCGGCCGTCGTTGTTCAGTGCCGTACCGCGCACCACCGCCAAGACTCGGTCACCATCGCGCAGCGCATCCGGTAAGCGCTTGAACAGCATCACCACGCAACCCTCGCCAGGCACGAACCCGTCCGCGGCCACGTCGAATGCATGACAGCGTCCGGTCGGAGACAGCATGCCTCCGGCCGAACCCGAGGCAAACTTCCGCGGGTCCAACGCCACGGCGACGCCGCCGGCCAGCGCAAGGTCGCATTCACCTTCGCGCAGGCTGCGACATGCCATATGCACAGTGACCAGCCCGGACGAACATGCGGCATCCACCGTTACCGCTGGGCCGCGCAAGTCCATCGCGTAGGCGATCCGGCCGGACGCCATGCTGAAGTTGTTCCCAAGGAAGCCGTAGGGCCCCTCCAAGGAATGGGCGTCGGCCGCCAGGAGTTGGTAGTCGCCGTGCGTTAAGCCCACGTACACGCCGGTACGAGATCCGGCGAGGCTCGTCGGGCTGATTCCAGCGTGTTCCGCTGCCTCCCAAGAGGTTTCGAGTAGCAGTCGCTGCTGCGGATCGATCGCGATCGCCTCTGAATCGTTGATGCCGAAGAACTCGGAGTCGAAGCCGGCAATGTCATCGAGGAACGCGCCCCATCTGGACACCGAACGACCTGGCACCCCCGGTTCGGGGTCGTAATACTCGTCGGCGTCCCAGCGGTCCGGCGGAATGTCGGTGACCAGGTCATCGCCGCGCAGCAAAGCTTCCCATAACTGATTCGGCGATTCGATGCCGCCCGGAAGCCGACATGCCATACCGATGACGGCGACGGGAGTAGCAGGTGTGGTGCCCATTGCCGGCGGCTCATCGGCCGACGGTGAACGATGGCCACGATCATCGGTCGCGCCGAATGAATCCATTCCACCTCCCCAGCAAACGCGTGGTGCCCCAGGCCGCCGCTTGACTCAAGGCGCGGGACCCCTCAAATTACCAAGGAAAGCACCTTTGTTTAGGACGAGATGCCGTGCCCGTGTCCTGACGTTCGTGCACGTCAGCGACCTGGGCGGCCGGTTAGAGGCTAGTGTGTGCCGGAAATGCGCAGAGGCGCGTTAGCAGAAACCGTTACCGAAACGTGACCTCTGACGAGCTAACGCGATAATGCGCGCGGACGCGACCTGGTACCGCGTTCCGACGGCGCTACGGCATGCGCGCCGGACTTCGCTATTTCGGGCGTGCCGCCCGGAGGGCACGGTAACCTCTTGTGGGTGGTGGGGGCTTCTGTCTTGACTTTGCTCTGCGAGCGTGCCAGCTTGCAGCCCGATGACGCGGCGTTCACATATGTTGATTACGAACAGGACTGGGCTGGGATTCCGCAGACGCTGACTTGGGCGCGACTGTATCGCAGGTCGCAGAATGTCGCAGACGTGCTGCGATGCTCTGGCTCGATAGGCGACCGCGCTGTGATTATGGCGCCGCAGGGTCTTGACTACATCGTTGCGTTTTTCGGCGCGCTGCAGGCGGGACGGGTCGCCGTTCCGCTTTCGGTTCCGTTAGGCGGCGTCAGCGACGAGCGCGTCAGCTCGGTGCTGCGTGACGCATCGCCGTCAGTCGTTCTCACAACGTCTGCTGCCGCAGGCACGGTAGCCGAGCACATCAAGTCGCAGTCGGACGCATCCGGGCCATCGGTCGTCGAGGTCGACTTGCTAGATCTCGATGCCGCGACCAGATCCGGTGGTAGCGGGGAGAATCATCCGGATACGGCCTATCTGCAGTACACGTCGGGGTCGACGCGGCAGCCGGCCGGGGTCATGATGTCGCATAGAAACGTGGTGGCCAATTTCGGCCAACTCATGTCCAGCTACTTCGCGGATTACGGAGGGCTGCCGCCAGCGGACGGCAGGCTCGTGTCGTGGCTGCCCTTCTACCACGACATGGGTCTATTTATGGGAGTCTGCGCACCGATTCTGGCGGGAGTCCACGCTGTGCTCACCAGCCCGGTGGCGTTTCTGCAGCGGCCGGCCCGGTGGATGCATTTGATGGCAAGCGATTGCCCGTCATTTTCGGCGGGACCGAACTTCGCGTTCGAATTAGCGGTGCGAAAAACATCGGACGAAGACATGGCCGGGCATGACCTCGGGAATGTGCTGGGCATCCTCAATGGAGCCGAACGGGTACACCCGGCCACGCTGCGGCGCTTCACCCAACGGTTCGCCCGCTTCAATCTCAGCGAGGCGGCGATCCGACCGTCATATGGACTGGCGGAAGCGACAGTGTATGTGGCGAACCGCGCAAGTGCCGAACCGCCGACCATCGTGCGCTTCGAATCCGAGAAGCTGACCGCCAGCAAGGCGGAGCGCTGCGAAAGTCGCGGTAGCACAGCGCTGATCAGCTACGGGAGGCCGCAGTCTCCGGTGGTCCGCATCGTCGACCCCGAGACGCGAATCGAGTGCCCGGCTGGAGCGGTCGGAGAGATCTGGGTCCACGGTGACAATGTCGCGGCGGGCTATTGGCAGAAACCGCGCGAGACCGAAGAGACCTTCGCTGGACGGCTTGTCGCTCCTTCGGCCGGTACACCGGAAGGTCCTTGGCTGCGAACCGGCGACCTGGGTTTTTTCTCTGACGATGAGCTGTTCATCATCGGCCGCATCAAGGATCTATTGATCATCTACGGGCGCAACCATTCGCCCGACGACATCGAAGCAACGGTCCAGGAGATCAGTGGGGGCAGGTGCGCGGCGATAGCTGTTCCGGACACAGGCACGGAGAAGCTTGTCGTGATCATTGAAGTCAAAAAGCGGGCCGAGACTGGCGAGGAAGCGCTGGACAAGATCGCCCACATCAAACGTGAAGTCACTTCGGCGATTTCGAACTCGCACGGCGTCAGTGTGTCCGATCTGGTTGTGGTGTCGCCAGGGGCGTTACCGATCACCACAAGCGGCAAGGTCAGGCGAGCGACGTGTGTCGAGCAGTACCGGAACGGAGAGTTCACCCGCATCGACACGTAGTCCCGCGATCACCCGCCCCGAGCTTCGATCATTGCCGACCGGTTGACCTTGGTTGCCGCGGTGCGGGGGATCTGGTCGACGAATTCGACCGTCTTGGGCACTTTGTACGCCGCCAGCCGACTTTTGGCGTAGGTGATCACCTGCTGTTCGGTTAGTGGCGCCCCGAGTTGCACGACGGCGTGTACTCGCCGGCCCCACTGCGGGTCAGCGAGCCCGATGACCACGACGTCGGCGATCGCGTCATGTTCGGCCAGCGCCGATTCGACTTCCGCCGGAAAGACATTGGCACCACCGGTGATGATCATGTCGGCCCGGCGGTCGGCGACGTAGAGATAGCCGTCGGCGTCCAGGTGACCGATATCCCCGGCTGAACGAAACCCGTCCGGCGTCGACGGCAGCGCCGGCGCCCCGCCCAGGTAGCGATAGCCCGCGCTCATCGGCGCGCGCAGATAGATGTCGCCGCGTTCGTCCGGCCCCAATGGATTGCCCTGTGGGTCCAGAATGCGAATCTCGGTGTCACGGAAGCCACGACCGACGCTGCCGGGATGGGTCAGCCACTCGTCGCCGCGCAACGCGGTCAGCCCGAGGTTCTCGGTCATCCCGTAGGCCATCACGACCTGTTCGGGGGACAGCAGCTCGAACCAGGTCAGCAGCAACGCGGGCGGCATGACCGCGGCACCCTGCAGGATCCACACCACACTGGACAAGTCGCGACGGCGGATGTCCGGCAGCGCGGCTATGCGGGCCAGCATCGTCGGCGTGGCAGTGAAATTGGTAATCCGATATTGTTCGATTGCGTCGACAACTATGGGCGCGTCGAACTTTTCGAGAATCACCAATCGGTCTGCGCCCAGCATGTTGTTCAGCGGGGCGAAGCCGTTGGTGTGATACATCGGCCCAGGGACCAGAATTGTTTGCGGCGTATCCACCGACGTCCAGGCCGCCAGAAACGGGGTAGACAACAGCGGTGTCCAGGTTGCCGGCGCCAGGTTGAGGATCACCTTCGGCAAGCCGGTCGACCCGCTACTGCAGATCCCGTTGACCGTTGGCGAGACCACGATCGGCAGCGGCGCGTCGGATTGACCGGCGGCTGACGCGGCCAGCTGTGCCCGGTTGTGCTCGTCGAGCAGAACGGCGGGCTTGATCACGTCGAGTACCCGGGATCGCTCCCAATCAGGCAGGTCCCATCGCATCGGAACGGGAACGGCGCCGATTTTCCAGCATCCCAATGCCGCCAGAACCAGGTGCTCGGAATTGGGGATCCCCAGTGCGACAAGCGAACCGGCCTCGGCACCGGACGCGGTAAGTGCCCGCCCCCATTGGTTGGCGCGTGTGTCCAGTTCGGCGAAGCTCAGCGAGCGCGCAGCACCGTCGGGCGCCAGTGTGATCAAGGCCTGTCCATCGCCGAGTTGCTCGGCGAGTTGCTGGAGCCGCATCCCGAACGGGATACCGTCGTCGGCGCCGCTCATGCCGGCTGCACCACCGAAAACAGGGTCTCCAGATGACCGCTGCGCACATCCGGCATCAACCGGAGCGCGAGCATCTCGCTGCTCGCCGGCAACCGAATCAGCGGTTGAGTGTGGCGATCGAGCACGCTGACATCGGACTCGTCGCAGAACCCCAACGCGCCGAGCAGCTGGTGCGCGGTCCGGAACACCTGCCGGGCGGTGTCAGCAGCCTTGACCCGCAGAACCAGCGCGTCGGACGCACAGAATTGCGTCGATGCCGAGTCAAGTCGCCAGATGGTGTACTTGGCGAGTTCGTCAAGCCCGCGCGCTGCGACCGACGCGTCGGCGATAGTGAAACGGACGGCCTGAAAGTCGGCCAGCGGCTTGCCGAATTGGCTCCGGGCACGAACATGTTCTGCCGCGATCGCCAGCACCTGTTGCACGGCGCCCAGTATTCGCCACGATCCCAGCACCAGATGCAGGACGACGTCGAGGGCGGGCAAGGGGCCGTCGGATCCGGTTACGGTGGCCGGCACCAGAAACGGCCCGAGCTTGGCGTCGGTTCGCGACGACAGCTGCGGACGGTAGCGTCTGCCGTCGAGGTCGCCGGCGATCCACTCGCCGGGCAGATCTCCGTGATCGATCCGCGGCGCGGCCGGATTGACCAGGGCCAGTCGTGCGCCGTCGACGGCCAGCAGCTCCTCGACGAGCGGGTAGGGCAGTGCTGCGGCGCCGGCGGCCCGGCACAGCACCGCGGCCGCCAGCAGGTCGTCCGGCTCTGAACGCACGTCGAGGTCGAACGCACCGACGTCGGTCAATGCGCGTCGGGCTTCCTCGCGGATGGTGTCGTCGGTTTCGGCGCGCAACGCCGCCTGCGGGCCGCCGAGTCGGGCGAAGCGTTTGGCCGCGACCGTGGCGAATTCTTGAATGTCTTCCGGCAGAGCGGTGTTCACCGATGTTCTCCCAAGACCTCTCGTGCCACGAGCATGCGTTGTACCTCGATGGTTCCGGACGCCACGGTTGCGGCCTGAGCGTAGCGCCAATGGTCTTCGGCCGCCCCGTGCAGCCGGGCCGCAGCACCGCTGTCCAGAGCTGACGGCCCTAAGACGTCGAACAACAATTCGGCCACCTGCTGATCGCACGTGGTGGTGGCGATGCGCGCGGCGCTGGCAGCGGCGCCCGCCGACGGATCGTCCTGCAGCGATACCGCCCGGTAGGCCAGCAGCCGGGCCACCCGCAAGTCGATGAGCGCTCGCACCCAGCGGGCGCGGATGGATTCGGGCAACCGGTCCCAGTCGTCGCCGAGTTCGGCCTGGAGCCGGTCGAGTAGCGATTCGCAACGGGCATACCGGGCGATCCCGACCCGCTCGAATGCCAGCGCCTCGCGCATTACCCGCCAGCCGGCACCGACTTCGCCCAGGACCTCGCCGGGAAACACCCGCACATCGTCGAGGAAAACCTCGTTGAGGTGGTGCGGCCCCAGCATCGACCGGATCGGGCGCACCGTGATGCCCGGCCGGTCCATCGGTAGGAGGAACAGCGTCAGGCGTTGGGGCTTCGGTGCATCGGGGTCGGTGCAGGCCGCCAGTACGCACCACGACGCCATCTGCGCGTAGGACGTCCAGACCTTCTGGCCGGTGATGCGCCAGCCGTCGCCGTCGGGGACGGCGCGGGTGCGCAGCGACGCAAGGTCCGTTCCGGCTTCCGGTTCGGAAAAGCCCTGGCACCAGATGACTTCCCCGGCAGCGATCGCGGACAAATGACGGGCCTTCTGCTCGGGCGTCCCGTAACGCATCACTGCGGGGCCGACCCAGTTGATACCCATGTACTGCGCACCACGGGGTTCGTGGTGCGCCCACATCTCCTCGCGCAGCACGGTCTGCTGCCAGGTCGAACCGCCGCCGCCGCCATGTTCTTTCGGCCAGGCCAATGCCAGCAGCCCGCTGGAAGCCAGAAGTTTGCAAAACGACTCGGTAGTCGCCAGGTCGCGGGGATCGTCGGTGCAGGCTCCCAGGAAGCCGTTGGGGATATGCGCGGAAATCAATTCCCGCAGGCGCTGTCTGAGGTCGGCGGCGCCCACGCCAAGGTCGTAATCCATCCTCATCCCTTCGGCAGCCCGAGCAGCCGCTCGGCGATGATGTTGCGCTGGACCTCGGATGTTCCCCCGTAAATGGTGGCGGCCAGGGCGTCTTGTCGTTCGAACAGCAGGTCCGGATCGCCGATCGACTCCGGTCCGCCTGCCGCTGCGCTCAATTCCCAAACACGTTGCAACGTCACCGATCCGAGCAGTTTGAGAATGCCGGCTTCCGGGGACGCCCGGTTGGCCAGTTCATTCTGGAGCGCCCGGTATCCGGTGGCGCGCAGCGCCTCGGCGTCGGCGAGCAATGAGCCGAGTTCGCTGAAGATGTCGTCGCCTTCGGCGCCCCGGATGGACGCCAGACCGCGGTGGATCTCGACCCAGTTCATGATCCAGATCATTTGTCGCTCGTGCTGCAGCGACGCCAATGCGACCTGCCAGCCGCCGTTGCACGGGCCCAACAGATCGGCCACCGGCACTTCGACGTCGTCGAGGAAGACCTCACAGAACGTCTCGTCAGAGATCGACGCCATGCGGATGGGCTCGATTCGTACGCCGGGCGAGTGCAGATCCAAAATCAGGCAGGAGATCCCACGGTGTTTGGGTGCTGCCGGGTCGGTGCGCGCGTACAGCGTGCACCACCGCGACAGGTGCGCCTGGGTGGTCCAGATCTTGTGACCGTTGACCCGGAACACGTCGCCGACACGTTCGGCGCGAGTGCGCAGCCCGGCGAAGTCGGATCCGGCTTCCGGCTCGGACATGCCCAGCGCCCACCACTCGTCGCCGCGCAACAGCGGTACCAGCAGCCGGTCGATCTGCTCGGGTGTGCCGAACTGGCGGATCGCCGGTGCGGCGACGTTGGGGCCGGCGATGTTGGGCAGCTTGGGTGCAGAGCGCATTGCTGCCTCGAGCCGGATTTCCATCGCATCGCGCAGCCCCAGCGAGCGTCCGCCGTGTTCGCGCGGCCAGGTCGGCTGCAGCCAGCCGGCCTCGAACGCGGCCCGCTGATAGTCGCGGCGCAGCGTCAAGTCCCAGCGGTATTCGCGATAGCGCTCGGTATAGTCGTCCGGCAGGAAATCGGTTAGCCAGCAGGCGAATTCCGTGACAACATCGCTCGGCGTCGTCATGCGGCGTCTCCGGCGAAATGGCGGCCGACGGCGTGGTAGAGCGCACGGGAGTCGCCCAGCGCGGCGGCACCCTGCCACGCGTGCCGCAGATACAAATGAATGTCGTGCTCCCAGGTCTGCGCGATCGCGCCGTGCACCTGAACCGCCGTCCGCGAGCAGTTGACAGCAGCGTCACCGGCGGCCGCTTTGGCCAGCGCCGCGGCGGTCCAGCCGGCGGCCGGCGTGACGTCGGGATCGTCGAGGCGGGCGGCCGCGGCATAGGTGAGGCTGCGTGCGCGCTCCAGGCTGACGTAGTTGTCGGCCAGCGCATGCTTGACACCCTGAAAGGCACCGATCGGCTTGCCGAATTGCCGCCGGGCCTTGGCATGCTCGACGGATCGGGCCAGCACGGCGCTGGCCACGCCGACCAAGTCGGCGGCGGCAGCCAGCAGCGGCAGCGCCAGCGCAGATTCGACGTTTACCGGTGCGACGGCCACCGGTGTCGTGTCGATCTCGACGTCGGCGACCGGTTGGGCGGCGTTGACGCAATCGAGCGGTTTCGCCGTGACGCCAACGCCGGTGCGCGCGACCGCGGCGACGACTCCGTCTGCTGAGGTGGCCAAAGTGACCACCAGTTCCGCGCGGGGCAGGTCGGCGACGGCGACCGCCCGTCCCTGCAACCGGCCCTGCTGCAGTGTCATCGGCACACCGGGCAGCCGCTTCCCGGGCTCGTGAACGGCCAGCGCGGCGACGACGCCGCCGCTGATGTCACGCAGCACGTCGTCGATTGCCGAGCCGGCGGCACGCAACACCCCCGCGGCGAATCCGACGCTGGACAGCAACGGAATCGGCGCGATAGCGGCCCCGCACTCTTCCAGCACCACCGCCAAGTCGAGACTGCCGTAGTCGCCTGCATCCGATGCAGCCAGTTCCGTCCAACCCAGGTCGACGACGGTTTTCCACAAAGTGCGCCAGCGTTCCGGGTCGGTCATTGCCTGGCGGACGACGGCGGTGGGGCACTCGGTCTGCAGGACGTCATGCACGGTGTCGCGCAGCGCTAGCTGCCCGGGATTCAGCCCGACGTCCATGATGCCTAACATAGCAAAGATAGCAAACTAGCTGAATACCGTTGCTCGTACGACGGGCAACGGAACGTCGTATGGTGGTCAGCCATGGTCGAGTGGTTTTTGTTCCTGCCGCAACTGCGGTTGCCGATTGCCGACATTGTGGATCGCGCCCGCCGCGCCGAGGCCAGCGGGTTCGACGGCATCGCATTCATCGACCACCTCGAGGCGCCCGGGTTGCCCAACGAAAGCATTTGGGAGGCAATGACTGTCGCAACGTGGGTAGCTGCCGCAACCGAGCGGCTGCGGATCGGTCACCTCGTGCTCTGTGACGCCTTTCGGCATCCGGCGGTACTGGCCAAGCAAGCCGTCACGCTCTCAGCCGCCTCGAACGGGCGATTTGAGCTTGGCCTCGGCTCAGGGTCTTGGCCCGCCGAGTTCGCCAGGTTCGATGTCGGCCAGCAAGATCCGGTCGCCCGAGTCGAGCAACTCGGGCGCCACCTCGAGTTGATCACGCAGTACTGGGGACGTGGCGATGACGCCGACCGTAGCCAGCAGCCACGGCCTGAACATCCCATCCCGTTGGTTCTCGGCGGCACGGGACGACGTACGATGAAACTCGTTCGCCAATACGCGGATTGGTGGAACGTGCCCGCCAGCCACATTGATCGGTTGCCGCAGCTGGCGCCCGACGCGTCACCGGCACGGGTGTCGGCACAGCAGATGGTGGGTTTCGTGCGCGACGGCACCGACGCGGCCGCGGTGCGCGAGGTGAGCACTCGGCGGTTCGGCTACCTGGGCCCGGGCCTGGTCTGCGGCGACGCCGGTGAGCTGATCGGGCATTTCGCCGGCCTCGCCGCCCTGGGCGTCGAGCGCTTCTACGTGTGGTTCGCCGACTTCGCCGCTCCCGAATCGCTGCACGAATTCGGCGAATCGGTGATCAGCGCCCTTCCTGCGCGGCGCGCCGGCGAGCCTCGGTAGGCACCACCGGATCGCGGGCGAACGGACCTCGACGTACGGCGTTCAGCCGTATCTCCGGTACATCCACCGACGGGTCCACGGTGTCGAGCCAGGCGACAGTTTCGGCGACGTCGGCGACCTGGATGGCGTACATCTCGAACGGAACATCCTGCAGCATCTCGGTTTCCACCGGCCCCGGCGTCACGATATGAACACAGACGCCGTCCCGGTCGACTTCGAGTGCCAGCGCCCGGGCGAACGCGTTCATCCCGGCTTTGGATGCCGAGTAGGCGGTACGGGCCATCATCGGCTCGTGTGCGGCGGACGAGGAAATGAACACCAGTCGCGAGCCGGCTCGCATCCGCGGCAGGACGGCGGCGGTCACCACGAAACAGGAGTCCAGGTTCGCTGACATGATCGCCCGCCACTGCTCGAATGTCTGCTTGCGCGCGTAGGTGCCACCGAGCGTTCCGGCCGCGTGCACGACCAGATCGATCCGCCCCAGGGGAGCTATCGCTTGCTCGAACCCAACCGGATCGGCGGCGTCGGCAGCGATGTAGCGTGCTCCGATCTCGTCGGCTGCGGCCCGTAACGGGGCTTCGCGGCGCGCAGTGAGCACCACGTCGTAGCCGTCCTCGGAAAGCTTGCGAGCGCAGGCTTTGCCGATTCCGCCGCTACCGCCGGTGACCAGTGCGGTGCGCATGGGCGCCTCAGAGATGGCGACTCTCCCGCGGCCGGGACAGAGCCTGCGGCGACAACGCATAGATCCGGTGGTCGTCGCGACCGGTCAGCACATAGGTCTGGGTGTCAACGACATGCCGGGCGGCGATACGACGGGCCCGGTCGACATCGCCCGTTTCGATCGAATCGGTCAATTTGATATGCGTGTTGAGCACCGCGCGGCGTTTGGTCAGCGACGGATAAGTGCCCATGGCAGTACTTTCCTCGGCCCACTGTTGTTCGTGGCTGGTCCACAACGTCTCGAGGCTGCCGACCACCGCGAGCATGGTGTGGTTCCCGCAGCCGCGAACGAGAAGGTTGTGAAACTGGCGGCCGATTTCGGTGAATTGGCCGCCGTCGTCGAGGTGGGCGGCCATCGCGTCGTTGACCTTTTTGAGTTCGGGCACCACGGTGTCGGCGCGGTCGGGCCGTTGGGCGGCCAGTGCCGCGCAGACCGGTTCGAGCTCACGTAGCGCCGCGCCCAGGTCGGCGAGACCGACGTTCTCGCTTTGCAGCAAGAGCCCGAGCATGTAGGCGGCACTGGTTTTCGCCGGTGCATGCACGACGGCGCCGCCCCGGTTGCCGCGGCGCACCGACACCAACCCCTCGGTCTCCAGAATGCGCAGCGCCTCACGCAGCGAGACCAAGCTGACGTTGAACTGCTCGACGAGCACTTCCTGGCGCGGCAGCAGGTCACCGTCGGCCAATTCACCGTCGATGATCTGGCGTCGCAACTCGTCGGCGACGATCTCGGCGATCCTCGGCGCCGACAACCGGCGTCGGGCCTCAGGGCCAATTCCGAGTGCTGTCATACGATTCCAGCAGCGAATGATCCGACGAAGCGCACGGCCGCCACCCCGCGAACTCCATTGGGTGCAATCTTAGCAGTAATGGCACAATAGCCAGGTGGACGAGAGGCCGGACCGTCGTCCGACACCGTTGGCCGACCTGCGCGTTGTCGAAATCAGTGATCGGATTGCCGGCAGTTATTGCGGGAAGCTGTTGATCGACGCCGGCGCGGATGTCCGCAAAATCGAGGCGCCGCAGGGAGATCCGATCCGGCGGTTCAGTGCCAGCCATTCGCCGTTGCCGGACGGGACCGACGCACCGCTGTTCGGCTACCTCAACGCAGGCAAGCGCAGTCTGACGCTGCCGCCTGGCGACAGCCGAATTCATGCTGAACTCGCCGGCGCCGACATTGTGGTACTGGCGATTGCCCGGTCGAAGGCGTACGAGTTAGGCGTCGATCCGCAGAATTTGCTGGCCGAGTGTCCGCACGCCGTGCTGGTCACCATCACCGACTTCGGATGGAGCGGCCCCTACGCTGAGCGCGCCGCCAGCGAATTCACCCTGCAGGCGTGGGCCGGCTCGCCCGGCTTCCGGGGTGACCCAGCCGGGCCGCCGATCGCGATCGGCGGCGACGTGGGGGAGTACATGGGCGGGGTGTTCGCCGCGTTCGGCGCGCTGGCGGTGCGCCGCCGGGTCGAGCGCGGCGGAGCCGGTGAGCACCTTGACCTTTCGATGCTCGAAGCGATGACGCTGATGCAGAGCGGTGAATGGCTGCACTCGCAGTTGCTGCAGGTGCCACCGGTCAAGCGTACCGTCGAGGTCCCGTCGATCGAACCGGCCAAAGACGGCTACGTGGGAATCACCATGGTCACCGGCCAGCAGTGGCTCGATTTCGCTGCGATGGTGGACAGCCCGGAGTTGACCGAGATCCCGCAACTGCGGTTCCAGATCGGTCGGTGGGAATACCGTGATCTGATCCGCGAACGGATCCGTCCGTGGTTTGCCGAACGCAGCGTCGACGAGATCGTCGAACTCGGGCAGCTGTTCCGGCTGCCGATCGCCGAATTGGGCAATGGCTCGACCATCCGCGACCTGGCCTACGTGACCGCCCGTGAAGTGTTCGTACGCAATCCGGCCGGGTTTCACCAGCCGCGCCCGCCTTGGTTGATGTCGCGGTGCCAGCCGGCACCGGTGCGCGGCATACCTGGACTCGGCGAAGCGAACGACCAACCACCTTGGCCCAAGCGCGAACCCGGTGCGCGGCAGGCGGATCACCGGTTGCCACTCGACGGTGTCCGGGTGGTTGACCTGACCGCGTTCTGGGCCGGGCCCGCCGCGACGCATCTGCTAGCCGCATTCGGCGCCGACGTCATCAAGGTGGAGTCGATCCAGCGGCCGGACGGCATCCGGTACTCGGGCGGGATGCGCACCGACGTCGAGGACTGGTGGGAATACGGCTGGGTGTTTCACGCGATGAACACCAACAAGCGCTCGGTGACCCTCGATCTCGAATCGGACGAGGGCCGTCGCCTGTTCACGACGCTGGTGGCGGGCGCCGACGTCGTGATCGAGAACTTCTCCCCCCGGGTGATGGACCACTTCGGGCTCACCGCCGAGGCACTGCTGGCCGTCAACCCGAAGCTGGTCGTTGCCCGGATGCCGGCGTTCGGCCTTGACGGACCGTGGCGCGACCGGGTCGGTTTCGCGCCCACCATGGAGCAGATCGGCGGCTTGGCGTGGGTGACCGGACTGCCCGACGGCCCGCCGGTCCCGCCGCGCGGCGCCTGCGATCCGCTGGCCGGTATCCACGCCGCCTTCGCCGTGCTGGCGGCTCTGGCATTCGCCGAAGGTACCGGGGCCGGCCAACTCGTAGAGCTGCCGATGGTGGAAACGGTGTTGAACACCACCGCGATTCAGCCGATGGAAGCCGAGGTCTTCGGCGTGACGCTGAGCCGCCAGGGCAACCGCGGTCATAGCTGGGCCATCCAAAACCTCTACCGTTGCCTCGGGGACGACGACTGGATTGCGGTCACCGTGAGCACTGATGAGCAGTGGCGGGCGCTGGTCGAGCTGATGGGTCGACCGGCCTGGTCCGACGAGCCGAGCCTGGCCACTGTCGGCGACCGCAGGGAGCGGTGCGACGACATCGATCGCCGGCTGGCCGACTGGTTCGCCGACCAGGAGTTACGCTCCGCGGTCGAACAATTGGCGGGGGCGGGCATTCCTGCCGCACCGGTCGTGTCGCCATCGTTGGTGACCGAGAACCCGCAATTGATCGAGCGGGGATTCTTCGAGGCGCTAGATCACCGGCGCACCGGCACCGGCTGGTATCCGCGTCCGCCGTTCGCCCCGCTTACCGGGGAACGCCGCTGGCTGTTGAGCGCTCCGCCGACCCTCGGCGAGCACAACGAAGAAATATTGCGCGACCGGTGTGGACTCACCGACGCTGACCTCGCCCGTCTGAGGTCGGCCGGAGTGATCGGGACCAGGCCCAAAGGATTATGACGCGGGCGAGTTGAACGTTGGTTTGGCCGTCAACATCACCGGGATGCGAAGCGTTTTGCCGCCGGCGACCGGGACCCGGATGCCGAAGTACACGACGTGCACATCGAGGTTCAGTTCCAGCCGCATCTCTCGCAAGGGCTGGGTCTGGATTCCCAGGTTCAGTTCCCGCAAGCGCGCCAGTCCACGCCCGGTGGACTCGCTCGGAACCCCCGGATTGGGATCCGTCGGTTTGCCCTTCTTCGCGGTCGGCGTTGTCATGCCGCAACTCTACTCTTTAGGAAAGCTACAGATCGATGCAACCCGCTCTGAGCAGCGGTTATGCACCTGCCCTGCCGCTCATTGTGGGTTCTGCCAATATCCTCGATGATGGTGAAGTGAGCGACGGACCCCAGATTAGGAGCAACTCGATGCGAGTAACCGTCGACGAGTCGTTGTGTGAGGCCAACGGCTTCTGCGAATCTTTGGCGCCTGACGTATTCGAGATCGGCGACGCGGAGGTCGTGCAGATCGCCGACGGCCCGGTGCCGGAGCACTTGGAGATCGACGTCCGTGCCGCCGTCGACCAGTGCCCCAAGGCGGCGCTGCGGATCGTCGACTAACGCACCCTCAGCGAGATCGCCATCTCGTCGTAGATCGACATGTTGGTGGCCAGGCTGGGGTAGGCGACCGTGGCCGGCCCCAACTCGATGTTGTCGCAACGCAACAGCAGTTCGTCGAATACCGCGCGCAACTCGGCGCGCGCCAGCATCGCACCCAGGCAATGGTGCGGGCCGCCGCCGCCGAACGCCACGTGCGGATTGGGTTGGCGGCCGATGTCGAAGCGGAACGGCTCGTCGAAAATCTCCTCGTCGCGATTGGCCGAGCGCAGCATCGCCACGATGCGCTCGCCTGCGGGGATGTGCTGGCCGTCCATGTCGATGTCCACTTTGGTGGTGCGAGTCCAGTACGCCACCGGTGTCGCCCAGCGCAGCACTTCCTCGACGGCGCTCGGCCGCACCGCCTCGTCGTCGCGGTAACGCTGGATCTGCTCGTGGTTGGCGACAAATGCCTGCAGTCCGGCGGCCAACGCGTTCTTGGTGGTGTCGCTGCCGGCGAAAGCCAGCACGAAGAAGAAGATCTCGAGTTCGTTGGCGGGCAACCGGAATTGCTCCCCGTCCTCGCCGGTGATCACCGCTGACGCCAGCGTGCTCCAGATATCGTCGGCGGGATTGCGCCGCTTTTCGTCGGTGAGTTCGAGCGCGTAGCCGAAAATGGTGGCGTAGAGGTCGAGCTCTTCTTGCTGCGACAGTCGCGTGTTGGGCGAGCGGGCGGTCAGAATGCGGTCGAAGGCGTCGAAGATGCGGGGCCGGTCCGCCTCGGGCATGCCGATGATGTCGCCGATCACGGTCATCGGCAGCGCATCGGCGACGTCGGCGATCCAATCACCGCCGCCGCGGCTCAGCAGGTTGTCGATCATCCGCGCGGCCCGGGCCCGGATACCGTCCTCGAGTTTGGCGATCGCGCGCGGCGTGAACGCGCTCGAAATGAGCTTGCGGCGCTTGTTGAGTTCCGGCGGATCCATGTTGATGATCGTCGGATACGACGAGAACGTGTCGAGGGGCTGGATGAGCGGGCCGTCCTTGGCCGTGAACGAGTCGGCGTCGCGATGGATGCGCACGGCGTGGCGATGCTTGGTGGTCATCCAGAACTCGCGCTGGACACCCATCTTGGCGGCGCCGGGCGTGAGATTGTGCCGAAAAAGCGGGCGGCTGCGTCGCAGATCGGTGAACAGCGCGTCCGGAAAGCCGTTATGCCACAACGCGAAATCTGACAGGTCCAGCTCGGTCGTCGTCATGGATCTGAGTCACCCATCTCAGTGCGTCGCGGCCGCCGACACAGCGAGCGCCAAGGCCGCAATCTTTGCTATTTAAAGCATAATAGGGCTCACCGGGCCGCCTGGCCAGCCCGCCGCACCTATTAGTGGGTTGATTTGCTCAACTTTACTGATGCGTGTCCCGCGCATCCCATACGCGCTGGAGCGCTCTTAGTTGTCTATTTCCTCGGTCGTCGGTGCATGAG
The DNA here is from genome assembly GCF_059812585.1 of Mycobacterium sp. NGS48. Classification (NCBI taxonomy): domain Bacteria; kingdom Bacillati; phylum Actinomycetota; class Actinomycetes; order Mycobacteriales; family Mycobacteriaceae; genus Mycobacterium; species Mycobacterium sp. NGS48. Next base: position 157,022 of record NZ_JCALCY010000004.1, read on the forward strand.
CAGATACACATGCAGCGACACTATTTTCGCGCGCATTCCCTTCGGTCTGCAGCGGCAGACTGCGGAACCCATTGACAGTTGTGGGCTGTGGGTGTGATAGTTCACTGGTCTCAAGTGAAAACATCGTTTTCGTAGAAGGGCTCCAAGATGTCCGGGGTTGGGCTGCGCGGATGACGGGCGGGCCGCAGAAGCTGTCGTGGTTGCCGTTTTCCATCGCTGAGGCGTCCTATGCAGCTGGCAGCGGCAACGACGACCTCGACGTGGCGCGCGCCTGGGAGCATCTCCTCGATCGGTTGAAAGCAGCGTCACAACTTGTGAAGGGCAGCCCGTTCGCCCGGAACCAGCTCGATCTGGCGTCGGGAATGCGACACCTATTGGTCCTGCTGGCAATGGGGATCGACGAGGCGTTGCGATTCGATCCAGATCCGGTCCTTGGTGTTTCACGGACATCTACCGACGACGTTCTGACGTGGGGCATGGACTGCCCGGACGCCATTTACACCCGCGCGATGCTGCGTGGCGGGGAGACGTACCGCTTATTCGGTAACCGCGGCACGGCCCGTTATGTCGGACTGCAGACCATGAACGGGATCGTCGCAACCACGAACGTCTTGGTCGATGAGCTCGAGGGAGGTCCAGGCGGCGACTTCGAAGTCATCATCTCAGCGGACAAGCACGACGGTAACTGGATGCAGATCGACGGTGACAGCCCCACTTTGGTTGTCCGCCACTTCTTCTATGACTGGAACACCGAGGTGCCGTCGTCGCTGCGGATCGAACGGGTGGGCGCAACCGCACAGAGCAATGCTTCACCGATCAATCATGATGTGGTGGTCTCGCGGCAATTGGTGGCACTGGGCGAGTTCGTGCATGACAACCTGAAGTTTTTCCATGACTGGGGTAGCACACCGACCGCCAACGGGTTTCTGGCACCGATGAACCTTTCTGCGGTCGGCGGGGCGGCGGAGAACCGGCCTGTCATCGGCCGCTGGGAGCTGGCGCCGGATGAGGCGCTGATTCTCGAGGTGGAACCGCCCACGGGCGTCTACTGGAGCTACTCGCTGGGCAATCCCTGGTGGGAGACAATCCATTACGGCCGGCACCAATCCAGCCTCAATGCTCACCAAGCAGTTATCGACTCCGACGGGCTTCTCCGGGTGGTCGTGTGTTCGCGCGACCCTGGGGTTGCGAATTGGCTCGATACCGCCGGGTACAGCAACGGCGCGATGATCTTGCGATGCGTGCGCACCGACACAGCGCCGACGCCGGCCACACGGGTGGTGAAGTTCGACGACCTCGAGTCAGCGCTGCCTGCGGGCACCACAATGGTCACGGCTGAGGAGCGCGCGGCAATCGTCACAGCGCGCCGCCGCGCCGTACATGACAGGTTCGCATGGTGAGCTTTTCGGTTGATGAACTCGAGGATGGCGCTCGTGCTGCAACGGGTCTGGACGACTTCGGTTCGCCCTACTACCGCGAAGGCTTGGATCGCACTGTCGAGGCGTTGAACAACGAGGCCGGTCTCAACGCGCTCGGGCAGGTAATCCAGCACGCGACCATCAGTAATGCCCTCATACAACGTCTAAAGATTGAAGACGTCTACAAGCAGCATCCGGAGATTGACAACGAGGTCGTCGAAGGACCGGTCTTCATCATCGGCTTGCCGCGAACGGGTACAACGGCTTTGAGCCAGCTAGTAGGCGCCGATCCGCAATTTCGTTCACTGCGGATGTGGGAGTCGCAGGCCCCCACACCGCCTCCTGAGGCGACCACCCAGCACAGCGACGCCCGCATTGCAGCGGCCGAGGCTGGGCTCACCATGCTCTATGAGATGTTTCCGCTCATGAAAACTCTGTACAACTCGGAAGCGACTGCGGCGACCGAATGTCAGGACCTCATGGGAATGAGTTTTCGCACGGTGCATTTCGACGGTGTTGTCCGCGTACCGAGATACCTTGAGTGGGTGTTGACGTGTGACATGTGCGAGACCTACACCTATCACCGGCGAGTCCTCAAAGTCCTGCAATGGCACTGTCCGCCCCGCCTGTGGCACCTCAAGACGCCCGTGCACATGTTCTCACTCGACGCGCTCGTCGCGGCATACCCGAACGCCAAATTCATGTGGAGTCATCGCGATCCGGCTAAAGTGTTGGCCTCGGTGTGCAGTCTCATTCGGTACGTCCGCAGCTGGAGTAGTGACCGCGACGACGCTGAGGAACTCGGCGCCGAGCAACTCGAGTGCTGGGCAGAAGGGGTCCGGCGCGCGATGGACTTCCGCAGGCGGTCCGGCGACGACCGCTTTGCCGACGTGTCATTCGCTGAACTGCAGACCGACCCGGTCAACACGCTGAAAAACAGCTACCAGCGGCTCGGTCTGACCTTCACCGACGCTACCCGCCGGTCAGTGCAGCAATGGGCTGCTGAACACGCGCCGGGATCCCGCGGAGCACATGAATACCAGCTTTCTGATTATGGTCTCACGCCCGAGTGCGTTCGGGAGCGCTTCACCGAGTACCTCGCGACCTACGATGCCACCGCCTGATCCGATAGCCTCCGCGGCCGCTGGACCTACCCCAAAACGACGACAGCGGACCCGGAACCCGAACCCGGGCGACCGCATCGCGCTGGTATCCGCCGCTTCGAAAATCATTCGGGAACAAGGAGCCCGCGAACTGACCGTCGCGGAGGTGCTGAGCCGCGCGAAGCTGGGAACCCGCGCCTTTTACCGGCACTTCGACTCGAAAGACCAATTGGTTCAAGTCGTCTTCCTGGAGATGGCTCGTGTCGAACGGCTCCGACTACGCCGCAAGATGCGATCTGCATCGAATCCGGTTGATGCGGTGGCAGCATGGATCGACGGGCGGCTCGATCTTGCTTTTGACGACGATGTCCGGTCCGACCTTCGCACCCTGTCTCTGGAGGCCCAAACGCAGATGTTTGCCGCGCCTGAGGCGGTGAGCCCGGCATACCGGGAGATGCTGGCGCCACTCATCGAGCAACTCGAGCTCGGCAAGCAGCAGGGGATATTTACCGACATCGATCCGGTGACCGATGCGGAGTTGTTGCAGGGCGCCATCTGGGCCTGCCTCGAACGGCAATGGGCTACCGGAAATTGCCATCGCGGCAAAATCCGGAAAGTGGCCCAGCGCTTCTGCTTGAGCGGCCTGGGTGCCCCGCCTGCACTGATCGCGGCGGTTATCGGCCAGAACTGACTCAACCACGGAAAACATCGACTCGAGGAGACTTCATGGATCTGGGTTTGGCCGGCTCGAAAGCTGTTGTCACAGGCGGCAGTAAGGGCATGGGACTGGCCATTGCCGAGACGCTCGCCTCAGAAGGTGCGAGCGTAGCGGTCATGGCAAGAGGGAAAGCGGCGCTAGACGCCGCGGTCGAATCCCTGCAGGAAGCGGGAGCGCCCGACGCCGTCGGAATCAGTGTCGACATGTCCGACGCCGATTCGATCGCCGCCGCATTCGGGGTCGTCGCCCAGCGTTGGGGCGAATTGAACAGTTTGGTCCACACGATCGGCCCGGCGGATGGGTACTTCGAGCAGATGGACGATTCAGATTGGGACGCGGCTTTCGCCCTCGGCACCATGTCGGGCGTTAGATCGGTCCGCGCCGCACTGCCAATGCTGCGCGCCGCCGACTGGGCGCGCATCGTGACATTGTCCGCGCATTCGATCCAACGGCAAAACCCGCGCCTCGTCGCCTATACCGCGTCGAAAGCAGCTTTGAGCAGCGTGACCAAAAACCTGTCGAAAAGCCTGGCCAAGGATGGAATCTTAGTGAACTGCGTGTGCCCGGGGACCATTGTGACTGCGAGCTTCACCGAGGTTCTCAAAGACGTCCTGGCGGCCGACGGACTCGACGCCGCAAATCCGACCGACGTGATGAAGTGGATCGACGACAACTTCCATCAGCCATGTGACCTTGGTCGGGCCGGGCTACCCGAGGAAATCGCCTCCATCACCACCTATCTGGCTTCCCAACGCAACGGATACGTGACGGGCGCGACGGTCAACGTCGATGGGGGCTCAGACTTTGTCTGACGTGCGCTCTGGAGGTCGCTGAGGTGTTGACTAGAATACCTAAAATAGCAAAAATAGTTCACTAGCAAGGCCCATGGATGTGGGCGTTTGTCGTGCGTACGCTCGATGTGAAGCCGCCGGGCGGCCGCGGGGTGGTCTAAGGGCCACCAATTTATCGCCAGGTTGTGTGAGAGCGGAGAGGCAGTGACGCACACGGTTTCGGACGCAGACCCATCTGAACGCGAATTCGGGCCAACCGGTATTGCGCTGTCGAAGTACCGCTTCCCGACCGGGTGGTTCATCGTCGGCTTCGCCTCCGACCTCGCCGCAGGAGACGTCAAGCGGGCGCACTACTTCGGCGAGGAGTTGGTGCTGTTTCGCACCGAATCCGGCGACGTGCATGTGCTGGACGCCTATTGCCAGCACCTGGGCGCGAACATGAGTGTCGGCGGCACCGTGGAGGGCGAGAACATCGTCTGCCCCTGGCACGGTTGGCACTGGCGCGGTGACGGAACTAATGCGCTGATCCCCTACAGCAAGATCGGCTGCAAGCAAAACGTCCGCATTCGCACCTACCCGAGTGTCGAGTGGTACGGCTTCATCCTGGTCTGGCACGAGCGGCATGGCCGGTTGCCGTACTGGCAGCCGCCGGTGCTGGCCGAATTGGAGACCGACGAGTACTACCCTCTGCACCCGCATAGCCGGATGCTCAACCGGGTCAAGGTGCACGCACAGATGATCATCGAGAACGCTGCCGACCCCTACCACGTGCAGTACGTGCACAAGGCCGCCAACCCGGCCAACACTGCCTCGTTCGAGGTGTCCGGCTACCATCTGCACGCCACCGTCAACGCTCACTTCGGCGGCGGCCGTGCCCAGACCTGGCTGACCCCTAACGGCCCGGTCGACGCCAAAATCATTTACGACAACTACTCGCTGGGCCTGGGGGTCGTACGGTTTCCCAGCGAGCTGGTCGCCACCATCCAAGTCACCGGGCAGACGCCGGTCGACGAGGACTACACCGACTACTTCTACACACAGGCATCGGTGCGCGACCCCGGCGACACCGGTGATGCGCCCAGCGGTCGTGCGGCGAGATTCCTTGCGCTGCAACAAGAAGTCATCAAGCAGGACTTCTTCACCTGGGAGAACATGAAGTATCTGGAAAAGCCCAATCTCGCACCCGAAGAAGCGCATGACTATGCCGCGCTGCGTCGTTGGGCACACCGCTTCTATCCGGGCGAACAGCGCGCGCCTGACGACTTCGGGTACACCTCCGACGGTCAGCCCGACCCGGCGGCCGCGGACGCCTGATGCCCGCCGGGCCCGCTGAGTTCGGTGTGGCGGAATTCAGCGTGCCAGCGGTGCTCGATCGTCGCGCCCAGCAGTACCCCGACCGGGTGATGATATCGATCGCCGGCAACCCGGTGACCTTCGAGCAGATGCGGCAGCGGTCCTGCGCGGCAGCGAACCTCCTGCACGACATGGGTATTGGCCCCGAGGATTGCGTCGCACTGTTCACCGCGACCTGCCCGGAATGGATCTACTTCTGGCTGGGCGCCGCACGGATCGGCGCGGTGACCGCCGCAGTGAACGCCGCCAACAAAGGCGAGTTCCTGCTGCACGCACTTCGGCTGTCACAGGCGCAGGCGATCATCACCGATGCCGAAAGACGTGCGTGCGTCGACGAGGTCGCCGACCGGCTGCCGAAGCTGAAAGGAATTCTGGTCCGGGGCGAGACGCTTGATGCCGCGCTGAATCGAACCGGACAACCGACCGATCGCCCGGGCGGATCCGGACAGGTCGGGTCACTGTTTTTCACCTCGGGCACCACTGGCCCATCGAAAGCCGTTGCCACCAGCTGGCACTACTTGTTCACTGCGGCGTCGACGGTTGCATCCGCGTGGAAGTTCAGTGCGGGCGAGGTGTTGTGGAGCGCCATGCCGCTGTTTCATCTCAGCGCGGCCCCGATGGTGCTGGCGCCCATGCTGGTCGGCGGCACCACTGTGCTGGCGTCGGCTTTTCACCCGGCGACGGTATGGGACGAGGTCCGAGCATGCGGTGCCATCGGCTTCGCGGGTGCCGGAGCGATGGTGTCGATGCTGTGGAATCAACCGCCAGATCCGCGTGACGCGCAGTTGCCGTTGCGGTTCATTTCTGCGGCGCCGATCGACGCCGGAATTTATCGCGATATCGAAAAGCGCTACGGTTGCCGTGTTGTCACGATGTACGGCATGACCGAGGCCTTCCCGATCGCGGTCAAAGCTGTCGACGACGACGGGGTGCCCGGTACGTCGGGCCGGCCGAACCCGAGCTTCGACGTCGCGATCCTGAACGCGAACGGCGATCCGCTGCCGCCCGGCGAGGTGGGCGAAATCGCGTGCCGAGGCCGTTTTCCGTACGTGATGAGCGAGGGGTATGTCGACTCTGATGGAACGGTCCAGCCGTACCCTGAGTGGTTCCGCACCGGAGACCTCGGCATGCTGGATGGCGATCAGAACCTGACCTACCTGGACCGGCTGAAGGATTCGCTGCGTCGGCGCGGCGAGAACATCTCGTCGGTCGAAATCGAAACCACGGTCATGGCCCACCCGGCGGTCGCCGAGGCCGCCGCGGTCGGGGTGCCCAGCGACCTGGGCGAGGACGACATCCTGCTGATCGTGAGACTGGATCCACAGTCGTCGTTGGATTACACCGATCTACTGGACTTCTGCTCGGCGCGGATGCCGTACTTCTGCATACCGCGCTACGTCGAGATCGTCGACGACATCCCCAAGACCACCATCGGGCGGGTACGCAAAGACGTACTGCGCGCCCGAGGACTGCGGCCCGGGGTCTGGGACCGCGAAAGCCACGGATACATCGTCAGCCGATGACATTGGAGAAACCACGATGACCATGACTTACCAGCAACAGTATGTACTAGACGGCGTTGCGGGTCGCGCCGCGATACTGGATCTCACCGCACGCCACAACCGGTGTTATTCCGACGGCGACCGCCATGGCTGGATTGCGACGTTCCGGCATTCCGGGGCAAGCTTCACCCGCGGCGGTGAACAGTTCAACGATCTGGGCGCTGGTTTCGACGGCGGTGGCGGGCAGCGACTGATCTGCGTCGACCACGAGATCAATGTCGATGGCGTCCAGGCCACCCAGCGCTGCGTCGCGCTGCTGTTCGCGGTGGGCGACGATGGTGTCAGCACGCTGCAGGCCACTGGAACCTATCGCGACCGACTGGTGTACGAGCGCGGTGGCTGGTACTTCGCTTCCCGTGAGCTGCAATGGGATTCGACGCCCGCCCACGTGTGATGATCCCCCAACTCGCCTTTGGCAGCTACCAGGACGCGCTGCGAATGGTGGGCACGTCAGCCGAGCCACGCACGGCAGACACCGTGATCAGTGCCGCGCGAATCCAGTTGTTCGCCTCGATGGTCCGCGACGGCAATCGGTCGTACTGGGATAGCGACTTCGCCGGCGAGACCTGGGGAGGGCTGTTGGCGCCGCCGGGTCTGCTGATGGGATGGTTGACCCCCCCGCCGTGGGAACCCGTCGACGGACCGCGAGTGTCAGCGATTGCGCTACGGGTGCCGCTGCCGGGCACCACGTTCATCAACGCCGCCAACGAAGCTGAGTTTCTGCTGCCGATCGTCGAGGGGGATCGATTGACCGTCGTCGAGCAGGTGGTATCGGTGTCGCCGGAAAAGCGGACCAGGCTCGGCGTCGGCCATTTCGTCGAGACGCTCGATACTTTCAGCCGCCAGGACGGTGCGGTGGTGGCCCGCAACCGAAACACCTTGTTTCGCTTCACCCCTGATCGGGCGCGATGAGTGTGCAATGGCAGCAACTCAGCGTCCCGCTCGAGCTGCCGGAGGTGGTCGACGAGATCGACTACCAGCGTGTGGTGATGAACGCCGGTGCGACCTGGGATTATTTTCCCGGCCACTTCGACCCTGGCTACGCTAAAAGCCACGGTCACCCAACAATTTTCGTCAACACCATGCACCTCGCCGGCTTTGCCGACCGGATCGCCACCGATTGGGCCGGGCCGCACAGCCGGGTGGTGCGCCGAAAGATGACGCTGGCCGGTTCCATCTACGCGGGGGACAGCATGGTCGGGCGCGGACGCGTCGTCGCCAAGCGCTGCGACACCACCGTAGACCCGCCCCGCCATTTGGTGGATCTGCAGATTGAGGTGCGCAACCAACGCGGTGAGTTGTGCTGTCCTGTCGAACTCACGTTGCAGTTGCCGGGATAACCGAGATGGTCCAGGGCGTAGGAAAACTGCATATAGCGGTATGTCGTAGATTTGGCGAGGCGGTTCGCGCTGCGGACGGAAATTGGGACCGTCGCTCCCCGTGTGTTGCCTGGGATGCCAGAGGAGTGCTCGAGCACGTCATCGGTTTTCACGACGTGCTACTGCTACGGCCACTGGGCCTGAAGCCGGAGCGGCCGCGGAACGACCCGCAGGTTCGGTGGGGCGCTGACCTACGACCACCTAGAGCAGGCGTTTGCTGCCGGCCTGTTCCAACGCGTCGTTGACGTACCCGCGGTGGGCAGCAACCAGGCGACGCGGTTGGATGCACGCGCGCTGGTGCCGAACCTGACCCGTGATGTTTTGGTGCACACCTGGGACCTCGCTCGTGCCGTAGGAGCCGATGACCGGCTCGACCTTCGCTGGTGCGAGCGCTTCTACGCGGAACTGCCGGATGATCCCGAGGCTTTGACCGCATCAGGGATGTTCAATGCACCAGTTGATGTCAACGATCAGGCCGATGCGCAGTCGAGACTTCTTGCTCGGCTCGGCCGTGACCCCGCGTGGCAACCGATGGACTAAGACGCGGACAGCGGCGGCATGGCCCCTTTGCTGACCACCGTCTGCAGCTCCACATACTCGGCCAGTCCCTCGGGTCCGAACTCGCGTCCGATGCCCGATTGCTTGAAACCGCCAAACGGAGCGCCGATGTCGAGCGTGTACATGTTGATGCCATAGGTGCCGGTGCGCACACCTGCGGCGATCTCCAGGCCGTGGGCCACGTCGGCGGTCCACACCGATCCGGCCAGTCCGTAGTCGCTGTCGTTGGCGATACGCAGCGCGTCGTTCTCGTCGCGGTAGGTCAGCACCGTCAGCACCGGACCGAAGATCTCTTCCCGCGCGATGCGCATGTCGTTGGTGGCGTCGGCGAACAGCGTTGGCTGCACATACCAGCCGCGATCGCTTGGGCTGTCCTTGCCGCCGAGCACCGTGCGGGCGCCCTCTTCGATCCCCGAGCGGATGTAGTCTTGCACGCGCTGTTGTTGGCGTTGGGCCACCAGCGGTCCGACATCGGTCGCCTCGTCGGCCGGATCGCCGACCTGCAGACCCGACATCATTTCGGCCAGCGCGTCGACGACGTCGTCGCGGCGCCGCTCGCTCACCAGGATGCGGGTCTGCGCCACGCAGGCCTGCCCGTTGTTCATCAGGCCGGCGGTTTTCAGGCCGGCGACCGTCTTGCCGATGTCGGCGTCGTCGAGAATGATCGCCGCGGACTTGCCGCCCAGCTCCAGGCTGACGCGTTTGAGTTGCTCGCCGCAGATGGCGGCAATGCGACGGCCGACGGCACTGGACCCGGTGAACGCGATCTTGTCCACGCCGGGATGGCGAACCAGCGCCTCGCCGATGTCACGGCCGCCGGTGATCACCGACACCACCCCCTCGGGCAGCTCGACCTGCTCGAGCATCTCGGCCAACCACAGTGCGTCCAACGGGGTTTCCGGTGCCGGTTTGACGACGACGGTGCAGCCCGCGATCAGGGCGGGGATCAGTTTGGGCATGATCAAGAACTGCGGCACATTCCACGGCACGATCGCGCCCACCACCCCGACCGGCGCCCGACGCAGGTGTACTTCGCCGAGCACACCTTGGCGGCGCTCGGCCCAGGGAAAGTCGCGCGCGGCCGCCAGCGCGAGGTGCATCATCGACGCCGCCCCGGCCGCCTGGCCCAACCGGCTAAAGCTGCGCGGCGAACCCATCTCGGCGGTGATCAGATCGGCCATTTCGTCGATGTGGCCGGCATAGATCGCGGCGAGTTGCTCGACTTTGGCCATCCGCTCGCCCGGGTCCAGCCGCGGCCAGGGCCCATGGTCGAAGGCCTGCCTCGCCGAGGTGACCGCCGCGTCGACATCCTCTGGGCCGGCGCACGGAGCCTGGCCGACCGGTTCTTCGGAATGCGGCGAGATGACCGTCAGCCGCTCTCCGGTCGCGGGTTTGCGCCACCGCCCACCGATGAAAAGCTCGTCATACGAACGGTGTTCCGTCATCGGGCACCACCTCGGGGAGGTCAAATCTGCTATTGCTGCTAACATAGCAAAAAAACGACTCCCGCAGCGGGTCGCCGCAAGAACCGAGTGAGGCAGCCGTGAAATCCGACTGGCGTGGCTACCCATTCCAGTTGGTGCCCGACGACAGCATGCTGGAATTCCCCGCCGCCGAAGGGCAGCATACTGATCACGAGTCGGATACCTGGTTCATCGCCGGAGAATTGACCGGGGCAACTGGACGATCATTTGCGTTTCTGACCATCTTCAACAAGAACCGCCCCGGTGGGACAGTGGTCGCCGACTTCTATACCTTGGCGCTATTCGACTGTGACGCAGGCACATACGGCACCTATACCGACTACGACATGCCGCCGGCCAGCGTGAACACGGATGCGCCCCCCAAGTTATCGGCCGCCGCCGGGTATCTCGACATCCAATACCGAAGCAGCGCCGGCACCGCAGAGTGGACGAGCCGCCGCGACGACGACGGCAAACTGCTGCCCTACACCTATCGACTGAATTTGGTCGGCACCGACCAAGCGGGTCAGCCGATGGCGCTGGACTTGACCGTCACACCCACCCGACCGCCGGTGCCGCTGGGCGCGTCAGCATACAACGGCCGCATCGCGTGTTTCGGCCAGCACGACACCTATTCGTATTTCCAGACCCGGATGGCAATGACCGGAAGCCTGCGCTGGGGCGACACCCGCGAACAGGTCAGTGGCAGCGCCGGTCACGTCGATCGACAGTGGTTTCCCCGCTACGCGGGCGGCGGCGGAACCGGCGGAGATCCACGCGCCCGCTCACACGAATGGCGCACGATCAACCTGGACAACGGTGTGGATTTGAGCATCTGGCGACAGTTCGACCGCACCAACAACAATGCCCTGCAACCGTTCTCGGGCGTGACTGTCAGCTCTCCACAAGATCAGCCGCAGTGCGCCGAGGATGTCGAGGTCGTCGTCGAGAGTTATGTGCGCTGGCCGGATTCAGTTCGCCCACTGATACCGCCGCTGGCCGCCGACCGGTTCATGCCTGATCGCCACCGTCTCAGCTGCGCCACGCTGCAACTGGATCTGGTGGGCGAGCCGCTGGTGGCCGCTCCGGCGCATGCCCTGCCGATCGAATACATGGAAGGGCCATACCGTTATCACGGCACCTTCCACGGAGAGTCGGTGACCGGCTTCGGCTTCTACGAGCGCTCGCTGGCGCTCTACCGAGACTGGGAACTGGCCGACGTACACGCCTAGAACGAGGCGAGCGCCCCCGCCCAGCTGAGGTGACGATGTTGCAGGCCGGGCTCGTTGCGGCCGAACAACAACTGATCGCGCACACCGGACTCGAGGTTGGCTTGCAAGCCTTCCACAAGCCGGTAATCCTCGTCCCGCACCGTGGCGTGCGCGTAGTCGAAAACAGCTTGCGCGCCCGCGGCGACGGATTCGTCGGCGAGGTCCAGCGGTGTCGAGTTCTGGTGGACAGTAATCGATCTGCCCGGCTTGTCACCCGGGTAGATGCGAAACAGCTCGCCGTTGGCGACCGTCACCGACAACACGATGTTGGGAAACAGCGCATAGATCACCACCATGTTCTGGAACGGGTCCCACTGGTCTTCGGGAACGTTCTCCAGATCGAGGATCGAGTTGAGCGGAAAAATCAACCGGTGGTGCGGGCCGAACGCATCGAACACCGTGCAGTTGCTGCGTGCGATGGTGGCGAACGTCTGTCGGTGCACGGTGGCGAAATGGTAGTTCTCCGAGAAGGTGTCGACGGCCAGCTTCCAGTTGATCGGGGAGTCGAGCATCTTCTCGCCCAACGGAGACCACCGTCCGATGCCCCACGAGTCGAGTTCCTCGGCCAGCGAACCCAGATGTCCGGCGACATCCAGCGTCGCGCCGGGTTCGAGTGACACCCACAGGAATCCGGCGAACTCGGTGGCCGCCAACTCCGTGAGCCCGTCCGACTTCACATCCACGGTAGGAAAGCCTTCGCGACCGGGCACCGCCACCAGCCGCCCGGCGTTGTCGTAGGTCCATGCGTGGTAGGGACAGGTGAACCGGTTCGCGCTGCCGCAGCCACTCGCCACCTGCGACTGCCGATGTAGGCAAACATTGTTGAACGCCTTGACCGTTCCATCGGAGATCCGCGTCAGCAGGATCGAGCGCCCCATCACGGTCTTGGTGCAGTAGGAGCCCGGAGACGGCAACTCGGAGACATAACCGACCAGCTGCGGGCTGGCCAGCAGCATCGCCACATCGCGCTCGTGACGGTCGCTCGAGGTGTAGTCGAGCGCGTCGACGGTATGTACGGCCGGTGCAAGGTCGGTGGTCTTGTCCCGCGCCACCTTCACCGCGCGTCGGGTCAGGTCGATGAGCTGGTCGCGGTCCATGCTCTTAGTACACACCTTGCGACAGTCCGCCCACCTACTTGAGCTGTAGTCCCGGCTCGTGTGATGGCAGTGGCGTGGGCGTAGCGGTGGAAGCAGGGGCGGGTGTCACCGATGACGGGGGCTGTTGCTCGCCGGGGATGAGCCATGTCATGAAGATGACGGTTGCGGTCACCGCCAGCGTGACGATGACCAAGGTGAGGACGACTGTTCTTCGGACTGGGTGACGTCGACGCAGCTGCCGCCGCTGCCAGGGGGCCGGCATCTCCTGCGTTGGGCGCCAAGAGTCAAGCCAAACCGTATCGCCCGGACGCGATAGATGTCGGGTCGCCCGCGCAGGGACGGCCCCGGCGGCAGGCTGTCGTGCAGTGACAGGGGTGGGTGCGGCGCGCGCCTGTTTGGTGGCCGCAGCAGTGTGCGCTTCTGTGGGAGCAGATGAAGCGACATAGACGGGATAGAGCGCGTTGGCGAAGTCCTGACAACGCGAAAATCTGACGGCAGGGTTCTTGGCGAGCGCGCGGAAAAGGGCGGCGTCGAAGCTGGCCAGCTCCGGCCTGATCTCGCCCAACCGCGGCGGTGGCTCGTTGAGGTGCTTCCCGATCACCACGGCCGGGTTGCTGCTTTGGAACGGTGGCGACCCGGTCAACAGGTGAAACGCTGTCGCGGCCAACGCATATTGGTCGGCCCGCCCATCCACCGGATGGCCCATCAGCTGCTCGGGTGCCGCGTAGCTGACAGTGCCGACAGTGGTGTCCGTCTGCGTCAAACCGCTGATGTCGTCGAGGCGCCGTGCGACACCGAAATCCGCTAGCAGTATTCGTCGTTTCCCGAATTTGGGCCGGCTCAGCAGAATGTTGCCGGGTTTGACGTCCCGGTGGCACAGCCCGTGACTGTGGGCATAGTCGAGAGCCTCGCCGATCGCGTACATGATCTCGACCACCTCGCGAGGCGGCATCCCGGTCGGATAGCTGTCGCGCAACAGTCGAGCGGTATCGGCGCCGTCGACATAGTCCATCGAAATCCATAACCGGCCGTCGGACTCACCCCGGTCATGCAGGCCGACAATGTGCGGGTGCCACAAAGTCGCCACCATGTCGGACTCTCGGTTGAACCGCTCGCGGAACTCGGGGTCAGCCGATACGTCTGGCGCCAGAATCTTGAGTGCTTCCCGGCGCGGCAACCTCGGGTGCTCGGCCAAATAGACCTCACCCATTCCGCCGGTGCCAATCAGCCGGATGATCCGGAATCCAGCAGCCGTTGCGCCATTCGTTAACGCCACGGGCAGATTTTCATCAGTAGGCGTGCTCTCCGTCCGCTGCCTGCAGGTCGGGGACAGCACCATGCGCTGGTATCGGCCGTTGGTGCACGCCTCGTGACTTCGACCCCCAGGAACAGTTCCGAAGCCGTCCAGAAAAGGTTCCTAAGCGCGCGCCGCCCCCGCAACCGCTGTTGTATACCCGTCGCGGGCCGGTTAAACCCACGCCTGTGGCACCCGGGCTGACCAGCCGACACCTAGTTACAGATGTGACTCGTGGCGTCAGTGTGGTAAATGATGCATTTGTCGTACTCTGTGACTCGTGTCAATATCTCGGCGCGACGTGCTCAAACACGCGGCCGCGACGCCGGCTCTGCTCGGTTTGGGAGCCGCCGGCTCCGCACTGTGCGCTGCGTTGGCTTCTGCGAGTCCGCTGGGCATCCTGCTCGACTATGCGGCCGGGGTCATCCCGGCCAGCGACATCAAGGCCGCGGGTGCGGCCGGGTCCATCCGCTACGTCTCGGATCGCCGGCCCGGAGGCGCCTGGATGCTGGGCAAGCCGATTCAGCTGCCCGAGGCACGTGACCTCTATCAGGGCGGTCTCAAGATCGTGTCGTGCTACCAGTACGGCAAGCAGGACACCGCCGACTGGCTGGGTGGCCAAAACGCCGGCGTCGCTCATGCCAAGCGTGGATGGCAGTTGCACACCGCCGCGGGGGGGCCGGTGGGCGCTCCGATCTACGCCTCAATCGACGATGACCCGTCCTATGAGCAGTACAAACAGCAGGTCGCACCGTATCTGCGCGGCTGGGAATCCGTGCTCGGCCACCAGCGCACCGGCGTCTACGCCAACTCCAAAACGATCGACTGGGCGCTGCAGGACGGCCTGGGCTCGTATTTCTGGCAGCACAACTGGGGCTCGCCGAAAGGTTTCACCCATCCGGCCGCCAGCCTGCACCAGGTCGAGATCGACAAGCGCAGCGTCGGTGGCGTCGGGGTGGACATCAACAACATCGTCAAGCCGCAATTCGGGCAGTGGAACTGAGCCTGGTCGCCGGCGTCGCGACATTGTGGGCAAAGCTGACTCGCGGGTAAGTTCCAGCAAACTTCCGGCGCGCTTTCGACTTCTGTCGATCGCCGGGCGGCGAGACAACAGACGCAGTCACACGCCAACGCCGCAGGTCAGATTTTGCGCATAACGATTCAATAACAATACTGCCGTGATCTGCGCTGTTGTGCCTACTCAACCGTAACCACCTGCACGCAGCAGGTTTGGTCCGGACGCTTCCGGGCGCGGTTCGACGGCGTGTTACCCACGTAACCATTACCCGCGCGTAGAACTCGCTAGTAACCGATCGGCACAGGAAAACACACCGGTTCTTATGACACTCTTATTGCAGCCGACGCTCGATTTCGGCGCCCCGGCGATGGGCGAGTCAGTCGAGTAGGGCCGGGGATCCGACGGGGACTCAACGACACCCAGGGCAGCGCCGCTCTGACACCGCAGCGATACGAGCATTACAGGGAGATTGGCAACGTGACGATCCACGAGCATGACCGGGTGTCCGCCGACCGCGACAAG
Source organism: Mycobacterium sp. NGS48 (assembly GCF_059812585.1). Taxonomy (NCBI): domain Bacteria; kingdom Bacillati; phylum Actinomycetota; class Actinomycetes; order Mycobacteriales; family Mycobacteriaceae; genus Mycobacterium; species Mycobacterium sp. NGS48. Next base: position 172,569 of record NZ_JCALCY010000004.1, read on the forward strand.
ATGACCGCGCAGGCCACGCAGGGCGCCCATGCTCTCGTCGATCGTTTGACCGCCGGCGAGCCCTTTGCCGTCGCGTTCGGCGGCCAGGGCAGCGCCTGGCTGGAGAGCCTCGAAGAGCTGGTGTCCTCGGCTGGTATCGAGTCGGAGTTGACGACGCTGGTCGGCGAAGCGCACCTGCTACTCGAACCAGTCGCCGATGAGCTGGTGGTGGTGCGTCCGATCGGCTTCGAACCGCTGCGTTGGGTCCGCGAGCTGGCCGCCGAAGATCCGATTCCTTCCGCCAAACATCTGACCTCGGCGGCAGTCTCGCTGCCCGGCGTGCTGCTCAGCCAGATTGCCGCGGTACGCACGCTGGCGCGCCAAGGCCTGGACCTGTCCGGCAACCCGCCGGTGGCGCTGGCCGGCCACTCGCAAGGCGTGCTGGCGGTTGAGGCGTTGAAGACCGCGGGTGCACGTGATATCGAAGTGCTGGCTCTGGCGCAGTTGATCGGTGCGGCCGGCACGTTGGTGGCTCGCCGGCGTGGTATCTCGGCGTTGGGGGACCGCTCGCCGATGGTGTCGGTGTCCAACGCCGACCCCGAGCGCATCCAGCAGTTGCTCGAAGAGTTCACCCGAGACGTCCGGACCGTGCTGCCACCGGTGCTGTCCATCCGCAACGGCCGGCGCGCCGTCGTCATCACCGGAACGCCCGAGCAGCTGTCACGATTCGAGCTGTACTGCAAGCAGATCTCGGAGAAAGAGGAAGCCGACCGCAAGAACAAGATTCGCGGCGGCGACGTCTTCGCGCCCGTCTTCGAGCCGGTGCAGGTCGAGGTGGGTTTCCACACGCCGCGGCTGGCTGATGGCATCGACATCGTCGCCGACTGGGCCGAAAAGGTAGGCCTGAATGTCGACTTGGCCCGCGCCATGGCCGAGTCCGTGTTGGTGAAGCCGGTCGACTGGGTGGAGGAGGTCGCCTCGATCCACGACGCCGGGGCTCGCTGGATTCTCGACTTGGGGCCCGGCGACATCTTGACCCGCTTGACCGCACCGGTCATCCGCGGTCTGGGTATCGGGATTGTGCCCGCGGCCACCCGCGGGGGACAGCGCAACCTGTTCACCGTCGGCGCCGTCCCCGAGGTGGCGAAGGCCTGGTCGAGCTACGCGCCTTCGGTGGTCAGCCTGCCCGACGGGCGGGTCAAGCTCTCAACAAAGTTCACCCGGCTGACCGGCCGCTCGCCGATCCTGCTGGCGGGCATGACACCGACCACCGTCGACGCCAAGATCGTCGCTGCTGCCGCCAACGCTGGGCACTGGGCCGAGCTGGCCGGCGGTGGCCAGGTCACCGAACCGATCTTCGACGACCGCATCGAGGAGCTCACCGGCCTCTTAGAGCCGGGCCGCACGTTCCAGTTCAACGCGCTGTTCCTCGACCCGTATCTGTGGAAGCTGCAGGTCGGCGGAAAGCGGTTGGTACAGAAGGCTCGTCAGTCCGGCGCGCCGATCGACGGACTGGTCGTCAGCGCCGGCATTCCCGAACTGGAAGAAGCCGTCGAACTGATCGACGAGCTCAACGACATCGGGATTACTCACGTGGTTTTCAAGCCGGGCACCGTCGAGCAGATCCGCTCCGTGATCCGCATCGCCACCGAGGTGTCGACCAAGCCGGTGATCATGCACATCGAGGGCGGCCGCGCCGGCGGTCACCACTCCTGGGAAGACCTCGACGACCTGCTGCTGACCACATACTCCGAACTGCGATCGCGGCCCAACATCACCGTCTGTGTGGGCGGCGGCATCGGCACCCCCGAGCGGGCAGCCGAATACCTGACCGGACACTGGGCCGAGTCCTACGGCTTCCCGCTGATGCCGGTCGACGGCATCCTGGTCGGTACTGCTGCGATGGCGACCAAGGAGTCGACCACTTCGCCGTCGGTCAAGCGGATGCTGGTTGAAACGCAGGGCACCGACCAGTGGATCAGCGCCGGAAAAGCACAGGGCGGCATGGCTTCCAGCCGTAGCCAGCTCGGCGCGGACATTCACGAGATCGACAACACCGCCTCGCGGTGCGGCCGACTGCTCGACGAGGTCGCCGGAGACGCCGAAGCGGTGGCCGCCCGCCGCCACGAGCTCATCGCCGCGATGGCCAACACCGCCAAGCCGTACTTCGGTGACGTCGCCGAGATGACGTATCTGCAGTGGCTGCAGCGCTATGTCGAATTGGCGATCGGCGAGGGCGATTCGACTGCCGACACCGCCTCGCCGGGCAGTCCGTGGCTGGCCGACACTTGGCGTGACCGTTTTCAACAGATTCTGCAGCGAGCCGAGGCCCGCCTCCACACGCAGGACTACGGCCCAATCGAGACTTTGTTCAACGACGAGCGGCTCCTGGAAAACCCCAACGAGGCCATCGCCGTTCTTCTTTCGAGTTACCCCGATGCCGAGACCGTCCAGCTGCACCCGGCCGACGTGTCGTTCTTCGTCACGTTGTGCAAGACGCTGGGCAAGCCGGTCAACTTCGTACCGGTGATCGACAAGGACGTACGGCGCTGGTGGCGCAGCGATTCGCTGTGGCAGGCGCACGATGCCCGCTACGACGCCGACCAGGTCTGCATCATCCCGGGCACCGCCGCAGTGGCCGGCATCACCCGTTTCGACGAGCCGGTCGGCGAGTTGCTGGACCGCTTCGAGCAGGCCGCCATCGACGAGCTGCTCTCGGCCAACGGGCAACCGGAGTCCGTGACCGCGCGCCGCCAGGGCCGCGCCGATGTGAGTGGGCCGCTGGCTGTTGTCCTCGACGCCCCCGACGTGCTGTGGGCAGGCCGCGCTGCCACCAACCCCGTACACCGCATCGCCGATCCGGGCGAGTGGCAGGTGCACGAAAACCGCACTGCCACGCATTCATCCACCGGAGCGCGGCTGCACACCGACGGTGATCAGGTTGTGCTGAGCGTGCCGTTATCGGGCACCTGGATCGACATCCGGTTCACCTTGCCGGCCGCTACCGTCGACGGCGGCACCCCGGTGGTCGACACCGACGATGCGGCGAGCGCGATGCGGTCGGTGCTGGCCATCGCCGCGGGGGCCGACGGGCCGGACGCACTGCCGCCGGTGCACGACGGGACGGCCACCGTCACCGTGGGCTGGGACCCCGAGCGAGTGGCCGACCACACCGGCGTCACCGCCACCTTCGGCGAGCCGCTGGCGCCCGGGTTGACCACCGTGCCCGACGCACTGGTCGGCAGTTGCTGGCCCGCGGTGTTTTCCACCATCGGCTCGGCCGTCACCGACACCGGGGTGCCGGTGGTGGAGGGTCTGCTGAGTTTGGTGCATTTGGATCATGCCGCGCATTTGGTCGGGCAGCTGCCCACCGTTCCGGCCGAATTAACCGTTACTGCAACGGCTTCAGCGGCCACCGACACCGAGGTCGGTCGGGTGGTTCCGGTCTCCGTGACTGTCGCGAGTTCAGACGGCACGGTGCTGGCGAAACTCGAGGAGCGGTTCGCGATCCGCGGCCGCACCGGAGCGGTCGAGCTGACCGACCCGCAGCGGGCCGGTGGCGCGGTTTCCGACAACGCCACCGACACCCCGCGGCGCCGTCGCCGCGACGTCACGCTGAGTTCACCGGTCGACATGCGGCCATTCGCGGTGGTCTCCGGCGATCACAACCCAATCCACACCGACCGGGCCGCCGCGCTGCTGGCCGGCCTGGAATCGCCGATCGTGCATGGCATATGGCTCTCGGCCGCGGCGCAGCACGCGGTGACCGCTACCGACGGCCAAGCCCGGCCACCGGCCCGGCTGATCGGCTGGACCGCGCGCTTCCTGGGCATGGTGCGCCCGGGTGACGAGGTGGACTTCCGGGTCGACCGGGTCGGGATCGACCAGGGTGCAGAGGTTTTGGAGGTCGCCGCGCGGATCGGTTCGGATCTGGTGATGTCGGCGACGGCCCGGCTGGCCTCGCCCAAGACCGTCTATGCGTTCCCCGGCCAGGGTATTCAGCACAAGGGCATGGGCATGGACGTCCGGGCCCGATCCAAAGCCGCCCGCAAGGTGTGGGACGAGGCCGACAGGTTCACCCGTGACACCCTGGGCTTCTCGGTGCTGCACCTGGTCCGCGACAATCCGACCAGCATCATCGCCAACGCCGTGCACTATCAACACCCCGACGGCGTGCTGTTCCTGACCCAGTTCACTCAGGTGGCGATGGCGACGGTGGCGGCCGCACAGGTTGCCGAGATGCGCGAGCAGGGCGCATTTGTCGAAGACGCCATCGCGTGCGGCCACTCGGTCGGGGAGTACACCGCGCTGGCCTGCGTCAGTGGCGTGTTCGAACTCGACGCGCTGCTGGAGGCCGTGTTCCACCGCGGCTCGAAGATGCACGACATCGTGCCGCGTGACGAGTTGGGCCGCTCCAACTACCGGCTGGCCGCCATCCGCCCGTCGCAGATCGATCTGCCCGACGCCGACGTGCCAGGATTCGTCGCCGAGATCGCGGAACGCACAGGCGAATTTCTGGAGATCGTCAACTTCAACCTGCGCGGCTCGCAGTACGCGATCGCCGGCACCGTGCGTGGCCTCGAAGCGCTGGAAGCCGAAGTGGAGCGGCGCCGCGAGATCACCGGCGGTAAGCGCTCGTTCATTCTGGTGCCGGGTATCGACGTGCCGTTCCACTCGCGTGTGTTGCGAGTTGGTGTGAGCGAATTCCGCCGCTCGTTGGAGCGGCTACTGCCGCGTGATAAGGATCCCGACCTGATCGTCGGGCGTTACATTCCCAACCTGGTGCCGCGGCCGTTTACCCTGGACCGCGATTTCATCCAGGAGATCCGGGATCTGGTGCCCGCCGAACCGCTAGACGAGATCCTCGCCGACTACGACGCCTGGCGGTCCGAGCGGCCCAGCGAGATGATGCGCACGATCTTCATCGAGTTGCTGGCCTGGCAGTTCGCCAGCCCGGTGCGCTGGATCGAGACGCAGGACCTGCTGTTCACCGAAGAGGCGGCCGGCGGTTTGGGCGTGGAGCGGTTCGTCGAAATCGGGGTGAAGTCCTCACCGACCGTCGCCGGATTGGCCACCAATACCCTCAAGCTGCCCGAATATGCCCACAGCACAGTGGAAGTGCTCAATGCCGAGCGCGACGCTCCGGTGCTGTTCGCCACCGACACCGACCCCGAGCCGGAAGAAGCGGACGAGGCGGTTGCGGATTCCGACGTGGCCGCACCGGCGACCGCAGAGGCGACGCCCGTTCCCGCCGCGCCGGCGTCCGCGACGTCAAGTGGCCCGCGGCCCGACGACATCTCGTTCGACGCCGCGGACGCCACACTGACGCTGATCGCGCTGTCAGCCAAGATGCGCATGGATCAGATCGAAGCACTCGACTCCATCGAGTCGATCACCGACGGCGCGTCCTCACGACGTAACCAGCTGCTGGTCGACCTGGGTTCGGAGCTGAACCTGGGCGCTATCGACGGCGCCGCCGACGCCGACCTGGCCGGGCTGCGATCACAGGTTACGAAGCTGGCCCGCACCTACAAGCCTTACGGCCCAGTGCTTTCCGACGCGATCAACGACCAGCTGCGCTCGGCGTTCGGCCCGTCGGGTAAGCGGCCGGCTGCGATCGGCGAGCGGGTGAAGAAGACCTGGGAACTCGGCGACGGCTGGGTCAAGCACGTCACAGTGGAAGTCGCGCTGGGCACCCGCGAGGGGACCAGTGTCCGTGGCGGCGCGCTGGGCAACCTGCATGAGGGCGCGTTGGCTGACGCCGCGTCGGTCGACAAGGTCATCGATGCCGCGGTCGCTGCGGTGGCTGCACGGCAAGGAGTTGCGGTGGCGCTGCCATCCTCCGGAGCCGGCGGTGGCGCGACAGTCGACGCGGCTGCGCTGAGCGAATTCACCGACCAGATCACTGGCCGCGACGGCGTGCTGGCGTCGGCGGCCCGTCTCGTGCTCGGTCAGTTGGGCCTCGACGACCCGGTCAGCGCGCCCGCGGCCGCTACCGACGCCGAACTCATCGATCTGGTCACCGCCGAACTGGGTTCCGACTGGCCGCGGTTGGTGGCGCCGGTATTCGACGCCAAGAAAGCCGTCGTCTTCGACGACCGCTGGGCCAGCGCACGTGAGGATTTGGTCAAGCTGTGGCTGGCCGACGAGGACGAAATCGATGGCGACTGGGCCCGGCTTTCCGAGCGGTTCGAGGGTGCCGGGCATGTCGTGGCGACGCAGGCGACCTGGTGGCAGGGCAAGTCGCTGGCCGCCGGACGTCAGCTGCACGCCACGCTGTACGGGCGGATCGCCGGCGGCGCGGAGAATCCCGATAAGGGTCGCTACAGCGACGAGGTCGCCGTGGTCACTGGCGCCTCGAAGGGCTCGATCGCCGCATCGGTGGCCGGACGGTTGCTCGGCGGCGGCGCTACTGTCATCGCGACCACCTCGCGGCTGGACGACAAACGGCTGGCTTTCTATCGCCAGCTGTATCGCGACCACGCCCGCTACGGCGCTGCCCTGTGGGTGGTGGCCGCCAACATGGCGTCCTACTCCGATATCGACGCACTGGTCGACTGGATCGGCGCCGAGCAAACCGAGAGCCTTGGGCCGCAGTCGATTCACATCAAGGACGCGCAAACTCCGACGCTGCTGTTCCCGTTCGCGGCACCCCGCGTCGCGGGCGACCTGTCCGAGGCCGGGTCGCGCGCCGAGATGGAGATGAAGGTGCTGCTGTGGGCCGTGCAGCGGCTCATCGGTGGCCTGTCGGGCATCGGCGCCGACCGGGACATCGCCTCACGGCTGCACGTGGTGCTGCCCGGCTCGCCGAACCGCGGCATGTTCGGTGGCGACGGCGCGTACGGCGAAGCGAAGTCCGCGCTGGACGCCGTGGTGACCCGCTGGCACGCCGAATCGTCGTGGGCGCAGCGAGTCAGCTTGGCGCATGCGCTGATCGGCTGGACCCGCGGCACCGGTTTGATGGGCCACAACGACGCCATCGTCAGCGCCGTCGAAGAGGCCGGCGTGACAACGTATTCCACCGATGAGATGGCCGGCATGCTGCTGGGGCTCTGCGACATCGAGGCCAAGGCCGCCGCCGCCCAGTCGCCGATGAAAGTGGACCTGACCGGCGGGCTGGGCGATGTCGAACTGGACATGGCCGAACTGGCCGCCAAAGCGCGCGAAGAGACGGTTACCGACGCCACGGCCGACGACACCACGCCCGAGGGCGCCATCGCCGCGCTGCCATCACCACCCCGCGGCTACCGCCCCGCGCCGCCCCCGGAATGGGACGATCTCGACGTCGACCCGGCCGACCTGGTGGTGGTCGTCGGTGGCGCCGAGCTCGGCCCGTACGGTTCATCGCGGACCCGGTTCGAGATGGAGGTCGAGAACGAACTGTCGGCGGCCGGAGTCCTGGAATTGGCCTGGACCACCGGACTGATCCGGTGGGAAGACGACCCGCAACCGGGTTGGTATGACACCGAATCCGGTGATCTCGTCGACGAAGCCGAACTCGTCGAGCGCTACCACGACACCGTGGTGGAACGCGTCGGGATCCGCGAGTTCGTTGACGACGGCGCGATCGACCCTGACCACGCCTCACCGCTGTTGGTGAGTGTGTTCTTGGACAAGGACTTCGCGTTCGTCGTGTCCAGCGAGGCCGACGCCCGCGCGTTCGTCCAGTTCGATCCCGAACACACCGTCATCCGGCCGGTGCCCGACTCCACCGACTGGCAGGTCATCCGCAAGGCGGGCACCGAAATTCGGGTGCCACGCAAGACCAAGTTGTCCCGGACGGTTGGAGCGCAGATCCCGACCGGCTTCGACCCGACGGTGTGGGGCATCAGCCCCGACATGGCGACGTCGATCGACCGGGTGGCGTTGTGGAACATCGTCGCCACGGTCGACGCGTTTCTGTCTGCCGGGTTCAGCCCGGCCGAGCTGATGCGTTACGTGCATCCGACGCTGGTGGCCAGCACTCAGGGCACCGGGATGGGCGGCATGACGTCCATGCAGACGATGTACCACGGTAATCTGTTGGGCCGCAATAAGCCGAATGACATTCTGCAGGAGGTATTGCCGAATGTCGTTGCAGCCCATGTGATCCAGTCGTACGTCGGCAGCTACGGCTCGATGATTCACCCCGTCGGCGCGTGCGCGACCGCGGCGGTGTCGGTTGAGGAGGGTGTCGACAAGATCCGGCTGGGCAAAGCCGAATTGGTCGTCGCCGGCGGGTTCGACGATCTGACGCTGGAAGCAATCATGGGGTTCGGCGACATGGCTGCCACCGCCGACACCGGCATGATGCGCGGCCGGGGCATCAGCGACGCGAAGTTCTCCCGGCCGAACGACCGGCGCCGGCTGGGCTTCGTGGAAGCCCAGGGCGGCGGCACCATCCTGCTGGCGCGTGGCGATCTCGCGGTCAAGATGGGGCTGCCCGTGCTGGCCGTGGTCGGTTACGCGCAATCCTTCGGCGACGGGGTGCACACCTCGATTCCGGCACCAGGGCTCGGTGCGCTGGGCGCCGGACGTGGCGGCAAGGATTCGCTGCTGGCCCGTTCGTTGGCCAAACTGGGCGTCGGCGCCGATGACATCGCGGTGATCTCCAAACACGACACCTCGACACTGGCCAACGACCCCAACGAAACGGAACTGCACGAGCGGCTTGCTGATTCGCTCGGACGTTCCGACGGGGCACCGCTGTTTGTCGTGTCGCAGAAGAGCCTGACCGGACACGCCAAGGGCGGCGCGGCGGTTTTCCAGATGATGGGGCTGTGCCAGATCCTGCGCGATGGGGTCATTCCGCCCAACCGCAGCCTCGATTGCGTCGACGACGAGTTGGCCGGGGCCGCGCACTTCGTGTGGGTGCGAGACACCTTGCGGCTCGGCGAAAAGCTCCCGCTCAAGGCCGGGCTGGTGACCAGCCTCGGATTCGGGCACGTGTCGGGTGTGATTGCGCTGGTGCACCCGCAGGCGTTCCTGGCGACGTTGAGCCCCGAACAGCGGGCGGAGTATCAGCAGCGCGCTGATACTCGGGTATTGGCCGGCCAGCGCCGACTGGCCTCGGCAATCGCCGGTGGCCCGCCGATGTATGAGCGGCCCGCCGACCGTCGCTTCGACCACGCGGTGTCTGAGAAGCGGCAGGAGGCCGCGATGCTGCTCGACGCGGCGGCCCGCCTGGGCGATGACGACATCTACATCCGATAGCCTCGGCGCCTATGAGCATCGTCGGAGTGGGGATCGACGTGGTGTCCATTCCGGAGTTCGCCGACCAGGTCGACCAGCCGGGGACGGTGTTCGCCGAGACCTTCACACCGGGTGAGCGGCGCGACGCCTCCGACAAGAGCTCCTCGGCGGCGCGGCACTTAGCCGCACGCTGGGCCGCCAAAGAGGCGGTGATCAAGGCGTGGTCGGGCTCGCGGTTTTCCCAGCGGCCGGTGCTGCCGGAAGGTATCCACCGCGACATCGAGGTGGTCACCGACATGTGGGGGCGACCGCGAGTGCGGCTGACCGGTGCCATCGCCAAACATTTGGCCGAGGTGACGATCCACGTGTCGCTGACCCACGAAGGCGACACCGCCGCCGCGGTCGCGATCCTCGAGACCTGACCCTTCCGGCGCTCCTCGCGCGAGCGTGCGTGTCCCCGGCCGGCACGCCGAGCGGAATTCCGGGTTCGCGCACGCTCGCCCCGGAAGGCGACCCACTAACCTCGGCACCATGAGCGAACTGGTCGAACAGGTCCGCGCCGTCCTGCCGTCGGTGCGCCGTGACCTGGAGAACCTGATGCGCATCGAATCGGTGTGGGCCGACCCGGCGCGGCGCGGCGAGGTCCACCGCAGCGCGCAAGCTGTCGCGGACTTGCTGTCGCAGGCCGGTATTGGCGATGTGCAGATCGTCAGCGCCGACGGTGCGCCGGCGGTCATCGCCCGGCATCCGGCGCCGCCGGGAGCGCCCACCGTGCTGCTGTACGCGCACCACGACGTCCAGCCTGAGGGTGATCCCGCCCAGTGGGTATCGCCGCCGTTCGAGCCGACCGAACGCGACGGCCGACTTTACGGGCGCGGCAGCGCCGACGACAAAGCAGGCATCGCAACACATTTGGCGGCATTTCGGGCGCACGGCGGCAACCCGCCGGTGGGCGTGACGGTGTTGGTCGAAGGTGAGGAAGAGTCGGGGTCCCCGTCGCTGGGGCGGCTGCTGGCCGACCATCGCGACGTATTGGCCGCCGATGTGATCGTGATCGCCGACTCGGACAACTGGAGCACCGACGTCCCGTCGTTGACGGTGTCGCTGCGCGGGCTGGCCGACTGCGTGGTCGAAGTCGCTACCCTCGACCACGGGCTGCACTCTGGGCTGTGGGGCGGTGTGGTTCCCGACGCGCTGAGCGTGCTGGTGCGGCTGTTGGCCAGCCTGCATGATGACGACGGAAACGTGGCCGTGGCAGGACTGCACGAAAGTACCGCAACCGCAATCGATTATCCCGCCGGGCGGGTCCGCGCCGAAACCGGGTTGCTGGATGGTGTGACCGAAATCGGATCCGGTTCGGTGCCACAACGGCTGTGGGCTAAACCGGCGATCACGGTAATCGGCATCGACACCACAACCGTTGCGGCGTCGTCGAATACCCTGATTCCGCGCGCTCGGGCCAAAGTCAGCATGCGGGTCGCCCCCGGCGGTGACGCCGCCGCGCATCTCGATGCGTTGCGCACTCACCTGGAACAGCATGCGCCGTGGGGCGCCCAGGTGACCGTCGCCCCCGGCGATGTCGGCCAGCCTTATGTCGTCGATGTGGACGGGCCGGTCTATGACGCCGCCCGCGCGGCATTCCGCCAGGCCTGGGGCACCGAACCGGTCGAGATGGGAATGGGCGGCTCGATCCCGTTCATCGCCGAGTTCGCCGCCGCCTTCCCGAAGACGACGATCCTGGTCACCGGCGTCGAAGACCCGGCCACACAGGCGCACAGCGTCAACGAAAGCCTGCACCTCGGGGTGCTGGAGCGGGCCGCGACCACCGAAGCGCTGCTACTGGCCGCACTGGGCGATCTACAGCGATAGGTCGCGCCGCAGCTTGGCTACGTGGCCGGTGGCCTTGACGTTGTACTGCGCGACGGCGATCTTGCCCTTCTCGTCGACGACGAACGTCGAGCGGATGACACCTTGGACGGTCTTGCCGTACATCTTCTTCTCGCCGTAGGCGCCCCAGGCGCTCAAGGCCTCGCGGTCGGGATCGGACAACAACGGAAACGTCAAACCCTCGGCGTCGCGGAACTTGGCCAGCTTGGCTGGCTTGTCGGGGGAGATGCCGACGACGTCGAGTCCCGCGCTGTTGAGCTCCCGCAGGTTGTCGCGGAAGTCGCAGGCCTGTTTGGTGCAGCCGGGGGTCGACGCCGCCGGATAGAAGTAGACGACGACGCGACGGCCCTTGTAATCGGCCAGCGACACAGTGTTGCCATCGGCGTCAGGGAGGCTGAAGGCGGGTGCTTGGTCACCGGGCTGCAGGCGTGCGGTGTCGGTCAACGCGGGTCCCTTTCTTCTCACCGGTGCATCGACGTCGGCGCCGGCTGCTCTAGGGTAGTTCGCAAGCACCCGGGCCAGGCCGGTGGTGCGGGCGGACAGGGAGGACAGCGTGGCGGACCGGGATCCCGACACCATCAAGCAGGAGATCGACCAGGCCCGCGACCAACTGGCCTCAACCGTCGATTCCTTGGCCGAGCGGGCCAATCCCCGCCGCGTCGCCGACGACGTCAAAGCCGGAGTGGTCGCCTTCGTCAAGAAGCCCGCGGTCGCGGTTTCGCTGGCCGGGATCGGGGCACTGGCCGTCGTGCTGGTGGTCCGCAGAATCCGCGATCGCTGACCGGAGCAGAAGCCGCAGCGCTACCGGACGGTCCGCCATATCGCCCGTAGTTGTTAAGCCGACCGCCTCGGCGGAAATTCAGCACGGGTGTGGATGGCATCGAGATAGGCCCGCGCCCGTCCTGGAATCGTTGCCACCACTGCGATGGTGCGACCGCCTCGACCGTATGCCGCGACGAATTCCCATGCGTCGGGATCGCCTTCAACAATCTCGAATGCGTCGTAATCGGTTGTCACGCCCAGCATCTGAAGCTTGACGTCATACTGATCCGACCAGAAATAGGGCACCTCATCGTAGGTCTCGGCGCCGTCGGGTCCTGCCAACAGCGTGCGAGCCGCCGCTGCGCCCTGACGTCGCGCGTCGTCCCAGTGTTCCGTACGCAGGTAGCGGTCATATAGCGGATGCCACCATCGCGCTACGTCACCTGCAGCGACGACGTCTTTGGCATCTTCGACGGCGCCTGTGGCATCGCAGACCACCCCGTCGTCCACCCGCAATCCCGAGCCGCTGAGCCAGTCGGTGGCGGGAGCCACGCCCAGGCCGATGATGACCAGATCGGCCGGGACCTGCGATCCATCGGTGAGCCGAACCGCCTCCACTCTGCCGTCACCGACGATTGCGTCGACGCCGACGCCGACCCGCAGGTCCACGCCCTGTCGGCGGTGCAGTTGGGCCCAGCGAGCTGCCATCTCGTTGCCCAGCGCGGCCAGCAACGGGCCGGCGGCTTTTTCGACGAGCACCACGTCCAGCCCTAACGATCGGCAACTCGCGGCGACCTCGGCACCGATAAATCCGCCTCCGACCACGACTACCCGGGTACGTGAATCCAAGCGTTCCCGAATCGCCAGGCAGTCCTCGACCGTGCGCAGCATCAACACCCCATCAGGAACCGGACCGCCCGGCCATTGGCGCGGGAGCGCGCCGCTGGCGACCACCAGTCCGTCGAATTCCAACGACAAGTCTTGGTTCTCGTCGCGCAAGTGGACGGTGCGGGCGGACATGTCCAACTTGATCGCCGACGCGCCTCTCAACACGCGGGCTTCCAGTTCGAATTGAGGCGCAAGGTCGACGCCCGCCCTATGCACCTTTCCGGTGAGTAGCTTCTTCGAGAGCGGCGGCCGATGGTAGGGAGCGTGGCGCTCGGCACCCACGATTGTCAGGGCGCCGTCGTAGCCATCCTGTCGGAGGGTCTCCGCCGCTCGCGTCCCCGCCACGCCGGAGCCGACAACAACAACCTGCCGCAGCTGGCGATCGGGCATCGGGTCAGTCCTTCACTGTGATCGCTTGGGTGGGGCAGGACACCTCGGCACCAATCAACTGTTGGCGCAACTCCGCGCGCGGTTCCTCTTGGAGGAGATGGAGACCGTCTTCTTGTACGTCGAACACCTCGTGGCAGATGCTCATGCAAACGCCGTTGCCATCGCAGGTGTCGAGATCCACCGAAACCTTCATCGAACCGTGGTCCTTTCCGCCGACTCTTCGGAACCGGTGATGCCCCGCGAGCTGTCGGGTCCCTCTAACTTTCCTTGCGAGCGAGCTCGCTCGCGCGCGGCTTTCGCCGTCGGCGAGTAGTTCAGGTAGTCGACCGCCATCTGGGTGGACGCCTCGTCGTTTGGATGATGGCTGGGCCGCATATACCGCACGGGCGTCGTTACGAGGAGCTTCCATGGCCCCGGCAACCGGTATTCGCGGGCAGCCCAGAGCCAGTCCCGCCAACGCCACTTGCGATCAATGGTCGGGTCCTGCGCCATCAGGTAACGAGCTCCCGCAATCCACCAGCCGATGAATAGCGGCGCGGTGAACAACATCGAGAACGCCCTGATCCAATAGTTCCCGCAGACGTGCTGGTAGACATCGAATACCAGCGAGCGATGCTCCACCTCTTCAGCGCCATGCCAGCGCAGCAAGTCGAGCATCATGGGGTCGGTACGCGCATAGTCCAGACCCCGGTTCGTTAGCACCCACTGGCCCAGCATCGCCGTGAAATGTTCCAGCGCCGCGACGTCGGCCAGGCGCCGGTACAGCCACCATCGCTTCAGCACCGGCGGGAAGAACTTGGGCGGATCACCTAACATCACCGACAACGTCCTGCCCAGCCGATCGGTATACGGCTTGGTTTCGATGCCTTGTTCAGCTAAATGGTCCAGCACGACTTGGTGCGCCCAGGCATGCCAGGACTCCTGCTGGATGAACGGTTTGATGGCCGCCTCCAACTCCGGATCGTCCACCAGCGACGATGCCTCCAAGACCGCCTTGATGAAATGCCGCTCGCCCTCGGGGAGCAACAGATGCAAGACGTTCATCATGTGCGTCGAGAACGGGTCGTCGGGCACCCAATGCAGCGGCGTCTCCGACCAGTCGAAACGGACCATCCGGCGATACTTCGGGTGTCCCTCGTGGTGAAGTTCGACCTCTGGCATCAGAAGCTCCTCCCGCCGGGCCGATGGCAACCCCGGCCCCTTCGTTCTTTGAAGGCACGGTCGAGCTGAGGGAAATGCGCTGAGGCGGATCTCCGAATTGCACCGTCCGCGTTCGGCACGGTGCTGCTGGACCGTTCCACCCGCCGTCTACCCACCCGGGCGGGCGGTTATGCGTACCGGTTGATGCCGGATTCCTGGGAGCTCTCTATTGAGACGGATGACTTGCGACGGATAGCTGTTGATATCGCGATCGACACGGAAGAAGTGCGCCGTCAGGGTTTCGAACCCCGGACCCGCTGATTAAGAGTCAGCTGCTCTACCAACTGAGCTAACGGCGCTTGGATCGTTCTAGACACGCCACAATAACAACTTGCCGCCGTCGGGTGAAATCGCCGACAGTAGGCACTGCGGTCGCGCATGCAGCACTTAGACTACTGGGCAGTAGTACTGGGTCGGTGGGTTACAAGGGGACAAAGCCAGATGTCAGATGATTCGATGACGCGCGCGCGTCGCCGTCGGCGCTGGGTGGCAGCGCTGATGGTGCCGCTGGCGGTGTTCGGCGTCGCTGCCTGCAGCAGCGGCGGCAACACGCCGCCGGCGAATGTCATCTTCGACAAGGGCACGCCTTTTGGTGACCTGCTGGTTCCCAAGCTGACCGCCTCGGTGACCGACGGCGCCGTCGGCGTCGCGGTGGATAACCCGGTGACGGTGAGCGCTGACGACGGCGTGCTGGCTTCGGTGACCATGGTCAACGAGAACGGCAGGTCGATCGGCGGTCAACTGAGCCTGGACGGCGTGCACTGGAAAACCACCGAGCCGCTTGGCTACAACCGGCGCTACACGATCACGGCCAAAGCGCGCGGTCTGGGCGGTGTGACGACACGACAACTGAGTTTCCAGACCCATTCACCGAAGAACCTGACGATGCCCTACGCCGTCCCGCGTGACGGCGAGGTGGTCGGCGTCGGCCAGACGGTGCACATCCGATTCGACGAGAACATCGCCAACCGGGCCGCCGCCGAGAAGGCCATCGCGGTGACGACGGACCCGCCCGTGCAGGGCGCGTTCTACTGGCTGAACAACCGCGAAGTGCGTTGGCGGCCAAAGGAATACTGGAAATCCGGCACCGCAGTCGACGTGGCGGTCAACACCTACGGCGTCGACTTGGGCGACGGCGTGTTCGGCGAGGACAGCATGAGCACGCACTTCACCATCGGCGACGAGGTCATCGCGACCGCCGATGACACCACCAAGATGCTGACCGTGCGGGTCAACGGCGATGTCGTCAAAACGATGCCGATCTCGATGGGCAAAGACAGCACGCCAACGGCGAACGGTGTCTACATCATCGGCGAGCGGTTCGCGCACATGATCATGGACTCATCGACCTACGGCGTTCCAGTCAACTCGCCCAACGGCTATCGCACCGAGGTGGACTTCGCCACCCAGATGTCCTACAGCGGCGTCTACGTCCATTCCGCGCCATGGTCGGTGGGCGCGCAGGGCCACAGCAACACCAGCCACGGCTGCCTCAACGTCAGTCCCAGCAACGCCCGCTGGTTCTACGACCACACCAAGCGCGGCGACATCGTCGAAGTCCTGCACACCGTCGGCCCGACGCTTCCGGGCACCGAAGGACTGGGCGACTGGAACATTCCCTGGGACGAGTGGCACGCCGGGAACGCCAAGACCTGATGGCCGCATGCCCAGTCAGTTACGGTACGGCGGTATCCGGCTCGCCCCCCGTCTGCAATTCGAGATAGGCGGATAGCTCCTCGCGCAACTCGGATGTGATGATCCCGAGCTGCCGCCGTGACGCTCCGGCCCCGGCACGCGCATCGCGCTCGGCAGTCAGCGACTGACCCCACAGACTCGCGCACGCGGTGATCATCGAATCGCGGTCGAGCCCAAGTGCGGCGGCGGTCTGTCCGTCGGCCCGCGCATAGCCGGCAGCCGTGACGACTTCCGCGTCGCTGCGTCCAGCGAGAGCGAAGCGCGGGGGAGTGACCGGGGCGTCGGCGAACAGGCTGGCCGGTGGCACCCCGGCCAAGGCCTGCCGCACGCCATCGCCGTCGATCATCACGCCCTCGGCCAGCGTGATCGGAGTCTCGGCAACGACCAGATCGGCCAGTGTGACGCGGGAGTCGGGCTGCGCGAGTCGGTCGAGCGCTGCGCAAATAATGAGGTAGAGCGCCAAAGACCCGGTTACCTCGCCTCGCTCAAAAGCCGCGACGCGCAAGTAACTCCAGGGAAAGCCCAGCGCCGTGACTTCCCTGGCCAGCTGGTCATGCGTCGCGCCCAGGACCTCGGAGCGGATGCGACGCACGTTTGCGCCGACGACGGCCACCAACGGCCGTGCGGCGTCTGCGGGATCGGTTGCGGCGGTGGTCACGTTTCGAAACGTATCCAATCTGCGAGTCGTTCTAGACAGCCTGCGTGATTTCAGCTACCTTAGTACTGGATACGACGACGTATCGAAATTAAGAGACATCCTGATTGTTTTCATGGGGTGCCTCAGCGCCAATGTTCGACGAACTTTCGCCGAGCAGGGGGATTGGACGACACCACACGCAGCATCAAACGGAAGGCGAATGGATGATGATTCCGACCAAGCAACCGCACACAACCCCACTCGGTCTGAACGTGATGGCCCTATTGCTCGTGTTGGCGGCCCTGGTGGTGGCATTCGGTTGCTGGTTCGACGACGAAATCCATCGTCACACCGAAGGCAACGGCGCGGCGTACCACGGTCTGCTCGGTGTCGGGGCACCTGGCCACGCGTTGGGAACAGTCGTCGCCCTCCCATAGGTGTGAAGCAACCCAACGCAGGCAACCGCGCGACAGTTTCGGGGTGGCTGACGGGACTCGAACCCGCGACACCCAGGATCACAACCTGGTGCTCTACCAGCTGAACTACAGCCACCATCGCCGCCAGCCCAGCTGGCAGCGACGTCGATACTAGCGGCTCGGGTGCTCGACGGCCGAATCGATTTCCTCTGGCGCCTCCGTCGCGGCCCCCAACTCGGCGGCCACCGCCGCGATGTCGCTGGTAGCGGGGCCTGGTGGCGCGACGAATGCGGTTCGCCGGTAGAACTGCAGTTCGCGGATGGATTCATGGATGTCGGCCAGCGCGCGGTGCGCCAGCCCCTTAGCGGGCTGCCCGAAGTAGATACGGGGATACCAGCGTCGGCACAGCTCTTTGATCGAGCTGACGTCGATCATCCGGTAGTGCAGAAACGAGTCCAGGGCGGGCATGTCGCGCGCGATGAACCCGCGGTCGGTGGCGATCGAGTTGCCCGCCAGCGGCGCCGTCTTGGCTTGTTTGACGTGCTGGCGGACGTAGTCGAGCACCATCGTCTCGGCCGTGGCCAGGTCAACCGTGGAGGCGCGCACCTCGTCGATCAGCCCCGAGCGGGCGTGCATGTCGGCGACGACGTCGATCATCGACGACAACGCCGCGTCGTCGGTATGGATCACCACGTCGACGCCCTCGCCGAGAATATTGAGGTCAGCATCGGTCACCAGGACAGCGATCTCGATCAACTTGTCCGACGCCAGGTTCAGCCCGGTCATCTCGCAGTCGATCCACACCAGTTGGTCCCGCGCCGCATTCACCACGCACACGTTAGCCGTCGCCGCTGCCCGGCACCGCCAGGTGCCACTAATGTCGGGGTTTGCCCGCATTACTGGGGACTACTGAGGAGGCATGCCGCACCATGAGCTCTGAAACAACCCCCGCCCAGCAGATCGCGGCCGGGTATGCCGTCGATGGCCAGGCTCTGGAGTTGGGCACCGTCGTCGTCGACGGCACCGCCGATCCGACCGCGCAGATCCGTATCCCGCTGGCCACGATCAACCGCCATGGGCTGGTGGCCGGCGCCACCGGCACCGGGAAGACGAAAACCCTGCAGCTGATCGCCGAGCAGCTCTCGGCGGCCGGCGTCCCCGTACTGATGGCCGACGTCAAGGGCGACCTGTCCGGCCTGGCGCGCCGGCGAGGGCAACGACAAGACGGCCGCGCGCGCCAAGGACACCGGCGACGACTGGGCGGCAACCGGCTTCCCGGTGGAGTTCCTGTCGCTGGGCACCAACGGCATTGGCGTGCCGGTACGGGCCACCATCTCCAGCTTCGGTCCGATCCTGCTGTCGAAGGTGTTGGGGCTCAACGCTACTCAGGAGTCAACCCTCGGCCTGATCTTCCATTGGGCAGACCAGCGCGGTCTTCAGCTGCTGGACCTGAAGGACCTGCGCTCGGTCATCACCCACCTGACCAGTGATGAAGGCAAGCCGGAGCTGAAAGCCCTCGGCGGCGTGTCCTCGACGACGGCCGGTGTCATCCTGCGGGCCCTGGTCAACCTGGAAGCCGAAGGCGCCGACACCTTTTTCGGCGAGCCCGAGCTCAAGCCCGACGATCTGGTGCGCCTCGACGGCCAGGGTCGCGGCGTCATCTCGCTGCTCGAACTCGGCGACCAGGCGGTACGCCCGGTGATGTTCTCCACCTTCCTGATGTGGGTGCTGGCCGACCTGTTCACCTTCCTGCCCGAGGTTGGCGACGCCGACAAACCGAGGCTGGTCTTCTTCTTCGACGAGGCCCACCTGCTGTTCACCGATGCCTCCAAGGCGTTCCTCGAGCAGGTCGAGCAGACCGTCAAACTAATCCGCTCCAAGGGCGTGGGGGTGTTCTTCTGCACCCAGTTGCCGACCGACATCCCCAACGACGTGCTCTCCCAGCTGGGTGCCCGCGTCCAGCATGCCCTGCGTGCGTTCACCCCCGACGACCAGAAAGCGCTCACCAAGACCGTAAAGACCTATCCGAAAACCGATGTCTACGACCTGGAGTCGGCATTGACGTCGCTGGGCATCGGCGAGGCTATCGTCACCGTGCTCTCGGAGCGCGGCGCGCCCACACCGGTGTCGTGGACCCGGATGCGGGTGCCACGTTCGCTGATGGCCGCGATCGGCACCGACGCCATCAAGCAGGCGGCCAAGTCCAGCCCGCTGCAGGCCGAATACGGCGAGACCATTGACCGGGAGTCGGCCTACGAAAAACTCACCGCCGAAAAGTCAGCGCCGCAGGATGATTCGCCACCGGCCAAGACCAAGGGCAAGCGCACGCCGACGCCCGAGCCGCAGCCGGAGCGGCTCGGCTGGTGGAAGCGCTTCACCCGTTGGGTGAAAAACATCTTCGCCAGTCCGGCCGCCAAGAGCTTCGCGCGTTCAGCCGGCACCGCTATGGGCCGCGAAATCACTCGCGGCATGATGGGTACCGGCAAGCGGCGGCGTTAGTCGTCGCGAAACAGAACGCAGGGCTGTGATCGTCGCCCCAGCACGACCCTGGCTTCTGTTTCGCGACGACAGCGCTGAAGCTCACTCGCCCAGCTTTTTGTAGAAGCTGCCGACGATCGGCGAGACGATTGCCCGCGGAGCGTATTGGCTGGCCACCGACATGGCCTTCGACGTCACACCGGGAACGATGCGCATCTTGTTGCGCGCCAGGGCATCCAGCGACACTCGGGCGGTGTGCTCGGTGGAAATCCACAAGAAGTCCGGCACCAGCTTTTCGACGAGTGACTGCTCGGCCGGATCCGGAAGATCGGTGCGTACCGGCCCTGGCGCCAGCACTGTGACGTGTACGCCGGAGCGGCGCAGCTCACCGCGCAGTGACTCGCTGAACGTGTTCACGAACGCTTTGCTGGCTGCGTAGGTGGCGTTGTAGGGGATCGGCGAATTGCCCGCTGCCGAACCGGAAATCAGGATGCCGCCAGCCCGCCGCTCGACCATTCCCGGCAGCACCGCCAACGCAAGGTCATGTACCCCAAGCACATTGAGCTGCACCTGCGCCTTTTCAGCGGCCGGATCGAGACCCGAGACCGCTCCGAAGGTGGCGGTGCCCGCGTTGGCGCACAGGATCGAGATATTCCGAGTGGCCAGTTCGTCGCACAGCTTGGCCCGGTCGGCGGGGTCGGCCAGATCGGCGGCACGCACCTCGACGGCGACCCCGTACTGGTCGACCAAGCGCGCGGCAAGCCCGATGAGCACATCCTCACGTCGCGCGGTGATGATCAAACTGTGGCCGCGCGCGGCCAGTTCGGTGGCCAACGCTTCGCCGATATTCTGCGAGGCCCCGGTGACAACGGCACGAGCATCGGGGCTGGGAGCGGGTACGGGCATGCGGCCAATCGTAGGAGCCGATCGCGAGCGCGGCGAAGCCGGGCGCGGCGGGTCGGCGACCGTAAGCAGAGAGCCGATCGCGAGCGCGGCGAAGCCGGGCGCGGCGGGTCGGCGACCGTAATTAAAGTGCGTTGCATGAGCAACCCGGTTGCGGGTTCGCGCCCCGCCGGGCGATCCACAGTGTTCGCGTGGGCGTTGTGGGACTGCGGTACCACCGGTCTGAGCGCGATCGTGGTGACGTTCGTGTTCTCCGTCTATCTGACCGGCACCGTCGGCGTCGGCATCGGCGGCGGTACCACGCCGGCGAGTTGGCTGGGTCGTTCGCTGGCGCTGGCCGGGCTGACCATCGCGCTGCTGGCGCCCGTCGTCGGCGTCTGGGTGGAAGCCCCGCGCCGCCGGCGCATTGCGTTGACCGCCCTGACCGGTCTGGCGGTGGTGCTCACCGCCGCGATGAGCCTGATCCGCGACCAACCCGGTTACCTGTGGGCCGGATTGGCCTTGCTGGCAGCCACCGCGGCCTGCGGCGACCTGGCCAGCGTTCCCTACAACGCCATGCTGCGGCAGCTTTCCACCCCGCAGACATTCGGGCGGATCTCGGGTCTGGGCTGGGCTTCGGGCTATGCCGGCAGCGTGGTGTTGTTGCTGGTGGTGTACCTGGCTTTCATCTCCGGTACCGGCAAGACCCGCGGATTGCTGCACCTGCCCACCGCCGACGGCATGAACGTTCGCGCCGCGATGCTGCTGGCCGCCGCCTGGCTGGCGATCCTGGCCCTGCCGTTGCTGTTCACCGCGCACCGGTTGCCGGCAACCAACGCGGCCGACACGGGGGCGCCGGGCGGTTATCGCAAACTGTGGGCGGACCTGAGGGCCGAGTGGCGCCGCGATCACAACCTGGTGTATTTCCTGGTTGCCAGCGCGATCTTCCGGGACGGGTTGGCCGGGGTCTTCACGTTCGGTGCGGTGCTCGGCGTCAACGCCTACGGAATCTCGGCGGCCGATGTGCTGATCTTCGGGGTGGCCGCCAGCGTGGTGGCTGCGCTGGGTGCGGTGGCCGGCGGGCTGGTCGACGATCGGATCGGATCCAAGCCGGTGATCGTGGGCTCACTGGCGGCGATCATCGCGACGGGACTCACCTTGTTGACGTTGTCGGGTCCTCGAGCGTTCTGGGTTTGCGGATTGCTGCTGTGCGTGTTCATCGGGCCGGCTCAGTCGTCGGCGCGCACCCTGCTGCTCAGGATGTCGACACACGGCAAGGAAGGCGTGGCCTTCGGCCTGTACACGATGACTGGGCGGGCGGTGTCGTTTTTGGCGCCGTGGCTGTTCTCTGTCTTCGTCGACGTGTTCGGCGCCGTCCGTGCCGGCATGGGCGGACTGTGTCTGGTGTTGGGTACCGGACTGGTGGCCATGCTCGTGGTGCGCGCACCGCGCCGTGATGTCGCCGCCATGCCAAAAAGCGCCGGCCGGCGTCGCAGTCTCGCGCGCCGGTCGGTTTCTAACCCGGAGCGATCGGCTACTCAACTGCGGTCGTGACAGACGTGCAGAAGGAGATGGCAGGTGGCATCGGCGTCACATCAGCGAGGCGGCGTGACCATCATCGGAGCGGGGTTCAGCGGCATCTGCATGGCGATCAAGTTGCGCCGCGCCGGCATCCCCTTCACCATCCTGGAGAAGGGGGACCGGGTTGGCGGGGTGTGGCGGGACAACACCTATCCGGGCGCCGCCTGTGATGTGCCGTCACACTTGTACTCGTACTCGTTTGAGCCGAGCCATGACTGGTCGCGCAAGTACGGCACCCAACCGGAGATCCAGAGCTACGTTGACCAGTGCGCGGCGAAGTACGGCATCACTGAACACATCAGATTCGGCCATGAGGTGCAGGCGGCAAACTTCGACGAGAGCGCGGGCACCTGGACGGTAGCGCTGCGCGGCGGCGGCGAGATCACGTCAACGTATCTCGTGGCGGCCACTGGTCAACTGAGCCTGCCAGCTGATCCGACGTTCGCCGGCTTAGAATCGTTTTCGGGCAAGGCTTTTCACTCTGCACGGTGGGATCACGACTACGACCTGCGAGGCAAGACGGTTGCGGCCATCGGCACGGGCGCTTCGGCAATCCAGTTCGTACCGCAGATCGCGCCGTTGGTCGAGCGGATGTATGTCCTTCAGCGCTCGGCGCCATATGTGCTGCCCAAACCGGACCGACGCTACAGGCCGCTCGAGAAGTATCTCTATCGGCACTTCCCGGCGACGTTGGTCGCGAGCCGCGCCCGCCAGTACGCCTACCACGAGGCGCGAGTGATACCGCTGACCAAAGGCATCGGGGTCAAGGCCTTCGAGCGGGTTTGGGAACGCTATCTGCGCGCTCAGGTCGCGGACGAGGAGCTGCGCGCCAAGTTGCGTCCCGACTACCCAATTGGCTGCAAAAGGGTTCTGATTTCCAACGATTGGTACGCGACGATGAACCGGCCCAACGTCGAGTTGATCACCGCGGGATTGGACGAAGTTCGGCCGACACAGATCGTGGCCGCCGACGGCAGCGAACGCGCCGTCGACACGATCATCTTCGGGACCGGATTTGTCACCAACGAGTTTCTGGCCCCGATGACCGTCACCGGATGTGGCGGCCGAGAGTTGCACGACGTGTGGCAAGAGCATGGCGGCGCGGAGGCATTCAAAGGTATTGCGGTGCCCGGATTCCCGAACATGTTCATCCTGTACGGGCCCAATACCAACCTGGGCCACAATTCGATCATCTACATGTTGGAAAGCCAGACGGACTATGTGCTGGAAGCCCTGCGATACGCCGCAAGTCATGCAGCGAAGTGGCTCGACGTGCGGCCCGAGGCCCATGAGGAATACAACTCAGCGGTGCAGCAACTGCTGAAAAAAACTGTGTGGCAAGCGGGTTGTGACAGTTGGTATGTCACTGAGGCCGGCAAGAACACTAACAACTGGCCTAGCTTCACCTTCGACTACCGGCGCAAGACCCGATTCTTCGATCCGGTTCACTACGTCACGGATGCGTCGCACCGTACCCCACCAGCTTCAACAGGAGCGCGAAATCCATGACCACCCTTCGCAACCCGGGACCACACACCCATCGAAGACCATTCGATTATGACGTGGTGGTCATCGGCTCGGGATTCGGCGGGTCGGTGGCGGCGCTGCGACTGACCGAGAAGGGTTATTCGGTCGGCGTCGTCGAAGCTGGCCGCCGGTTCGAGGACGCGGAGTTTCCCGAGACCAGTTGGCAGCTGCGCAAGTTCTTGTGGGCGCCGAAGCTGGGCTGCACCGGCATGCAGCGCATCCATGTGCTACCTGACGTGATCGTGTTGGCCGGTGCCGGGGTGGGGGGCGGCTCGTTGGTTTACGCCAATACGCTGTATCAGCCCAAATCGGACGCGTTCTACAACGATCAGCAATGGGCGCACATCACCGATTGGAAATCCGAACTGGAGCCGTTCTACGACCAGGCGAAGCGGATGCTCGGCGTGGTGACGAACCCCACCATGACACCGTCGGATCGCGTGATGCAACGCGTCGCCGATCAAATGGGCGTCGCCGACACGTTCGGCATGACGCGGGTGGGTGTGTTCTTCGGGCCCGACAACCGCAAAGCTCCTGGCGTGGAGTTCGCCGACCCGTTCTTCGGTGGGATGGGTCCGCGCCGGAAGGGCTGCATCGAAGTGGGCGAATGCATGACGGGCTGTCGGCACAATGCCAAGAACACGCTGATGAAGAACTACCTCTACCTGGCCGAGCGCGCCGGAGCACACATCCACGCCCTCACCACGGTCACCGCGGTGCGGCCATTAGAGGGCAGCGGCTACGCCGTGGACACCGTGCGTACCGGCACGTGGCGTCCCAAGAAGACTGCCCGCACCCTCACCGCACAGCAGGTCATCTTCGCTGCCGGAACCTGGGGCACACAGAGCTTGCTGCATCGGATGAAGGCAGACGGTGTTCTGCCGAGGCTTTCGGATCAGCTCGGGGTGCTGACCCGCACCAACTCCGAAGCGATATGCGCAGCCAGTGTGAAACTGCGCCGCCGCAAGGGCGCGGCGTTTCACCAGGGTGTCGCGATTACGTCATCCATTCACCCCGACGACAAGACGCACATCGAACCATGCCGTTACGGCAAGGGCTCCAACACGATGGGGTTGCTGGCCACGGTGATGACAGACGGCGGCGGGAAGGTCCCGCGGTGGCTGAAATGGATCGGCCAGATGATCCGTCATCCGGCGCAGGCGGCCTCGGTGTACGTCGGCCTGACCGACTGGTCGCAGCGCACCATAGCCGCGCTGGTGATGCAGACCGAGGACAACTCGCTGACGCTTTTTCCGAAGCGGACCCGGTTGGGTGGTTTCAAACTGTCGTCCCGGCAGGGCCACGGCGTGCCGAATCCGACCTGGCTTCCTGCGGCCAACGAGGCGGTGCGCCGGATGGCCCGGGAGATCGACGGGTTGCCATACAGCAGTGTCGGCGAAATCATCGACGTGCCGATGACCGCGCACTTTCTCGGCGGCTGCGCGATCGGCGACTCGCCCGACACGGGCGTGATCGATCCGTATCACCGGGTCTACGGCTACCCCGGCCTGCATGTGTTCGACGGCGCGGCGATCTCGGCGAATATCGGCGTGAACCCGTCGCTGACCATCACTGCCCAGGCCGAACGGGCAAGCGCGTTCTGGCCCAACAAATGTGCGGCGGATTCTCGGCCGCCGCTCGGTGCCGGATACGAAATGATCGCGCCCGTGCCGCCGCTGAACCCGGTGGTGCCTGCGGGTGCTCCCGCCGAGCTTCGGCTGCCGAGCGCTCCACGGTGACACCGCTGGCGATCGCCGCCTAATCCGGTGCGTCGCAGACGGTCACGCCCACACCGGTCTTCTCGCGCACCTGCACACCAGCCACCGTGAGCGTGCAGGTGACGTTGTGGCCGATATTGACAATCGCGACGCTGGCTTTCTGGTCGCCGGACTTCGGCAGGCTGACTTCCTTGCTCCACGGCAGTGGCACGTTGAACTCGGTTTGGCGCACGCCGCCGTTGTCCACATAACTGATGCTGATCGCCCGGCCGTCGCCGTTGACGTTGTAGACGACGGTGTCGGTACCTGCCGCGCCGGTCGTCTCACTTGGTTCAGCAGATTGACTAGGCGCGGCGGCACTGCTGCTCGGCGATCTCGACGTGGTCGAGGAGGGGGCCTTCGAGCCGGACATGGTGGGCAGCGGCGCGACGGTGGTCTGGTTCTTGGCCGAGCCGTTGGCGATCACCAACGCGATCACCATAGCGATGACCAACAACACCGCTGCGGCGGCGGCAATCCATAACCAGCGCGGCGCTTTCGGACGTTGCGGCGGCTGGTCCTGTGGCGGCTGACCCTGCGACCACTGGTCTTGCATCCAGTACTGGGGCAGCTTCTCGGTGGGATTGGTTTCGGTAGGTCCGGGGCGATGCGGAGGCCCGTAGGACGATTGACCGCCGTACGCGGGATCGCTGTACGGCGGATAAGGCTGACGCAGCCGCTCGGTTGGTTCGGCCTCCTGCCGTGACCCGCGGAAGTGCCCGGGGCGACGTGGATCGTTCATGCCCACCTCATGGTGGCAGGGTACCTGCAGAACGATGCAGGCTATTGACGCACCTCAGCGGCCGGCATCACTGCCTCTCGCCACCGGCAGACAGCGCGGCGACCGTCATCGACCGCATCACCGCGCGTGAGCGCGCGGCCCGGGTGTCGCGTTTCATGCTGTGCGGTGTCGAGTTCAACAGGCCGAACACCGCGTGAGCCATCAGCCGTGCGTCGGCTTCGGGCAGGCCGGGCGCCAGCTCGCGCAGCACGCCCACCCAGACCTCGACATACTGCCGTTGCGCGCTGCGCACCTGCCGCTCGGCGGTGGCCGGCAGATGTGCCAGGTCGCGGTCCTGAATGCGGATCAGATCCGGCTCGCCCAGCGCAAAGTCGAGATGAAAATCGATGAGGCCGTCCAGCGCCTCGTCGGCGTCATTGCTAGCGGACCGCACTGCCCGCGCCCCGGCGAGCAACCGGGTACTAATCCCCACCAGCAGTTCGACCAGCAGCGACTCCTTGTTGGGGAAGTGCCGGTAGATGGCCGGACCGCTGACACCGGCCGCCGCGCCGATGTCCTCCAGCCGCACCGCCAGGAACCCGCGTTCGGCAAACAGCCGCTCGGCCGCCGACAACAGTTGCGCACGCCGGTCGGACTTCAACTGGCTGCGACGATTGGGGACCTCGGGGTCGGCCGGGGCAGACGCTGCCATAACGGCCTCCTGGACAGTTCGGTTAATCGCCACTAACATAACACGAGTTAGTCGTCATTAACCGAAATCGGCGGAAGATACATGACCTCTGCGGCGGCCAATCGCGAGGCGCACCGTGCGCTGGTGGCACAGTTGCACGACAAACTCGCCGCCGCAGCCCTGGGTGGCTCGGAACGTGCTCGCGCACGCCATGTCGACCGGGGCAAACTGCTGCCGCGCGATCGCGTCGACGGCCTGCTCGACCCCGGCAGCCCGTTGCTGGAAGTCGCGCCGCTGGCCGCCGATGGCATGTACGACGACGAGTGCCCCGGCGCGGGCATCATCACCGGCATTGGTCGAATCTCCGGCCGCGAGTGCATGATCGTGGCCAACGACGCCACCGTCAAAGGCGGCACGTACTACCCGATCACCGTCAAAAAGCACCTGCGGGCACAAGAAATCGCCGGGCAGAATCAGTTGCCCTGCGTCTATCTCGTCGACTCCGGCGGCGCATTCCTACCGCGTCAGGACGAGGTGTTTCCCGACCGGGAGCATTTCGGCCGGATCTTCTACAACCAGGCCAAGCTCAGTGCCGATGGCATCCCACAGATCGCCGCTGTGCTCGGATCCTGCACGGCCGGTGGAGCTTACGTGCCGGCGATGAGCGACGAGGCCGTCATCGTGCGTAACCAGGGCACCATCTTCCTGGGCGGGCCGCCGCTGGTGAAGGCCGCCACCGGAGAGGTGGTCACCGCAGAAGAGCTCGGCGGCGGTGACCTGCACTCCAAGACCTCCGGTGTCACCGATCATCTCGCGCACGACGACCGTGATGCGTTGCGCATCGTCCGGCGCATCGTCTCCACGCTGCGCCCGCGGCAACCGCGGGCCTGGGACGTCGTGCCGACGGTGGAACCGGTCGCAGATCAGTCCGAGCTCTACGATGTGGTGCCCGTCGACCCGCGGATTCCCTACGACGTGCACGACGTCATCACCCGCGTCGTCGACGGCGGCGAATTCAGCGAGTTCAAGGCGGAGTACGGAAACACCTTGATCACCGGATTCGCCCGCCTCCACGGCCATCCTGTGGGCATCATTGCCAACAACGGTGTGCTGTTCTCCGAATCCGCGTTGAAGGGTGCACATTTCATCGAGTTGTGCGACAAGCGGATGGTGCCGCTGCTGTTCCTGCAGAACATCTCCGGGTTCATGGTGGGCCGTGACTACGAGGCGGGCGGTATCGCCAAAAACGGCGCGAAGATGGTGACCGCGGTGGCATGCGCTCGGGTGCCCAAGCTGACCGTGGTGATCGGCGGTTCCTACGGTGCGGGCAACTATTCGATGTGCGGTCGCGCGTATTCACCGCGCTTCCTGTGGATGTGGCCGAACGCCCGGATCTCGGTGATGGGCGGCGAGCAGGCCGCCTCGGTGCTGGCGACGGTGCGTGGCGAGATGACGGCCGAAGAGGAGGACACCTTCAAGGCCCCCATCCGCGCGCAGTACGAACACCAGGGCAACCCGTACTATTCGACGGCCCGGCTGTGGGACGACGGCGTGATCGACCCCGCCGATACCAGAACCGTTGTGGGCTTGGCTCTTTCGGTGGTGGCGAACGCGCCCGTGGAGCCGGTCTCCTACGGCGTATTCCGGATGTGAGTGTGATGGACTTCAATACTGTTTTGGTCGCCAACCGCGGTGAGATCGCCGTCCGGGTGATTCGTACGTTGAAGACCATGGGCATCCGTGCGGTGGCCGTTTACAGCGACGCCGACGCCGCCGCCCGTCACGTCGCCGAAGCGGACCTGGCCGTTGCGATCGGACCGGCACCCGCCCGGGACAGCTACCTCAACATCGCCGCCGTCGTCGACGCAGCACAGCGCACCGGAGCACAAGCGGTGCATCCCGGGTATGGGTTCCTCTCCGAGAACGCCGCTTTCGCAGCCGCACTGACCGCGGCAGGAGTGACCTTCATCGGCCCGCCGGTGGCGGCCATCCAGACCATGGGCGACAAGATCGCCGCCAAGGCCACCGTGGCGGCGTTCGGCGTCCCGGTGGTTCCCGGTATCGCCCGGCCGGGCCTGACCGACGCCGAGCTGATCGCCGCCGCCGACGACATCGGCTACCCCGTGTTGGTCAAGCCGTCGGCCGGCGGGGGAGGCAAAGGCATGCGGCTGGTCGAACGTCCCGAGGACCTGCCCGCCGCTCTGGCGAGCGCGCGCCGCGAGTCGGCCGCCGCGTTCGGCGACGACACGCTCTTTCTGGAGCGATTCGTATTGCGGCCCCGGCATATCGAAGTCCAGGTCGTGGCCGACAGCTACGGAAACGTGGTGCACCTGGGCGAGCGGGAGTGCAGCCTGCAGCGACGGCATCAGAAGGTCATCGAGGAAGCGCCGTCGCCGCTGCTGGACGCCGAGACCCGGGCCCGCATCGGCGCCGCGGCCTGCGACACCGCGCGCAGCGTGGACTACACCGGCGCCGGCACGGTGGAGTTCATCGTCTCGGCTGACCGGCCCGACGAGTTCTTCTTCATGGAGATGAACACCCGGCTGCAGGTCGAGCATCCGGTCACCGAGATGGTGACGGGTTGGGATCTGGTCGAGTGGCAGGTCCGCATCGCCGCGGGGGAAAAGCTGACCGCAGGACAGCCGGATATCGCCATGCACGGGCACGCCATCGAAGCCCGGGTTTACGCCGAGGATCCCGCCCACGGCTTTTTGCCCACCGGCGGTGACGTGCTGGAGCTGGTCGAACCCAACGGTTCTGGCGTGCGGGTGGACTCGGGCTTGCGCACCGGAACGGTCGTCGGCAGCGACTACGATCCGATGCTGGCCAAAGTCATCGCCCATGGCGCAGACCGGCCGGCTGCGTTGCGCGCACTCGACCGGGCGCTATCGGAGACGGCGGTGCTCGGTGTGGTCACCAATGTCGAGTTCGCCCGGTTTTTGCTGGCCGACCCCGACGTCGCCGCCGGCCGGCTCGACACCGGACTGCTGGACCGGCGGGCCGGGGATTTCACCGCGGCGCCGCCCACCGACGACCAGTTTTTCGCCGCGGCGGCCTACCGGTGGTTGCGGCTCTGGCCGGCGCCGGGCGCCGACCTGTGGGCGGTGCCGTCCGGCTGGCGCGTCGGGGCGGCCGCGCCGGTGACCATCCGGCTGCGCGCCGGTGACCGCACCGACCACGTTCACCTCACCGGAAGCCCCGCTGACGCCACGGCGCGCATCGAAGACAGCGAAAACCACTCGCTGCGCGCAGAATTCACAGGAGACCGGTTGGCGATCACCCTGGATGGGGTGCGCACCGAGTACACCGTCGCCGAAGCAGACCACCAGATTTGGTTGGCCGGCAGCGGCGCTACCGTGGTGCTCGAGGAAGTCCGCGAAGCACCGGTACGACCCGACGATGCAATCAGCGGCGACGCCGAATTGACCAGCCCGATGCCTGGCTCCATGGTCGCGGTGGGCGTCGAGGACGGCGCCGAAGTCACGGCGGGGACCGTTGTCGTCACCGTCGAGGCGATGAAGATGGAGCATGCACTGTCGGCCCCCGTCGACGGCGTCGTGCAGCTTCTGGTCGGGGTCGGCGACCAGGTGAAGGTGGGCCAGCCGTTGGCCCGAATCACGGTGGGTACCAAAGCAATGACAAAGGATGACCAATGACTGAGTTCTTAGCGACCGGGATGCTTCCCGACGAATATCAACAGCTGGCCAAGACCGTGCGCGATTTCGCGCAGAGCGTCGTCGCGCCGGTCGCGGCCCACCATGACGCCGAGCATTCATTTCCCTATGAGGTCGTCTCCGGGATGGCCGACATGGGTCTGTTCGGCCTGCCGTTTCCCGAGGAGTGGGGCGGAATGGGCGGCGACTACTTCGCGCTGTGCCTGGCCCTGGAGGAACTGGGCAAGGTCGACCAGAGCGTGGCGATCACCCTCGAGGCCGGTGTGTCACTGGGCGCCATGCCGATCTACCGGTTCGGTAGCGACGAGCAGAAGCGGGAGTGGTTGCCGCAGTTGGCCAGTGGGCGTGCATTGGGCGCGTTCGGCCTGACCGAACCCGGTGGCGGCACCGATGCCGGCGCCACCAAGACCACCGCACGCCTCGACAACGGTGACTGGGTGATCAACGGGTCCAAACAATTCATCACCAACTCGGGCACCGACATCACCACACTGGTCACGGTCACCGCGGTCACCGGTGAACGGGATGGCCGAAAAGAGATTTCGTCGATCCTGGTACCGCGGCCCACCAAGGGGTTCACCGTCGAACCGGCCTACGACAAGGTCGGTTGGAAGGCTTCCGACACCCACCCGCTGACCTTCGAGGACGTGCGGGTGCCCGAGGAAAACCTGCTCGGCGAACGCGGTCGCGGGTATGCGAACTTCCTGCGCATTCTCGACGAGGGCCGGATTGCGATTGCTGCCCTGTCCACCGGCGCTGCCCAGGGCTGTGTGGACGAGAGCGTCAAATACGCGCGGGAGCGTGAGGCGTTCGGCCAGCCGATCAGCCGCTATCAGGCCATCGAGTTCACCATCGCGCGGATGGAGGCGCGCGCCCACACCGCCCGCACCGCCTACTACGACGCCGCCGCGCTGATGCTGGCCGGCAAACCGTTCAAGAAGCAAGCCGCGATCGCCAAGTTGGTGGCCAGCGAGGCGGCCATGGACAACGCCCGCGACGCAACCCAGATTCACGGCGGCTATGGATTCATCAACGAATTCCCGGTGGCCCGTCACTACCGGGACAGCAAGATCCTGGAGATCGGCGAGGGCACCAGCGAAGTGCAATTGATGCTGATCGCCCGAGAGGTGGGCCTGTGAGTTCGCATGAGCGCGAAGTCGTCCAGCGCGGACTGTGGTTCGAGGAGTTCGAGACCGGCGTGCGCTATCTGCACCGCCCCGGCCGGACGATCACCGAAGCCGACAATGTGCTGTTCACGACGTTGACGATGAACACCCAAGCGCTGCACTTGGACGCGGCGTTCTCCGACGCGCTGCCGCCGTTCAATCAGCGGCTGGTCAACTCGATGTTCACGCTGTCGACGCTGGTCGGATTATCGGTCGCACAGCTGACCCAGGGCACGATCGTCGGCAACCTGGGATTCTCCGAAATTGCGTTCCCCAAACCGCTGTTCCACGGTGACACGTTGTATGCCGAAACCGTGATCACCGAGAAACGGGAATCCAAGAGTCGGCCAGGGGAGGGCATCGTGACTTTCGCGCACACCGGGCGCAACCAGCATGATGATGTCGTCGCCACCGCGTCCCGCAAGACTATGGTGCGAATGCGGCCGGCCGAGGCCGCCGGCTGATGGGCCTGCAGAACCCTGGGCCGGCGTGGCTATTCTGCCCGGCCGACCGCCCGGAGCGGTTCAAAAAAGCTGCGGCGGCAGCCGATGTCGTGATCCTTGACCTCGAGGACGGGGTAGCTGCCGCGGACAGGCCGGCCGCTCGCCAAGCACTCGTCGACGTGCCACTCGACCCCGCGCGCACCGTGGTGCGGGTCAATCCATTCGGAACCTCCGACCAACAACACGATCTGGAAGCGTTGGCACGTACCCGCTACGACACCGTGATGTTGCCCAAATGCGAAGCACCCGAACAGGTCGCTACGCTGGCGCCGCGCGACGTCATCGTGCTGGTCGAATCACCACTGGGCGCCCTCAGGGTCACCGAGAACGTCCGCGCCGACAATGCTGTCGCGGTGATGTGGGGCGCCGAAGATCTGTTCGCCGTGCTCGGCGGTACCAATAACCGCTACGCGGACGGTAGTTACCGCGAAGTGGCGCGTCACGTCCGTTCGCAGTCGCTGCTGGCGGCCAAGGCATACGGCCGCCTCGCGCTCGACTCGGTCTATCTCGACATCAAAGACCTTGACGGGCTGCGCGGCGAAGTCGACGACGCCGTCGCGGTCGGCTTCGACGCCAAGGTTGCTATCCATCCCAGCCAGGTCTCGGTGATCCGCGCCGGCTACGCGCCCTCGGCCGATCAGGTGCAGTGGGCGCGTCGCGTGCTGGCCGCCGCCGGCGATAACCGCGGTGTCTTTGCATTCGACGGCCTCATGGTGGACGCGCCGGTGTTGCGGCGAGCGGAGCGGATCGTGAAGCTGGCGGCCGACTCTGGAAGCTCACGGGTATAGCGGGCTTGTAGGGACTTTGCTAGTGCCCGTCGTGCCACAACTGGTCGGTGAGCTCGTGAAACGTTGTTAGCGCGATATTTTCGTCCTGACGCACCAGCGCCGGCTTGCTCATACGGGCCCGCACGTTGAATCCGTCGCAATGTGCCATTTCGACAAGTTCATCGGCATATGCACCCATGATGTCGACTACCGTCCCGCCGCTGGGCAGGGTTCGAAAGATTTTCTCGAATCGCAGCTCTCGCATCGCGTCGTGGGGGGAATAGCCAAGCATGGTGGCAAACGCCGGATTCGCGTACAGAACCGTGCCGTGTGAGTCGACCGCAAGCGTCGGAATCGGCAGCCTGTCAAGGACCACCAGAGCCGGCATCTCGCGCAGCACGTCAGCAGGCGATTGGCCGGAATTTCTGGAGCGACGGCGCTCTGGGCCGCGATAGTGACTGGAGTCTGCCGATGAAGCACCGTCGCCACACATCGAGCCTCCCAGGCCACACAGATTTCGGCTCTGCATTTCGGGCCGACCCCATGGTCAGCCCGTAGTCGGGACCACCCCTCGTACGGTCCGACATTCCGACGCGGAACTCTCCCCGTCAGGCGCGGGCGGTCCGACCTGCAGGACTGAATGGTGATCAACGTTATAACACGGAGGCCAGTTGGGAACAAGAGCTCTTATCAAGAAGTTTGTTGGCCTGGCATTGGCAGCGGCGAGCCGGACAAGTCGAAACGCGTCGGGATAGCTAAAATGCGGCACCATGAGAATTTTGCGTACACCCGCGCAGCCCGGATCGCCCCGGCTAGCGTCGGCAACGCCGCAGGGTGGGCGCACGATCCGCGGTCTAGACGCAGAACAACGACGCGCCAAGCGTCGCGAGCAAATCTTGGCGGCAGCGTTCGAACTGTTGGCCCGCGACGGCTACGCCAAAACGTCCATAGAGCAAATTTGCCAGACCGCCTACGTCGGCAACAAAGCGTTCTACGAACTGTTCGACAGCAAAGAAGACTGCTATTTGGCGCTGCTTCGTCAGTTAGCCGAACGGGTCGAACAACAGGTATCGCAGGCCTTAAAGGAGTCGGCCGACGACGAAGACGAAGAAGAAACGGTACGTCGCCTCGTGTCCGCCTTCGCCCACGCGTTGGTCGACGACCCACGCATCGCGGTGGTGAGCTTCGGTGAATCTGCAGGTATTTCACCGCGAGTCGAGGCCCAACGGCGAGAGAACCGCCGTTGGGGAGCGTCATTCGTCGAGGCGTTTTGGCGCCGTACGCAGTCAACCGGCGGCGACACGCACAGAGACGATATCGACTATCACGCCCTGGCGGTCGCCACCATCGGCGGACTGTTCGAGACCGTAACCGACTGGCTTCACGAAGCGGATCCTCCACGATCACGGAATATCGAAAACCTCATCTCCGATCTGACCACATTCATGTCGGTCGTCGAGGCCGGGATCACCACACCGGGCCGTGCCGATTGAGTCAAGGCGCTTCGAAGGATCCCCTCGCGCCGTCGTCAGTCAGAGTCGGCTTGCAGCACCGCCATCGCCCGTGCCTCCACGCGGACAGTGCCCCCGGCGGTGATCGGTTTCTGCTCTTCACCATTCGCGGCCAACTTGGCAGTATCGACTACCGGTATCCAGGCCTGGCCGAATTCCATTGGCGGCAGCGTGAACTCAATCGGTTCGTGGTGTGCGTTGAAGCACAGGAAAAATGAGTCATCGGTCACCCGCTGACCGCGGCTGTCAAGGTCGGGCAGACCCAGGCCGTTCAGGTAGACCGCGATGGACTTACCGAATCCGGACTCCCAGTCCTCGTCGCTCATTTCCGATCCGTCGGGTTGCAGCCAGGAGATGTCGGGCAGTCCTTCGGCACCGCGACGCCGTACCGGCAGCCCGTTGAAGAACCGGCGGCGGCGAAACACCGGGTGAGCGGTGCGCAGCGCGGAAACATGACGCGTGAAGTCGACCAGCTCGGTGTCCGCCTTATCCCAATGAACCCAGGTGAGCTCATTGTCCTGACAGAATCCGTTGTTGTTGCCGTTCTGAGTACGGCCGAGCTCGTCACCGTGAGAAATCATCGGGACGCCTTGCGACAACAGCGTTGTCGCAAGAAAGTTACGCTGCTGCCGAGCACGTAGCGCGTTGACCTCGGGATCGTCGGTCGCGCCTTCCACACCACAGTTCCAGGACTTGTTGTTGCTCTCGCCGTCGTTGTTGTCTTCTTTGTTGGCCTCGTTGTGTTTCTCGTTGTAGGAGACCAGGTCCCGAAGCGTAAACCCGTCGTGCGCGGTGACGAAATTGATCGAGGCCACTGGGCGCCGGGCAGTGTGTTCGTAGAGATCCGCCGAGCCGGTCAGCCGGGAAGCGAACTCGTCGAGGGTCGCCGGCTCGCCGCGCCAGTAATCGCGAACGGTGTCGCGGAACTTGCCGTTCCACTCAGTCCATTGCGGCGGGAAGTTTCCGACCTGGTAGCCGCCCGGCCCGACGTCCCACGGCTCGGCGATCAACTTGACCTGACTGACTGTCGGATCCTGTTGGACCAGTTCGAAAAACGCCGACAGCCGGTCGACGTCGTAGAATTCGCGGGCCAGCGTCGAGGCCAGGTCGAATCGGAAACCGTCGACATGCATCTCGGTGACCCAGTACCGCAACGAGTCCATGATCAGTTGCAGCGTGTGGGGATGACCCACGTTGAGGCTGTTGCCGGTTCCGGTGTAGTCCATGTAATACTGCCGGTCGTCGTCGACCAACTGGTAGTAGCCGGCGTTGTCGATCCCGCGCATCGACAACGTCGGACCCAAATGGTTGCCCTCGGCGGTGTGGTTGTAGACGACGTCGAGGATCACCTCGATGCCGGCTTCATGCAGGGTGCGGACCATCGCTTTGAACTCCTGCACCTGCCCGCCGGGGGTGGTGCTGGAGGTGTATTTGAAATCAGGTGCGAAAAACCCAATCGTGTTGTAGCCCCAGTAGTTTGACAGGCCCTTGTCGACCAGCGTCGAGTCGTTCGCGAAGTGGTGTACCGGCATCAGCTCGATAGCGGTAATCCCCAGACTCTGCAGGTGCTCGATGATCGCCGGGTGCGCGATGCCGGCATAGGTGCCGCGCATCCGCTCGGGAATGTCGGGATGCAGTTGGGTCAGGCCCTTGACGTGCGTCTCGTAGATGACCGTGTCGGCGTACTCGTGGCCTGGCGGTCGATCGGCGCCCCAGTCGAAGAACGGGTTGATCACCACCGCCTTCGGCATGTGCGGTGCGGAGTCGTCGTCATTGCGGCTGTCGGGATCGCCGAAGTTGTAACTGAACAGCGACTGGTCCCACTCGAAGTTGCCGTCGATCGCCTTGGCGTACGGATCGATCAGCAACTTGTTCGGATTGCAGCGGTGCCCGGCGGCCGGGTCATACGGCCCGTGCACCCGATAGCCGTAGTGCTGACCCGGTTCGACTTGGGGCAGGAAGCCGTGCCAGACGAATCCGTCCACTTCGAGCAAAGCCACTTTGGACTCAACGCCGTCGGCGTCAAACAGGCAGAGCTCCACCTTCTCGGCGACCTCGCTGAACACCGCGAAATTGGTGCCCGACCCGTCGTACGTCGCGCCCAGCGGATACGCCTTACCGGGCCACTGCTCCCATGCGCTGGCCGCCTGCTGGCCAACTGAGTCGACAGTTTCGGTCATGACGCCCCCTCCCGGACGCTTCCGAGATAGCCAGGGAGAGACACCGTCAAACATCCAGGCGGCAGACCGGCCCGGCCATCGCCACTGGTGCTACCCGCGTCGCGCGGCGGCCAACCTTGCGGCGAATTCCGGCGACCGAATGGATTTGGCCTGCGGGCCGAGCTCAGTGCGCTTGGCCGACTCGTGCTGCTCGTCGTCAACCGAACCGGGATTGGCGGTGGCGCGCATCGTGACCTTGGTCTCCACCACGACCACGCGCGGGGCGGACGCAGGCCCGGCGGCCAACTCCAGCGCGGCGGCCACCGGATCATCGGCAATGCTCAGCGCCAACCCATGGCGCACAGCGGATTCCGCGTCGAAACGCATACCGAACAGCAAGGCAGCGCGGGCGACCTGCGGACCGACCGCCCGTTGCAGCATCCAGGTCGCACCGCCGCCGGGGTGCAGTCCCAGCTTCTGGAAGCGGGCGTCGAACACCGCGGCAGGCCCCGCGATGCGCACGTCGGCGGCCAGCGCCAGGTTCAGTCCTGCGCCGACAGCCGCGCCGTTGACCGCGGCGATCGTAGGCAACGTGCATTTGCCGACGGCCATGAAGCCGTCGTAGATCTGCAACAGTCCTTCCTCGGCCGCCTCACCGAGGGCGGTCAGATCAGCTCCGGCGCAAAACGCCTTGCCGGCGCCGGTGACGACGACGGCGTGCACGTCCGGATCGGCCTCGGCCCGCTCGACGGCGGTCCGCAGCTGCGCGGACATCGCGGCGGAGACGGCGTTGCGCCGGTCGGGGTCGTTGACGGTAATCAGCGCGACGCGATTGGCGACGGTGTAACGCACGAGATCGGGCACAGGGCACCTCCGTGGGTTGGATCTGGGCGTCTCAAATGCCCCAGCTGTCACATCAGTGTCAGGTCGGTGCCCCCGGCAGGACTCGAACCTGCGACCACAAGATTAGAAGTCATGCGCTCTGTCCAGCTGAGCTACGGGGGCCGGAAAAGTTTTATGCCCAGGTCAGTGTATCCAACGACGCGAAACGCTCAGCCCGGACACGCAACGCCGCGCGAAATCCCCTGGGCGGGAACGACGATTCGCTAGTGTGTGAGCCGCGACACACGTACGCTACCGATGGCCTCAAGCAGCCGGGGCGGCGACGCGTGTGGCCGATTGCGAGGAGCGGCGGTGTTATGAGCATGGCCATGACGGTGACGACTCGGTGCTCGCGGGCGGGTGCCGAAGCGATGCGACAGGGACGGGAATTGGCGGCCGTCCCGATCGACGCCTATCGCACCGGAGCGCTGCTGCTGCGCGGGTCCCCATCGCTGCTGGGCTGGTTCGCGGGCTGGTTATCGGCGGAATTTCCGCCGCACGTGGTGACCGGGCATGCGCTCTCGGGGGTGACCCCACTCTCGGTAGGCCGGGTTGCGACGACCTGGGCGGCCCAGCGGGCCGACCACATCCTGGGCGCGGCGCTCGAGGAGTCTTTCGGACCGAACGTCCGCGATCTGGTGTCCCACCCCGTCACCGACCGGCCCGAATGTGCCCGCCGTGGCGTGCTGCACGTCGCCGGGCATCGCCGCCGCTACGCGGCCAAGACGTCGAATATCGCCTACGGTCCGGGCGGCCGCCACAATCTGCTGGACATCTGGCGCCATCCCGACCTGGCGGAAGGATGTCAGGCCCCGGTCCTGATCCAAGTCCCAGGTGGCGGGTGGGCCATCAACGGCAAACGGGGCCAGGCCTATCCGCTGATGGGCCGACTGGTTGAACTCGGCTGGATCTGTGTGTCGATCGATTACAGCAGGAGTCCGGGCAAGGTGTGGCCGGCACACATCGTCGACGTCAAGCGGGCAATAGCCTGGGTCCGTGACAACATCGCCGTCTACGGCGGTGACCCGAACTTCATCGCGGTCACCGGCGGTTCCGCGGGCGCCCACCTGGCATCGTTGGCGGCGCTCACCGCTAACGACGTGCGGCTGCAACCCGGATTCGAAGAGATTGACACGACGGTTCAGGCGGCTGCACCGTACTACGGCGTCTACGACTTCACCGACACCGCGAAAATGCACGAGCTGATGCTGCCGTTCCTGGAGCGCTTCGTTATGCAAAAGCGCTATTCCGACGACCCGGGGCTGTTCGAATCTGCGTCGCCGATTTCACACGCGCACAATGGCGCTCCGCCGTTTTTCGTCTTGCACGGCGAGAACGATTCATTGATTCCCCGGGCGCAGGCCCAGACCTTTGCGACCGCGCTACGCGACGCGGGCGCCCGCACCGTGTGCCACGCCGAGCTGCCCAACGCTCACCACGCCTTCGATACGGTGGGAACCGTCCGGTCACAGCTGGTGGCCGACGCCGTCGCCGATTTTTTCGGTGTCGTCTATGGACGCTATCTGCGCTCCCGCAGACGTGTTTTGCGCAAACGTGTTACATCGGCGACCCCAATTGCCCGACGCGCGACCGGCTGAATTACCAATTCAACCGCCCGCCAGGCTATTTCGTTGTAATTCCATCGGTGTTCATTCCAGTGAGCCGATCCGCACATTCGGCTACCGCCGCCGCGTCAACCGGACTAGCGTTGTGTGAGCGTGTGAAACGGAGGGCGGAGTGGCGAAGTCAGGGCTGACGCGTCGAGCTGGGGGTGGCCAGGATGGCTGAGTCGGTCGACGCGGCCGGATTGCCTACCGCGCTGGGAGCGGTCGATTATCTGCTGCACCGCGGAGAAGCCAACCCACGGACGCGCTCGGGGATCATGGCGCTGGAAATTTTGGACACCACCCCGGACTGGGAGCGTTTTCGGACCCGGTTCGACAATGCATCCCGGCGCGTGTTGCGGCTTCGGCAGAAAGTCGTCGTGCCGACGCTGCCGACGGCTGCACCGCGCTGGGTGGTCGATCCCGACTTCAACCTGGACTTCCATGTGCGACGGATGCGCGTCGCGGCGCCAGGCACCCTACGCGAAGTGGTCGACCTCGCCGAGGTGATGCTGCAGTCGCCGATGGACATCGCGCGGCCGCTGTGGACCGCCACCCTGATCGAGGGCCTTGCCGACGGACGGGCGGCCACCCTGTTGCACCTGTCGCACGCCGTCACCGACGGTGTCGGCAGCGTGGAGATGTTCGCCCACATCTACGACCTCGAGCGGGATCCGCCGGCCGTACCCGCGCCGCCACAACCCATTCCGCAAGATCTGTCCGCCAACGACCTGATGCGCGAAGGCATCAACCAGCTGCCCGGAACGGTGGTCGACGGCGTGCGCGGCGCGTTGTGGGGAGCGGCGTCGGCGGTCGGCCGGACGGTGCTGCGCCCGGCATCAGCGCTGGCCGGAGCGCTGAGCTACGCCCGCTCGGGAGTCCGGGTGATGAGCCGGGCCGCCGAACCGTCGCCGCTGCTGCGCCGCCGCAGCCTGGCCACCCGCACCGAGGCACTCGATATCCCGCTGTCGGATCTGCACCGGGCCGCCAAGAGCGGCGGCGGATCGATCAACGACGCCTATCTGGCCGGCCTGTGCGGGGCGCTGGGGCGCTACCACGAAGCCCTCGGCGTGCCGATTGCCACTATGCCGATGGCGGTACCGGTGAATTTGCGTGCCGAAGCCGATCCCGCCGGCGGCAACCGGTTCACCGGGGTCAACCTGGCGGCACCGGTGGGGACGGCCGATCCGGTGGCTCGGATGCGCAAGATCCGCGCGCAGATGACGCAGCGCCGCGAAGAGCCGGCCATGGACATCATCGGGTCCATCGCACCGGTGCTCAGTGTGTTGCCGGCGCCGTTGCTGGAGTCGATGACCGGTTCGGTGGTCAGCGCCGACGTGCAGGCCAGCAACTTGCCCGTCTATCCCGGTGACACCTACATCGCCGGCGCAAAAGTACTGCGCCAGTACGGCATCGGTCCCTTACCCGGAGTGGCGATAATGGTCGTGCTGATATCGCGGGGCGGGATGTGCACGATCACCGCGCGCTACGACCGGGCCGCCATCCGGCATGAGGAATTGTTCGCCCGCTGCCTGTTGGAGGGTTTTGACGAGATCCTCGCGCTGGCCGGCGAGCCTGCGCCGCATGCGGTGCCCGCCTCCTTCGCCGCCGCGTCCGTCGAATCGAGCCGATCGGCATCGGGCTCATGACGGCCGCTGAGGACCGCTCGGGGCGAAAGACGCCCCGTGATCTACGGCTGCCCGGCTCGGTGGCCGAGATCATGGCCAGCCCGCCCGGCCCCAAGATCGGCGCGTTCTTCGACTTGGACGGAACCTTGGTCGCGGGATTCACCGGCGTGATCTTGACCCAGGAGCGTTTCCGGCGTCGCGAGATGGGCGTGGGTGAGCTGATCGGCATGATCCAGGCCGGCCTGAACCACCAGCTCGGCCGCATCGAGTTCGAGGAACTCATCCTCAAGGCCTCCTCGGCGCTGCACGGACGCCCGATGAGCGATATGGAAGAAATCGGCGAGCGATTGTTTGCCCAGAAAATCGAGAGCCGGATCTATCCGGAAATGCGGGAATTGGTGCGCGCGCATCAAGCTCGCGGCCACACCGTGGTGCTCAGCTCGTCGGCGCTGACCTTGCAGGTCGAGCCGGTGGCCCGGTTCCTCGGCATTCCCAACACGTTGACGAACAAGTTC
This sequence comes from Mycobacterium sp. NGS48, assembly GCF_059812585.1. Lineage (NCBI taxonomy): Bacteria > Bacillati > Actinomycetota > Actinomycetes > Mycobacteriales > Mycobacteriaceae > Mycobacterium > Mycobacterium sp. NGS48. The sequence continues at coordinate 213,640 of NZ_JCALCY010000004.1, forward strand.
GAGACCGACGAGAACGGGGTGCTCACCGGCGGTGTGGTGAAACCGATTCTGTGGGGACCGGGCAAAGCCACGGCCGTGCAGGGGTTTGCCGCCGAGCACGACATCGACTTGACGGACAGCTACTTCTACGCCGACGGCGACGAGGATGTCGCGTTGATGTATTTGGTCGGCAACCCGCGCCCGACCAATCCGGAAGGCAAGATGGCCGCCGTCGCCCGTCGGCGCGGCTGGCCCATTCTGCGGTTCACCAGCCGCGGCGGAGGCGGGATCACGGGGCCGCTGCGCGCAGTGGTCGGCATCGGCTCGATGGTCCCGGTCGCCGCCGGTGCGGTCGGGATCGGCCTGCTGACCCGTAGCCGGCGCCGCGGCGTGAACTTCTTCACCTCAACCTGGTCGCAGCTGTTGCTGGCCGCCAGCGGCGTACATCTCAACGTCGTCGGCGGCGAGAACCTGACCGCGCAGCGGCCGGCGGTGTTCCTCTTCAATCACCGCAACCAGGCCGATCCGGTCATCACCGCGGCGCTGGTGCGCGACAACTGGGTCGGCGTCGGCAAGAAGGAACTGGCCAGCGACCCGGTCATGGGCACGCTCGGCAAGCTGCTGGACACCGTGTTCATCGACCGCGACGATCCGAACGCCGCGGTGGAGATGCTGCACGAGGCCGAAGAGCGCGCCAAAAACGGGCTTTCGATCGTGATTGCGCCCGAGGGCACCCGGCTGGACACCACGACCGTCGGGCCATTTAAAAAAGGCGCCTTCCGCATGGCGATGGCGGTGGGGATTCCCATCGTCCCGATCGTGATCCGCAACGCCGAGGTCGTCGCCGCCCGAAACTCCAGCACGATGAATCCCGGCACGGTCGATGTCGCTGTCTTCCCGCCGATTTCGGTCAGCAACTGGACGCTGGACGCGCTGCCGGACCGGATCGCCGAAGTTCGCCAACTGTATCTGGACGCGCTGGCGGACTGGCCCGTCGACGAGCTCCCGGAAGCCGCGCTATACAGCCGGGTAACCAAGGCCGCACCGCGCAAGCGCGCGACAAAGACCCGCAAAGCGCCCGCCAAGAAGGCGGCGAAGGCCGAGCCTCAACCACGTGCACCACGGCCGAAAGGACGATCGTGACGTCGGTTGCCGCCGATCCCAGCGCATTCACCACGACCGGCGACACGCTGGTATTGGCGTCGGTGTCCTCACCGGTCGAAGCGGATCTGCTTGAGCGCTGGCTGGATGGACAGCGCGCCCGCTACCCGGAGACCAAGATCGTGGTGCTGCGGCTGCCCCCACGCAACGCGCAACCCGCCGACTTCGCGCAGCTCGTCGAGCAACTCGAGGTTGACGAGGACCGTTCGATCGTGCCGGTGCGGGTGTTCTGGATGCCGCGTGCCGACGCGTCGGCATTGAGTCGCGTGTCGGCGCTGCTGCCGGGACGCGATCCGTATCACCCCAACGAGCGTCAGCAGCGGCAGATCGTGCGCTCCGCGCCTTCTCGTGCCCGCGTGGTGGCCGGCGAATCGGCGAAGGTCTCCGAGCTGCGCCAGCAGTGGCGGGACATCACGGTGGGCGACAATCCGCGGGAATTCGCGCACTTCGTCACCCGTCGCGCGCTGTTGGCGATGGAACGCGCCGAATACCGAATTCTGGGACCGCAATACAAATCCCCGCGACTGGTCCGGCCAGAGATATTGGCATCCGCGCGTTTTCGCGCCGGGCTGGAGAAGATCCCAGGGGCCACGGTCGAGAAAGCCGGCGAGATGCTCGATGAGCTCGCCACCGGGTGGAGCCGGGTATCGGTCGACATGGTGTCCGTCCTGGGCCGAATGCTCAGCCGGGGATTCGAGCCGGAAATCGACTACGACGAGTACCAGGTAGCGGCGATGCGCACCGCGCTGGAAACGCATCCGGCAGTACTGCTGTTCTCGCACCGGTCCTACATCGACGGTGCGGTGATGCCGGTGGCGATGCAGGAAAACCGGCTTCCCCCAGTGCATGTCTTCGCCGGTATCAATCTGGCATTCGGGGTGATGGGCCCCTTGCTGCGCCGCTCCGGCGTCATCTTCATCCGGCGCAACATCGGCAATGACCCGCTCTACAAATACGTGCTCAAAGAGTACGTCGGCTACGTCGTCGAGAAGCGATTCAACCTGAGCTGGTCAATCGAGGGCACCCGCTCGCGCACCGGCAAGATGCTGCCGCCCAAACTTGGACTGATGAGTTATGTGGCCGACGCGTATCTGGACGGCCGCAGCGACGACATTCTGCTGCAAGGTGTTTCGATCAGCTTCGACCAATTGCATGAAACCGCCGAATACGCCGCCTACGCGCGCGGTGGCGAAAAACGGCCAGAGGGTTTCAGCTGGCTGTACAACTTCATCAAAGCCCAGGGCGAACGCAACTACGGCAAAATCTATGTCCGCTTTCCCGAGGCCGTCTCGATGCGCCAACACCTTGGGCCGCCGGGTGGCTCGGTCGCGCAAGATGAAGCCGCCAGACGCCTTGCCCTGCAGAAGATGTCGTTCGAGGTTGCGTGGCGGATCCTGCGGGCAACACCGGTGAACGCCACCGGGCTGGTATCTGCGCTGCTGCTGACCACCCACGGCGTGGCGTTGACGCTTGGCCAGCTGCACCACACCCTGCAGGATTCGCTGGACTACCTCGAGCGCAAACAAACCCCGGTGTCTACCAGTGCGCTGCGGCTACGCACACCGGAGGGTGTCCGCGCGGCGGTGGATGCGCTGTCCAATGGGCATCCGGTCACCCGTGTGGACGGTGGTCGAGAACCGGTGTGGCGCATCGCGCCCGAAGACGAGCACGCCGCAGCGTTTTACCGCAACTCGGTGATCCACGCCTTTCTGGAGACCGCGATCGTCGAGCTGGCGCTGGCCCATGCCGGGCACGCCGACGGCGATCGGGTGGAGGCGTTCTGGAAACAGACCATGCGGCTGAGAGACCTGCTGAAATTCGACTTTTACTTCGCCGATTCAGCGGCGTTCCGGGACAACATCGCTGAAGAGATGGCGTGGCATCAGGATTGGGAAGCGCACGTCGCGGCGGGCGGTGACCGGATCGACGCGATGCTCTTCGAGAAGCGGCCGTTGATGTCGGACGCTATGCTCCGGGTCTTTTTCGAGGCGTACGAGATCGTCTCCGACGTTCTGCGCGACGCCCCGGCCGATATCGGTGAGAAAGAATTGACCCAGTTGGCGCTCGGCGTCGGCCGCCAATACGTCGCGCAGGGCCGGGTCAGCGGCAGCGAACCGGTGTCGACGCTGTTGTTCGCCACCGCCCGCCAGGTGGTCGCCGATCAGCACCTGTTGGAGCCTGCCGCGGACCTGGCTGAGCGGCGCAACGCCTTCAGGCGCGAGTTGCGGGAGATTCTGCACGATTTCGACCACGTGGCGCAGATCGCGCGCCACCAGTTCGTCGCCCGTGAAGTCGAGGCCCGGCGGCACGCGGCAAGCTAGCTCTGGGCAGCCGGATGCCAGGCGAATTTTCTCGGCCATCCGCTTCTACCCTGTATCCATGACGGATGCGGCGATTGCCAGCCGGCGGCGCGCTGCGGTGTGGCCGCTGCTGGCCGGCGTCGCTGCACTGGCCGGCTGCACGGCCGCCGGTATTGCGGCGTTGTCGCTGGCCGATGCGCTGATCGCGACCGGACTGCCCAATCCGGGCCCGGGGACCACGCTGGGATTACCGTTCGTACGCGCCGCCGGGGAGATCGCCGCGGTGCTGGCGGTCGGGTCGTTTCTGTTCGCGGCGTTTCTGGTGCCACCGCAAGACAGCGGGGTGCTCGACGCAGACGGCTATCGCGCGCTACGGCTGGGCACCGTAGCGTCCGGCGGGTGGGCGGTGTGTGCGGCGCTGCTGGTCCCACTGACTATTTCCGACGTCTCCGGTCAGCCGCTGTCCGCCCACCTCAACCCGGTGACACTCTGGTCGCTGGCCAGCCTGATCAACACGGCGGACGCCTGGCGGTGGACCGCATTGATCGCCGCCGCAGTGATGATGGCCAGTTTGACGGTGCTGCGCTGGTCGTGGACGCCCGTGCTGCTGGCCGGGTCCTTGGTGACGCTGGTGCCCCTCGGCCTGACCGGCCACTCGTCGGCGGGCGGGTCGCATGACCTGGCCACCAACAGCCTGCTCATCCACCTCGTCGCCGCCGGTCTGTGGGCCGGGGGCCTGCTGGTGCTGTTGGCCCATGCCACGCGCGGCGGGGGACACGCCGCCCTGGTGGCGCGGCGGTTCTCTGCCCTGGCCCTGTGGTGTTTCGCCGCGATAGCCCTCAGCGGCGTCGTCAACGCCCTGGTACGAATTGTTCCCTCGGATCTGCTGACCACCGACTACGGGCGGCTGGTGATCGCCAAGTTCGTCGCCTTGTGCCTGCTCGGTGTCATCGGCTACCGGCAGCGCCGCACCGGAGTCGCTGCGCTGCAGAAAGATCCGAACGCGCGACGCGTTCTGATCCGGCTGGCGCTGATCGAGGCCGCGGTGTTCGGCGTGACCTTCGGGATCGCCGTCGGGCTGGGCCGCACACCGCCGCCACCGCCGCCGATCATCAGACCCTCGATTCCCGAGGTGGCGATCGGATACGACTTCGCCGGACCGCCCACCGTCGTCCGGGTGTTGTTCGACTGGCGCTTCGACCTGATCTTCGGCACCGCGGCAATCGTGGCCGCGGCGCTGTATGTGGCCGGCGTGCGTCGACTACACCGCCGCGGCGACAGCTGGCCGCGGGGCCGGACGCTGACCTGGCTGCTGGGCTGCGGGTTGCTGCTGTTCGTGACGTCCTCGGGAGTGGGCCGATACATGCCGGCCATGTTCAGCATGCACATGGCCGCCCACATGCTGCTGTCGATGCTGATTCCGATTCTGTTGGCGTTGGGCGCTCCGGTCAGTCTCGCCCTGCGGGCGCTGCCGGCTGCCGGACGTGGTGAGCCGCCCGGCATGCGGGAATGGCTGTTGGCCGCGCTGCACAGCCGCTTGTCGCGGGTCTTCACCAACCCGGTGGTCGCCACCGTGTTGTTCGTTGCCGGGTTCTACGGGCTGTACTTCGGCGGCATCTTCGACGCCGCAGCCGGCAGCCATGTCGGCCACGTCTTGATGAACGTGCACTTCCTCCTCAGCGGCTACATCTTCTACTGGGTGGTGATCGGCATCGACCCCACACCGCGGCCGATCCCGCCGCTGGCCAAAGTGGCGGTCGTGTTTGCGTCGTTGCCGCTGCACGCCTTCTTCGGGGTAGTCCTCATGGGCACCCGCGACATCCTCGGCGAAAGCTTCTACCGCTCGCTGCAGCTGAGTTGGCATACCGATCTACTCGGCGACCAGCGACTCGGTGGTGGAATCGCTTGGGCAGCAGGCGAAATGCCGCTGGTGATCGTAATGATCGCGTTGCTGGTGCAGTGGAGCCGCAGCGATCAGCGCACCGCCAAGCGGCTCGACCGCGCCGCCGAACGAGACGACGACGCCGAGTTGGCCGCCTATAACGCGATGCTGGCCGAACTGGCCCGCCGCGACACATCCGGCCAGCGCTAGCCGGCTACTCCCGCAGCCCTGCCTCGACAATGGCGTGCGCCTCCTGCTCGGTCTCGACCGACGGTCCGGAACCGGGTAGGCGCTGACCGGCCACCTCCGGGGTAAACCACACCGCGACCACGCCCACCACGCCCGCGGCCATCAGGATATAGGCCGGCACCATCACTCTGCCGGTGCCAGATACCAGTGCCTCGGCGATCAGCGGGGTGGTGCCGCCGAACGCCGATACCGAGATGTTGAACCCGATGGCCACCGCGAAGTTACGCACATTGGTGGGAAAGAGCGCCGGCAGCGTCGACGGCGTGACGCTGCTGAAGCACAGCAGCATCATCCCGATGAGCATCACCCCGATAAGCCGTTCCGCGTAGCCTGTGCCATGGCGGATCAGCAGGAATGCCGGGATCGAGGCCACGATGAGCAGGCCACACCCGGTCCACAAGATCGGTTTGCGACCGATGCGGTCGGACAACTTCGCGACGGACACCACCGCCACCAGCATCATGACCAGCACCGCCACGATCATCAACAGCCCACTGCTGCCGCTGATGCGGCCGACTTGCTTGAAGTACGTGGGCAAATACCCGGTGAGCATGTAGTTGGTGACATTCTCCGCCAGCACCAGCCCCATCACGATCAGCAGCGACCTCCGGTGCCGCACGACCGTCTGCTCGAATTGGTGCCAGCCGCCCTTCCCGGTCTCGCTCTCGGCCTCGCTCATCTGCTCGTAGGCCGGCGACTCCTCGATCCGCAACCGCATGAACAGCGCGACGAGGGCCAACGGGACGCCCAGCAGATATGGGATGCGCCAGCCCCAACTCGCCATATCGGCGATGGACAGCTGCGTCTGTAGGCCCGTCACCACGGCCGCGCCCACCACATATCCGCTCAGCGTGCCCAGCGGCAGAAACCCGGCCAGCGTGCCGCGGCTGCGGTCCGGGGCGTGTTCGCTCACGTAGGTCATCGCGCCGACATACTCGCCGCCGGTGGAGAAGCCCTGCAGGATTCGGGTGACGATGAGCAGGACCGGCGCCCAAATGCCGATGTTCTCGTAGCCGGGAAGCAAACCGGTCACCGTGGTGCCTACCGCCATCAGCGTGACCGTCATGACCAGGACCTTTTTGCGGCCAATCCGGTCACCGAGCGAACCGAAGACAACCCCACCGAACGGCCGCACTGCGAACGCCGCGGCCAGGGTGCCGAAGGTGGCGATCAGACCGACTGCGCTGGAGCTGTCGGTGGGGTAGAACACCCGCGCGATCGTGGTGGCCAGGAAGCCGTAGATGCCGAAGTCGTACCACTCCATGAAATTGCCGATCGCGGTGCCGGCAATCGATCGACGCATGGCTGCCGGATCAGAAACCCGGATCTCGTCGCGTGCCCACTTCCGGTGGTGAGTGTGTTCGTCGCTGTCTCGTCGGCTTGTGGTAGCCACCGCAAGACGGTATATCACACGCCCGGCTCACCCAATTCCTCGACAGTCCAGGTGAATACCGCACCGACCAACGCGGCCTGCGGTGGCGGGAGCGGTGCCCCCTACGATGTCTGGCATGTCCAGGCTTCTAGCCGTACCGGCCGTTGCAAGCGTCCTAGTTGTCCTTGTCGCCGGCTGCGCTCCCGCGTCCACGCCGCCGCAGCCGCCGTCGTCAACGTCGTCGCCGCCGTCGCCGTCGTCAGCGTCATCGTCGACTTCGCCGTCGAAGCAGGCCGACGAGCCGCTGCCGGACCCCGCGGCATTGCTCAAGGAGTCCAGCACGACCACCAAGGACCTGAAGAGCGTGCACGTGGTGCAATCGGTGGCCGGCAAAATTGCGGAGATGCCGGTCAAGAGGTTGGAGGGCGACCTGTCCAGGGAGCCCGCCCCCGCGGCCAAGGGCAACGCCAAGATCACGATCATGGCCGCGGAAGTTGACATCGCATTTGTCGAACTCGACAGCCGCCTGTATGTGGCGCTGCCCGGGGAGGGCTTCAAAGATTACGGGCCTACGTCCAACGTCTACGACGTTGCCGCAATGCTGAACCCGGACACTGGGCTGGCCAACATGATGTCCGACTTCATCGATCCCAAAGTCGAAGGCCGTGAGACCGTCGGAGGCCAGCAGACTATTCGGGTTTCCGGCAAGGTCACCGCGGACGCGGTGAACAAGATCGTGCCGCTGGACACCACCAAGCGGATGTCGACCACTGTCTGGATCCAGGAAAGCGGAGACCACCAGCTCGTCCAGGCCATGTTCGGGCCGAGCAAGGACGACTACGTCGAGATGTTTTTCTCGAATTGGAACGTACCGGTCACCGTCGACAGGCCTGCGCTGGCGTGATCGCCGACTAGCGGTTGGCGTTTTCGTCGCCGCGTCGCTGCTTGCGATGTCTTATCCCCAGACGGCGGTTTCTCCACAGCTGCCACCAATTGCTGCGCTTGATCCGGCCGGAGTGTCGCGCCGCCGGCGCTCAATGTGAGCAGCACCGGCGGGATCACACCGAAGCGACCGCCGCAATCAGGAAGGGATGAGCAATGTTCGAAACGCCGCTGACCGTAGTCGGAAATATCGTCAATGACTTACAACGCCGCCAGGTCGGTGACCAAGAGGTGATCAAGTTCCGTGTTGCGAGCAACTCGCGCCGACGTGGCGCGGATGGCACCTGGGAGCCTGGGAACTCGCTATTCGTCACCGTCAATTGCTGGGGCTGGCTGGTCACCGGCGTAGGCGCGTCGCTGCGCAAGGGCTCGGCAGTGATCGTCGCGGGCCACGTGCACACCAGCGAATACGAGGACAAAGAGGGCATCCGCCGGTCGTCGCTGGAAATGCGCGCCACCGCCGTCGGCCCCGATCTGTCCCGCTGCCTCGCGCGGGTGGAGAAGACGGTCGCCGCAGAAAGCGACGCGTCATCGCAGCCCGAGGCCAATTCCGATGAGGAGGCCCACGGTGCAGATGCCCAATCCGACGCGGAGATCGGGCTGCCGCTGTCGGCCTAAACGGCCCCGCGGCACCGTTGCCTAGGATGGGCCACGAGCACTTCCGGAAGACCAGAGAGGTAACACTGCTGCATGGCTGAGTTCATCTACACGATGAAAAAGGTCCGCAAGGCGCACGGCGACAAAGTCATCCTTGACGACGTCACACTGAGCTTTCTGCCCGGTGCCAAGATCGGCGTCGTGGGCCCCAACGGGGCCGGCAAGTCGAGCGTCTTGCGGATCATGGCCGGCCTGGACAAGCCCAACAATGGGGATGCTTTCCTGGCCACCGGCGCCACCGTCGGCATCCTGCAACAGGAGCCGCCGCTGAACGAGGAGAAGACCGTTCGCGGCAATGTCGAAGAAGGTCTCGGCGAACTGAAAGTCAAGCTCGACCGGTTCAACGAGGTCGCCGAACTGATGGCCACCGACTACACCGACGAGCTGATGGAGGAGATGGGCCGGCTGCAAGAAGAGCTCGACCACGCCGGCGCCTGGGACATCGACTCCCAGCTCGAGCAGGCCATGGACGCGCTGCGCTGCCCGCCGCCCGACGAGTCGGTCACCCACCTGTCCGGCGGCGAGCGGCGTCGGGTCGCATTGTGCAAGCTGCTGCTGTCCAAACCCGACCTGCTGCTGCTCGACGAGCCGACCAACCACCTCGACGCGGAAAGCGTGCAGTGGCTCGAGCAGCACCTGGCCAGCTACCCGGGGGCGATCCTGGCGGTCACCCACGACCGGTACTTCCTCGACAACGTCGCCGAATGGATCCTCGAACTCGACCGGGGCCGCGCCTACCCGTATGAGGGCAACTACTCCACCTATTTGGAGAAGAAGGCCGAGCGGCTGGCAGTGCAGGGCCGCAAGGACGCCAAGCTGCAAAAGCGCCTGCAAGACGAGCTGGCCTGGGTGCGTTCCGGCGCCAAGGCACGGCAAGCCAAGAGCAAGGCGCGATTGCAGCGCTACGAGGAGATGGCCGCCGAGGCGGAAAAGACCCGCAAGCTCGACTTCGAGGAGATCCAGATCCCGCCCGGCCCGCGGCTGGGCAACGTGGTGGTCGAGGTCGAACACCTGGACAAGGGCTTCGAAGGCCGCCCGCTGATCAAAGATCTGTCGTTCACGCTGCCCCGCAACGGCATCGTCGGCGTCATCGGACCCAACGGGGTCGGCAAGACCACGCTGTTCAAAACCATCGTCGGTCTCGAACCACCCGACAGCGGCACCGTCAAGGTCGGCGAGACCGTCAAGATCAGCTACGTCGATCAGACCCGCGCCGGAATCGACCCCAAAAAGAATGTGTGGGAGGTCGTCTCCGATGGCCTCGACCACATCCAGGTCGGGCAGAGCGAGATCCCGTCGCGTGCCTACGTCTCCGCCTTCGGTTTCAAGGGACCCGACCAGCAGAAGCCGGCCGGGGTGCTGTCCGGTGGCGAACGCAACCGACTTAACCTGGCGCTGACGCTCAAAGAAGGCGGCAACCTGATCCTGCTCGACGAGCCCACCAACGACCTCGACGTCGAGACGTTGAGCTCGCTGGAGAACGCGTTGGAGAAATTTCCCGGCTGCGCCGTGGTCATCTCACACGATCGCTGGTTTCTGGACCGCACCTGTACGCACATCCTGGCGTGGGAAGGCGACGCCGACAACGAGGCCAAGTGGTTCTGGTTCGAAGGCAACTTCGGTGCGTACGAAGAAAACAAGGTCGAACGGCTCGGCGCCGAGGCCGCGCGTCCGCACAGAGTGACCCACCGCAGGCTCACTCGCGACTAATGTCGGCGGCAGCAGCGCTGGTAGGCGTGCTGAGTCAGGAGCCGTCGGCATGACGATCGACCCAGGGGGAAGACCGGAACATCCGGGCCCCGGCAATCGGGGCTATCCGCACCCTGGGTCTCCGGGACGTCCTGCACCGTCGTCGGAGCACGACTTCCGTCTGCCGGCCGGCTGGACCGAATTCGCCGGGGCTGACGACGTTCCGTATTGGATTCCGAAGGCTTACACCGCTACTTACCGCGGCCCGCACGGCGACGCGCCCGACTCCGACGGGCAGTTCGCTGATACCGCCGTCATCAACCGCGCCGCTGCCGGGGCCGTGACGCCGGCGATGCTGAGCGCCCATTTCCGCCTGGCGCAGCACCGCCGCCCCGGCGAGACCCGGGTGGCGGTCTATCCGGCCGACGACCGCGCGGGCATCGGCCCCGCGATGCAAGTGGTCACCGAGTACGGCGCCATGCTGATGGACTCCGTCGCGGTCCTGCTGCACCGGCTCGGGGTGGCTTATGTCGGCATCATGAATCCGGTATTCGCGGTGCGCCGCAACCCCTCCGGTGATCTGGTGAGCGTCGGACCGAACACTGCCGGGGCTGCGCCGGGCGATGGCCGCCAGATCAATGAGATGTGGATCCACGTGCAGCTCTCGCCGTCGGCACACCGCAAAGCCCTCGCCGAGGCCGAAAGACTGCTGCCCAACGTGATGGCCGATGTCCGTCAGGTCGCCGCCGATTCCACAGCGATGACCGCGACCCTCAACGGACTGGCCGACAATGTCGAAACCGACCGGGACGGACGCTTTTCGGGCCCGGACCGACGTGATGTCGCCGCCCTGTTGCGCTGGCTGGCGGACGGACACTTCATCCTGCTGGGCTACCAACGCGGCCCGGTGCTCGACGGGCAGGTGTCGGTCGACGAATCAGCGCGACTGGGCGTGCTGCGGCTGCGCAAGGCGTCGCGGACCCGGTTGACCGAAGACAACAAGCTGCTGGTGCTCGCCCAGGCGACGGTTCCCAGTTATGTGCGTTTCGGCGCCTATCCCTACATCGTCGTCATCCGGGAAAACGGCGGCAATCGGGTCGTCGAGCATCGGTTCGTCGGACTCTTCACCGTCGCCGCTATGAACGCCAACGTCTTGGAGATCCCGATGATCGCCGGTCGGGTGCAGGAGGCACTCGCGTTGTCCGAACGCGACCCCAGCCATCCGGGGCAGCTGCTGCTCGACATCATCCAGACAGTGCCACGTTCGGAGCTGTTCGCGCTCAGCGCCCAACGGTTGCTGACGATGGCAACGGCCGTCGTCGATCTCGGGTCGCGGCGACGGGCACTGCTGTTCCTGCGCGCCGATCGACTCGGACAACTCGTGTCTTGTCTGGTCTATCTGCCGCGCGACCGCTACACCACCGCTGTCCGATTGGAAATGCAGGACATCCTGGTCCGCGAATTCGGTGGCACGAGCCTGGAATACACCGCCCGGGTCAGCGAGGCGCCTTGGGCGCTAGTGCATTTCGTCGTCCGGCTGCCGGAAGCATCTGCGTCGTCGGACGTCGACACCTCCGAGGCCAACCGCGTACGTATCCAGGGCCTGCTGACAGAGGCCACTCGCACCTGGGGCGACCGGTTGCTCGGTGCTGTGCAAAGCGGCTCCATCGCGCAGCGCGAGGCCGAGCACTACGCGGCGGCTTTCCCGGAGGCATACAAACAGGCCATCGCGCCCGCCGACGCCATCAAGGACATCGCCGTCATCGAATCGTTGAGCGACGATTCAGTCAAACTGGTGTTCTCCGACCATGATGACGGCGACGGGATCGCGCTGCTGACGTGGTATTTGGGTGGTAGGACAGCGTCCCTGAGCCGACTGCTGCCGATGCTGCAATCGATGGGCGTAGTGGTGCTCGAAGAGCGACCGTTCACCGTTGCCCGTCCCGACGGATTGAAGGTGTGGATCTATCAATTCAAGATCTCGCCGCATCCCACCATCTCGCTGGCGTCCGAAGGGCCCGAGCGCGAAGCCGCCGCACAGCGATTCGCCGACGCGGTGACCGCCATCTGGCAGGGACGCGTCGAGATCGACCGATTCAACGAGCTGGTCCTGCGCGCCGACCTCACCTGGCCGCAAGTCGTGGTGCTACGCAGCTACGCAAAGTATCTGCGGCAGGCCGGTTTCCCCTACAGCCAGCCACATATCGAATCGGTGCTCACCGAAAACCCGTACACCGCAAGGGCGCTGGTCGCACTGTTTGAGGCGTTGTTCGATCCGGACCCGTCCAGTTCGCCGAAGAGCCGGGATGCCCAATCCGCGGCCGCGACCGTCGCCGCGAACATCGACGCGCTGCAGAGCCTCGACACCGACCGCGTTCTGCGTGCGTTCGCCTCGCTGATTCAAGCGACGCTGCGGACTAACTACTTCGTGACGCGGGAGGACTCGGCTCGAAGCCGAAACGTGCTCGCGCTCAAGCTCGACGCTCAACTGATCGACGAGTTGCCGCTGCCGCGACCGAAGTTCGAGATTTTCGTCTACTCGCCGCGCGTCGAGGGCGTGCACCTTCGATTCGGCTACGTGGCGCGCGGCGGTCTGCGCTGGTCGGACCGCCGAGACGACTTCCGAACCGAAATCCTGGGCCTGGTCAAGGCGCAGGCAGTGAAAAACGCCGTCATCGTCCCCGTCGGCGCCAAGGGCGGATTCGTCGTCAAGCGGCCGCCGCTGCCCACCGGTGACCCCGCCGCGCACCGGGACGCCAGCCGCGAGGAGGGCGTGGCCTGCTACAAACTTTTCATCTCGGGGCTGCTGGAGATCACCGACAACGTCGACCACACCACCGGTGAGGTCAGCGCCCCGCCCGAGGTGGTGCGTCGCGACGGCGACGACGCCTATCTGGTGGTGGCCGCCGACAAAGGCACCGCCGCGTTCTCCGACATCGCCAACGACCTCGCCAAGTCATACGGGTTCTGGCTGGGCGACGCATTCGCCTCCGGCGGGTCGGTGGGATACGACCATAAGGCTATGGGCATCACCGCCCGCGGCGCCTGGGAGGCGGTCAAGCGCCATTTCCGGGAGATGGGCGTCGACACTCAAAGCGAAGACTTCACCGTGGTGGGGATCGGCGATATGAGCGGCGACGTGTTCGGCAACGGCATGCTGTTGTCCAAACACATTCGATTGGTCGCCGCCTTCGACCACCGGCACATCTTCCTCGACCCCGATCCAGATGCCGCGGCTTCCTGGGAGGAACGCCGGCGGCTGTTCGAGCAGCCCCGCTCCAGCTGGGACGACTACGACACATCGGTGATCAGCGAGGGCGGCGGGGTCCACAGCCGCGAACACAAAACCATCCCGATCAGCGATCAGGTCCGCGCCGCGCTGACAATCGAGGACGACGTAAGCGAGATGTCGCCGCCCAATCTGGTGCGCGCGATCCTCAAAGCACCGGTGGACCTGCTCTACAACGGCGGTATCGGCACCTACATCAAGGCCGAAGCCGAGTCCGACTCCGACGTCGGCGACCGGGCCAACGATTTGGTACGAGTCAACGCGAACCAGTTGCGCGCCAAGGTCGTTGCCGAGGGCGGAAACCTCGGCGTCACCTCCCTCGGCCGGGTCGAGTTCGACCTGTGCGGCGGCCGGATCAACACCGACGCGATGGACAACTCAGCCGGTGTGGACTGCTCCGACCACGAGGTCAACATCAAGATTCTGGTCGACGCGGCGGTCACCGCTGGCAAGGTCAAGCCCGAGAAACGTACCGAGCTACTGGAGTCGATGACCGACGAAGTCGCCGACTTGGTGCTCGCGGACAATATCGACCAGAACGACCTGATGGGAACCAGCCGGGCCAACGCCGCCAGTCTGCTGCCGGTCCATGCCGACCAGATCAAATACCTTGTGGCAGAACGCGGCCTGAACCGCGAACTCGAGGCCCTGCCGACGGAGAAGGAGATCCACCGGCGGGCCGAGGCCGGCCTCGGGCTCACCTCACCGGAACTGGCCACCCTGATGGCACATGTCAAGCTCGTGCTCAAAGACGAGTTGCTGACCACCGATCTACCCGATCAGGAAGTGTTCGCTTCCCGGTTGCCGCAGTACTTTCCGGCGGTGCTGCGGGAGCGGCTGGGTGCCGAGATCCGCTCGCATCAACTGCGCCGCGAGATCGTCACCACCATGCTGATCAACGATTTGATCGACACCAGCGGCATCACCTACGCCTACCGCATCACCGAAGATGTTGGCGTGAGCCCAGTCGACGCGGTCCGCACTTATGCGGCGACCGATGCGATTTTCGGGGTGGGGGAGTTGTGGCGCCAGATCCGCGCGGCCGGCTTGTCCGTCTCACTGTCGGACCGCATGACACTGGACACCCGCCGGCTGATCGACCGGGCCGGACGCTGGCTGCTCAACTACCGGCCACAGCCGCTGGCAGTCGGCGCCGAGATCAACCGGTTCGCCAAGAACGTACGGGCGTTGGCGCCCCGGATCTCGGAGTGGTTGCGCGGTGACGACAAAGCCATCGTCGAGAAGGTAGCCGCCGAATTCATTTCGCAGGACGTCCCGGACGAGCTGGCATACAGCGTCGCCACCGGTTTGTACCGTTACAGCCTGCTCGACATCATCGACATCGCGGACATCGACGACCGGGATGCCGCGGAGGTCGCCGACACCTACTTCGCGCTGATGGACCGCCTCGGTACCGACGGGCTACTGACCGCGGTCTCGGAGCTGCCCCGGATAGACCGTTGGCATTCGTTGGCGCGCTTGGCTATTCGCGATGATATCTACGCCTCGCTGCGCGCACTGTGTTTCGACGTGCTGGCTGTCGGCGAGCCCGACGAGAGCGCCGAAGAGAAGATCGGCGAATGGGAACACACCAGCGCGTCGCGAGTCGAGCGGGCACGTCGTACGCTCACCGAGATTTATGAAAGCGGTGACAAGGACTTGGCTACGCTGTCGGTGGCCGCACGTCAGATTCGGCGCATGACGCGCACTAGCGGACGGGGATCATCGGGGTGACCAATGGTTTTGTCGCACCTGTGCCGGTGCGATGGTCAGACATCGACATGTACCAGCACATCAACCACGCCACGATGGTCACCATTCTCGAAGAGGCCCGCGTGCCGTTTCTGCGTGAGCCTTTCGGTGCCGATATCACCACCATCGGTCTGCTGATCGCCGACGTGCGGGTCACCTACAAAGATCAGCTCCGACTGGCGGATTCGCCGCTGCAGGTGACCATGTGGGTGAAACGGCTGAGAGCGGTGGACTTCACGGTCGGCTATGAGGTGCGCTCGGTCAACGCCGGTCCGGCCGCCAAGCCCGCGGTGGTGGCCGAAACACAGCTCGCCGCAGTCCACATCGACGAGCAGCGGCTGGTGCGGCTCACGTCGCACCATCGGGAGTATCTGCAGCGGTGGCAGCGGTAGCCGAGCGCGGAGTGTGGTTGGGCCCAACGTCGATGGCCGCCCACCGCGGAGATCTGGCCGCGTTCGTCGCGCGGGCACTACGCCTCGACGAAGCCGCGGTCATCCGACTGCGCGCACGGCCGAGTGAAGTGCTCACGGCATGGGTCGCCACCGGTTTCGACGTGTTGGCCGGCAGGGCAGTGACCGGCAGCATGCGCCCAGACGACTTGACCGTCGGGGCAGACGAATTGGCCCGTGGCCTGTCCGCGATGGACGGCTATGGTTACGTCGAGCCGGGCTTCCCGGTCGATTCGGCGTGGCGCGGCGCTTTGCCGCCGGAGTCGGGGTTCGCCCATCTCGACGACGTACCAGTGCGCCCGATGCTGGATTTGGTGCAGCGCGGCGCGCAACTGGCCAAGGAGCATGGCAGCCGGCATGGCCCGCCGGTATCGCTGCTTGAGCACGAGGTGCTTCGGGTCAGCTCGGCCGACGCCAGCGTGGGTGTACCGATGCGCTGCATATTCGCCTTGACCGCAATGGGTTTCCTGCCGCCGAAGTCGAACGCCGATGAGATCGTGCGGGTCCGGATCTCGCCGACCTGGTTGCGGATCGACGCACGGTACGGTTCAGTGTATCGGCGGCGCGCGTACGCGACGCTGGCGATGCGCTGACTCCGCGGGCCGCGGCGCGCTACACCAGCCAAGCCGCGGCGTGCGACGGCAACTCACCGTCTCTGACGGGTGCGCTCGCGAACAGAACGTCACCCTCGGGTAGCCGTAGCGGCCGCATGCCGGCGTTGAGCACGCACACCAACTCGCCGCGGGTGAACATCAATGCGCCGCGCGGCGCGGTCAGCCAGTCGATCCGGGTGCCTTTGAATTCCGCTCGGCGGCTGCGGAGTTCGAGCGCGCGCCGGAAGAACGTCAGCGTCGAGCCGGTATCGGCAAGTTGCTTCTCGGCGGTCAGTGCCGCCCAGTCCGGTGGAATTGGCAGCCACGTGTCGGCAGCGGTCGAGAACCCGAATGGCGGTGTGTCACCGTCCCACGGCATCGGAACGCGGCACCCGTCGCGGCCACGCTCGGTATGCCCCGAGCGTTCCCACGTCGGGTCCTGCAGCACCTCATCGGGCAACTCCGCGTTCGGTAGTCCGAGTTCTTCCCCGTTGTAGATGAACACTGCGCCGGGCAGGGCGAGCATCACCATCGCCATCGCCCGCGCCCGGGCCAGCCCGACCGCGCCGCCGCCGTAGCGGGTGACTTCCCGTTCGACGTCGTGGTTGGACAGTGTCCATGTCGGGGTGGCATTTTCGATCGCCGCCGCGGCCAGCGAATTCTCGATCGCGTCGCGGATGTCGGTGGCGTCGAAATGCGCCTGGACCAGCCGGAAATTGAAGCCCAGGTGCAGTTCGTCGGGGCGCAAATACTCTGCCCAGCGGGCGTTGTCGTGGACCCACACCTCCCCGATGGTCACCGCGCCCGGATAGTCGTCGATGACCCTGCGGATGTCGCGATGAATCGCATGCACTCCCACGTGGTTGAACCGGGGGTCGTCGTCCTTGTTGCGCAACATCCGGCTGCGGTCGACGGCCGCCATGTCCGGCAGACCCGGCGGCTTGGCCATCCCGTGCGCGACGTCGATGCGGAAGCCGTCCACCCCGCGCTCCAACCAGAACCGCAGCGTCTTCTCGAAATCGTCGAAGATCTCCGGGTTGTCCCAATTCAAGTCTGGCTGCTCGGCGTCGAACAGATGCAGATACCACTGGCCCGGATTGCCGTCCGGCTCGTTGACCCGGGTCCATGCCGGACCGCCGAACACCGACTCCCAGTTGTTCGGCGGCTCCAGCCCACTGGGACCGCGGCCGTCGCGGAAGATGTAGCGCTCGCGCGCGTCGGTGCCGGGGCCGGCGGCCAGCGCGGCTTGGAACCACGGGTGCGCCGAGCTGGTGTGGTTGGGCACCAGATCCATGGTGATCTTGATGTTGCGGTCGTGGGCCGCCGCGATCAGCCGCTCGAGGGCGGCCAGACCGCCGAACAACGGGTCGACGTCACGCGGATCGGCGACGTCATAGCCGTGATCGGCCATCGGCGAGACGGTGACCGGATTGATCCAGATCGCGTCGATGCCCAGCTGGGCGAGGTAGTCCAGTCGGATGGTCACCCCGTCGAGGTCGCCGACGCCGTCGCCGTCGCTGTCGGCGAACGACCGCGGATAGACCTGGTAAAACACCGCATCGCGCCACCACGGCGCACTATGACGACCCATCAGAACGCGGAGTTGACCAGTGAGTGCGCCGCCATCTGCAGGTAGTCCAGCAGCTCTTGGCGATGCTGGTCGTCCAGGGTCTGCGAGTCGATGGATGCGATTGCGGTGTGCATACACCGCAACCAGGCGTCGCGTTCGATCGGCGTGATCCGGAACGGGACATGCCGCATCCGCAGCCGCGGGTGGCCTCGCCGTTCCGAGTAGGTCCGCGGACCGCCCCAGTACTGCTCCAGGAACATCCGCAACCGCTCCTCGGCCCCGTCCAAATCATCCTCGGGATAAAGCGGGCGCAGAATTTCGTCCTCGGCGACCAGCTCGTAGAAACGCGCGACGATGGCGTGGAAGGTCTCGGCGCCGCCGACGGCGTCATAGAACGACGGTTGTTGTAGCGGTTCCATCTCCTCCATTGTGGGGCATGCGCCGGTGGGCCACCGGCCGCGGTAGCGCGGGCACTGGTTGTTCACCGGATCGACCAGCGCAGACACGCCAATTCGGCGTGCGATCGATCGCGAATCATGGTGGACTGTTCGGCGGAGGACGTATGGCGCAGCATAAGAGACGCCGCGGCCACCGCAGTTCCGGTGTCGCGGCAGGGCTAACCGGCCCCGCAGCCGGGTCATGCCTGCACAGCGTCGACGGCCCTCCGCCCCCCGCGCGTGACGCTGGATCCATCTGGAATCGCCGGCGGGTGCTACTGCTGAACTCCACCTACGAGCCGCTGACCGCACTGCCGATGCGACGGGCGATCATCATGTTGATCTGCGGCAAGGCCGACGTCGTGCACGACGATCCGGCCGGCCCGGTGATCCACTCGGCGACCCGGTCGATTGCGGTGCCGTCGGTGATCCGGCTGCGATCCTATGTGCGGGTGCCTTATCGGGCCCGGGTCCCGATGACCCGCGCGGCGCTGATGCACCGCGACCGCTTCTGCTGCGCCTACTGCGGGTCGAAGGCCGACACCGTCGACCACGTGGTGCCCCGCAGCCGCGGCGGAGACCATTCCTGGGAGAACTGCGTGGCGTGTTGCTCGACGTGCAACCACCGCAAGGGGGATCGGCTGCTGGCCGAGCTGGGCTGGTCGCTGCGGTTGGCGCCGGCATCGCCGAAGGGGCAGCACTGGCGGTTGCTGTCGACGGTCAAAGAACTCGACCCGGCCTGGGCGCGGTACCTGGGTGAGGGAGCCGCGTAGCCCTCAGGCGAATTGAGCGGCGATGAACCCGGCCAGCAGGACCCCGAAGCCGCCGATTTCACCGATGATGAGCAGCGCCATCGAGATGTGCATTCCCGGACCCGGGTGCTCGAACTGATTCGTGGTGTCTTGCAGGGCGCCGTGCACGATGTAGCTGACGATGGCGGCGACAAAGAAGAAGACCAGCACCATTGCGGCGGTCAGATTCAGCCAGCTCGGCCAGGCGCTGAGCTCGACGAACGCGGCAGTCAGCAACGTGGCGAACGAGTAGAGCAGAGCCGCACGGTGTGCGATGTCCACATATGGGTGAGCGAGATGTTCGGGCCTGGTGGCCATCTGGCGGTACTTCCATACGCCCAGGCCCAAGGCCAGCAGGAAGATCAGACCGGCCGCTAGCAGCGTCACAACCGTGTCGGTGCCCAACACCTTGCTCGTGCACTCCAAGATCAAGTCTCCTTTGTCGTGTGCGATGAAACAGCTGCCTCACTTGGCTGCGACGTGACGTCGATACCAACGCTGCCCATGCCAGCGCTGGTAATGCCAGGTGGCAGCCGACAACCAGCCGCGTTGATGCAGCCAAAAGCCGGCCGGTGGTTCCAGGGTGGCGCTCTCGCGGCCGAGGGTGATTTCGCCGAGAACGACCCCTTCTCCTTCGTCGGCGCGACGTTCGGCGACGACGGTGCCGCTTGCTGTGGCGATCAGCGTTGAGCCCTCGAAATAACCTCGGTATTGCACGGGCAGCCATGGCATCGGACAGGTCAGCGAGCCGGCGTGGGCGGCATGGACGACCGGCGCACCCACATACCGCGAAAACGACGCCGCCGCCCGACGGGCTGTGGCGGAGTTGTCCTTCTCGAGTCGGGCGAACATCGAGCGGGGTGTCCAAGCGGGAACCGACCACCACCCCGAGCCCGTCATGACCAGATCTACCCGGCCGCGTAGGCGTCGAACGGTTTGAGTGCGCATCAACTCCCAGCACACCGCCGCCCCGACCGTGCGCTCCCGAGTGTTCAGGACGCCGTCGTCGTCGCCGCCCACGTAGAACGCGTTCTCCCACATGGTGGGCAGGTCCTTATTGTGACGTCCCACGACACCGCCGGCATCAGCGAGCAGGTAGGCGTTGCGAACCTGGCCGTCAGGGTCGCGGCACAAAAACGAACCTCCGACTAACGCCCCATGGCGAGCGGCGAGCGTGGTCAATAGTTCGGTGGCCGCACCGTCTGGCGGCAGAGCGGCTGTGGCAAGCGACTTTTCGAACCCAATTCCGGTCGTGAAGAATTCCGGAAGCGCGATGACGGTGGCGCCTGCTTGGCCCGCTTCGTCGGCAAGCCGTTCGCAGGCGGCCAAATTGGCCGAGATATCGCCGAGTACCGCCTCTAACTGCACGGCAGCTGCAAGGACCATGCACCAGACGCTAACACAACGTCAACCATAAGACACCAGGTGTCCTATCGTTGAGCGTGTAAACTCCTCCTGTCGGTAGCCCGCTCGCGATAACGGAGGTGCGATGAGTGCTCTGCTGCGCTCAGTGCGTCTGCAGCGCGGGATGACGCTTGAGCAACTCGCCGACGCGACCGGGTTGACCAAGAGTTACCTTTCGAAGATCGAACGTCAGCGTTCGACCCCGTCGATCGCGGTGGCATTAGAGGTGGCCCGCGCGCTTGAAGTCGATGTAGCGCAGCTGTTCTCCAAGAATTCAGCGGATACGACGCTGTCGATCGACCGCGCCAAGGGGCGCTCGGTGGACCGGTACCATGCGGTGGCGGCCGCCATGCTGGGAAAAGCCATGTCTCCCTTTATTGTTCATCCCACCCGTGAGTTCGGCGAGCATCCGCACCCAGTCCACGCTGGACAAGAGTTGGTGTTCATTCATTCCGGGACCGTCGAAATGCGTTGCGGAGATCAGACCGTCACCTTGGAAGCGGGCGACTGCGCATATTTCGACTCGTCACTTCCTCATCAGCTGCGCCGGATCGGACGTGTTCGTAGCGAGGCCATCGTCGTCACATGCACCGACCACAGTCGCAATAGGTAACGAGCGAGGCCCTTTCACTGCCAAGCAGCGGTGGGATACGGTTTGCCTCGTGAGCCTGATGGAGATCCACCTCTATTTCCTCGGAATCCCGTTGTTGCTGGTGATCGTGCTGGTGACGCTGATCTGGTCGCACAAGGGCGCCCACCCGGCGACCTACACGTTGTCCGAGCCATGGGTCCACCCGCCGATCTTGTGGGCCGCCACCGACGAGGCTGTCGGTGATGGTCACCATGGTCATGGCTCTGAATTGACCGTGGGAGGTGGCGCCAGTGGCAAGTGGTGAGATTGCGACCATCGAACCCGCCGGGTTGCCCAGCGGCTCGGTGATCACCGCCAGTGGACGGATCTCCGGGGTCACCGAGCCCGGCGATGTGTCCGTGCACTACCCGTTCCGGATCAAAGACCTCGCCACGCTCGATGACGCGCTGACCTATGGGTCGCGAGCCTCCGATGCGCGGTTCGCGGTGTATCTCGGCGATCTTGGCGACGACACCGCCGCCCGGGCCCGCGAAATCCTCGCCGACGTGCCCACGCCCGACAATGCCGTGCTGGTGGCGGTCTCGCCTGACCAGCGCGCGATCGAGGTCGTTTACGGGTCGCAACTGCGCGGCCGGGGAGCCGAATCGGCCGCACCGCTGGGCGTTGCTGCGGCTGCGGCGGCGTTCCAGGACGGCAATCTGCTCGATGGGCTGATCAGTGCGGTCCGGGTACTGAGTTCCGGTATCTCTCCGGCTTAGTTCCGTCCGGCTCGGTCGGACACGGTGCGAAATTACCGGTCTGACCCTCGTCTGCACGCCCTTAGACTTATGCGCAGCGTAGGTAGGCGTAATCGCTGAGACGAGGGGCACGTGACCCAAGAGAATCTGTTCATGGAGACCGACGGTTTGCGGAGGTTTGCTCAGACCCATTCAGACGTCGTGTCGGGCGTGTCGGGGTTGCTCGGTTCGACCACGCAGGCGACCGATGTTGAGTTGACACATGGACCGATCGCCTCCGCGGTGCATGCGGCTTTGGGCGGTGCGCTCGACGCGCGACAGGGCTCGATTCAAGGGGCAGTCAACGTCGGGAGGCACCTTTCCGAGTCTCTGCAGGCGGCAGCGCACGCCTATGACCAAGCCGACGAGGGCTCGGCGGCCAGGCTGGGGGCGGCCGGGGAGGCGACCGGCGGTCCGGACGGCCCAGGGCAGGGCGCGCCTGCTGGAGGCAAGGGTTCTGGAGCCGGCGGCGCCAGTCAGATGCTGGGGCAGCTGGGTCAGATGGGAGGCCAGCTGGCTCAGGCGTTGGCGGGCATGTTCCAAGGCGGGCCCCAGGCACTCGGGCAGCTGGCTCAACCGCTGCTGCAAGGGGTCCAGCAAGCCGTTCAGCAGACCGGCCAACTGGCGCAGCAACACGGTGAGCATGCCGCAGACGATGTCGAAATGGTGTCTGATAACCGTGATGAAGCAGCGCCCGGCGAAAACACTCCGGCCGGTGCGGCGCCGACCGAACACGTGACGTTGGCGAGTGAGACCTCGCCGAAAACTGGTACCACGCCGCGTTAGTTCGGAGTCTGAGTCTCAGGAAGAGATGCCCGAGTGGGAGCGCTTGACGCCTTCATGTCCACCTGGTCTAACGCGCGTGCGACGTTAGGCGATGGAACACCGCAAGACGGCGCCGAGTTCGATCGCAGCACTCAATTGCGGCAGGCGCAAAGCGGCGTGAAATCGGCGGCGCCAGGAGCACATTGGACCGGCACCGCGGCCGATGCGTACGGGGAAGCGAACAGCAAACAAGGCCGCGCCTTGGGGCAGATGGCGGTGTTGGATCAGCGACTCGGTGCTGAGGTCGATCGATCTGCCGCAGTGGTGCACGCGGGCCGGCAGAACCTGGACGCGGTCAAGCAGTGGATGCTCGATGCGGCAGCGTCGGTGCCGCCGGGTGCGGATCGTGAGCAGATGTTGACGCCGATCGCGCGCAAGGGAATTGCTGATGTCGCCGACGTGGTCAAGCAGTCCAATAGCGAACTCAATGTGATCGGCGGGCGGATTCGCGCCATCGGCAACGAATACCGGGCGCTGGGCGGCCCGATGGGCAGCCCGAAGAAGAGTCCGCCAACCACCACTTCTCCAACGCCTGACCCTCCTCAGTGCAAACCCGAAGATCAAGCAAAGATCATTGCAAGAGCCGCTGAGTTGAAGGCGAAAAACGCCGAACTAACCGCGGCAGCAAAAGCATGGAACGAAAAATATGAACCTGGGCACAAATTTGATATGCGCGATCCAGTGCAGGCGGCGGAGTACGAAAGAGGCCAGAAGCTCTCCCAGGACAGGGCCCAGCTCATACGAGACTATGGAAATCTCATCAAAGACGCTACGACGTGCGGAGCTAAAGAGGACGAGGAGACCGGCGATATCATCTGGCCAGATGGGACGAGGACCACTTTGTACCCGCCCCATTAAGTCTTTATGTTCTCCCATTCGCGACGTACGTTCGCCATGAACCTACCGGCAACCAATAGTCAGGAGGTTCCATTGCGGCCACGTCATGACTTGCCGCCTAGCGGCGGCTCGAACTGCGAATGTTCGATGAGCAACGCGGCTGTTAAAGAGAAGCTTCAGTACGAGGCCCTGAAAGAGGAATGCGGATGATTCTGCGTAAAAGAACGGTGTATGCGGCAGTGATACCGGTTATCGTCGCTGTCCTCACGCTGGGCGTGGCCGGATGCGGGTCGGACGCAACGGAAAAGTCTACGACTACAACAGCATCGAGCGCCCAGGCGACACAATCATTCAACCGATTTCCGCCTCCCATCAACGAGGCGACCTTAGTGCCGAGCCCGGTGGCCCGCTTGCGGCCAGGAGTCCCGATCATGTTTGGCGACGCAGACGCAGCGACGGTGTGGTGCACGGCAGGCTTCTATATCGACTACCCCGACCCGGACCATCCCGGGCAACGGCTCCCGGCTTTTATTACCGCTGCGCAGTGCGCTCAAGGCAAGAGTCACGCCCCAGTCTCCGTGATGCATGCCGAGGCGGACGGACAGGCCCCGAAATTTACGAGGATTGGCGAGATAACGTACGTCACGCCCGGTGATGAACGTCCAGCAATCGCCGGCGAGTCATGGACGATCCCGACGTCTCCACTGGCCGTGTTCAGCTCTGGGCAATCCGATTGGGTGATGCCGGTAGATGTCATGGTCAACGACAAGATGCCGACAAGTGAGATAGTGCAGACAGCGGAGGCGGTGGAACAGCGCAAGGCTCCCGCAATGTGGACCAACAGCCACGGCGTCGTCGTCACCGGACACGTGCTCAACCCATCGTCCACGCCCGCGTTGAAGGACATCCCCGCCAGTATCGAACGTGTCGTCATCGCTGCCGACGACACGACCAAACCAACCGACCAGTGGGAGCGCGGCTCTCCTGTCACGGTGGACATAGACGGCGTTACCCACAACCTTGGCATCATTATCGACACCGATGAGGCGAGGCACTGGGTCGTGGTCGACCTCATCGGCCCGTTCCTCGCTCACCAAGATGCGCATCTTGTCACGACGGGTTGACGCCAACAATCGGGTAACTGGTCACCACCTCGATGACAGCGAGCTGGCTCAACCCGAACAGGTTAAGTCGGGCATGACTTCGAATTGGTTGCGGCGATGCACCTTGTGGGTATTGACCGCCGCGATCCTGGTGGCCAGCGGCGGCGCGGCGACCGTTTGGATTACACACGACGGTGCTACTCCGTTGGAAAGGGACTGCGCGGCTGTCGAAAACCTTGGCCGCCAGTCGCACGAGTTGACGACGTGGATGAACACCGGCCTCGACGACGGCACGTCAGACGACCCGGGTGAGATCGTCGATAGGGAATCGACGCTCGGTGACAAGCTGCGCGCCGCAGCGGGTTCGGTGGCGACACCGGAGATGAAGAAGCCGCTGGCCACGTGGGCGGACGCCATGGGACTCAACGCACAACTGCAGCGCGAGGCCAACAAGATGTCCGCAGAAGGGTATCCGCCCCGGGAGTGGATAGCCAACGTCCACAAATACAACACGATGACGGACGAGGCGCTCGACGCGCTTAACCATCAATGCCCGCGGCTCAAGCAGGTGGTGCGCGGCTCCTGATTGCTATCAGCACCTGACCGCAAATTTCCGACAAAGGCCTGGGGTGCGGGCTTTTAGACTTACGAGGAGACTGGTCGCGGGACAAGGGAGATTGGGTGGGAGCGCTTGCCATCTTTATGTCGACCTGGTCTGACGCCCGCTCCACGTTAGGAAACGGTGCTCCACAAGAGGGCGCAGCATTCGACTGCGGCACTCAATTACGTTGGGCGCAAAGTGGTGTGGAGTCAGCGGAACCGGCGATGCGGTGGACTGGTACGGCGGCCGACGCGTACGTCGAAGCCAATAGCACGCAGGGGCGCGTGCTGGGCCAACTGGCCGTACTGGATCAGCGGCTAGGTGCCGAGGTCGATCGCTCGGCTACCGTGGTAGC
Organism: Mycobacterium sp. NGS48; assembly: GCF_059812585.1. Taxonomy (NCBI): domain Bacteria; kingdom Bacillati; phylum Actinomycetota; class Actinomycetes; order Mycobacteriales; family Mycobacteriaceae; genus Mycobacterium; species Mycobacterium sp. NGS48. Next base: position 239,245 of record NZ_JCALCY010000004.1, read on the forward strand.
TGCCGGGCGACAGAACCTGGATGGTGTTAGGCAGTGGGTGCTCGACGCGGCGGCGTCGCTCCCGCAGGGCGTCGATTACGAGCTGGCGCTGATGCCAATCACCCGCAGGGGAATTCGCGACGTGGCCGAGGTGATCAGGCAGATCGACAGCAACCTCTGCCTGATTGGCGCACGTATTCGCACCATCGGGCGCGAGTACCAGGCACTGGGTGTGAAGGACGGTACGGCGACGGGCGACGATTCGCTGTCGACGCCGGTACCGCCGGATCCAAAACAGTTCCATGACTTTTGGGTGAAGCTGAGCCCGGAACAGCAAGACCGGCTCTACCGCCGAGACCACAGCATCGGCAACCATCCCGGAATGCCGTTCGTCGACAAAGACAAATACAACCGACAGCACCTCGATGAGCTGACCAGGACCACACAAGCCGACATCAGCCGGATGCAATACCGTGTCGACGAGCTGGCGCGCCGAATGTACATGGGTGATCACAGCGGCGTCGCTATCGACGAATTCGCTGCTTTGGCACCTCAACTCCTGGAGGCACGGCGACGCGTTGACGGGTATCACGCCGTGCAAACCGCGTTGGGCTCGGACGGGCTCACACGCTATCTGGGGCTAATCGACGATCAGGGCCACGCCGCGGTCTCGATCGGAGAACCCGACCACGCCAAGCGCAATGCCACCTTCGTGCCCGGTACCGGTGAAGATCTGCCCCGGCTGCGATACAGCGACGAGAGGTCGCTTGCGATGTACAACGCCGCCTTGCGCGCCGACCCTGGTTTGCAACCCGGAGATGTGGCGGTCACGACATGGATGGGTTACGACCGGCCGACGGATGTGACGCACGCAGCCTCTGCAGATCCCGCAGTCGCGGGTGCGGGAGCGTTGGATGCGTTTGAGAGCGGGATGCGGGCGTCGCATGCCGGGCCGCCGTCGATCGACACGGTGATCGGGCACAGCTATGGCTCGACTCTGGTCGGTGCGGCGGCCTCGGGCGGGCATCACCTCGACGTGGACAACGTGATCGCGGTGGGAAGCTCCGGTGTACTGGTCGACCGTGCCGCCAATTTCAACCTGGCTCCCGACGCCCAGGTGTACGCCACACGAGCAGTCAACGACATCATCGAACTGGGCCGCGCTGCCACCGAGTGGACGCTGGGGGGTGACCCGACAGCGCCGGAGTTCGGCGCCACCGTGCTGGACGCCGATCCCGGACCCGCCGGAGGCCGCGGGATTCCCGGTGTTGCCGCCCACAGCAGTTACTGGTCTCCCGGCAAGAAGGCGTTGTACAACTTCGGTGCCGTCATCGCCGGCGTCCCGCCGCCCTATCTTGCCCAATGACCGAAGCGGCTTTCGAATGGTTCGCACCGCCGAATGATCCAGCACCCTGATACAGCGGATTACCGCACGTGAATTTGTGACGAAAGCGCAGTGCGCAGTCTCTTAGACTTATTCTCCGGCCCCAATCTCAGAAAGGTCGCCCGGTGGGTGCGCTTGATGCGTTTATGACGACGTGGTCGAACGCTCGCTCGACATTGGGGCACGGCACCCCGCAAGAGGGCGCGCAGTTCGACGGCAGTAATCAGTTGCGCGAGATGCAAACGCGTGTGCAGTCGGCGGCACCGGGGGAGCGGTGGACTGGTACGGCAGCTGATTCGTATGCCGCGGCTAACAGCAAGCAAAGTCAGGTGCTGGTGACGATGGCCGATTTGGATCAACGGCTCGGCGCCGAGGTCGACCGGTCGGCCGCAGTGGTGGCTGCCGGTCGGCGCAACCTCGACGAGATCAAGCAGTGGGTGCAGGATGCGGCGTCGGCGGTGCCGCAGGGTGCGGACCGTGAGCAGACGCTAGTGCCTATCGCCCGCAAGGGGATTGGCGATGTCGCAGATGTCATCAAGCAGAGCAGCGGTGACCTCAACGTGATTGGCGAGCGTATCCGGACCATCGGCGACGAATACCGATCGCTCGGCGGCGAGAAGGACGGCAAGGAGCCCGGCGAGCCGGGTCCTGGCGACTCTGACCCTGTGAACAAATACGAGCAGGCGTTGCGAGACGCCGGCCTGCTCACCGGTCCGAGCCCGGGCGGCTATTACAAGAAATGGCTGGAAAACGCCGAGCGTAACGGTGTACCGCCGGAGGAAATTGTCAAGATCGCCCGAGAGCAACACATCACCCCGGACAACTTCAAGGTGCTGGAGGGGATGGAGGAGGTCAAGGACAAAGACGGCAAGTCGTTCTTCCTGATCCCCAACGACATGAGCCCGCGGGACATGCAACAGGCCGCGCTGATGACCTACATTCTCAACGCGGGCACCGGCTACGGCAAGCAGCCGCCGGGCGTGCAGAACGACTTTCCTGAGACGCCGTATTCCGCCGCCGAGGTTCAGCGGATCGCCGACCGCCAGAAAGCGAACAGTTGGAGCTACGACGAAGCCTGGGCGGTCAACCGTACGGGCGGGAGTCTGGTCACGACCCCCAATGGGATGCTGATGGGTCTGGGCGGCTGGCCGGCGGACCACCTCAGCTTGCAGGGGGGCAACACGCATGGTGACGTTTTCCTGGTCAACATCGATCACTCGACCGACCCCGCCGAGCAGCTTCGCAAGATCGTTCATTCCGGTGACAGCTGGCAAATGGACAGCCACGGCAAGCCTTACGAGACCGACCTAGACCTGGATCGCGTGCTGCACCACGAGGAGCGACACTCTCAACAGTGGGCCCGCTTGGGTCCGGTGCGTATGAGCGCGGAATACCTTGCGGCAGCGGCACGAGAGAAGTTCTTCGGTACGCCGAATAAGTTCGAAGTCGACGCCGGCTTACATGACGGGGGCTACGCGTGATGCGGAGCGTCGGTGTGCTGTTGGTAGTGGCGGCGCTGTTGACCGGATGTGATCCTCTGGGAAAGGCGTCCTTAGACCCGGCTTTCGGTGCCCGCGTCACTGACGGTCGACTTCAGATTTGGACGGGTTCACGCTGCGTCGGCATCACTCGTATTGCTCTCGACTTCGAGCCCACCCGGGCCGAACTGGCGTTGACTTCGCGCAGTCAGGACGGGGTGGAGGTCGAGCGTCTCACGCTGGGCGGGCCCTATCCAGCCGGCATGAGTGTCTCCCAACCACTCCCTGACGGATTCGATTGGCGCAACGAGAAGTCGATGCACCTTTCGCCGTACGGCGGTTCCGGCCATTGGGGGACGAGTACCGACCTCGCCGAGGTCATCAAGGGATCAGACCAGCACCCGCCCGACACCTATTGGTTCCAAGACGTCGGCTGGCTCAACCCCGCAGATGTCGCCGCCAAGGATGGCAAAACATTCCTCAGCCCGTGCACGCCCGACCCGGCTAGGAAGCACTAACCTCGCCTGCATCGAACCGACGAGCCCGCGATGCGCGCTTGACGCCTGCCTGTCCCTCAATCACCAAGCGTCGCAATGCCGGTGGCACATCGGGATTCGCGAGGAACTTGTCGGCTGCAGCAATCCCGTCGTCGCTGATATCCCACGACGGATACAAGCCGACGACCACCGTCTGTGCGACCTCACTGGACCGGCGCTCCCACACCTTGGCTATGGTCGCGAAATACCGTGTCGTGAACGGCTGGAGCAACTCTGCCTGGCCCGGTGCGACGATGCCCGCGATGATGGAGCGGCCGGTGATGTTGGGCAGCGTGTCGTCCTCGGTAACTTCGGTCCACGCCTCTTCTTTGACCGGCGACTGCGGCCTCGCAGCGGAGGCCTGCGCACCGTGTCGCTTGCCGGCGGCCGTGGGGTCGCGCTGCATTTCGGCGTCGATGACATCAGCGTCGATGGCACCGGATCTGGCCAGGGCGGTGACAACCCGCCAGCGCAGATCGGTATCCACGGCCAGTCCGGCCAACCCAACCTCGGCGGGATCGCCGGCGAGCAAGGCCGATAGCACCTCGATATGACGATCGGACAGCACTGATGAACACAACGCATTGACATATGCCAGTTGATGATCCGAACCGGCTTCAGCACCGCGGCTCAACTCCAGTAGCCGATCGGCGAACGCCGGCCATCCTTCTGAGCGTGCCCAATCCGGCTCGGCATAGGCACCTAACGCGGTCTGAGCCTGCAGCAATAGTCGCTGTGCCACACCAACTTCGGTTTCGGCGACAACACCACGGCAGACCAGGGCCACGAAGTCGCGGGCCCTCAGTTCGGCCTCGCGGGTCATCTCCCAGGCGGCCGACCACACCAAGGTGCGCGGCAGGGGCTCGGCGATATCGGCGATGCGCTGCAATGCGGCGTCCAACGACGAGGCATCCAGCCGCAGCGAGCAGTAGGTCAGGTCGTCGTCATTGACCAGAATCAACTGCCCACGTGAAACGCCGACCAGCGCAGGGACGTCCGTACTCGGGCCGTCGACGTCCAACTCTTCGCGATGCACCCGGACCAACCGGCCCGATCCGTCGTCGTCGTAAATACCGACTGCGAGCCGATGCACCCGCGTCTCACCGGCACCCGGCGCGGCACCGCTCTGGGTTACGGCGAAGCGGGTGAACCGACCGTCGGCGTCGACGTCGAAATCGGCGCGCAGCGTGTTGAGCCCAGTGGTCTTGAGCCACTGACGTCCCCAGTCGGACAAGTCACGTCCCGACGACTTCTCCAGCGCGCCAAGTAGATCCGCAAACGTGGCGTTGTCGAACGCGTGCTCACGGAAGTAGTCGCGCAGACCGGCCAGGAAATGCTCGAGCCCGACGTACGCCACGAGCTGCTTGAGCACAGACGCGCCTTTGGCGTACGTGATGCCATCGAAGTTGACCTCGACCGCGGCCAGGTCGGGAATGTCAGCGGCCACCGGGTGCGTCGAGGGCAGCTGATCTTGTCGGTAGGCCCACGACTTCTCGGCATTGGCGAACGTGGTCCACGCCTCGCTGAATTCGGTTGCCTCGCTTTGGCACAGCACCGAAGCGAAGGTGGCGAACGACTCGTTAAGCCACAGGTCGTCCCACCATCGCATGGTGACCAGATCGCCGAACCACATGTGCGCCATCTCGTGCAGCACCGTTTCGGCGCGCCGCTCATAGGAAGCGCGGGTGACCTTGCTGCGAAAGACGTAGTCCTCCAAGAATGTCACGGCGCCCGCGTTCTCCATCGCGCCGGCGTTGAACTCCGGCACGAACAACTGGTCGTATTTGTCGAATGCATATGGGGTGCCGAAGTGCTTGTGGTAGAAGCCGAATCCCTGCTTGGTCTGGGTGAAGAGCCGCTCGGCGTCCATGAATTCGGCCAGCGTCGCCCGGCAGAAGATACCCAATGGAATCTCGCCGTGTTCGTCGACGTAGGTGTCGTCCCATCGGGCGTATGGTCCGGCGATCAGAGCCACCAGGTAAGTACTCATGCGCGGGGTGGTGACGAACGTGTGCACACCGTTGTCGACGGAAACGGTGGCACCGTTGGACACCACTTGCCAATGGCTGGGTGCGGTGACCGTGATATCGAAGGTGGCTTTGAGATCGGGCTGATCAAAGCAGGCGAACATCCGCTTGGCGTCCGCGGTTTCGAACTGGGAGTACAGATACACCTCGTCGTCGACCGGGTCGACGAAGCGGTGCAGACCTTCACCGGTATTGGAATACCGGCACGAGGCGTCCACCACGACGACGTTGTGCTCGGCCAGCCCCTTCAGCGCGATGCCGGTCGATTCGTCATAACCGGACACGTCGAGGTCGCGGCCGTTGAGGGTGGCGCTGTGAATCGTGTCGGCGGCGATGTCGATGACGGTGTCGGCGCCGGCGAGCGCGCCGAACTCCACGGTTGTCGTCGATCGGAAGGTGTGTTCGCCGGGCGCGCCGTTGCCATCGGTCAAGTCCAGGCTGATTCGGTACCGGTCGACGGTGATGAGGGCGGCGCGTTCGACGGCTTGGTCGCGGGTGAGATTGGGAAGAACCACGTGTCCCAACTTAGCCGGGCGGCACCACCTGAAAACCCTCCAGTATCGTCGCGGAGCCGACCATGCTGCATATCCTTACCCAAAGCCGGTATCGGGGAACACGCGTCGCGTTGCCTCGGTTGTGCTGGGCGGCTACCGCATCATCAATGAGAGGACTTTCCATGCCCGAGAAGTCAGTCGCCGATTTCTGGTTCGACCCGCTGTGCCCGTGGGCATGGATCACCTCGCGCTGGATCCTGGAAGTCGAGAAGGTCCGCGACATCGAGGTCAACTTCCATGTGATGAGCCTGGCCGTCCTCAACGAGGGCCGCGAGGACCTGCCGGAGAAGTATCGGGAGGGCATGGCGAAAGCCTGGGGCCCGGTCCGGGTGGCGATCGCCGCCGAGCAGGCCCACGGTGCCGACGTGCTCGGGTCGCTGTATACCGCGATGGGCACCCGCATCCACAACGAGGACAACAAAGAACTCGACGACGTGATCAAGCAGTCACTGGCCGAGGTGGGCTTGCCGGCCGAGTTGGCCGACGCCGCCACCAGCGACGCCAACGACGAGACGCTGCGCAAGAGCCACCACGCGGGCATGGACCCCGTCGGCGAGGACGTCGGAACCCCGACCATCCATGTCAACGGCGTGGCGTTCTTCGGTCCCGTGCTGTCGAAGATTCCGCGCGGTGAGGAGGCCGGCAAGCTGTGGGACGCCTCGGTGACTTTCGCGTCCTACCCGCACTTCTGGGAGCTCAAGCGAACCCGCACCGAACGACCCGAATTCGACTGACACAATGACCGGCATGCGCGTCTACCTGGGTGCCGACCATGCCGGCTACGAACTCAAGCTGCAGATCACCGAGCACCTGAAGAAGTCCGGACACGAGCCGATCGACTGCGGCGCGTTCAGCTACGACGCCGAGGACGACTACCCGGCGTTTTGCATCGCCGCGGCCGTGGCCACGGTCGCCGACCCCGGCAGCCTGGGCATCGTGTTGGGCGGATCGGGCAACGGTGAGCAGATCGCGGCCAACAAGGTCCCCGGAGCGCGGTGCGCGCTGGCATGGAGCGTCGAGACCGCGACGCTGGCCCGCGAACACAACAACGCGCAGCTGATCGGTATCGGCGGCCGCATGCACACCGTCCCGGAGGCGCTGGCCATCGTCGACGCGTTCGTGAACACACCGTGGTCGGAAGCCGAACGCCACCAACGCCGTATCGACATCCTCGCCGAATACGAACGCACCCATCAGGCGCCGCCGGTGCCCGGCGCCCCAACCGGGTAACCGTTTATGCCCGAGGGCCACACGCTGCACCGGCTGGCGCGGCTGCACCAGCGCCGGTTTGCCGGCGGCCCAGTGGCGGTCTCCAGTCCGCAGGGCCGGTTCGCCGCGTCGGCCGCCGCGGTCGACGGCCGGGTCCTGCGCCGCACCACTGTGTGGGGCAAGCATCTGTTCCACCATTACGCCGAAGGCCCGACGGTGCATGTGCACCTCGGTTTGTACGGCACGTTCACCGAATGGGAGCGCCCGCCCGATGAGGCGATGCCCGCACCGGTCGGTCAGGTGCGGATGCGAATGGTTGGCGCTGAATACGGCACCGATTTGCGCGGCCCGACGGTATGCGAACTGCTCGACGACGCACAGGTCGCCGAGGTGGTGGCGCGGCTCGGGCCCGACCCACTGCGCCGCGACGCCGATCCGGCCTGGCCATGGTCGCGGATCACCAAGTCGCGCAGGCCAATCGGGGCGCTGCTGATGGACCAGACAGTCATCGCCGGCGTCGGCAACGTCTATCGCAGCGAGTTGTTGTTCCGCCACGGCATCGATCCCTATCGGCCCGGCCACAAGGTCAGCGAAATTGAATTCAGCACGGCGTGGACGGATCTGGTGGCGCTGATGAAGGTGGGTCTGCGGCGCGGCAAGATCATCGTGGTGCGTCCCGAACACGACCACGGTGCACCGTCATACGGTCCCGGAAAGCCCCGCACCTACGTCTATCGCCGCGCCGGCGACCCGTGCCGGGTATGTGCGACGACGGTTCGCACCGCCGAACTGGAGGGCCGCAACGTCTTCTGGTGCCCCGAATGTCAGACGTGAATCATCGGCTCAGTTTTTCGTGATGCCCAGCGCCGCGTAGATCTCGTCGGACAGTGCGACGCTGCGCGGGTCGGCATTGGCCTTGGTCGCGTCGTACCGATTCATCACGTAGCCATAGCCGATGCGGTGCTCCAGGTCGACAAATCCGAACGAACCGCCCAGGCCGCCATGGCCGAAGATCCGCGGATTGGGTCCGTTGACGCAGCGCTGGTTGAGCATGTACCCCAATCCCCAACCGTGGTCCGCGACGCGCGGGCCCAACACCAGATCGGTGTCGAAGCCGCCCTGCGACGTCCGGATCACCTCCATGTAGCTGCGACTGAGCAGTTTCTCCTGCGCCAACGCGTTGTAGACAGTCGCCAGCCCGAGCGCCGACACGTGACCTCCGATATCGGGAAGGTCGAGTTGGCGCCACAGCGTGCGGTCGTTGGACCCGAGTTCGTCGTTGGGGATGAACCCCCACGAGACCGCCAGTCCCGCTTTCGGGTGGTCATCCAGCGTGACCGGGCAGTCGGGAGCATTGGCCAGCAACTCGTCAGGATGCGGTTTGCCGATCAGGTCCGCGCAGCGTTCCAGGTCGGCCGAAGGCAAACCGATGTGGACGTCAGCGCCCAGCGGTTCGGCGATCTCGCTGCGCAGGTATTGACCCAGCGTGCGGCCGGTCACCCGGCGGACCACCTCGCCGAGGATGAACCCGAAAGTAGACAGGTGATAGCCCTGCGCGGTGCCCGGCTCCCACCAGGGCTCCGCGACGGCCAGCCGCTCGCAGACAAGATCCCAGTCGAGGACGTCCTCGCAGCGCAGTGGACTGCGCGGCCCGATTACCCCGGATCGGTGGCCCAACACCATGGCGACGGTGATGTCCTGTTTGCCGGCTTGCCCGAACTCGGGCCAGTAGCGGGCCACCGGGGCATGCAGGTCGAGCTCGCCGCGTTCGACGAGCTGGTGCACGCAGGTACTCGTCAGGCCCTTGGTAGCGGAGAGCACGGCTGCCAGCGTGTCCTGGCCCCATGGCCGCGAACCGGACTCGTCCGCCGAGCCGCCCCAAAGATCGACGACGAGCTCGCCGTCCACGTAGACCGCGACCGCCGCGCCGACCTCGTTACGCAGCGCAAAGTTGCGCTCGAACGCATCGCGGACGCGTTCGAAGCGCGACGTGCACACGCCGTGGATGTCGATGTCGGCCATCGTCCCTAGGTGCTGGATGTCGGTCTCCTCAGCCTCGCCACGCTCGGCCTCGACGGCCTTCCCTGTCCCGGGAACCACCAGCTCGAGCGGGCGACGGGAATCGAACCCGCGTAGCTAGTTTGGAAGACTAGGGCTCTACCATTGAGCTACGCCCGCACGTATCAGTCGAGCGCGACTGTACGTCGCGGCAGACGTCAAATCCAAATGATGCCGTCCCGTGTCGTGCTCGTGAGGTGGCTGCCGGGGATGGCCGGGTCGGGCCGTAAGATCGCGAGGTCAGCGCGGGGTGTAGCGCAGCTTGGTAGCGCATCCGCTTTGGGAGCGGAAGGCCGCAGGTTCAAATCCTGTCACCCCGACCAGCCGCCCGGACGAACGCAAGACCAGCAGAACCGACACCAAGGAGTACACCCGTGAAGAGCACCGTCGAGCAGTTGAGCCCCACCCGGGTTCGCATCAATGTCGAGGTGCCGTTTACCGAGCTCGAACCCGACTTCAACCGTGCCTACAAGGAGCTCGCTAAGCAGGTGCGGCTGCCGGGGTTTCGCCCCGGCAAGGCGCCGGCCAAGCTGCTCGAGGCGCGCGTCGGGCGCGAGGCGATGCTCGACCAGGTGGTCAGCGAGGCGCTGCCTGGCCGCTACAGCCAAGCGGTGACGGAATCCGACGTGCGGCCGCTGGGCCAACCCGAGATCGACGTAACGCAGAAGGAGTACGGCCAGGAGCTGGTCTTCACCGCCGAAGTCGACGTTCGACCCGAGATCACCCTGCCCGACCTGAGTGCGCTGAAAGTCAGCGTCGACCCGATCGAAGTCAGCGACGACGACGTCGACGCAGAGCTGCAGTCGCTGCGGGCCCGGTTCGGCACGCTGACCGGTGTCGACCGGCCCGCCGCCGACGGAGATTTTGTGTCGATCGATCTGTCCGCCACCATCGACGGCGAAGATGTGCCCGAAGCGGCGACACAGGGGTTATCCCACGAAGTCGGTTCCGGTCAGCTGGTCGACGGCCTCGACGAGGCGCTGGTGGGACTGTCCGCCGGTGAATCCAAAGTTTTCACCACCACCATGGCCGCCGGTCCACACGCCGGCAAGCAAGCCGAAGTCACCGTCACCGTCGGGGCGGTCAAGGAACGCGAACTGCCCGAGCCCGATGACGAATTCGCGCAATTGGCAAGCGAATTCGACACCATCGACGAACTGCGTGCCAACCTGACCGATCAGGTTCGCCGGACCAAGCGCGTCGAACAAGCCGAAGCGATCCGCAACACCACGCTGGACACTTTGCTCGAGCAGGTCGACATCCCACTGCCCGAAGCGGTGGTGCAGGCCCAGATCGACGACACCCTGCACAACGCCATCCACGGTTTCGAGCACGACGAAGCCAAGTTTGCCGAAGCCCTGGCTGAGCAAGGGTCATCACGCGAGGAGTTCGATGCCGACACCCGCTCGGCCGCCGAAAAGGCAATCAAGACCCAGCTGCTGATGGATGCGCTGGCTGAGGATCTCGAGGTCCAGGTCAGCCAAGAGGATCTCACCGAACGGCTGGTGCTGACGTCGCAGCAATACGGCATCGAGCCGCAGCAGTTGTTGGCCTACATGCAACAGAACAACCAGCTGCCCGCCATGTTCGCTGACGTGCGCCGCGGACGGACCATTGCCGCGGTGGTCGAGGCGGCCACCGTCACCGACACCGACGGCAATGTCATCGATACCAGCGAGTTCTTCGGTGGGCGTGCGGACGGCGAGGCCGACGAGGACGCCGACACCGACGAGGACGCTGAGGAAGCGGTCGCCGCGTCGGAGGAGCCTTCGGACGAGCCGAAGTGACGCTCTGAGCGAACGTCGGTACGTGAGGGAGTGCGCGACGACGCCGGTTGGTTAGTGTCGGTGCATATGAAACACGAGAAAGCAGGTACTCCACTGTGAGCGGTGACATGCGTTCGAACACGCAGGGTCTGAACCTCGTCGACTCCGTCTATGAGCGGTTGCTCTCCGAGCGCATCATCTTCCTGGGGTCGGAGGTCAACGACGACGTTGCCAACCGGCTCTGCGCGCAGATTCTGCTGCTCGCCGCCGAGGACCCGACCAAAGACATTTCGCTCTACATCAATTCGCCGGGCGGCTCGATCAGCGCCGGCATGGCGATCTACGACACGATGGTGCTGGCGCCGTGCGACGTTGCCACCTACGCGATGGGCATGGCGGCCTCGATGGGCCAGTTCCTGCTGGCGGCCGGCACCAAGGGCAAGCGTTACTCCTTGCCGCATGCCCGCATACTGATGCACCAGCCGCTGGGCGGTGTGACCGGTAGCGCCGCCGACATCGCGATTCAGGCCGAGCAGTTCACGGTGATCAAGAAGGAGATGTTCCGGCTCAACGCCGAATTCACCGGCCAGCCGCTCGAAAAGATCATCGCCGACTCCGACCGCGACCGCTGGTTCACCTCCCAAGAAGCCCTGGAGTACGGCTTCGTCGACCACATCATCACCAACGCCCCCGTCAACGGAGCCGCATCATGAACCCCGACATCCAGCCGCAGGCCCGTTACATCCTGCCGTCCTTCGTCGAGCACTCCAGCTGGGGTGTCAAAGAATCCAACCCGTACAACAAGCTGTTCGAGGAGCGCATCATCTTCCTCGGTGTCCAGGTCGACGACGCGTCGGCCAACGACATCATGGCGCAGCTGCTGGTACTGGAGTCGCTGGATCCCGACCGCGACATCACGATGTACATCAACTCCCCGGGCGGCGGGTTCACGTCGCTGATGGCGATTTACGACACGATGCAATACGTGCGCGCCGACATTCAGACCGTCTGCCTGGGCCAAGCGGCCTCGGCGGCGGCGGTGCTGCTGGCCGCCGGGACACCCGGCAAGCGGATGGCGCTGCCCAACGCGCGAGTGCTGATTCATCAGCCGTCGCTGCAAGGCGTGATCCAGGGGCAGTTCTCCGACCTGGAGATCCAGGCCGCCGAGATCGAGCGGATGCGCACGCTGATGGAAACCACGCTGGCCCGCCACACGGGCAAGGACGCCGCGACGGTTCGCAAGGACACCGACCGCGACAAGATCCTGACCGCCGAAGACGCCAAGGACTACGGGATCATCGACACCGTGCTGGAGTACCGGAAGCTTTCAGCCAATCCCGCATAATTCCCTGCGCCGAGCGTGTACTCAGGGCGCAAGGACAGTTGCCACCTCGGCGATGTCGGCGGGCCGGGCGCGGCAACATCCGCCGACCACCTGCGCGCCGGCGGCGACCCACTCCACGGCCAGCTGCGGTGCGAATCGTCGCGGGCCCACCCAGGCGCGGCGCTGGCTGTCCCAACGCTCGCCGCTGTTGGGATACACGATTACCGGTTTGCCGGTCTCCCGGGCCAACGCGATCGCGGGCAGCACGTCCCCGGGTGCGCAGCAGTTGACGCCGACCGCGACGATCTCCGGAACCCCGGCCGCCACCGCGAACGCGTCGGCCAGGGACTGCCCGGCGCGGGTGTCGGCGCCGTCAACGGTGTAGCTGAGCCAGGCCGGTACCCCCAGCTGTCGCACCACGTTGAGCAGGGCTTCGGCTTCGTCGACATCGGGGATGGTTTCCAGGGCGAGCACGTCGGCGCCGGCCTCGGCCAGCACTTCCAGCCGCGGCCGGTGCCAGGACTCCAACTGCGCCACGCTGAGCCCGTAGCCGCCGCGGTATTCCGACCCGTCGGCCAGCGCGGCGCCGTAGGGCCCGACCGAGGCGGCGACCCATCGCGCGCCAGCGTCGCCCACCTCGTCGCGCGCCGACACCGCGAGCTCGACGCTGCGCCGCAACAATCGCACGGTGTCATCCCGGCTGATGCCGCGGGCGGCGAAGCCCTGGAACGACGCCTGATAGCTGGCGGTGGTCGCAATCATCGCCCCGGCGCGGAAGAACGCGAGATGCACGGCCCTGATCTGGTCGGGGGCGTCTACCAGTAGCCTTGCCGACCACAGCGGGTCGGACAGGTCGTGGCCGCGCGCTTCCAACTCGGTGGCCAGGCCGCCGTCGCCGATCAAGACGGTATCGTCGGGCACGGCGATTCCCACGGGCCCACACTAAGACTGAGTCTCTCGGTCACGTAACGGCCGCGACACGCCAGAGACACGGAGGCGCGTTCCGGCGCGCGACAGGCGCCCGCACGGGATATGTTCAGGCGGGACAAGCACGAATATCACTGACGCGATTCGGCCTTAACGGTCGCGTCGCGCCGGAACAAGCGGGTAGCGTCGAGAAATACACGCGGCAATATCCACGGATCGACGGTGAACAGGAAGTAGGTTCCCAGCACCATGGCGCGCATCGGAGACGGCGGTGACCTGCTGAAGTGCTCCTTCTGCGGGAAGAGCCAAAAGCAGGTCAAGAAGCTCATTGCCGGGCCCGGCGTCTACATCTGCGATGAGTGCATCGATCTGTGTAACGAGATCATCGAAGAGGAACTCGCCGACGCCGACGACGTCAAACTCGACGAGTTGCCCAAGCCGGTGGAGATCCGGGACTTCCTGGAGGGTTATGTCATCGGCCAGGACACCGCCAAGCGCACACTGGCCGTCGCCGTCTACAACCATTACAAGCGCATCCAGGCCGGTGAGAAGGGCCGCGATTCCCGGGCCGGCGAACCGGTCGAGTTGACCAAGTCCAACATCTTGATGTTGGGACCGACGGGCTGTGGCAAGACGTACCTGGCCCAGACGCTGGCCAAGATGCTCAACGTGCCGTTCGCCATCGCCGACGCCACCGCGCTGACCGAAGCCGGTTATGTCGGTGAGGATGTCGAGAACATTCTGCTCAAGCTGATTCAGGCTGCCGACTACGACGTCAAACGCGCCGAGACCGGCATCATCTACATCGACGAGGTCGACAAGATCGCGCGAAAGAGCGAGAACCCGTCGATCACTCGCGACGTCTCCGGTGAGGGCGTGCAGCAGGCGCTGCTGAAGATCCTGGAGGGCACCCAGGCGTCGGTGCCGCCGCAGGGCGGCCGCAAACATCCGCACCAGGAGTTCATCCAGATCGACACCACCAACGTGTTGTTCATCGTGGCCGGTGCGTTCGCCGGGTTGGAGAAGATCGTCTCCGACCGCGTCGGCAAACGCGGGCTGGGTTTCGGGGCGGAGGTCCGCTCCAAGGCCGAGATCGACACCACCGATCACTTCGCCGAAGTCATGCCCGAAGACCTGATCAAATATGGGCTGATTCCCGAGTTCATCGGCCGGTTGCCGGTGGTGGCCTCGGTGACCAATCTCGACATGGACTCGTTGGTGAAGATCCTCTCCCAGCCCAAGAACGCCTTGGTCAAGCAGTACACCCGGCTGTTCGACATGGACGGCGTGGAATTGGAATTCACCACCGATGCGCTGGAAGCCATCGCCGAGCAGGCGATTCACCGCGGCACCGGTGCCCGCGGGCTGCGCGCGATCATGGAGGAAGTCCTGCTGCCGGTGATGTATGACATCCCCAGCCGCGACGACGTCGCCAAGGTCGTGGTGACCAAGGAGACCGTGCAGGACAACGTGCTGCCGACCATCGTGCCGCGCAAGCCGTCGCGCAGCGAACGCCGCGACAAAAGCGCCTAACCTAGCGCCCGCATGCGGGTGCTAGCTAATGTTACTCACGCGTAGATCGTGTTCTTAGATTTCGCGTGCCAGCAAAAGTGACGAACACCACAGTTGACCCTGCGATTGTGCCGTCGCCGTGCGTCTGACCTTGATATTCGCTCAACTAGCGGTACTGCGGGTGCGCGCGTCGGCGTCGATCAAACCCTAAGAGCAGTGCAATAATCGGTACTAGCAGTGACATAAAAATGGCCGGGGGTCCGCTCCGGCGGCGCCCACCGGTAGCCGCGACGCAGAGTGCCCGTGCGGTAGACAGTGACGGAAGGCGGGGACGTGGGTCCGAACGAGGACGGAGCCAGGTCAGAATCTCATTCAGCAGGCACGGTGGCACCCGAGCGGCAGAAGCTGGAGAAGGTCGTCATCCGTTTCGCCGGCGACTCCGGTGATGGCATGCAGCTGACCGGCGACCGGTTCACCTCCGAGGCGGCGCTTTTCGGTAACGACCTGGCGACCCAGCCCAACTACCCCGCCGAGATTCGGGCACCTCAGGGCACGCTGCCTGGTGTCTCTTCTTTCCAGATTCAGATCGCCGACTACGACATCCTGACCGCGGGTGACCGGCCCGACGTGTTGGTCGCAATGAACCCGGCAGCGCTGAAGGCCAATATCGCCGACCTGCCGCGCGGTGGTGTGGTGATCGCCAACTCCGACGAGTTCACCAAACGCAACCTGGCCAAAGTCGGCTACCAGGACAACCCGCTGGAAAACGGTGAGCTGTCCGACTACGTGGTGCAGCCGGTCGCGATGACCTCACTGACGCTGGGTGCGGTCGAGGCCATCGGGGCGTCCAAGAAGGACGGCCAGCGCGCCAAGAATATGTTCGCGCTGGGGCTGCTCTCGTGGATGTATGGGCGGCCGATCGAGACCAGCGAGCGATTCATCCGGGAGAAGTTCGCCCGCAAACCCGACATCGCCGATGCCAACGTGCTCGCGCTCAAGGCGGGCTGGAACTACGGGGAGACCACCGAGGCGTTCGGCACCACCTACGACGTCTCACCGGCCAAGCTGCCGGCAGGGGAATACCGCCAAATCTCGGGCAACACCGCGCTGGCCTACGGCATCGTCGCGGCGGGGCAGCTCGCCGGCATCACAGTGGTCCTCGGCAGCTACCCGATCACCCCGGCGTCGGACATCCTGCACGAACTGTCCAAGCACAAGAACTTCAATGTCATCACCTTCCAGGCCGAAGACGAGATCGCCGGTATCGGCGCCGCATTGGGCGCCTCGTACGGCGGCGCGCTGGGGGTCACCAGCACCTCGGGACCGGGGCTGTCCCTGAAATCCGAGGCGATCGGTCTCGGCGTGATGACCGAGTTGCCGTTGTTGATCATCGACGTGCAGCGCGGCGGCCCGTCGACGGGCCTGCCCACCAAGACCGAGCAGGCCGACCTGCTGCAAGCCCTTTACGGACGCAACGGCGAGTCTCCGGTCGCCGTACTGGCGCCGCGGTCACCCTCCGACTGCTTCGAGGCGGCTGTCGAGGCGGTGCGCATCGCGGTGTCCTACCACACCCCGGTGATCCTGTTGTCCGATGGCGCGATCGCCAACGGCTCGGAGCCCTGGCGAATCCCCGACATCGATGCCATCGACCCGATCGAGCACACCTTCGCCAAGGCTGATGAGCCGTTCCAGCCCTATGCTCGCGACCCGGAAACCCTGGCCCGCCAATTCGCAGTTCCCGGCACACCGGGCCTGGAGCACCGCATCGGCGGACTGGAAGCGGCCAACGGATCGGGCAACATCTCCTACGAGCCGGCCAACCATGACCTGATGGTCCGGTTGCGCCGGGCCAAGATCGACGGGATCCGGGTTCCCGACTTGGAGGTCGACGATCCCACCGGTGACGCCGAGCTGCTGCTGATCGGCTGGGGCAGTTCGTATGGCCCGATCGGTGAAGCGTGCCGACGTGCGCGTCGCCGGGGCGTCAAGGTTGCGCATGCCCATCTGCGCCACCTCAGCCCGTTTCCGGCCAATCTGGGCGAGGTGCTGCGCCGCTACCCGAAAGTGGTGGCGCCGGAGATGAACCTGGGCCAGCTGGCGCTGCTGCTGCGCGGCAAGTATCTCGTCGACGTGCAGTCGGTGACCAAGGTTGCGGGTATGGCGTTTCTGGCCGACGAGGTCGAGGGGATCATCGATGCTGCCCTGGACGGCACCCTGGGCGAAAAAGAAAGTGACAAAGCCACATTCGCACGGTTGGCGGCGGCTACCGTGGGAAATGGCGTAGGAGCTGACGTATGACTGACCTGATCGGCAATTTGGCGGGCGCAGACCTCGGTGTGACGGAGGCATTGTCCAAGACCAGCGGAGTGCCCACCACCGACCAACCGCAGAAAGCCAAGGACTTCACCAGCGACCAGGAGGTCCGTTGGTGTCCGGGTTGCGGTGACTACGTCATCCTCAACACCATCCGCAACTTCCTGCCCGAGCTCGGGCTGCGACGAGAGAACATCGTCTTCGTCAGCGGTATCGGCTGCTCCAGCCGGTTCCCCTACTACCTGGAAACCTACGGCCTGCACTCCATCCACGGCCGCGCCCCGTCCATCGCGACCGGTCTGGCACTGGCCCGCGACGACCTGTCGGTGTGGGTGGTCACCGGTGACGGCGACGCGTTGTCAATCGGCGGCAACCACTTGATCCACGCGCTGCGCCGGAACGTCAACCTGACCATCCTGCTGTTCAACAACCGGATCTACGGGCTGACCAAGGGCCAGTATTCGCCGACCTCCGAGGAAGGCAAGGTCACCAAGTCCACGCCGATGGGCTCGCTGGACCACCCGTTCAACCCGGTGTCGCTGGCGCTCGGCGCCGAGGCTAGTTTCGTGGGCCGCGCGCTGGACTCGGACCGCAAGGGGCTGTCGGAGGTGTTGCGCGCCGCCGCGGCGCACCGTGGATCCGCGCTGGTCGAGATTTTGCAGGACTGCCCGATCTTCAACGACGGCTCCTTCGACCTGCTGCGCAAAGAAGGCGCTGAGGAGCGGGTCATCAACGTCCGCCACGGCGAGCCGGTCGTCTTCGGCACAAATGGCGAATACTGCGTGGTGCGTTCTGGATTCGGCCTCGAAGTGGCGAAGACCGCCGATGTCAGTGTCAGCGAGATCGTCGTGCACGACGCACACGCGGCCGACTCCGCCTACGCCTTCGCGCTGTCGCGGCTGTCCGACCAAAACCTCGAGCACACGGTGATGGGCATCTTCCGCCAGGTCAACCGGCCTACCTACGACGGCGCCGCCCGCGCGCAGATGACGGCCGCTGCCGAAGCCAGGCCGGCGGACCGCGCCGCCCTGCAGTCGCTGTTGCGCGGCCGCGACACCTGGACCGTCGCCTGACGTGACGGCCATGGCGGCCTCGCTGGCTGGGGTAGTGCTGGCGGGGGGAGCGTCCCGTCGCATGGGCCGCGACAAGGCCACGCTTCCCGTGCCGCAGGCTGTCGGCGGCAGCGGAAAGCCCACCACGATGGTCGAGCACCTGGTTGGCATCGTCAGCCAGCGATGCCAACCGGTTTTCGTCGTCGCAGCACCCGGACAACCGTTGCCGCAGCTATCCGCAGAGGTGGTGCGCGACGAGGTTCGTGGACTGGGCCCGCTGCTCGCGACCGGGCGGGGCCTGCACGCCGCTCTTGAGGCCGGCGCGAAACGCGCATTCGTGTGTGCCGTCGACATGCCCTTTCTGACTGTCGATCTGATCGACACCCTGGCCGGTGGCGCCGAAGAAGTAGACGCCGAGGTGGTGTTGCCCTGGGACGGTCGCGACCACTATCTGGCCGCCGTTTACCGCACCGACCTGGCCGAGCGGGTCGACGTGTTGGTGGCCGCCGGCGAGCGCAGGATGCGCGCTTTGGTCGACGGCGCCGACACCCAGCGGATCGTGCTGCCGCCTTCGCGGTCGTTGACCAACGTCAACTCCGCGGACGATCTGCGCACGCTTTCAGCCTCCGCGCCCTAACCGCGACGAGCGAGGTCGTCGCGAATTGACGATCGATAAACGCGGTGAAATTTATCAATTTCCAAGCGGACGATTGTGATAAGTGTCAGCTTCATAAAAGTCATTAATTCCTCGTTTATCCGCTGCGGTCGTCGAATTTCTTGTTTCTATTTTGACACGGGCTTGATCATCGGCGCGCTGCGGTTAGCCGAATTTCGAACTCCGTTGGGGCAGAACGGATTACGCTAGCAAGGTCGATGTTGACCACGCCGCTCACGTGGCGACGTTATAAGTTAGGCAATAATTTTCCGACCTGAGCTGCGGCATGATGCGGCTGAGTATGGGAAGGCGGACAGCGTCCCACCTACTTGATAATGGTTGTGAAAGCGTTGGCAGTCAACGTGTTTGACGAGCCATGACGACACCATGGACTCGCTGCGGCGGTAGATGCGCAGTACCGTGGCGACATCGATCGTACTGAAATACACTGTCGCGCTTGTATTTCGACACAAAGTCCGCAAATAGCGCGATATCCTCAACCCTCGTGATGTGATCTCTCTGGTCCATCCCGCGGAATCGAAATCCGGTCTAGCACCTGAATAATCACTCCTGTAACACGCCGTGGTGCGTTGGCTCTGCCGATCACCCGTCCAGACGTGGGTGAAGGACGTGGTGCAGTTCACAATATTGCCGTGATTTGGCTCACGACAACGCAGTTATCGCCCGCTGCCGACGTATACGCAAAAGCCTTACGTGACCAGGGAAGACAATTATCTGAGTCGCTGTGATTTGGCCGTTATCGAACCGAGATAGCCGGCGTGTCGAAGATGACGAATTCAATCTCGTCTCGTACGGTCCGTGTCGGCCCTGAAGACATGGGCAACACAAAATCGAATCCACGGACCCGCGTGTGAGCGGGGCTGCGGACGACACTGTCGCCCCGCAGCCGCCGGGCCATTAGGCCCGCCGGGCAGATCGTGCCCCCGCTGTCGTGCCTGAACGAGACGGCACGTTCCGAAGCTGCAATCCCGCCTGTACAGGCATCCGGCCCACATCTGTGGGCTTGCTTTGGCGCGCGCACCGCGAAAGGAACGATATTGAACTACGTCCGCAAGACGCTGACTCTGGCGGCGCTCACCGGAGTGCTTGCCACCGCGCCGATTGCCACCGCCTACGCGGATGACGTCGACCTCAACGCACCGGTCGGCCCCGTGAACGTGGAGGACGTGGCGTTTGACGACGCGCCGGCCGCGCCGGCTCCGCCGGAAGACTTGCCGCCGGCACCGGAGGACCTGCCACCGGCACCGGAATTTATGCCGCCGCCTCCTTGGGCGCCACCCGCTCCGGAGCCTGAGCCGGCTCCTGAGGAGGCTCCCGCTCCTGTGCAGGCGTACAGCGTGAACTGGGATGCGATCGCGGCATGTGAGTCCGGTGGCAACTGGGCGATCAGCACCGGCAACGGCTACTCGGGTGGCCTGCAGTTCACCCCGAGCACGTGGCGGGCCAACGGTGGTTCCGGATCGGCCGCCGGCGCCAGCCGTGAGGAGCAGATCCGGGTGGCCGAGAACGTCCTGCATTCGCAGGGCATTGGCGCCTGGCCGGTCTGCGGCCGACGCGGCTGACCTGAAGCTGTAAAAGACGGTGCCGGGCCCACGGGCCCGGCACCGTTGTCTATGCGGGTGCGGGTACCGCGAACGCCGAGCGGGCTGCAACGGACGCCAGGTGACGGGTCAGCGCCGCCTCCGGGACCAGCACGCTGGCCCGGGCTGCGGCCGCGCTCAGGAACGCCGGACGCAGGTTGACGACATTGCCGATGAATGCCGACTCACGAACCAAAGACATGACCCGCCGCCTGCGGAAGTCCACGAACCGGGCAAACGCGATTGGCAAGTCGGCGCCTCGATCGACAAAAGCGGCCAGGATCGCGGCGTCTTCCAATCCTTGGCAGCCACCCTGGCCCAGGTGCGGCCGCATGGGATGGGCCGCATCGCCGACCAGCACCATGGGGCCCCGCGCCCAGTGCCGGGCCGGGGTGCGGTCGTAAAGGTCGTTGCGCAATACATCGGTTGGCGGCGTGGCCGCCAGCATGCTTCCGACGGGCTTGGGCCAGCCGGCGAGCTTTGCTTGTAGGTAAGCCAGCTCTCCGCCGGACGCCCGCTGCCCCTCGGGCGCGCGTTCGGTGGCAAACCAATATGTTTGATCCGACCCCATCGGGACGTGGCCGGTTTCGATGCCGGGGCCGAGTGTCTCCCCGGCCAGCTCCGGATCCATGGCGTAGCCGGCGACTCCTCGCCATGCGGTGTAGCCGACATAACGGTGGCTCAGCGCACCGTTGAGGTGGCGGGCCACCACTGAGTAGGTCCCGTCGGCGCCGATCACTGCGTCGGCCGCGCGGACCGTGCCGTCCGACAACTCGACCCGCACGCCGTCGGCGCCCGCAACGAGCCCGGTGGCGGCCAACCCGTATTCCACACTGCCTGGCGCCAGCGCTCCGGCAAGGATGTCGCGCAGCGCCGAACGGTGCACCACTACCAAGGGCTCACCGAGCGCCCTGACGATCCGTTCGGGGGTCGGGTGGCGCAGCCACGAGCCGTCGCGCCAGCGCATGGCACCCGCAGTGATCCGGCCGCCGGCCTCGCGGACGGCGTCGCCGAGGCCGATGTGGTCCAGCGCGGCCAGCGCGTTGGGCCAAATGCTGATTCCGGCCCCTGTCGAGGTGTCGGTGCGCTCTTCAATCACGGTGACGTCGCGACCGCATCGCTGCAGCGCCACCGCAGTTGCCAGTCCCGCGATGCCCGCGCCGACCACAACGATCTGCTGCGCCATGGGCCGAACCTAACCCGGCGACGATGTGGGCCGCGGGGCGGGCCGAGCACGTGCCAACGGACAGCAGTGAGCTGCCCCAAATCCCCGGAGTAGCGTCGGCGCCGTGACGGGAACACAGCGCGAATTCGACATTGTGGTGTACGGGGCGACCGGCTTTGTGGGGAAGCTCACCGCTGAATACCTCGCCCGCGCCGGCGGCGACGCGCGTATCGCGCTGGCCGGCCGGTCCGCCGAAAAATTGGCCCGGGCGCGCGACAGCCTGGGCGCCGCGGCGCAGTCCTGGCCGCTGGTGGAGGCCGACGCGTCGGCGCCGTCGACGCTGGATGCGATGGCTGCCCGCACGCAAGTGGTGATCACCACGGTGGGCCCCTATACCCGCTACGGGTTGCCGCTGGTGGCCGCCTGCGCCGCGGCCGGCACCGACTACGCCGACCTGACCGGTGAGGCGATGTTCGTGCGCGACAGCATCGACCAATACCACAAGCAGGCCGCCGACACTGGTGCGCGCATCGTGCACGCGTGCGGATTCGACTCCATCCCTTCAGATCTGACCGCTTACGCGCTGTACCGCAAGGTCAGCGAGGACGGCACCGGCGAGTTGGGCGACACCAGCTTTGTACTGCGCCGCTTCGCCGGCGGGGTCTCCGGCGGCACCGCCGCGTCGATGCTGGAAGTGTTCGACACCTCCTCCAGCGACCCCGAGGCCCGTCGACAGCTCAACGACCCCTA
Organism: Mycobacterium sp. NGS48; assembly: GCF_059812585.1. Classification (NCBI taxonomy): domain Bacteria; kingdom Bacillati; phylum Actinomycetota; class Actinomycetes; order Mycobacteriales; family Mycobacteriaceae; genus Mycobacterium; species Mycobacterium sp. NGS48. The sequence goes on from NZ_JCALCY010000004.1 coordinate 261,535, forward strand.
CACGTTGAGCACCGATCGTGCGGCCGAGCCAGAGTTGGGTCCTCAACCAGATCTGCGCTGGCGCCGCGGCCGCGACATCGCACCCGAGCTGGCCGGTGTCTGGACCGCGGGCTTCGCGATGGCGCCGTACAACACCCGAATTGTGCGCCGCAGCAATGCATTACTGGACTGGGCGTACGGCAGTAAGTTCCGCTACAGCGAAACGATGAGCATGGGTTCGTCGATTGCGGCCCCGGTAGCCTCAGCGCTGTTCACCGGTGTCAGCATCGGGACGTTCGGCTTGGCCAGCCGCTACTTCCGGTTGCTGCCGCGCCGACTGGTGCAGCGACTGGTGCCCAAAGCGGGCACCGGTCCCAGCGAGACAGCCCGTGAAAACGGCCACTACTGCGCCGAGACCTACACGACCACCACGACCGGCGCGCGATATCGGGCCACGATCGCCCAGCAGGGCGATCCCGGATATAAGGCGACGTCGGTGCTGCTCGGCGAGTGCGGCTTGGCGCTCGCATTGGACCGTGACAAGCTTTCCGATCTGCATGGCGTCCTCACGCCGGCGGCCGCCATGGGGGATGCCTTGCTGGCGCGGTTCCCGGCCGCGGGTGTGTCGCTGGACACCGTGCGGTTGGCCTGATCGGCCCGTCGAATCGCTGTCCAGCAACGTCCGCTCGGTTTAGTGTCATCACGACTTACCCGATCCCAGCAACGTTAGGTGGACGGACATGGCCGGCCTTGACGATCTTTTCGCCCAGATCCCCACCCGGGATATTGCCGCCCAACTCGACGTCGACGAGTCTGACGTCACCAGCGCGGTTCACCTGCTGGTGCCGGTACTGGTCGGCGGATTGCACCAAAGCGCTCAAGATCCCGACCATGCGTCCGCAATAGAGTCTGCGGCCAGCGACCACGCCGCCCGGGGACTGTTGGATACCGGGATCAGCGTGGACCAGGTGGACCAAGCCGATGGCCAGAAGGCGATCGCCAAAATTTTCGGCGGCAACGACCCGGACCGCGTGGCATCGGCCCTATCGGGCGCCGGCACCGGAGACAACGAGTTGTTCGGCAAGCTGCTGCCGATCCTGGCGCCGATCGTGCTGGCCTACATCGGTAAACAAATGACCGGCGGCAAGACGGCGCCCGCGGGGCAGGAGGACGCCGGCGGGGGGCTCAACGAGGTGCTGGGCAGCATCCTGAGCGGAATGTCGGGCAGCAACAAATCCCTGAGCAGCGTCTTGGGCAACGTTTTGGGCAGCAAAGCGGGCGAGATCCTCGGCGGATTGTTCGGCGGCAAGAAGTAACGCACCGCACAAGGGCGGCGGTCGGCGTGGGAGCGGCGCCTTCCTAGAATTGAGCGGTGACCGCCAGCCCTACACCCCCCATCAACACCCGGGGCGAAGCCCTGCCCAAGTCGTGGGAGCCGGGCGCGGTCGAGGACGCGATCTACCAGCATTGGGTGGACGCCGGATACTTCACCGCAGACGCGACCAGCGCCAAACCCGGTTATTCGATCGTGCTGCCGCCGCCCAACGTCACCGGCGAGCTGCACATGGGCCATGCGCTCGACCACACCCTGATGGATGTCCTGACCCGCCGCAAGCGGATGCAGGGCTATGAGGTGCTGTGGCTGCCGGGCATGGACCACGCCGGCATCGCCACCCAGATCGTGGTGGAAAAGCAGCTCGCCGTCGACGGCAAGACCAAAGAGGACTTCGGCCGCGAGCTGTTCGTCGACAAAGTGTGGGACTGGAAGCATGACTCCGGTGGCACGATCGGCGCCCAGATGCGCCGGCTCGGTGACGGCGTGGACTGGAGCCGCGACCGGTTCACCATGGACGACGGCCTGTCGCGGGCGGTGCGGACCATGTTCAAACGGCTCTACGATGCCGGGTTGATCTATCAGGCCGAGCGGCTGGTCAACTGGTCGCCGGAGTTGGAAACCGCGATCAGCGACCTCGAAGTCCGATACGACGACGTCGAAGGCGAACTGGTGTCGTTTCGCTACGGGGCGCTGGACGGGCCGCACATCGTGGTCGCCACCACCCGGGTCGAGACGATGCTGGGCGACACCGCCATCGCGGTGCATCCCGACGACGAGCGCTACCGGGACCTGGTTGGTGCCACGCTGCCGCACCCATTCGTTGACCGGCAGCTCGTCGTCGTCGCCGACAAGCACGTCGACCCCGAATTCGGCACCGGCGCAGTCAAAGTCACACCGGCGCACGATCCGAACGACTTTGAGATCGGTGTGCGACACCAACTGCCGATGCTCACGATCATGGACAGCAAGGGCCGGATCGCGGACACCGGAACACAATTCGACGGGATGGACCGGTTCGACGCTCGGGTTGCCGTGCGTGAGGCGCTGGCGGAGCAGGGCAGGATCGTGGCTGAGAAGCGCCCCTACCTGCACAGCGTCGGGCATTCCGAACGCACCGGCGAACCGATCGAACCCCGACTCTCCCTGCAGTGGTGGGTCAGGGTGGAATCACTGGCCAAAGCCGCCGGCGACGCAGTGCGCAACGGCGACACCGTGATTCACCCGGCCAGCCTGGAGCCTCGCTGGTTCGGCTGGGTCGACGACATGCACGACTGGTGTATTTCGCGACAACTGTGGTGGGGCCACCGCATCCCGATCTGGCACGGACCCAGCGGCGAACAGGTGTGCGTCGGCCCCGACGAGACGCCGCCCGACGGCTGGCAGCAGGACCATGACGTCCTGGACACCTGGTTCTCCTCGGCGCTGTGGCCGTTTTCCACCATGGGTTGGCCAGACCGCACGCCAGAGTTGGAAAAATTCTACCCCACAAGCGTTTTGGTAACCGGATACGACATCCTGTTCTTCTGGGTGGCCCGGATGATGATGTTCGGCACGTTCGTCGGCGCCGACGACGCCATCACCCTGCAGGGACGTCGCGGACCGCAGGTGCCGTTCACGGACGTGTTTTTGCACGGCCTGATCCGCGACGAGTTCGGTCGCAAGATGAGCAAGTCGAAGGGCAATGGCATCGATCCGCTGGACTGGGTGGACAAGTTCGGCGCCGACGCGCTGCGGTTCACCCTGGCCCGCGGCGCCAGCCCCGGCGGGGATTTGTCCCTCGGCGAAGACCACGTGCGGGCGTCGCGCAATTTCGGCACCAAGCTGTTCAACGCCACTCGCTTTGCACTGCTCAACGGCGCGGCGCTGGCGCCGCTGCCCGAGTCCGACAACCTGACCGACGCCGATCGCTGGATTCTGGGCCGGCTGGAAGAGGTGCGGGCCGAAGTCGATTCAGCGTTCGACCGATACGAATTCAGCCGGGCCTGCGAGTCGCTCTACCACTTCACCTGGGACGAATTCTGCGACTGGTACGTCGAACTGGCCAAGACGCAGTTGTCCGCCGGGCTGGAGCACACCAACGCGGTGCTGGCCGTCGTGCTGGACACGCTGCTGCGGCTGCTGCATCCGGTGATCCCGTTCATCACCGAGACGCTGTGGCAAGCGCTGACCAGTCGAGAATCGCTGGTGATCGCCGACTGGCCGCAATCGTCCGGGATCACACTCGATCCGATTGCCGCGCAACAGATTACCGATATGCAGAAATTGGTGACCGAGGTCCGCCGGTTTCGCAGCGATCAAGGTTTGGCCGACCGGCAGAAGGTGCCCGCCCGGTTGTCGGGAATCGGCGGCCTGGACGGTCAAGTGCCCGCGGTGACGTCGCTGGCGTGGTTGACCGAGCCCGGTACCGATTTCAGCCCATCGGCCTCCGTCGAGGTCCGGCTCAGCAGTTCCACCGTGGTGGTCGAGCTCGACACCTCGGGCACCATCGACGTCGAGGCCGAACGTCGGCGCCTGGAAAAGGACCTGGCCGCCGCTCACAAAGAATTGGCCGGCACCAGCGCCAAGCTCGACAACGCCGCCTTCCTGGCCAAGGCGCCCGCGGCCGTCGTCGACAAGATCCGCGACCGCCGGCGAGTGGCCCGCGAAGAAGTCGATCGAATCACCAGCCGCCTGGCCGCGATGTGAGCGCACCACCCACACCCGACGAGATCGCGTCGCTGCTGCAGGTCGAACACCTGCTCGACCAGCGCTGGCCGGAAACCAAAATCGAGCCCAGCTTGACGCGGATCAGTGCGCTGATGGACCTGCTCGGATCGCCCCAACTCAGCTATCCGTCGATCCATATCGCGGGCACCAACGGCAAGACCTCGGTGGCGAGGATGGTCGATGCGCTGCTGACCGCGCTGCACCGGCGCACCGGCCGCACCACCAGCCCGCATCTGCAGTCGGCGATCGAGCGCATCGCCATCGACGGCACGCCGATCAGCCCGGCGCAGTACGTGGCGACCTACCGTGAGATCGAGCCGTTTGTGCAGATGATCGATCAGCAGTCGCAGTCCGGGGGCGGCCCGGCAATGAGCAAATTCGAAGTCCTCACCGCCATGGCGTTCGCTGCGTTCGCCGATGCGCCGGTCGATGTCGGCGTGATCGAGGTCGGGCTGGGCGGCCGCTGGGACGCCACCAACGTGATCAACGCACCGGTGGCCGTCATCACCCCGATCAGCATCGACCACGTCGAATATCTCGGGGAGGACATCGCCGGGATCGCCGGCGAGAAGGCGGGCATCATCACCAAAACTGAAGCCGGCGCGCGGGACACCGTCGCGGTCATCGCCCGGCAGGTCCCCGAAGCCATGGAGGTGCTGTTGGCGCAAACGGTGCGCGCCGACGCCGCCGTGGCCCGCGAGGACTCGGAATTCGCGGTGCTGAGCCGCCAGGTGGCCGTCGGCGGGCAGCTACTCGAGCTGCAGGGCCTGGGTGGGGTGTACTCCGACCTCCACCTGCCGCTACACGGCGAGCACCAGGCCCACAACGCGGTGGTGGCATTGGCCGCGGTCGAGGCGTTCTTCGGTGCCGGCAAGGACCGTCAGCTCGACGTCGACGCGGTGCGGGCCGGATTCGCCGCCGTCACCAGTCCGGGCCGGTTGGAACGCATGCGCAGCGCGCCGACCGTGTTCATCGACGCCGCGCACAATCCCGCCGGGGCGGCCGCGCTGGCCCAAACTTTGGCCGACGAGTTCGACTTCCAGTTCCTGGTCGGGGTGGTCAGCGTGCTGGCCGACAAGGACGTCGACGGCATCCTGGCCGCGCTGGAGCCGGTCCTGCATCGAATCGTGGTGACTCACAACGGATCCCCGCGAGCACTGGACGTCGAAACGCTGACGTTGGCCGCGCAGCAGCGCTTCGGCCCCGACCGCGTCGACACTGGCGAGAACCTGTCCGACGCTATCGAGATCGCGACTGCGCTGGTGGACGAGGCGGGCGCCGACAACGATGCGTTCTCCGGAACCGGAATCGTCGTCACCGGGTCGGTGGTCACCGCCGGCGCAGCCCGCACGTTGTTCGGTCGTGATCCAGCGTGACCGCACCCGACCCGTGGAAGAGCTTTCGCGGCGTGATGGCCGGCACGCTGATCCTGGAGGCGATCGTGGTGCTGCTGGCGCTGCCAGTCGTCGGCGCGGTCGGCGGCGGCCTCACCCCGTTCGCATTGGGATATCTGATCGGTCTGGCGGTGCTCTTGGTGCTGTTGGCAGGGCTGCAGGGACGGCCGTGGGCCATCTGGGTGAACCTGGCCGCGCAGCTGGTGCTCATCGCCGGCTTCCTGGTGTACCCCGGTATCGGGTTCATCGGGCTGGTATTCGGCGGCGTGTGGGCGCTGATCGCGTATTTCCGCGCCGAGGTTTTGCGCCGCCAGCAACGCGGCATGTTGCCCGGCCAGCGCCAACCGCCGGATTGAGCAGCCGGTACGCTTGTCCGCCGTGACCCGCGCCAGCGACGATGCAGTGCGCACCCATGACGAGGAGCGGCGCTTATGACTGAGCGGACTTTGCTGTTGATCAAGCCCGACGGGGTGCAGCGGCGGCTGGTGGGCGAGATCCTGGGCCGAATCGAGCGCAAAGGTCTGACGATCGCGGCGCTGGAACTGCGCGACGTCGGCGCGGCCCTGGCCCGCGACCACTATGCGGAGCATGAGGGCAAACCGTTTTTCGAATCCCTGCTGGAATTCATCACGTCGGGCGGGGTGGTCGCGGCCATCGTGGAGGGGCCGCGAGCCGTCGCGGCGGTGCGGCAACTCGCCGGCGGCACCGATCCGGTGGAGAAGGCCGCGCCTGGCACCATCCGCGGCGATTTCGGGCTGGAAACCCAGTTCAACCTGGTGCACGGCTCGGATTCGGTGGAGTCGGCCGAACGCGAGATCGCGCTCTGGTTCGCCGAGCGCTAGCCCGGCTCGACGCCGAGACTGCGCTGAGGGCGTCGGTCTCCGCAGATTTGCACCCTGGACGCGGCTCGACGCGCTGGCCGCAGGCTCGGCAGCCGCCGGGTGGGTCGTTAGTCGGCGCACTTGGTCCGTCTCGAGCCGACCGTATGGGATACTGGAGGACGGGTGAACGTCGCCGGACCGGCGTCCGAAGCCCGAATGAAGACTTAGACAAGCGCGACCACCGCGATCCGTGGTGCGGCGCCGAGTGTCCAGCCATCATTCAGACCGGCGCCGGGTGGGTTCCATACGAGCCGCTCGGGGCGAGACCATCACAAGCCCGGGAGAAGTGACCCGGGTACATAGCGAAGCCCTCGCGTGGCCGCGTCTGCCCGACGCGCCCGGGGGCTTGAGGAGATTACGTGATAGACGATGCCCCATCCTCAGACCTTCCAGAAGACGCGTCCCGGCACGAGGAGTTACCCGACCGGCTGAGGGTCCATTCGCTGGCCCGGGCGCTGGGTACCACCAGCAGGCGAGTGCTCGACGCGCTCACCGAACTCGACGGGCGGATCCGCAGCGCGCATTCCAGCGTGGATCGCGTCGACGCGGTCCGGGTGCGCGACCTGCTGGCCGCTGCACACCCGGTGGAGGCAGTGGCGGCCAAGACCGCCGAATCAGACGAACCCGAATCCCGGCTCATGCTCGAGACGACGGCCGAGCGTCCCGAATACATGCCGCTGTTCGTCGCGCCGCAGCCGATCGACAAGGCCGCCGGCGACGACTCCGGTGACGAGGACGACGCCGAAGACGACGACGAAGACAGTGACGACGAACAGACCGATCGTCCGGCCAACCGGCGACGCCGTCGTGGCCGGCGCGGTCGTGGCCGCGGTCGCGGCGAGCAAGGACCGGACAACCGCGGCCAGTCCGACGACGCCGATGCCGAACAGGATTCGGCTGCTACCGACGGTGGCGAGTCGGACGACGCTGACGACGGCGACGACGAGAACGGCTCGACGGAAGCCGGCAGCCGGCGCCGCCGGCGCCGTCGTCGTCGCAAGACCGGTTCGTCAGACGACGCCGACGACAGCCCCTCGCCGGACGATCCACCCAACACCGTGGTGCACGAGCGCGCCCCGCGCGCCAACAAAAGCAGCGACGACAGCGGCACCTCCGAAATCCAGGGCATCAACGGGTCGACTCGGTTGGAGGCCAAACGGCAGCGTCGCCGCGACGGCCGCGACGCCGGCCGCCGCCGGCCCCCCGTGCTCAGCGAGGCCGAGTTCCTGGCCCGTCGCGAGGCCGTCGAACGGGTGATGGTGGTGCGCGACAAGGTCCGCACCGAACCGCCGCACCCCGGCGCCCGCTACACCCAAATCGCCGTGCTCGAGGACGGCATCGTCGTCGAACATTTCGTCACCAGTGCGGCCTCGGCTTCGCTGGTGGGCAATATCTATCTGGGCATCGTGCAAAACGTGCTGCCGTCGATGGAGGCGGCGTTCGTCGACATCGGTCGCGGCCGCAACGGCGTGCTCTACGCCGGTGAGGTGAACTGGGAAGCCGCCGGCCTGGGCGGGGCCAACCGCAAGATCGAGCAGGCCCTCAAACCCGGCGACTACGTCGTGGTGCAGGTCAGCAAGGATCCGGTCGGGCACAAGGGTGCGCGGTTGACCACCCAGGTGTCGCTGCCGGGGCGTTACCTGGTGTACGTGCCGGGCGCGTCGTCGACCGGGATCAGCCGCAAGCTGCCCGACACCGAACGTCAGCGGCTCAAGGAGATCCTGCGGGAGGTGGTGCCGCCCGACGCCGGCGTGATCATCCGCACCGCCTCCGAAGGCGTCAAAGAAGACGACATCCGCGCGGACGTCAACCGTCTGCAGGAACGCTGGACGCAGATCGAAGCCACCGCCACCGAGACCAAGGAGAAAGCCGCCGGCGCCGCCGTCGCGCTCTACGAAGAGCCCGACGTGCTGGTCAAGGTCATCCGCGACCTGTTCAACGAAGACTTCGCCGAACTGATCGTCTCCGGTGACGAAGCCTGGGAAACCATCAACGACTACGTGAATTCCGTTGCACCCGAACTAGTTTCGAAGCTGAACAAATATGAGAGCGCCGCCGGCCCGGACGGCGGGACCGGACCCGACGTGTTCGCCGTGCACCGCATCGACGAGCAACTGGCCAAGGCGATGGACCGCAAGGTCTGGCTGCCCTCGGGCGGCACGCTGGTGATCGACCGCACCGAGGCCATGACCGTCGTCGACGTCAACACCGGCAAGTTCACCGGTTCGGGTGGCAACCTCGAGCAGACGGTCACCAAGAACAACCTGGAAGCCGCCGAGGAGATCGTCCGCCAGCTGCGGCTGCGCGATATCGGCGGGATTGTCGTCATCGACTTCATCGACATGGTTCTGGAGTCCAACCGCGACCTGGTGCTGCGCCGGCTGACCGAAGCGCTGGCCCGGGACCGCACCCGCCACCAGGTGTCCGAGGTGACGTCGCTGGGTCTGGTGCAGCTCACCCGCAAGCGGCTGGGCACCGGGCTGGTCGAGGCGTTCTCGACCACCTGCCCGCACTGCACTGGCCGCGGCATCACGCTGCACGCCGATCCCGTCGACTCCAGCTCGGGGACCGGGCGCAAATCGGAGGGCGGCCGACGCGGACGGCGCTCCAAGAAGAACAAGACCGAGGACGCCGCGGTGGCCAAGGTGCCCGCACACGCGCCCGGCGAGCACCCGATGTTCAAGGCGATGGCCGCGGCCAACGGCCGCCACGACGAGGACGCCGACGACTCCGAGCTCACCGATGAAGCAGCCGGCGAAGGCCGAGAAGACGCCGACGAGCCGGTCGAAGAGCAGGTCGCCAGCGAGGTCGCCGAGGAAGATTTGGACGACGGCGACTTCGAGGACACCGACGAGGACACCGACGAAGACGACGACGATGACGACGAAGTCGAACTCGACGACGACGAAGACATCGAAGACGAGGACCTCGACGACGACGGAGACGACGACGAAGCAGAAGAGGATCTCGACCTCGACGAGGACCTCGATGTCGGCGCCGACCAGGAGTCCAGCGAACCGGATGCCTCCGGCACCAGCGCGCCGGCTGCCGAGCGACCCCGCCGGCGGCGGGCCGCGGCACGGCCGGCCGGCCCACCGACGCACGAGGACTAGCGCGGCGATCGCAAGCGGGGCGTAGCCGCGCGCTGCGGGTCGCCGCAGTTGAACCCGCCCGGTTTGACCCCTTAGTCGCTGGTCAAGTACCCTGGACCAGTTGTCGCCAGGCCTGACAGGCCGGCGCTCCCCGACCACTGCGCATCTTTGGATAGCGCGCGCCTGAAGAAGAAGAGGTAGACGTAACGATGGCGACCTACGCAATCGTCAAGACCGGCGGTAAGCAGTACAAGGTCGCGGTCGGAGACGTCGTCAAGGTCGAAAAGCTCGACTCCGAGCCCGGCGCGAACGTGTCGCTGCCGGTCGCCCTGGTCGTCGACGGAGCCACGGTCACCACTGACGCCAGCGCCCTGGCCAAGGTCGCCGTGACCGGGGAGGTCCTCGAGCACACCAAGGGACCCAAGATCCGTATCCACAAGTTCAAGAACAAGACCGGCTACCACAAGCGTCAGGGTCATCGTCAGCAGCTGACGGTCCTGAAGGTCACCGGCATCAAGTAGCAGGAGACCACACCATGGCACACAAGAAGGGCGCTTCAAGCTCACGCAACGGTCGCGATTCCGCCGCCCAGCGGCTCGGCGTCAAGCGGTTCGGTGGTCAGGTCGTCAAGGCCGGTGAGATCCTGGTTCGCCAGCGCGGCACGCATTTCCACCCCGGCGTCAACGTCGGCCGCGGCGGCGACGACACGCTGTTCGCCAAGGCGGCCGGTGCCGTCGAGTTCGGCGTCAAGCGCGGCCGCAAGATGGTCAACATCGTCCCGGAGGCCTAAAGCTTCGCGAGCGTAACGGTGCGGCGGCCTCGCGAGTATTTTTCCGCCCTGACGTTACATTCGGAGGAGTGGTAAGCGATGGCTCGGTTTGTCGATCGCGTCGTCATCCACGTGCGGGCAGGCTCTGGCGGTAACGGCTGCGCCTCCGTACATCGCGAGAAATTCAAGCCGCTCGGCGGTCCCGACGGCGGCAACGGCGGCCGGGGCGGCAGCGTCGTGCTTGTTGTCGACCCGCAAGTGCACACCTTGCTGGACTTCCACTTCCGCCCGCATGTCGTTGCGCCTTCGGGCAGGCAGGGCATGGGGGGCCACCGCGACGGTGCGGCCGGCGCGGATCTGGAAGTCAAGGTTCCCGACGGCACCGTCGTGCTCGACGAGCGTGGCCAGTTGCTGGCCGATTTAGTCGGCGCCGGCAGCCGCTTTGAGGCCGCTGCCGGTGGACGTGGCGGGCTGGGCAATGCGGCGCTGGCGTCACGGGCCCGCAAGGCGCCGGGATTTGCGCTACTCGGTGAGAAGGGGCAGGTCCACGACCTCACGCTGGAGCTCAAGACCGTTGCCGACGTCGGCCTGATCGGGTTTCCGTCAGCCGGCAAATCGTCTCTGGTGTCGACGATTTCGGCGGCCAAGCCCAAGATCGCCGACTATCCGTTCACCACCCTGGTGCCCAATCTCGGGGTGGTCTCGGCGGGGGAGCGCACGTTCACTGTCGCCGACGTACCCGGACTGATCCCGGGCGCCTCGCAGGGCCGCGGTTTGGGGCTGGACTTTCTGCGGCACATCGAGCGGTGCGCGGTGCTGGTACACGTCGTCGACTGCGCCACCGCCGAGCCGGGCCGCGACCCGATCTCTGACATCGACGCGCTGGAAGCCGAGCTGACCGCGTATACGCCGACGTTACAAGGGGATTCGACACTTGGCGACCTTGCCGAACGGCCTCGGGCGGTCGTCCTCAACAAGATCGACGTGCCGGAGGCCCGCGAACTGGCCGAGTTCGTCCACGATGACATCGCCGAACGCGGCTGGCCCGTCTTCACGGTGTCGACCGTGGCCCGGGAGGGTCTGCAGCCGTTGATATTCGCACTGTCTGAGATGGTTGCGGAGTATCAGGCCGCGCAGCCGGTGTTGGCGCCGCGACGCCCGGTGATCCGCCCGATCCCGGTCGACGAAGCCGGCTTCACCGTGGCGTCCGACGGTGAGGGCGGGTTTGTGGTGCGTGGCGCGCGGCCCGAACGCTGGATTACCCAGACCAACTTCGACAACGACGAGGCGGTCGGCTATCTGGGTGACCGGTTGGCGCGGCTGGGCGTCGAGGACGAGCTGCTGCGGTTGGGCGCGCAACCGGGTTGCGCAGTCACGATCGGCGAGATGACCTTCGACTGGGAGCCCCAAACCCCCGCCGGGGTCGACGTCGCACTGTCCGGCCGCGGTACCGACGCACGCCTGGAGCACACCGAGCGCGTCGGCGCCGCCGAACGCAAAGCGGCCCGCCGCCGACGTCGCGAGCACGACTCATGACCGCGCGCGAGGCCGTCCGCGGCGCGCGCCGCGTCGTGGTCAAAATCGGCACTACCGCGTTGACCACCTCGACAGGGGTGTTCGACGCCGGACGACTGGCCGGCCTCGCCGAGGCTATCGAGGCGCGCATGAAAGCGGGCTCCGACGTGGTCATCGTCTCCTCCGGAGCTATTGCCGCAGGCATCGAACCGCTTGGATTACACCGCCGGCCAACAGATTTGGCGACCAAGCAGGCAGCGGCCAGCGTGGGGCAGGTGGCGCTGGTGAACTCGTGGAGCGCGGCGTTCGCTCGCTATCAGCGCGCAGTCGGGCAGGTCCTGCTGACCGCGCACGACATTTCGATGCGGGTGCAGCACACCAACGCTCAGCGCACTTTGGATCGGCTGCGGGCGCTACATGCCGTGGCCATCGTCAACGAGAACGACACGGTGGCCACCAACGAGATTCGGTTCGGTGACAACGACCGGCTTTCGGCACTGGTGGCCCATCTGGTCGGTGCCGACGCGCTGGTGCTGCTCTCCGACATCGACGGGCTCTACGACTCCGATCCGCGGAAAGGTTCGGCGTCCTTCATCACCGAAGTCTGCGGGCCCGCCGATCTCGATGGCGTGGTGGCCGGCCAGAGCAGCCATTTGGGCACCGGTGGTATGGCATCGAAGGTGTCCTCGGCGCTGCTGGCCGCCGATGCGGGCGTGCCGGTGCTGTTGGCCGCCGCCGCCGACGCCGCGACCGCGCTGGGAGACGCCTCGGTGGGCACCGTGTTCGCCGCGCGGTCGCAGCGGATGTCGGCGCGCCGGTTCTGGGTGCGCTACGCCGCCGACTCGGCCGGTTCGCTGACTCTGGACGAGGGCGCGGTGCGCGCGGTCGTGGAGCAGCGCCGTTCGCTGCTGCCCGCGGGTATCACCGCGCTGTCGGGCCGGTTTCACGGTGGCGACGTCATCGAACTGCGCGGCCCGGATTCGGTCATGGTGGCCCGCGGCGTCGTCGCCTACGACGCAGCGGAACTGAGCACGATGATCGGCCGGTCGACCTCCGAGTTGCCCGCCGAATTGCGCCGGCCGGCCGTACACGCCGACGATCTGGTTGCCGTGTAGCGCTACGGAATTGGCTCCAGATACAGCGCGCTCCATACGATTTCGGTCAATGCGGTGGCCAAATCGGCATCGTTGGTGGACGGGGTGCCCGGAAGATTCTGCTGGCAGCTCCGCTCGACCATCCAGGTCAGCGCACTGGCTGTGGTGGCCGCCGGCAGCGCGCGGCGGATAGACCCGGCGGCCTGGCCATCCTCGATGACCCGGGTCACTCGCGCCGAAATACCGGTCAGCTGATCGCGGTACGCCGCGTTCACCAACGGGTCGTAGGCCGCCATCTCATTGAGCGCCACCAACAGTGGTTGATGACGGCGATAGCTGGCGATGATGGCCGTCATCGCGGCCCGGACGTCGCCGGGATCGTGGCGCCACGCCACGCTCCACCAGCGTTCGGCGGCGTCGGCAAGGTCACCGAACACCTGCCCGGCGAGCCGGCGCACGAGATCGCCCTTGTCCTCGAAGTAGATGTAGAAGCTGGCCCGCGAGATCCCGGCCTCGCCGGACAACCGGTCCACGGACAGTTCGGTGAAGCTGGCACCATCGCGCATCAGCCGCTCGGTGGCGTCCAGCAGCCGGCGCTCGATGTGCTGGCGCCGTTCCTGCCGCTTGGCCTGCGGTTTTCGAGTCACTGACGGCATGGGCTGAAGTGTAACCGACATCTTGACTAGACAACATGTCTAAATTATGTTGCTGTGATGACCGCAACACCCGCACCCATCCGCAGCTACGACCCGATCGACTTGTCCTCGCGGGCATTCTGGGCCACCACCGCCGCCGACCGGGAGCGCTCTTTCGCCGTGCTGCGGGCCGAACGGCCGGTGAGCTGGCATCCGCCGGTCGAAGACGCGATGCTCAATGACCCCGACGACCCCGGTTATTGGGCGATCACCCGGCACGCCGACATCGTCACGGTGAGCCGCACCAACGAGGTGTTCTTGTCCGGCAAGGGCGTGATGTTCGAGAACTTTCCCGAAGAGTTGCTTGAAAGCACGCAGTCCTTCCTGGCCATGGACCCGCCCCGGCACACCAAGCTGCGCAAGCTGGCCAGTGCCGCGTTCACCCCGCGGCAGGTCAGGCGCATCGAGGACTCGATCAAAGCCGCCGCCAAGACCATCGTCGAGGAATTGCGGGCCGCCGGCAGTGGCGCCGACTTCGTCGAGCACTGCGCCAAGGAACTGCCGCTGCGCACGCTGTCGGACATGATGGGCATCCCGGATGCCGAGCGCGAGCAGGTCGCGCATCACGCCGATGCCCTGGTGTCGATCAACGATCCGGTCTATCTCGACGGCCGCAACCCGATGCAGGTCATGTTCGAAGGCGTGACGTATCTGCATCAAGTCGCCGGCAGGCTGGCCGCCGAGCGACGCGAACACCCCGGCGACGACCTGTTCAGCAGCCTGGTGAACGCCGAGGTCGACGGTGACCGGCTGACCGACGCCGACGTGGCCGCGTTCTTCGTGTTGCTCGCCGTGGCCGGCAACGACACCACCCGGCAGACCACCAGCCATGCCCTCAAGGCACTCACCGACTTCCCGGAGCAGCGAGCGTGGCTGCTGGAGGACTTCGACAACCGCATCGGCATGGCTGTCGAGGAATTCATCCGCTACGCCACGCCGGTGATGACCTTCCGGCGTACGGCGGCAACCGATTACGAGTTGGGCGGCCAGACCATCCGGGCCGGCGAGAAGGTGGCGATGTTCTATGCCTCCGGCAACTGGGACGACACCGTGTTCGACCATCCCGAGCGCTTCGACTTGAGCCGAGACCCCAACCCGCACGTCGGTTTTGGCGGCGGCGGGCAACACTACTGCCTGGGTACCCATGTGGCCCGAGCGCAATTGCGCGCCATCTTCGGCGAATTGCTCCGACAGCTGCCGGATTTCGCGGCCGGAACGCCGGACTATCTGGCGGGCAACTTCATCCACGGCATCCGTCGCATGCCCTGCACGTTCTGATGCGTTAAAGCACAGTGCTCGGCATCAGCTCGGCGGCCAGCAGTGTCAACAACTCCGAGCAGCCGCCGTCGACTTTGACCGCGGCCAGATCGTCGCCGCGGGTGGCTCCTCGGTTGACGATGGCGATCGGGACCCCGCGCGCGGCGGCGTGCCGCACGAAGCGGTAGCCGGAGAAAACCGTCAGCGACGATCCGGCCACCAACAGCGCGTCGGCGCCGTCGAGTAGTGAATACGCCTGGGAAACGCGGTCTTTCGGTACATTTTCGCCGAAGTA
This sequence comes from Mycobacterium sp. NGS48, assembly GCF_059812585.1. NCBI lineage: Bacteria > Bacillati > Actinomycetota > Actinomycetes > Mycobacteriales > Mycobacteriaceae > Mycobacterium > Mycobacterium sp. NGS48. Next base: position 276,548 of record NZ_JCALCY010000004.1, read on the forward strand.
GACGATGTCGGGCTTGAGCATGCCCCCGCAACAGCAATCGATGTAGCGAAAGGAATCGGTGTCGACGACGACGGCGTCCGCGTCGGGAGCCACCGCCAATCCACCGACTGACTCGGTCCGCTCGACAAAGCCCGGGTTGAGTGCCTCCAGCGTGTCGGCCAGCGCCGCCCGGCTCAGGGTTTGCCCGCAGCTCAGGCACACCACCTGGGCATAGCTGCCGTGCAGATTGATCACGACCGCGCTACCGGCCTTGGTGTGCAGCAAGTCGACATTTTGGGTGATCACCCCGGTTACCACGCCGGCCCGCTCCAGCGCGGCCAGCGCCCGATGCCCCGCGTTGGGCAGGGTGGTGTCCATGTGCCGCCAACCGACGTGGTTGCGGGCCCAATAGCGCTGCCGAAACTTCGGGTCGCCGACGAACTGGCGGATCGTCATCGGATTGCTGGGCGGGGAATCTGGCCCGCGGTAGTCGGGGATACCCGAATCGGTGGACAGCCCTGCGCCCGTCAACACCGCCACACGGCGACCGGCCAGCACCGCGACCAGCTCGGGGGTTTCCACCCGTCCGACACTACGTCCGATCAGCCCAGGCAGTCCGCGGCCGAAGTCAACTCGGCATCCATATTCGATTCCATCATCTTCAGCGCCGCCGCACCCAACTCGGCGTCGATGTGCGCCACGGTGTCGGTGGGTAACACGACTGGGATGTGGCGCACGAACGCGTCCAGCGCGCTGTAGAGGATGCATTGCTCGGCGACCTGCCCGGTAAGGATCAACCTCTTGGTGCCCAGCCGGCTGAGCAGATACTCCAGCGGAGAGGCGTAGAAGACGCTGTGCCGGACTTTGGTCACCATGCGGCAGCCCGGGCGCGGCAGGATCGGTTCCACCAGATCCCGGCGGGCCCCGTTGAGCGCCGAGTCGACGATGTCGGAGAACTCCGCGGTGAAATCACCGTAGTTGTCGTTGACATAGACAAGGTCGACGTCGTCGCGCTCGCGCACCCGCCGAATCAGGTCGGCCAGCGGCTCGATGATTTTTTCCACATTCGGGGTCAGCAGTTCGGCGTCGGGATGCTCATAGCTGTTCAGCATGTCGACGACGAGCACGGCGGTGTCGCTCATGAGGTCTTGATACCCCGTGGACAACCATTGACACCGGTCGGGGGAAACGTCTCGGCCTTTTAGGATCAGCCAGATCGAAACTCGTGGCGACCTTTGCCCAGGTTGCTCGCCGGCCGGCAACCTGCAATTCACCTCGGCGACACGTACATCTACCACGCAGGTTGTTCACAGGCCACCGTCAGCCGAACCACGCACACAGTTTGCTGGCGAGGCGAGTTCGTGCGTCGGCTTCGGTGGCTGCTGCCAGTCGGCGGGTCATCACCTCACGTATGGTCCGGTTGACTGCAGTTGTCGCGTGCTTGCCTCTCCGAACCGTGCGGTTGAGCGGATTGGTTGCCGCAGAAGGAAACTCGACCGCCTTAGCTGGATGGAGCTTGGTAGTCGCGAAGCCCTGACATCCGGAGGGATTGTCGCTCGCATCGCGAACGCGGACGCAGACGCGTGCCGCAATTTCGCGGCGCTCGCGCAAGTTTTTGTGCCGAACTGTTTGCAACCGGCGCCATCGGGTCTCACGACATGGCTGAGAAGGGGAATGCTGATGCTGGATTTCGGGGCGCTGCCTCCCGAGGTCAACTCGACCAGGATGTACGCCGGTGCAGGCTCGGGCCCGATGATGGCCGCCGCTTCGGCGTGGGATGCCCTCGCCGTCCAGTTGGAATCGGTTTCGCGCGGTTACGAGGCGACGATCTCGGGATTGCTCGGCGACGGCTGGTCGGGAACTGCATCGAACGCGATGGCCGATGCGGCCGCGCCGTATGTGGCCTGGATGACGACAGCGGGGGCGAAGGCGGAGGAGGCGGCCAGTCGGGCCCGGGCGGCGGCGGCCGCCTACGAGACCGCGTTCGCCGCAACGGTGCCGCCGGCGCTCGTCACCGCAAACCGCACGCAGTTGACGAACCTGGTCGCAACCAACATCTTCGGGCAAAACACCACACAGATCGCGGCCACCGAGGCCTCCTATGCCGAGATGTGGGCGCAGGATGCCGGCGCGATGTACGGCTATGCCGCGTCCTCGTCGACGGCGGCGATGCTGACGCCGTTCAGCGAGCCGCCGCAGACCACAAACCTCGCGGGCCAATCGAACCAGGCAACTGCGGTAGCGCACGCGATGGCCAACTCGACCGCCACCCGGTCTCAGGCCACCTTGTCGCAATTCATGTCGGCGGTTCCGCAGCAGCTGCAAGGCCTCGGATCCGGAGCTTCGGGAGTGTCGACCAGCGCTTCGGCGCTGGCGGCAGCATCGCCGATCCTCAACGGATTCAGTGCCTTCAACACGCTCACCGGTCCGTTAAGCCTCGGGGCGGGCCTGAGTCGCACATTCACGTCGGCGGGAAGCTTCGCGACTGGGGCTCTCCGTGCGCAGATCCAAGCGGCCGGCGACCTGCCCGTCGCGGCGACTCAGGGCGTCACCGTCGGGGCCAAGTCGTTGGCCTCAGACGCCGTTCGCAGCGCGGTGCTTGCCAATATGGGTCGCGCGGCGCCAATCGGCGGGTTGTCGGTCCCGCAGAGCTGGGCTTCGGCGACACCGGTGGCCAGTGCCGTCGAAGAGCCACTGTGGATGTCGGAAATGGATCTCGGAAGTGTCGCGTCGTTGGAGGAGACCGCGGCGACGGGGACGGCCGCCGGGGCTCCGGTTGCCGGCGTAGGCCCGATGGCGGGCATGTTGGCGCGTCACTCGGTCAGCAGTGTCTTGAAAGTCGCGCCGCGCCGCTTCAAGATGCCCCGTCCATCCATCGGCGGATAAGTGGTGGACTTCGGGGCGCTGCCGCCCGAGGTCAACTCGGCCAGAATGTATGCCGGTCCCGGGGCTGGGCCGATGATGGCGAATGCGTCGGCCTGGGACGCACTGGCCGCGCAGCTGGACTCCTATGCCGCCGGCTACTCCTCAGCGATCTCGGAGCTGACCGGCCAGAGTTGGTCGGGCGGTACCTCGGATGCGATGGCCGGGGCAGCCGCACCGTTTGTGGCCTGGCTGACGACGACGGCGGCACAGGCTGAGCAGGCAGCCGGGCAGGCTCGCGCGGCGGCGGCCGCCTATGAAATCGCATTCGCCGCCACGGTTCCCCCGATGGTGGTCGCGGCGAACCGCACTCAGCTGGCGACGCTGGTCGCCACGAATTTCTTCGGGCAGAACACGCCGGCGATTGCGGCCACCGAGGCTGCCTACGCCGAAATGTGGGCGCAGGATGCCGCCGCCATGTACGGCTATGCCGCCGCATCGTTGGCAGCGAGTGTGCTGACCCCGTTCAGCGAGCCGCCGCAGACCACGAACCCCGCCGGGCAGTCCGCCCAAGCCGCCGCGGTCGTTCACGCCGTCGGCACCGCAACCGCCGAGCAGGCGCAGACGACGCTGCCCCAGCTGCAAAGCCTGGCATCCGGCGCGTCCGTGAACGCGTCCGCGGGCGTGGCGTCAAGCCCGATCGTGACAGCCTTCAGCACGTTCAATACCCTCGCCGGGCCAATAACTCCGCTCTGGCAGGTCACCTACTCGGTGTTTTCCGCGGGAAACTATGGGGTAGGGCTTCGTTTGCTCGAACTGCAAGCGGCCAAGGCTGCCGGCAAAGGTGCTGCTCCCGCCGTCACGGCCGCGGCCACGGCACCGGCGACTGGAGCAGTCCGCGGTGAGGTGCTCGCCGGCATGAACACCGCCGATCGAGTGGGCAAATTGTCGGTTCCGCAGGGCTGGGCCACGGCAACTCCGGCGGCCGTCGCTGAGCCGCTGGGCGCGACGGGCACGGCATTTCGGGCGCTACCGGCGTGGGCGGCAAACCCGCCGATGGGCACGTCGGGCGGGACACTGCCGCCGGGTGTTCTTGGGCCGATGGCCAACACCGCCGAGCGTCGCACCGGCAACGCCGTGTTCCGGATGAGAGACCGACGCTACAAAATTCCTCGTCCTGCCGTCGGCGGCTAGTCCCGCGCCCCGCTGATGCGGCGCCGAGGCTGGCCAGGGGACAATATGAAGGCAATGGACTTCTACAACATTTACCGCCAGGGGTTCTTCCGCGTTGCCGCGTGCACCCATCACACGGCGATCGCCGACCCGGCGGCCAACGCGGACTCGGTACTGCGGATCGCCCGTGAGTGCCACGACGACGGTGTCGGGCTGGCCGTCTTCCCGGAGTTGGCGCTGTCGGGCTACTCCATCGAGGACATCCTGCTGCAAGACGTCCTGCTCGATGCGGTCGAGATCGCCGTGCTCGACATCGTGGTGGCCTCCTCCGACCTGTCGCCGGTCCTGGTCGTCGGTGCGCCGCTGCGCAACCGGCACCGGATCTACAACACCGCTGTTGTCATCCATCGCGGGGTCGTGCTCGGTGTGGTGCCCAAGTCGTACCTGCCCACCTATCGGGAGTTCTACGAGCAGCGGCAGATCGCAGCCGGAGACGCCGAGCGCGGCACCGTCTGGATCGGCGACATGCAGGCCCCGTTCGGCCCCGACTTGTTGTTCGCGGCATCTGATGTGCCCGACTTCGTGCTGCACGTCGAAATCTGTGAGGACATGTTCGTGCCGGTTCCGCCGAGCGCCGAGGCTGCCCTGGCGGGCGCGACGGTGCTGGCCAACCTGTCCGGCAGCCCGATCACGATCGGTCGCGCCGAGGACCGCTGCCTGCTGGCCCGCTCGGCATCGTCGCGGTGTCTGGCCGCGTACGTGTATGCCGCTGCCGGAGAAGGGGAGTCGACGACCGACCTGGCCTGGGACGGCCAGACCATGATCTGGGAGAACGGAGTGCTGCTCGCTGAATCTGAGCGGTTCCCCAAAGGTGAACGTCGGTCGGTCGCCGACCTCGACATCGAGCTGCTGCGCTCCGAGCGGCTGCGGATGGGCACGTTCGACGACAACCGGCGCCACCATCGCGATTCGGCCGAGTCGTTCCGGCGCGTCGAGTTCCGGCTGGATCCACCAATTGGCGATCTCGGACTGCGACGTGCGGTCGAGCGGTTTCCGTTCGTGCCGTCCGATCCCAACCGGTTGGAGCAGGATTGCTATGAGGCCTACAACATCCAGGTCGCCGGGCTTGAGCAACGCCTGCGGGCGCTGGACTATCCGAAGATCGTCATCGGCATCTCCGGCGGGCTGGACTCGACGCATGCGCTGATCGTCGCCGCACGAGCGATGGATCGGGAAAACCGGCCGCGCAGCGACATTCTGGCCTTCACGCTGCCGGGCTTTGCCACCGGGGATCGCACCAAGGGCAACGCGGTCAGGTTGTCGCGGGCCCTGGGCGTCACATTCGAAGAGATCGACATCAGCGACACCGCCCAACTCATGCTCACCAACATGGATCATCCGTTCGCGCACGGGGAAAAGGTCTACGACGTCACGTTCGAGAACGTTCAGGCCGGCCTGCGCACCGACTACCTGTTTCGGCTGGCCAATCAGCGCGGCGGCATCGTGCTGGGCACCGGTGACCTGTCGGAGCTGGCGCTGGGCTGGTCGACTTATGGTGTCGGTGACCAGATGTCGCACTACAACGTCAACGGCGGCGTGCCGAAAACGTTGATCCAGCACCTGATTCGCTGGGTAATTTCGTCCGACCAGTTCGACGAAGAGGTATGTGAGACCCTGCAGTCGGTGCTCGACACCGAAATCACGCCGGAATTAGTGCCTTCGGGCGAGGACGAGGAAATTCAGAGCAGCGAAGCGAAGGTCGGACCGTATGCGTTGCAGGACTTTTCGCTGTTCCACATCCTTCGCTTCGGGTTCCGCCCGTCGAAGATCGCCTTCCTTGCATCGCATGCTTGGAGTGATCCCGACTGCGGCAGCTGGCCGCCGGGTTTCCCGGAGAACAAGCGGCCCTCTTACTCACTGAGCGAGATCCGGCACTGGCTGCAGGTTTTCGTGGAACGGTTCTACTCGTTCAGCCAGTTCAAGCGCTCGGCTCTGCCCAACGGGCCCAAGGTTTCCCATGGCGGTTCGCTGTCACCGCGTGGGGACTGGCGAGCGCCGTCGGACATGTCCGCGCGGGCCTGGCTCGAGGAGATCGAGCGCGAGATACCGGAGGACTAGGGCCGCTCGTGTGTCGAGTGTGAAACCTTGGTGTTGAGTGTGAACGTAGGGCGCAGATCAGGCCAAAGTCCCACCCTGGATACACACTCAACGCCAAGGATTCACAGTCGAGGTTGTCTCACAGTCTGCCGTCTACCCGCAGTTCGGGGTGCACCCAGTTCGGTGACCGCCGCTCGCGGAATGCCACAAAGCCCTCGACGGCCTCGGGCCCTTCGATGCTGGTCTCCATACCGATTCGGTCGTAGAGCCCGAGGTAGTTGTCTAGGCTGGCCTTGACGACCCGCCGCGCGGCGGGCGCCGTACGACACGCTTGTCCGAGCACTTCGCGCGCGGCGTCCATCAACTCGTCGTGCGGAACCATCCGCGCGACCATGCCCCACTCGACGGCCTCCGCCGCGGACAAGGTGCGCCCGGTCAGCATCAGGTCGCGAGTACGGATTGGTCCGACGACGCGCGCCAGCATTTGGCTGTAATACGTGTCGGCGATGCCGCGGTAGAGCTCCGGGACGCGGAACGTCGCGCGGTCGCTGACCACCGCGACGTCGCTGCACATCGCGATCTGCAGCCCGCCGCCTTGACACAGCCCGTTGACCGCCGACACCACCGGCTTGGCGGACTTGCGCAGCGTGTCGAACGGCGTGATATCCAGCGACAGCGCTGAGCCCCACTGCATCCAGTTGTCGTCGCCGCCACCGCCGAGATCACCGCCTGGGGCGAACACGTCGCCGGTGCCGGTGATCAGCAGGCCCGCCAGGTCGGCGTCGGCGTTGACGTGGGTGATCGCATAACGGATGCCGAAGTACATCGCCGGCGTCATCGCGTTGCGCGCCTCGGGGCGGTCGAGCGTGACGACTCCGAACGGGCCCTCGCGGGTGAACTTCAGAAACTTCGTTCCCAGCCAGTCGCCGTCGGGCGGGCGTGGTGGTGACATGGATTACCCTCCTTCGATGTTTGCGACGACGTCATCGATAGCTTCGCCCAGCGGTGCGCAGTCGCCGGCACCGGGCACCAGCGTCGCGAGCGCCCCGGCCGCACACGCCCGCCGCAACGCATAGTCGCGGCCAGTGGCCCAAGCTGCGGCCAGTACGCCGGCGAACACATCACCGGCCCCGGCGGTGTCGACGACCTCCACCGCAGGCGCCGCAACCGTGATGTCGTCGCCGTCTCCGCGGTAGCTGGCGCCGGAGGCGCCCCGGGTGACCACCCGATGCGTCACCGGCCACACCCACCGCTCGTCTTCGGACTCGTTGACGATCAACACGTCGGTGAGCTCGGCCAGCTCACTCAGATCGGTGGCGGGCGGTGACGCGTTGACCATGACGATCGCGCCGACTGCGCGTGCTTCTCGGGCGGCTGCAATCGCGGTGGCGACCGGAATTTCCAGCTGCACCAACACCACGTCGCAGTCGTCGACAACAGCCCGGAAGCCGTCCGGGTCCAGCGTCAGGCGCCCGTTGGCGCCTGGCGCGACGACGATCGCGTTCTCGCCGGCGCCGTCCACCATCACCACCGCGGATCCACTGGGACCCGCCACCGCGAGCAGTCCGCCGGTGTCCACGCCGTTGTCGGCGAGATGCGCGCGCAATTGCGCGGCCGCCGCGTCTTCGCCCACCGCGCCGACGAACCGCACCCGGGCACCGGCGCGCGCCGCCCCTACCGCCTGATTGGCGCCCTTGCCACCGGGCGTCGACCGGGCTGACGTTGCCAACACGGTTTCGCCCGGTCGCGGCAGTGAATCGACGTCGAACACGGTGTCCAGATTCACGCTGCCGACCACGCACACTCGGGTTGTCATTCGGCCGACGTTATGGAGTCGCACGCGGATGCACAACGAGGTGCACGCCGTCGCGTTAGTCTGCTGCGTGACCCGTCTCTCTTAGCTGCACGAGCGGAAGGAAGCCGATTGACATCGCGGCAGCCGGCAGAACCGGACGGGGAACATGCCCCGACCATGAAGGGGCGACGTCGCCTGCGGCTGCTGTCCCGGGTAAGCATCCAGTCCAAGCTGATGGTGATGCTGTTGGTATCGGGTATCGCGTCGGTGGGAATCATCGCGATCATCGAATACGGAGCCGGCCGTAGCGCGTTACGCGAAGCGGCGTCGGACCGGCTGATCGAGTTGCGCGCGTCGCAGAAGCGGGCGATCGAGACGCTGTTCGCCGACCTGACGAACTCGCTGGTCATCTACAGCCGCGACTTCACTGCGGTCGACGCGGTGCAGGCGTTTGCCACGGGATTCGATCAGCTTGACAACGCGCCGATCGATCCCGGGCAGCAGCAGGCGCTCGCCAACTACTACAACCAGGAACTCATCACGCCGATCAAGCAGACGACTGGCGATGAACTCGATCTCGACGCGCTGTTACCGAAGTCGAACGCGCAGAAGTATCTTCAGGCCCACTACACGGCCCCGTTCACGTCGAACGCTGACTCGAGGATAGTCGACGACGCCGGCGACGGCAGCGCTTGGTCGGCCGCCAATGCCCGATTCAACGGCTTCTTCCGGGAAATCGTCGCCCGCTTTGAATATCGGGATGCCCTGCTGTTGGACACCCGGGGCAATGTCGTCTACACCGTCAACAAAGGGCCCGACCTGGGCACCAATATCCTGGCCGGGCCCTACCGTGAATCCAACTTGCGTGACGCATACAAAAAAGTGCTGGGCGCCAACGCTATTGACTTCGTCTGGATCACCGACTTCCAGCCGTATCAGCCGCAACGCGGCGCACCCACCGCGTGGTTGGTCTCACCGATCGGCACCGACGGCCGGGTGGACGGGGTGATGGCGCTGCCCTTACCGACCTCGAAAATCAACAAGATCATGACCGCCAACAAGCGCTGGGCGGCGGCCGGTGTCGGCAAGACCACCGAGACCTATCTGGCTGGCCTCGACAATTTGATGCGATCCGATTCCCGGCTTTTTTTAGAAGACCCAAAGCAATACGAACACGACGCGATCGCCGCTGGCACCCCGCCTGATGTGGTGAACCAAGCGATCCGGTTAGGCGGCACCACGCTGGTGCAACCGGTGCTGACCGCGGGCCTTCGCGAGGCTCAACGCGGGCAGACCGGCGTCATGGCCGGCACCGGCTACCTTGGCGAGAGGGAGTTGCAGGCTTACGCGCCGCTGAACGTGCCGGACTCGGACCTGCACTGGTCGATCTTGGCTACCAGAGACAATTCCGAGGCATTCGCCAAGATTGAATCGTTCACCAAAACACTCGTGTTGGCCACCACCACAATCATTTTCGCGATCTGCGTGGCAGCGATCCTGCTGGCCCAGATGTTCGTCAGGCCGATCCGCCGGCTGGAGTCCGGCGCACAACGGATCAGCGCCGGGGACTACGGCGGCGCAATCCCCATTACGTCTCGAGACGAAATCGGAGACCTGACCGCGGCTTTCAACGACATGAGCCGCAACCTGCAAACCAAGGAAGAGTTGCTCAACGAGCAACGCAAAGAGAACGACCGCCTGTTGCGGTCGTTGATGCCGGAGCCGGTCGTGCAGCGCTACCGCGAAGGCGAGCAGACCATTGCCGAGGAGCATTCCGACGTCAGCGTGATCTTCGCCGACATCATCGGACTCGATGAAATGTCCGGCCACCTGTCCGGCACCGAGCTGGTGGGAGTTGTCGACGACCTGGTTCGGCAACTCGACTCGGCTGCGGAAACCTTTGGCGTCGAACGTATCCGCACCCTGCACAACGGGTACCTGGCCAGCTGTGGGGTGAACACCCCGCGACTGGACAATGTGAACCGAAGTGTCGACTTCGCGCTGGAAATGCAGCGCATCATTGATCGGTTCAACAGCCAAACCGGTAGCGAGCTTGCCCTTCGGGCCGGCATCAACACCGGCAAGGTGGTAAGCGGGCTGGTGGGCCGGTCGACGGTCGTCTACGACATGTGGGGCGCGGCGGTGAACTTGGCCTACCAGATGCACAGCGGCTCACCGCAGCCCGGTATCTACGTCACGGCGCACGTCCACGACGTGATGGGCGACGTGCACCAGTTCACGCCGGCCGGCACCATCTCGGTCGGCGGATCCGAGCAACCCATCTGGCGACTGTCGGAGCGGCAATGAGCGTCTTCGAGTTGCCGTGGTTCTACTGGGCGGTCGGCGTCGCGATCGGACTGCCGGTCGGACTCATCGTGCTCACCGAATGGCATCACGTACTCGTGCGCCGGCAAAGCTATCTCGCCAGACCGGTCAACCTGCTGCGCAACTATCTACTTCCATTGGGCGCGCTGTTGGTGCTGCTGGTCGGGGCTGCGCAGGTGCCTGGGCAGTACACCTCGGTGCGCAGCCTCGCGACGGTATTCGGCTTTCTCGTGCTCGTGCTGCTGCTTTCTGGCCTGGACGCGACCGTGTTCCAGTCCGCGCCGCAGGGATCGTGGCGAAAGCGCGTGCCGACGATCTTCCTCGACGTCGCCCGCCTGCTGCTGATCGGTGTGGGGCTGGCACTGATCTCCTCCTATGTCTGGGGTGTGCGGATCGGCGGGCTGTTCACTGCGCTGGGGGTGACGTCGGTCGTCATCGGCCTGATGTTGCAGAACTCGGTGGGCCAGATCGTCTCCGGCTTGTTCATGTTGTTCGAGCAGCCGTTCCGGATCGGTGACTGGCTGGACACGCCGACCGCCCGGGGCCGCATCGTCGAAGTGAACTGGCGAGCCGTCCACATCGAAACCGGCCGCGGCACGCAGATCATGCCCAACTCGGTGTTGGCCGGCACATCGTTTACCAACCTGAGCCGGCCGCCCGGCGAGCACACCCTGACCATCACGACCACGTTTTCGTCGGCCGACCCGCCCGATCGGGTGTGCGCCCTGTTGTCCCGCACCGCGACCGCGCTGCCGCAACTCAAAACCGATGCCGTGCCCGCCTCGGTGGCGCGCGGCGGCGGCGAATACGGAACGACGGTCGGTCTCACCTCGCCCGTCGACGACGGCGCCGCGCAGGCCACCTTTCTCCGCTGGATCTGGTATGCGGCCCGACGCGAGGGCTTGCACTTGGACGACGCCGACGACGACTTCTCCAGCACCGAACGCGTCGAGAAGGCGCTGCGATTGGTGGTGGCCCCAGCCCTGCGGTTGAGCGTCACCGACCAGCAGGCACTGGTGTCGCACGCCAAGATCGTCCGCTACGGCGCCGACGAGATCGTCGAGTATGCCGGCCAAGTCCCGGTCGGCATGACGTTCCTGGTCGCCGGCAGGCTCCGGATGACCGCGATGACCGAAGGCGGTTCAGTGCTTCCGGTCGGCACTCTGGACGAGGGATCTTTTCTGGGCTTGACCGCGCTGACCCGTCAACCCAATCTTGCCGACGTGTACGCGCTGGGCGAGGTGACCGCGCTGGAGATCGGTCGAGAACACATCGAGGAGCTGGTCATGCGCAAACCGCTGCTGTTGCAGGACTTCGGCCGCATCATCGACGAGCGGCGCGGCAAGGTCCAGCAGCTGACTAGGTAGCCGTGTCGTCGCGCCGCCGAACGCCCGATACCCTGGGGGAATGAGTCTGCAAGCACCGTCGCGCGCTGACTTACGTCAACAGGTGCACGACGCCGCGCGCCGCGCCCGGGTTGCGGCCCGCACCCTCGCCTCGTTGCCGACTGTCGTCAAAGACCACGCGCTGCTCGCCGCGGCCGATGCGATCGTGGCCCATGTCGACCAGGTGCTGGGGGCCAACGCCGATGACCTGAACGCCGCGCGTGCCGCCGGCACGCCGACTGCGCTCCTCGATCGGCTGGCGCTGAACCCGCAGCGCATCGACGGAATCGCCGAGGGTCTGCGCCAGGTCGCCGGTCTGCCCGATCCGGTCGGCGAGGTGTTGCGCGGCTACACCTTGCCCAACGGGTTGATGCTGCGCCAGCAGCGGGTTCCGCTCGGCGTGGTCGGCATGGTGTACGAGGGCCGCCCCAACGTCACCGTCGACGCCTTCGGTTTAGCGCTCAAATCCGGCAACGCCGCACTGCTGCGCGGTAGCTCGTCGGCGGCGAACTCCAACCAGGCGCTGGTCTCGGTGTTACGGGCCGCCCTGGTCCACGAAGACCTGCCCGCCGATGCGGTCCAGCTGCTCGACAGTTCCGACCGCTCGACCGTCACCCACCTGATCCAGGCCCGCGGCCTGGTCGACGTGGTGATCCCGCGCGGCGGAGCGGGCTTGATCGACGCGGTGGTCCGTGACGCGCAAGTCCCCACCATCGAGACCGGCGTCGGCAACTGTCACGTCTACGTCGACGGCGGCGCCGACCTCGACGTCGCCGAACAGGTGCTGCTGAACTCCAAGACGCGGCGGCCCAGCGTGTGCAACGCCGCCGAGACGCTGCTGGTCGACACCGCCATTGCCGGGCAGGCGCTGCCCCGGCTGGTGGGGGCGTTGCAAGACGCCGGAGTGACCGTGCACCTGGACGCCGACGAGGACGACTTGCGCCGCGAGTACCTGGCCATGGACATCGCGGTGGCGGTGGTCGACGGGGTTGACGCCGCGATCGATCACATCAATGAATACGGCACCGGACATACCGAGGCGATCGTGACCACCAATATGGCTGCCGCCCAGCGCTTTACCGAAGGAATCGATGCGGCTGCGGTGATGGTGAACGCGTCGACGGCGTTCACCGACGGTGAGCAGTTCGGTTTCGGCGCCGAGATCGGCATCTCCACCCAGAAGCTGCACGCTCGCGGCCCGATGGGGCTGCCGGAGTTGACCTCGACCAAGTGGATCGTCTGGGGAGACGGCCACACCCGTGTCCCCTAGGAGAAACCCCAGTGACTGTTCCCGCGCGGCCCATCCCGCTGTTCGCCGATATCGATGACGTCGGCCGGCGGCTGGCCGAGACCGGCTATCTGCCCGACACTGCCACCGCGACCGCCGTCTTCCTGGCCGACCGGCTCGGCAAACCGTTGCTGGTCGAAGGACCCGCCGGGGTCGGCAAAACTGAGTTGGCCCGCGCCGTCGCGCAGGCCACCGGGTCCGGGCTGGTGCGTTTGCAGTGCTACGAGGGGGTGGACGAGGCCCGCGCGCTTTACGAGTGGAACCACGCCAAGCAGATCCTGCGGATTCAGGCCGGCTCCGATGACTGGGACCAGACCAAGACCGACGTGTTCAGCGAGGAGTTTTTGCTGACCCGTCCGCTGCTGACCGCGATCAGGCGCACCGAGCCGACGGTTCTGCTGGTCGACGAAACCGACAAGGCTGACATCGAAATCGAGGGCCTGCTGCTGGAGGTGTTGAGCGACTTCGCGGTCACCGTCCCGGAGCTGGGGACAATCACCGCCGAGCGGGCGCCGTTCGTGGTGTTGACTTCCAACGCCACCAGGGAGCTGTCCGAGGCGCTCAAGCGTCGCTGCCTGTTTTTGCACATCGACTTCCCGAGCCCGGAGTTGGAGCGGCGCATCCTGCTGTCCCGGGTTCCCGAACTGCCCGGGCACCTTGCCGACGAGTTGGTGCGGATCATCGGTGTGCTGCGCGGCATGCAGCTGAAAAAGCTGCCGTCGGTGGCCGAGACGATCGATTGGGGGCGCACGCTTTTGGCGTTGGGTCTGGACACCATCGACGACGCCACCATCGCGGCCACGCTGGGCGTTGTGCTCAAGCACCAGTCCGACCAGCACCGCGCGTCGGGCGAGTTGCGGCTCAACTGATGGCCCGCCGCGTTCGCCCCAGTCGGCCGCTGGCCCCGCACGGGCTGCCCGGCCATCTGGTGGAGTTCGTGGAAGCGCTTCGGGGGCAGGGTATTTCGGTCGGACCATCGGAGACGGTGGACGCCGGTCGGGTGATGACGGCGTTGGGACTGGGTGACCGGGAGGTGTTGCGCGAGGGAATCGCCTGTGCGGTGCTGCGCCGCCCCGACCATCGGGAAACGTACGACGCCATGTTCGATTTGTGGTGGCCGTCGGCGCTGGGCGCGCGGGCGGTGGTGGCCGAAGATGCGTCTGACGACGGCGATCCGGACATCCAACTGCTTGCCGAAGACGTCGAAGCGATGCGGCAGATGCTACTGGATCTGTTGGGCGAGAACACCGATCTCGCCGACATGGACGAGCGGCTGGTGGCGATGATCGCCCAAATCGTCGAAGCCTACGGCAAATACAGCTCCAGTCGCGGTCCGTCCTACTCGTCGTATCAGGCGCTCAAGGCGATGGCGTTGGACCAGTTGGAGGGCCGGTTGCTGGCCGGCTTGCTGGCGCCCTACGGCGACGAGCCCACCCCATCGCAAGAGCAGATCGCCAAAGCACTTGCCGCGCAGAGGATCACCCAACTGCGCAAGATGGTCGACGCGGAGACTAAACGCCGCACGGCCGAGCAGCTGGGCCGCGACCACGTCCAGATGTACGGCATCCCGCAGCTGTCCGAGAACGTCGAGTTCCTGCGGGCCTCGGGTGACCAGTTGCGCCAGATGCGCCGGGTGGTGGCGCCGCTGGCGCGGACGCTGGCCACCCGGCTGGCGGCCCGTCGACGCCGCGCCCGCGCGGGGTCGATCGACCTGCGCAAGACGCTGCGCAAGTCGATGTCGACCGGCGGCGTGCCGATCGACGTGGTGCTGCGTAAACCGCGGCCGGCCCGGCCCGAATTGGTGGTGCTCTGCGATGTTTCCGGTTCGGTCGCCGGGTTCAGCCATTTCACGCTGTTGCTGGTAAATGCTCTGCGCCAACAGTTTTCCCGGGTCCGGGTCTTCGCGTTCATCGACACCACTGACGAGGTGACGCACCTGTTCGGTCCCGACGCCGATTTGGCGGTGGCGATTCAGCGGATCACCCGCGAGGCCGGCGTCTACACCCGCGACGGGCACTCGGACTACGGCAATGCGTTCGTGTCGTTCACCGAGCAGTTCCACAACGTGCTCTCGCCGCGCAGTTCGCTGCTGGTGCTCGGCGACGGCCGCACGAATTACCGCGATCCGGCCACCGACGTGCTGGCGCACATGGTGACCGCCAGCCGCCACGCACACTGGCTCAACCCCGAGCCCAAGCATCTGTGGGGCAGCGGCGATTCGGCGGTGCCGCGATACGAAGAGGTCATCACCATGCACGAATGCCGCTCGGCCAAACAGCTGGCTGCGGTGATCGACCAGTTGCTACCGGTGTGACACCTTTGCCGCGAGCGCACGCTCGCGCGAGGGTGGGGCTCCAGTAAGCTGGCAAACCGTGCAAAAGCGCCGCCGCAGGCTGGGAGTCATGGGTGGGACATTCGATCCCATCCACAACGGCCACCTGGTCGCGGCCAGCGAAGTTGCCTACCTGTTCGATCTCGACGAAGTGGTGTTCGTGCCGACGGGCCAGCCCTGGCAGAAGAGTCGACAGGTGAGCGCCGGCGAAGACCGCTACCTGATGACAGTCATCGCCACCGCGGCCAATCCCCGCTTCTCGGTGAGCCGCGTCGACATCGACCGCGGCGGGCTGACCTATACCAAGGACACGTTGCGGGATTTGCACACGCTCAATCCCGACTCCGACCTGTTTTTCATCACCGGGGCCGATGCGCTCGCGTCGATCCTGTCCTGGCAGGACTTGGAGGAACTGTTCGCGATAGCGCGGTTCGTCGGAGTCAGCCGACCCGGTTACGAGCTGGCCGGCGAACATCTCACCGACGTCCTTGACGGGCTGCCGGACGACGCGCTGAGCCTGGTCGAAATCCCGGCACTGGCGATCTCGTCCACCGACTGCCGCCGGCGCGCGCAGGAGTCCCGGCCGCTCTGGTATCTGATGCCCGACGGCGTCGTGCAGTACATCTCCAAACGCGAGCTCTACCGCAAACCCCAGGACCAGTCATGACTGCCGGCCAAGAAGCCATCGACATGGCCACGGTGGCCGCCGGCGCGGCCGCCTCGAAGCTCGCCGACGACGTCGTCGTCATCGACGTCTCCGGCCAGCTGGTCATTACCGACTGCTTCGTGATCGCCTCGGCGTCCAACGAGCGACAGGTCAACGCCATCGTCGACGAGGTCGAGGAGAAGATGCGACGGGCGGGCTACAAGCCGGCGCGTCGCGAGGGCACCCGCGAAGGCCGCTGGACCTTACTGGACTACATCGACATTGTCGTGCACATCCAGCACCAGGACGAGCGTGACTTCTATTCACTGGACCGGCTGTGGCGGGACTGCCCGTTGATCACCGTGGACTTGGAGAGCACGCCGTGAGCGTGCGCCGGCTGGTCATGCTGCGGCACGGGCAAACCGAGTTCAACGCCGACACCCGGATGCAGGGCCAGCTGGACACCGAACTGAGTGAACTCGGCTGCGCTCAGGCTCTCGCCGCGGCCGAGGCGTTGGGCAAACGCCAGCCGCTGCTGATCGTGTCGTCGGATCTGCGGCGCGCCTACGACACCGCGACGGCATTGGGGGAGCAGACCGGTCTGCCACTGCGCGCCGACAATCGATTACGGGAAACCCATCTCGGCGACTGGCAGGGCATGACCCACGCCGAGATCGACGAGATCGCGCCAGGAGCCAGATTGGCGTGGCGCGGAGACGCTTCCTGGGCGCCGCACGGCGGGGAAAGCAGAGTCGACGTCGCCGCGCGCAGTATGCCGCTGGTGGCCGAATTGGTAACCGGTGAACCGGAATGGGGCGTCGACGAGCGTCCGGTGGTACTGGTCACCCACGGCGGTTTGATCGCCGCTCTGACGGCAGCATTGCTGGGGCTGCCGATTGCCAACTGGCCGGCGTTGGGTGGGATGGGCAACGCCAGCTGGACGCAACTGTCTGGCCACTCGAGCGAAGACGGCATCAGCTGGCGCCTTGACGTGTGGAACGCTTCGGCACAGGTCGCGGGCGATGTCCTCTGAGCCCGGTCCGGTATTGCTGATCTTCGCCGATTCGCTGGCCTATTACGGACCGACCGGCGGTCTACCGGCCGACGACCCCCGTATTTGGCCCAATATCGTTGCGGCACAAATCGGGTGGGACATCGAGCTGATCGGCCGCATCGGCTGGACCTGCCGAGACGTCTGGTGGGCGGCCACCCAGGATCCGCGGTCCTGGGCGGCGCTGCCCCGCGCGGGCGCAGTCATCTTCGCCACCGGCGGGATGGATTCGCTGCCGTCGCCGCTGCCGACCGCGCTGCGCGAGCTCATCCGCTATGTGCGCCCGCCGTGGCTGCGACGTTGGGTCCGCGACGGCTACGGCTGGCTGCAGCCGCGGCTATCCCCGATATCACGAGCCGCGCTGCCGCCGCGCCTCAGCGCCGACTACCTCGAACTGACTCGCAGCGCAATTGATTTCAATCGACCCGGCATCCCGATCGTGGCGTCGCTGCCGTCGGTGCACATCGCAGAGACGTACGGCAAGGCCCACCACGGCCGGGCAGGCACCGTCGCCGCGATCACCGAATGGGCCCAGCAGCACCACATTCCGCTGGTCGACTTGAAGGCTGCTGTGGCCGAACACATCATGACCGGGCACGGCAACCCCGACGGCATCCACTGGAATTTCGAAGCTCACCAGGCGGTCGCCGAACTGATGCTCAAAGCGCTGGCCGAGGCTGGCATCTCAGGCGAGAAGCCGCGCTAAGCCGATGGCGGTCGTAGTGGTTACCGACTCGTCGGCGCGGCTTCCCGACGACGTCCGCGAAAAGTGGGCGATCCGCCAAGTGCCGCTGCACATTCTGTTCGACAATGCCGATTTGCGCGACGGCGTCGACGAGGTGCCCGACGACATTCACCTCCACGGCGGGGCAACCACGGCCGCAGCCACCCCCGCCGAATTGTCCGAGGCATACCAGCAGGCACTTGCCGATAGTGGTGGCGACGGCGTAGTGGCAGTACACCTTTCGGCGGCGCTGTCTGGAACCGTCGGCGCCGCCGAAGCCACCGCAGCAGGCCTGGGCGACGTTGTAAGGGTCGTCGATTCGAAGTCCACCGCGATGAACACCGGTTTCGTCGCATTGGCCGCGGCCCGAAGCGCCGCCGACGGCGCCGACCTGGACACCGTTGCGCAGGCCGCTGCTGCGGCGGTGCACCGCAATCACGGATTCATCGTCGTGCACCGATTGGACAACCTGCGCCGTAGCGGGCGCATCGGCGGTGCTGCCGCCTGGTTGGGAACCGCACTGTCTCTCAAGCCGCTGTTGCGCATTGACGACGGCAAACTGGTTCTGGCCCAACGGGTTCGCACCGCCAGCAAAGCGGTGGCGACCATGATCGACCGAGTCTGCGCGGTAGTCGGGGAGCACTCCGCAGCCATCGCCGTGCACCATGTCGCCAACCCCGACGGCGCCGCCGAGGTGGCCGCGGCACTAGCCGAGCGGCTGCCGTCCTGTGAACCGGCGATCGTGACCGATCTCGGACCGGTCCTGGCGCTGCACGTCGGCGCCGGCGCGCTGGCAGTGTGCGTCGAGGTCAGCGAATAGGGTTCGCGAGCGTAACGTCACGGCGACTTTCGTTGCCGATTTTCGCAATGGCGTTACGCTGACGGGCCTTGTATCGGCACAGCCAGCGGCGCGGTATCGTCGCTGAGCCGGTCCGGGGGAGGCCGCCGTCGCGCATTGTCGCCGCGGGGATGGACGATCTGGGGCCACCAGAACCAGCGTCCGAGCAAGACGGCGACCGACGGCATGAATAGCGCGCGCACCACCAGCGTGTCCATCAACAGGCCGAGGCAGACGGTGGAACCGAACTGGCCGAGCACCCGCAACTCGCTGCCCAGCATGGCCGCCATCGTGAATGCGAACACCAGGCCCGCGGCGGTCACCGTGCCGCCGCTTCCGCCCATCGCCCGGATATACCCGGTCTTGAGCCCGGCGTGGATCTCCTCTTTGAACCGGGAGACCAGCAGCAGGTTGTAGTCGGATCCGACGGCCAACAGGATGATGATGGACAGCACCATCACGATCCAGTGGATATGGATGCCGAAGAGGTCCTGCCAAATGAGCACGGACAGTCCGAAGGCCGCCGCGATCGAGCTTCCCGCGGTGCCCACGATCACCAGCGCGGCCACCAGGCTTCGAGTGATCAGCAGCATGATCATGAAAATCAGCGTGAGCGCCGACACCACCGCGATCATCAGGTCGTATCTGGCGCCGTCGTGCATGTCCTTGAACGTCGCGGCGGTACCGCCGAGGTAGACCTTGGCATCCGACAGCGAGGACTGCTTGAGCGCTTCTTGCGCCGCAGTGCGTACCGGGGCAACCCGTTCGATTCCCTCCGGGCTCATCGGATCACCCTGGTGGGTGATGAAGAAGCGGGCGGATTTGCCGTCCGGCGACAGGAACTGCCGGAGCCCGACCTGGAAGTCCGGGTTGTCGAACGCTTCTGGGGGCAGGTAGAAGAGGTCGTCGTTCCTGGAGTCGTCGAAGCTCTGTCCCATGACGATCCCGGTGTCGCTCAACGCCTCCAGCTGGTTGATCATCGCGGTGAAGGTGCTGTGCAGTGTCAGCGTCAGCGAGCGGGTGGTTTTCAGCGATTCGATCTGCGGCGGCAGCACCGTGAGCAACTCTTGCGTCACGGCATCGAGGTCGTCGAAGTCGTCGGCGAGCGTGTGGAACTTTTGATCGAGCTCGTCGATGCCGTCCAGCGAGTCCCATATTGACTTCAACGAGAAGCAGATGGGGATGTCGTAGCAGTGCTTCTCCCAGTAGAAGTAACTGCGGATCGGCCGCCACATGTCCTCGAAATTCGCGAAGTTGTCCCGCAATTCATCGGTAATCTCGGTCAGTTCATGGGTGTCGATGTTCGTGCGGTGCGTCGCCGCGCTCAGCCGTGTCTGGATGTCAAGGGTCTTCTGCAGATAGTCGATGGTGATTCCGAGTTGGTCCGATATCTTCAGCACGTCGGCCAGGCGATCTTTGAGGTAGTCCATGTTCTGCATGAGGGTCTGGCCCTGCACACTGTTCTGAAATGCGATGGAGCTGTGCTGAATCGGAATCCCCAACGGCCTGGTGATGTCTTGGATCATCGCGATGCCCACGGTGCGGATGACGTTTCTGGCTACCTTGTCCAACACCAGCATGTCGGCCGTATTGCGCATATCGTGGTCGGCCTCGACCATCAACATGTCGGGGTTCATCCGGGCCTGCGAGAAGTGCCGGTCTGCGGCCGCGTACCCGAGGTTGGCCGGGGCTGATGTCGGCAGATAGTGGCGGTCGTTGTAACTCGTCGAGTATCCGGGCAAGGCGACCATGCCGATGAGCACGACCACGCCACTTGCGGCCAAAACCGCGCCGGGCCAACGCACGACCGCGGTGCCGACCTTCCGCCACAGCTTGCTCTTGGCGGGCCGCTTGGATTCGAAAAGACCGAATCGGCTGCCGACAAAAACAACAGCCGGTCCCAGCGTCAGACCAGCCGCCACCACGACCAGCATTCCGATCGCCACTGGCGGCCCCATCGTGGAGAACCAGGGCAGTCGGGCCAGGCTGAGGCAGTACGTCGCACCGGCGATGGTCAGACCCGACCCCAACACAACCGGGGCCACTGAACGAAACGTCGTGTAGTAGGCGGTTTCTCGGTCCTCGCCGGCCCGGTGTGCTTCTTGATAGCGGCCGATCAGGAAGATTCCGTAATCCGTTGCGGCCGCGATCGCCAGCATGGTGAGGATATTCGCGGCGAACGTGGTCAGCCCGAATGCGTTGGCGTTGCCCAGCACCGCGACGGTTCCCCTGGCCGCGCTCAACGCGACAAAGGTCATGAACAGCTGGACCAGGGTGGTGACGAACGAGCGGTAAACCAGCAACAACATGAGCGCGATCGCGCCCAGGGTGAACAGCGTGATCTTCGCCAGGCTTTTGTTCCCGATGATGTGCATGTCGTCACTCAGCGCCGCCGGACCGGTGACGTAACCCTTCACCCCCGGGGGTGCGGGTGTTTTGTCCACCACCTCACGGATGGCGCTGACGGAGTCATTGGCCTCTGTGGTGCCCTGGTTGCCGGCGATGTTGATCATCACGTAGGCGCTCTTGGCGTCGGCGGCCTGCACGCCCGCCGCAGTCAGGCGGTCGCTCCAGAAGTCCTGGATGTGCTGGACATGCTCGGGGTCCTGCGACAGTTGGCGAATGATGTCTTCGTAGTAGCGGTGCGCCGCATCGCCGAGCTTGTCCTGGCCTTCCAGGACGACCATGATCGTGCTGTTGGAATCGAATTCCTTGAAGTTGTGGCCCAGCCGCATCATCGAGACCATCGACGGCGCGTCCATCGGTGCCATCGGGGCCGAGTGTTCCTCGCCCACCACTTCCAGTTGCGGGACCGCGACGTTGACGATGACGGTCAGCGCCACCCACCCCAGGATGATCGGCACCGCGAACAGGCGGATGAAGTGCGGGATGACCGGCCGACGGGGGCGCGTGCCAGTTGTCTGGGTCATGCGGACTTCACCAGGCAGAAGGTCTGGGCCTTGACGCCGTGGACCGTTTTCTCCTCCCGGACCACACCGTCAACGGTGATCCGGCAGCTGATTCGATCGCCGTCGCCCTGTGCCACGATGTTGGCGCTGACCGAGGGCAGCGTCGTGGTGACCGTGTATGACCACGGCACCGGCACGCCGTTGATTTGGTGGGTGTTCGCCTCGGCGTCCCAGTAGTTGATGTTGGCGGTGGTCCCGGCGGGGCCGAAGACCTCGTACTTGACGTCCTTCGGATTGAACTGCACGATCTCGATCCCCCCGCCCGCGCCCGCGTTGAGGTCTTCAGAGCCGAAGATGCGGTGCAGCCGTAACACGATGAGTCCCGAGACGGTGAGTACGACCACCAGGACCAGGGGTATCCACGCGCGTTTGGCCATGTTAGCGATTGGAATCGCTCTCACCGCGTCTCCTCCCGCTCACCGATCAGCGACCGTTCGCACGAGTTCTGTCGCCACAGCGCGGCTCGGCGGCAGGCTGTCCGACAGCGCGCGTGGTGCGATCCACATGTTCTCAGATGCGCTCGTCTCCGTCGGCTTTGACCTCCGACACCGCCGAACCTTCGCACGGCTAAGAATCGTAGAGGATACGGTACGACCGCGTTCCGTTACCCTCGCCGGTCCGCGGCTGGGGTGCCCCGGCGTCGCGCGTGCGATCGCTGCTACACCGCAACGCGACCGGTGACGGGCGGCAGGTCGGCCAGTGTCACGATCCCCGGCTTGGCCGCCACCACAGCAGGGACGGCGTTGGTGACCGGCATCGCGGTGTAGATCATGCCCAGACCCATGAATCCCGGTTCCGTCCAATCCCTCGGCGGCAGACAATGAATCACGGTGCGCATATTGGGCAGGCCGAAAACTTGAATGACATGCCCGTGCTCCAGTGGTTTCGGCGGTGTGACGTGCGCTCCCATGACCCAGTTGAATCCGACGCTGACGACGTTCTTGTTGCCGACCCAGCCGCGGTGATACCCATAGACGCTGCCGACCGTTCCGGCCGGAATCTTCATGAAGCCCAAATCGGTGTCCGCGGTGGCGGCGGTGAATTTGACGTCGAACGTCATCTTGTCCAGCGTCGCCCCGATCGCCTCGGCCATCATCGCGGCCGCCTCGGCGAACACTTCGCTTTCCCGGCGCACGCTTTCGGCCAGGCCCGGGGTGTCCGGGTCTTGGGAGAAGCCCATGGCGGTCTGGGTGCCCGCCGATTCGTAGGTCGAGCAGTCGACCGATTCGGTGATGCGGATCTCGTCGACGCGCTCGCAGGACGCGCTGAGCACCATGCCCACCATGTTCGTCATACCCGGGTGTGCGCCGCTGCCGAAGATCGTCGACCCACCCCGCTCACAGGCGTCGACGATGCGTCGCCGGTCCTGCGGGTTTTGCTTGCCGCCGGTGATCCAGGCTGCGCTGGAGCAGACGTTTATTCCAGCCTCGAGCAGGCGCACCAGGTCGTCGATGTTGGGCCACAACGGGTTATAGCAACAAGCATCGGGTTTCAGCGCCAGCAGCGCGTCGACGTCATCGGTGGCCGCGATCCCGGTCGGCTGCGGCCAGCCGGACAGTTCGGCGGCGTCGACACCGACCTTGTCCGGGCCGTGCGCATACACGCCGACCAACTCCATGTCGGGTCGGCCGATGATGGCGTGCAGCGATCGTCGTCCGATGTTGCCGGTGGTCCACTGGATCACGCGCAGCGGGGCTGTCATCTGACTCCTCGGTGTTGGCAGTGCCAACGACGATATCCGGGTGCGATACGCCGGGGTTTGTGGCACCGTCGAACTTCGTGAACGACGCCGCACCTCCCGGTCTGACCCTGCGCAGCGCCACCGATGACGACTGGCCGGCGATGGCGTTGTTGGCCGCCGCTGGTTTCGGCGAATTCGGCGACCCCGGCTCATTGACCCTCTGGCAGACCTTGCTGGCGCGCGACGGCATCGTCCTGATCTGTGACGACGTGCTGGAGCAGGCCGTCGTCGGCATGTCGCTCTATCTCGACCTGCAGTTGACCGTGCCGGGCGGGGCGGTGCTTCCCACTGCCGGGGTCAGCCTGGTCGTGGTTGCGCCGACACACCGCCGACGGGGGTTGTTGCGCGCGATGTACTCCGAATTGCATCAACGCATCGCCGATTCGGCCTATCCGATCGCGGCGCTGACGGCCAGCGAGGGCGGCATCTATGGACGGTTCGGCTACGGCCCGGCCACGATCAAACACGAGTTCTCGATCAACCGCAGCCTTGTCGGCTTCCACGCTGACGCCCCGGACCCGAGTGGCGTTCGGCTGGTCAGGCCGGCTGAGCATCGCGACGAGTTTGCCGCAATCTACGAGCGTTGGCGGCTACAGACACCTGGCGGGCTGGCGCGCCCGCAACCACTCTGGGATGAGCTGCTGGCCGACCGAAAGGGCGCCCGCCGCGGCGGAACCCCGTGGTTTGGGCTGCTGCACGCCGACGGATATGTCCTCTACCGGGTGCACGACGACAATCAGCGAGTGGCTCGGGTAGCTGAGCTGAGGGCCGCGACCAACGACGCCCATGCCGCCTTGTGGCGAGCACTGCTCGGCCTGGACCTGATGAAGTCCGTCGCCACCGCAACCCACCCGGACGACCCGTTGCCCTACCTGCTGACCGACACCCGCCTCGCCCACACCACCGGACGCCAGGACGACTTATGGCTGCGGCTCATGGACATTCCGACCGCGCTGGAAGCCCGTAGCTACCAGGCCGAACTTTCCGCGGTGGTTGAGGTCGTCGACGGATTCCGCTGCGACGGCGGACGATTCGCGTTGGATATCCGCAACGGCCGGGCGCGCTGTACGGCCAGCGACGCGCCGGCCGACATCGAGATGGATCTCGACGTGCTGGGCAGCCTGTACCTGGGTGTGCATCGCGCGCCGGTGCTGGCGGCGGCTAATCGGCTGCGCACCAAGGACTCCGAGCTGATCCGTCGCCTCGACGCTGCCTTTGTCAGCGATGTCCCCGCCCAGTTGGGATTTGGCTTCTGAGTGGCGCTGTTGTCAGTCGGCGATGTTGAACGCGGCGACGACTTTGGTCGGGCGCACCCGCACCAGCAGTTCGCCGGCAACGGCGTTGCGGCGGCCGAACTCGATCGCACGGTGCGTTCCCATGTAACGTCCGCCGATCCGGGTGGCGATGTCGAGTAGCTCTGCGGCGTCCTCGGTGACGCTGGCAACCCCTTGCACCTGGACGAACGAATAGGGCGGATGCGGGTCGTCCACGCAGACCACCACACGTGAATCACGCTGCAGAGCACGACCTTTGGCAGTATTGTGGCCCGTGTTGAACACCAGCTCGCCGTCGTCGACGATGAACCACACCGGGGCCACCAACGGTCGACCATCGGATGCCGCGAATCCCAGCATCCCGGTGCGGGTGCCTGCCGAAAGGAATTCGGTGACTTCCGAGGAGAATTCGGTCATACCTACAGGGTGACGATGTCGTAGTCGCCGACGTGGTCGATGAGGACGTGCAACTGGTCCTGTGACGAGCCCAGCGTGCGCTCGATCGCCGTGAGCCGGGCCGCATAGTGGCCGACCGGATATTCGGCGGTCATGCCGATACCGCCGTGCAACTGGATCGCTTCTTCGGCGATATGCCGCCCTGACCGACCGATCTGCAATTTCGCCCGTGCCCCGATCAACGGGTCGAGTGTGCCGCCAGCAATCGACATCGCGGCATAGAAGTTCATGCTGCGAGCCAGTTCCAGTGAGACGTACATGTCCGCGGCGCGCTGGGTCAGCGTCTGGAAAGTGTTCAGGGTGACGCCGAACTGCTTGCGCGTCTTGAGGTAGTCGGTGGTCAGCCGAAGCGCTTCCTCCATGGCGCCGACCGCCTCGGCGCACAACGCCGACTGGATGCGCACGATTGCGTTCTGGATGGCCGCTGATGCGTCGACCGCATCGCCGAGCGGCTCGCCGGCAGCCTGGTCCAGGTCGATCTGAGCACCGCGCGCACCGTCGAACGTCTGGTACGGCCGTCGGGCGACGGGCCCGTTGCCGTCCAGGTCGGAGACCAGGAACAAACCGGTCCCACCGTCCGGCAAGGCGGCGCTGACAATCAGGGTGTCGGCGCAGTCGCCGGCGAGAACCGGGTTCTTCTGCCCGCTCAGTAGCCATGAATCACCCTGTTGCACAGCGGTTGTCGCAGACCCCGTCCTGGGCTCGAGGTGAGCGAAGGCCAGCAGCCTTTCACCGGACGCGACGTCGTCCAGCACCTGCTTTTGAGCTTCGGTGCCCAGCTCGGCGATGATCGCGCCGGGCCCCAGTGCGGCGTGCACGACGGGTTCGGGAGCCAGCCGGCGCCCGATTTCGGTGAGCACCACCATGATCTCGATCTGGCCCGCCTCGGCTGGATCGAATCCCAGCCCGAGGATCCCGGTGTCGGCCAACTGGCTCCACACTTCGCGGCTCCAGCCCAAATCGGTGCCGACAACCTTCAGGCGGCTCTCCGGGTCGTAGGCTCGGGACAGCAAGTCGCGGGTGGTGTCGCGGAGCAGTGTCTGCTCGTCGCTTAATTGAAAGTCCATGACAACCTCACAATCCCAGGATGGTGGACGCGATGATGGTGCGCTGCACCTCGTTGCTGCCGCCGTAGATCGACGTCTTGCGGTAGTTCAGGTAGCGTGGTGCACTCCCTTGCGCCCAGCCGGGTGAGGCAATGCCGTCACCGGCTTTGAACGGCAACGCATCGGGCCCGGCCACCTCCATCAGAAGTTCGGTCGCGGTCTGCTGCAACTGGCTGCCGCGCAGTTTCAGCACCGACGATGCCGGGTTGGGCTTACCGCCCGACGAGCCCGACGCCACTCGCATCTGGGTGAGCTCCAGTGTCAGCACCTCGTTTTCGGCTTCGGCGAGACGGGCCGCGAATAGCGGATCGTCGAGCAGGCCGGTCTCGGTAGCGCGCTGCTTGGCCTCCGCGAGGCGAACTTTGGTCCGGCCCACCTGCGCGATACCGGTCCGCTCGTTGCCCAACAGAAACTTCGCGTAGGTCCAGCCCTGGTTTTCTTCTCCCACCAGCTGATCGGCGGGGACCCGGACATCCTCGAAGAACACCTCGTTGACTTCGTGGCCGCCGTCGATCAGCTTGATCGGCCGCATCGTGATGCCCGGGGTGTCCAGGTCGATCAGCAGAAACGAAATCCCCGCCTGCTTTTTCGGTGCCTGCGGATCGGTGCGCACCAGGCAGAAGATCCAATCCGCGTACTGCCCGAGCGTCGTCCATGTCTTCTGACCGTTGACGACATAGCTGTCACCGTCGCGCACTGCAGTGGTGCGCAGCGACGCCAAGTCCGAGCCGGCTTCGGGCTCGGAAAACCCTTGACACCACCAAATGTCCAGGGCCGCCGTCGGCGGCAGGAAGCGCTGCTTGGTCTCCTGGGAGCCGAACTCGGCGATCACCGGCCCGACCATCTTTGCGTTGAAGTTCAGCGGCTCGGG
The DNA here is from genome assembly GCF_059812585.1 of Mycobacterium sp. NGS48. Lineage (NCBI taxonomy): Bacteria > Bacillati > Actinomycetota > Actinomycetes > Mycobacteriales > Mycobacteriaceae > Mycobacterium > Mycobacterium sp. NGS48. Next base: position 303,460 of record NZ_JCALCY010000004.1, read on the forward strand.
CACCGAGGCCAGCTGCATCTCGTCCAGCCAGATCTGGTGCTGGGCCGGTGTCCAGTCCTTGCCGCCCCATTCCACCGGCCAGCCGGGCACTGCCAGACCGTGATCGTTGAGGATCTTGTGGCTGGTCGCGAGGTCATCGCGGCTGGGTGGTAACCCCAGGCGGCTCCGCTCCCGGATGTCCGCGGGGATCTGCGTGGTGTAGAAGGTGCGAAGCTCGTCGCGGAATGCGGCTTCGTCCGCTGTGAGCGCCAATTGCACGGGTGTCTCCATCTGTTGGGAACTCTATCCAGCACGTTAGCGGGTTGTCTCGTAGCCCTCCGCCGCGCCCGCTTCCGCCGCGTCCGGCTCTCAGAGTGACTCTGTGAGTGCCTGCAATGTTTGGGCCGACGTGTACCGCGGCGTCCAGCCGAGCTGGGTTTTGGCCTTGTCGGTGGCCATCACCACCGATGTGCGGGCGATGTGCAGCCATTCCGCGGCCGAGGGAACGAACGGCAGTCGAGCGATCACCGTCGACGCGGCCGTCGCCGCAGCGGCGGGCACCCGCACCGGTCGGCCGCCGAGCGCCTCGGCCACCTCGGAGACCGACAGCACCCCGTCGCCGGCGATGTTGTAGGCGCCGGGCGGAGCCGAACTGGTGGCGGCCAGCACAATGGCGGTGGCGACGTCGTCGTGGTGGACCAGCTGTAGCGGGTTGCCCGGGTCGGGGACCGGGGGTTTGAGCAGGGGCACCCGCCGGATCGCAGCGCCGGCATACGGAATGCGGTTCCACGGCATCGCGTCGACCAACGCGTGCGCCTGTGGGCCGGCGACGATGCAGGGCCGCAGCACGTAGACCTCCAGCGGTGTCCCCGCGGTGATCTCGTCGAGCGCGGCTTCGCAGGCTGCCTTCTGCTGGGAGTAATAGTGCTCGGGTGAGCCCCGCGCTGGTACATCTTCGGTCAGCGGGACCGGGTTCTCGCCGTGATAGCCGTAGGCGGCTACCGACGAGCTGTACACCAGACGGCGCGGCCTCTCGGCGGCGGCTCCGGCCGCGCAGGCTTCGAAGACATTCCGGGTGCCTTCGAGGTTCACCCGTTCACTTTCCTGGCGGGACCCCATGATGATGAACGCCAAGTGCACCACCACGTCAGCCTCGGCGACCAAGGCATCCACCGCGTTGCGGTCCAAGATGTCACCTTGCAGATAGATCGTCTTGGCCCAACCCCGCGACGACGGTTCGAAGGGCCGGCGCGCCATGCCGATGATGCGGTCGACGGCGGGGTCGCGCTCCAGCGCCGTCACCGCCGAGGTGCCGATTTCGCCGGTAGGTCCGGTAACCGCGACAGTGAGTCCCACGTCAGCCCCGATGACGGCCAGATCGCTTGCGCCACCAAATAATTCCGACGACGCTGACACCCGCGACTGAAGCCACGATGGCAAGCGGCGGCTTGACTGCGGCCTTCTTGCTGTCCAGCTTGGTCGTCAGCGCGCCGACGGCTTCGCCGAGCTCAGCTTGCGTCATGGGCGCCGCTCATTCACGCGCCGGATGTTCAAACCCATAGTCGCCCGGCTACCCGCATGCTCGATCGTCAAACCTGCCGGCGACGGTTGTACACAGTTTCGGCTTACTCCACAGAAGGCCTTCGGCAGCGGTGCGACGGCGCCGCGGCGACGGTCGGCGCACCTACCGTCGGCGCATGCGAACAGAACCGCCTGCCGAGCGGCTGCACCGGCGACTCGGCGCCCAGCCCGACACGGAGGCTGACGCGACCGACGACGGCGACGACCCCAATTCCTTGCTGCCGCGCTGGCTTCCGGACAGCACGGCACACAACGCCGGTTTGCTGGCCCGGGTCCGCGCGGATCCCGGTCGTGCCGGCGCTGTAGCCCTGGCGGTGGTGGCCGCGATCGCGGTACTGGTCACCGTGTTCACCTTGGTGCGCGACCAGCCGGCACCGGTGGTGTCGGCCAAGTTGCCACCGGTGGAGATGGTGTCGAGTCGCAGCCCGAGCGCCACCGCCTCGGCCGGACCGGCCCAACCGGTGATCGTCAGCGTGGTCGGTCTGGTGCACACGCCCGGGCTGGTCACATTGGCGCCCGGCGCACGGATCGCTGACGCGCTGAAGGCGGCGGGCGGCGCGATGGACGGCGCGGACACCATCGGGTTGAACATGGCGCGACAGGTCGGCGACGGCGAGCAGATCGTGGTCGGTATCGCCCCGCCCCGCGGCCAGCCGACCGCGTTGGGCAGCTCGGTCAATCCCGGTTCGGCGCCGGCGACGCCCGCCGCCCCTGGCAAACCATCCGGGGCGACAACGGCCAAGTCCGGCGAGGTGATCGATCTGAACACCGCGACGGTCCAGCAACTGGACACCCTGCCGGGCATCGGGCCGGTGACCGCCGCCGCGATCGTGGCGTGGCGTGAAGCCAACGGCAAATTCAGCAGCGTCGACCAACTCGCCGAAGTCGACGGTATCGGGCCGGCGCGGCTGGACAAGTTGCGCGCGCTGGTCCGTGTCTAGCGCCCGTGCAGCATCCGTTGGTGGCCGATGTGCCGGCCGCGCGGCTCGACGTGCGTTTGGTGCCCGCTGCACTGGCCGGGTGGGTTGTCAACGCCGCCGGGATCGTCTGGCCGATCGGCAATGTCGTTGCCGCACTGTGCCTAGTGGGTGCTGCCTCGGGAGCACTGCTGGCGCGCAAGCCACACCTGCGGACCCTGGGCATCGGCCTGGCCGCGATTGGGGTCGTGGGCGCGGGGTTCGGCTTCGCAATCGCATTACGCGCGGCGGCAGCCGCTCACCACCCGATTACCGCGGCGTTCGGGACGGCCGCGAAAGTGATGGTCACACCCAGCGAAAGCGCATTGCCGCTGGGTCGCGGCCGGCTGATGTTCCGCGCGAAGCTGCAGCGCCTCGGGAATGACGAGATATCCGGCCGGGTAGTCGTTTTCGCGCCGGAACACGCGTTTGGGGACGTGATGGTGGGCCAGCCGGCGCAGTTCCGGGCGCGGATCACCCGTCCCACCCGGCATGACCTGACGGTGGCGGTGCTCAACGCGATCGGCGAGCCGACCATGGGGCGTGCCGTGCCGGTGTACCGGGCTGCGCATGCCGTGCGCGCCCAGTTTGCGGGCACAGCGCGTCGAGTGCTGCCGACCGACCAAGCGGCGATGTTGCCTGCCCTGGTCCTCGGCGACACCTCGCAGGTGGCTCCTGCGACGAGCCGGGAGTTCCGAGTGGCGGGACTGACGCATCTCATGGCGGTATCCGGGGCGAATGTGACGATCGTGTGCGGCGCGGTGCTGTTTTCGGCACGGCTGATCGGGCCGCGCTTAGCGGTGGCGCTCGCCGCTTGTGCGCTGCTGGTGTTCGTCGTCGTGGTGCAACCCACGGCCAGCGTGTTGCGCGCCGCCGTGATGGGCGCCATCGCGCTGGTGGGAGTGTTGTCGACGCGGCGGCGCCAGGCGATTCCGGCACTGTCGGCCACCGTGCTGGTGTTGATGGTCGCCGCCCCTCAGTTGGCGGTCGACGTTGGTTTCGCGCTGTCGGTGCTAGCCACGGCGGCGCTGGTGGTCATTGCGCCGGTCTGGTCGCGGCGGCTGGTGTCGGCCGGCTGGCCTAAACCGCTGACCGACGCGATCTGTGTGGCGGGTGCGGCGCAGCTGGTGACTGCGCCGCTGATCGCCGGGATCTCCGGCCAGGTCAGCCTGGTATCCGCGGCCGCCAATCTCGCGGTGGCGGCGCTGATCGCGCCGATCACCGTGATGGGCAGCGCCGCAGCCGCGCTGTGCCTGTTCTGGCCGGCAGGCGCACAGTTGCTGATCCGGTTCACCGGTCCAGAGCTGTGGTGGGTGCTGCACATCGCACGCTGGGCGGCCGCGGTACCGGCCGCCAGCGTGGGGGTCCCGTCCGGGGTCCGGGGTGTCGTGCTCGTCGGCGCCGTCGCGGTGCTGACGGTGGTGCTGTGGCGCTGGCGGTGGTTTCGGGTGGCGGCTGCGGTCGCCGCTGCGGGCTTACTGGCTTGGTCGTTGTCGGGCTTGGTGCCGACGGGGTCGCTGTCGGCAGGACGTGACACGATCGAGTGGTGAGCCAGGCGTTGCACCTCGTACTGGGTGACGAGGAATTACTGGTCGAGCGTGCCGTCGGCGAAGTGCTGCGCGCCGCGCGGCAGCGGGCCGGCACCGACGACGTGCCAGTGAGCCGGCTGCGGGCCGGCGAAGTCGACACGTACGAACTCGCCGAGTTGCTGAGCCCGTCGTTGTTCGCCGACGAGCGGGTGGTGGTCCTCGAAGCCGCCGGTGAGGCCGGCAAAGACGCCGCTGAATTGATTGCCGCCGCTGCAGGCGACGTCCCGTCCGGCACGGTGCTCGTCGTCGTGCACTCAGGTGGCGGGCGGGCGAAAGCCTTGGCCAATCAGTTGCAGTCGTTGGGCGCGGAGGTGCACGCGTGTGCGCGAATCATAAAAACCGGCGAGCGTGCCGATTTCGTCCGCAACGAATTTCGCTCGCTGCTTGCCAGAGTCGACCAGGACACGATTACCGCGTTACTCGATGCCGTCGGCTCTGATGTGCGTGAACTCGCCTCGGCCTGTTCGCAATTGGTGGCCGATACCGGAGGTCGCGTCGACGCCGCCGCGGTGCGCCGCTATCACAGCGGCAAAGCTGAGGTAAAAGGATTCGACATCGCCGACAAGGCGGTGATCGGCGATGTCGAAGGTGCCGTGGAGGCCCTGCGGTGGGCGATGATGCGTGGGGAGCCGCATGTGGTGCTGGCCGATGCGTTGGCCGAGGCCGTGCACAGCATTGGGCGGGTGGGTTCCCAGTCCGGTGATCCTTACCGGCTGGCGGGCGAACTTGGGATGCCGCCCTGGCGAGTGCAGAAGGCGCAGAAACAGGCCCGGCGTTGGTCACGCGACATGGTGGCGACGGCGATGAGGCTCGTTGCCACGCTCAACGCCGATGTCAAGGGGGCGGCCGCCGACGCAGATTACGCGCTGGAAGCCGCGGTGCGGACGGTCGCCGAGCTAGCCGCCGGTGACGATGCGGGCCGGTCGGTTCGAGGTGGGGGATCCAGCCGGTTACGAGGACAAGCCGGATAGTTGTGCAGCGCTAACGCCCCGGCGCGGCAGCTCAGAGCTTGTTGAACGCGCGGGCCAGCGCCGACTTCTTGTTGGCCGCCTGGTTCTTGTGGATGACGCCCTTGCTGGCCGCCTTGTCCAGCTTGCGGTTGGTCGACACCAGCAGGTCGGCAGCTTTGTCCTTCTCGCCGGCCTCGCTGGCCTCGCGAAACGCGCGGACAGCCGTGCGCAGCGACGACTTCACCGATTTGTTGCGCAGGCGGCGGCGCTCATTGGTGCGGTTTCGCTTCTGCTGCGACTTGATGTTGGCCACGCGTTAGTTCCTTCGTCGATCTCGATGGGGGTTCAGGCTCCAGGTGCCGGGCAGCTGGGCAGCGAATGACCAGGTTATCAGCCGGTGGGCCGCTCTCCCAAAGCCGAGTCCAGCATTTCGTGACCAAAGCTACCGCCACGATGCGCCGGCCGGAAGCGCACCCACGTCGACCTGACCACTACCGCGGGCTGAATCAGCAACGCTGACCTGCGGAAACACTGCGGCACTCCGGTGCCGCACTGGGTGAACCGCTCCGGCGGTGGCCGCCCTTCAGCTACCCGGTCCGACGTCGACGCGATGCAGGTCGTCGCCGAGCTCGATCCGGCCGTCGAACTCCGTTGCGGCCAGTGCCCGCCATTGGTCTTCCTGCCCCGGCCCGATGGCCGGCACATAGTGCGTCAGCACCAGGGTGGAGACCCCGGCGCGCTTGGCGGTGGCGGCGGCCTGCTCGACCGACGAATGGTAGTCGCAGATGTCCTTGATCCGCTGCCGCGGCAATTGCATGATGATGTCTTCGCGAATCACAGTGTGCACCAATGCATTAGCCCCAGAGCTTAGCTGGTCGAGGCTTTCGCAGGGCACTGTATCCCCGGCCAGCACGACCGACGCGCCGTCGGATTCGATCCGAAACCCAATGGTGGGCGCCACCGGCCGGTGATCGGTGGGGGCCACCCGGATCGTGACACCGTCGTGGTCCCACACCGGGCCCTCAGTGTGCTCGTGTACCTCGACCGGTGGCGGCGCGGTCAGATCGGCGTGGTGGGCGATCCGGTACCCAATGTCGCGGCCGAACGCTTTCAGGGTGGCCTCGACGACTTCTGCGGTGCCCGGCGGCCCGATGATCGGCAGCGGCGCTGGTTCGGAGTCGAAGGTGCTGACCCAGCGAGTGATCAGGACGTCGCCCAGATCGGCGATGTGGTCGCTGTGCAGGTGGGTCAGCAGCAACGCCGATAGTGCGTTGGCGCCCACGCCGATAGCCGCTGCCCGCTGCAGCACTCCGCGCCCGCAGTCTGTCAAAAACAGCTGTCCGCCGGCTCGCACCAAGGTGGCGGGCCCGGCTCGGTTGGGGTCGGGGATGGGGCTTCCGGTACCAAGCAGCGTGATCTCGATCATGACGTCAGGTATGTCACACATTCCGGGCGTTTACCTCGTAATCGAGGATTAGCCTGTGCCGCTTGCTACTTCGGTTGTCATCGTGCGCTCGACACATTGCCTTGGTTGCCGGCCAGATTCCACCTTCGCGGCGGCGGCCAGGTCGTACCGCGCGACCGGCGTTGCTCCGCGCGAGCGTGTTCGTGTGCGGTCGGCGCTAACGAGTTTCGCCGGTCGCTTTCGCGCCGACGCAGATGTCCGTAGCCTGGTGTGAACCGGATCACAACGCGGGAGGCCTCGATGCGGATTGCAGACGTGTTGCGGAACAAAGGCGCGGCGGTGGTAACCGTCGACTCGGACGCGGCGGTGACTGAACTGCTCGCGGGACTGGCCAGGCACAACATCGGCGCGATGGTGGTGATCGGGCCCGACGGTGTCGCCGGCATCGTTTCGGAGCGCGACGTCGTACGCCAGCTGCACAGCCAAGGGGCGTCGGTACTTTCCCAGCCGGTCTCGAAAATCATGACAGCCGTCGTCGCCACCTGCGGTAAAGCAGACACCGTGGACAGCATCAGCATGCTGATGACCGAAAACCGGGTGCGGCACGTGCCGGTGCTGGACAACGGAGAGCTGGTCGGGATCGTCAGTATCGGTGACGTCGTGAAGACGCGGATGGAAGAGCTCGAGGCCGAGCAGGCCCAGCTGCAGTCGTACATCACCCAGGGCTGACAAGCTCGGCGTGCGTCAGCTCCACGAATAGTCGGTCCGCAACCGGGCGGCCACCGTATCGAAGGTGTCGCGCTGCAAAATGGCGCCCTCGCGACGGATTCCTTCCTCGGGTACGTCGAGCACCCGATCCAACCGGACCCAGCTCTCCCGGCCCTCGTCGTCCCAGCTCCCGCTGCCGATACCGACCCAATCGGGATCAGCAGCGTGCCGTTGCTGGCTGGACATCATCAGCCCGAGCAAGGTGCGATGGTCGCGGCCCACCACCAGCACCGGGCGGTCCTTGCCTCGGCTGGGATCGTCCTCGTAAACCACCCAGGTCCACACGATTTCGCCGGGATCGGCCCGCCCGTCCAAATCGGGCGCATAGACCAGCTTGCGGGCCCGATGCGCGGTCGGGGCGCTGTTATTGGTCACCGGGCGGCCGACGGTGATCTCAGCCGGTGGCGATGACGCGCCGCCGGCGAAGACCTCCATGCCGATCCTGAGGCCCTGCTGAATACCGCGCTGCATCGTCGGCGAATTTTGCAGGTGGCGGATGAACCTCGGTGCCTCGTTGAACACCAGGTTCTCCGCGAAGCGCTGCAACGTCTTCCACTGTGGCTTGCGTGGGGACGCCATGTTCGCAGCATAGGCGAGAGCGACCCGGACTGACCGCCTACTTGGACCCGTGGGCCTCGTGAGCAGGCCCACGTGAGTACCCGCCACGGCTACAACATTCAGCAGGTTTGCGCGACGAAATTGGACGTGGGTACAACAAACGTCTCAGGCTGCCGCCACCTCCGGGCGATGAGATTCCGGACGAGTTTTCTCACGAATCTTCGATATTCCTCTCAGCTTGCTATTAGGCTCATGCGCGGTTGGTAACCAAACCTTTGTGCACTGAGGGTTGGCCTCATCTGTCGAGGTGAGGCAGTGAAGTGGGTTGCTCGACCTCCGCGCAGGGGGCGCGGGAGGGAGGGGGTCGAGCAACGCATGTCCGGCGGTTTGCATCGCCCGTAACCCGCCGGACGGGGGTCTCCGGCCCCGGCCGCGTTCGCGTGACCGGGGCCGGAGTTATTTCCGGCCTCGGCAACTCGTCGCGTCGGCGCGCTTGGCTCTCGGCGCTCGGCGTGATTGTGTCTCGGCCTGGTTGCCTCGATACCCTGGATGGACGCCCACGTATGAGTCCACCAGGAGATTCCCATCAGCAGTTTCGCCGACCAAACGTTCACCGCGCCGGCGCAGATTCGGAACTTCTGCATCATCGCCCACATCGACCACGGCAAATCCACGCTGGCCGACCGGATGCTGCAGCTCACCGGCGTCGTCGATGAACGGTCGATGCGCGCGCAATACCTGGACCGGATGGATATCGAGCGCGAGCGCGGCATCACCATCAAGGCGCAGAACGTGCGGCTGCCCTGGCGGGTCGGCGACACCGACCATGTCCTGCATCTGATCGACACCCCGGGCCACGTCGACTTCACCTACGAGGTGTCCCGGGCGCTGGCCGCTTGCGAGGGGGCGGTGTTGCTGGTCGATGCCGCCCAGGGCATCGAGGCGCAGACGCTGGCCAACTTGTATCTGGCGCTGGACCGCGACCTGGTGATCATTCCGGTGCTCAACAAGATCGACCTGCCCGCCGCTGACCCCGACCGCTACGCAGCCGAGATCGCCCACATCATCGGCTGCGAACCCGACGACGTGCTCCGCGTTTCCGGCAAGACCGGTGAGGGGGTGGCGGAGCTGCTCGACGCCGTCGTCAAGCAGGTCCCCCCACCCACGGGTGATGCCGAAGCGCCCACTCGGGCAATGATTTTCGATTCCGTCTACGACATCTACCGCGGGGTGGTGACCTATGTGCGGGTGGTCGACGGCAAGATCGCCCCGCGCGAGAAGATCGCGGTGATGTCCACTGGCGCCACCCACGAACTGCTGGAAGTCGGCATCGTCTCACCCGAGCCGAAAGCCACCGCCGGCCTCGGCGTCGGGGAGGTCGGCTATCTGATCACCGGTGTCAAAGACGTGCGCCAATCCAAGGTCGGCGACACCGTGACAACCGCGCGCCACGGCGCCGCCGAGGCGCTGACCGGCTACCGCGAACCCAAGCCGATGGTGTACTCCGGCCTGTATCCCGTCGACGGCTCCGAGTATCCCGATCTGCGTGACGCGCTGGATCGATTGCAGCTGAACGACGCCGCGTTGACCTATGAACCCGAAACGTCGGTGGCGCTGGGTTTCGGGTTCCGGTGCGGGTTTTTGGGCCTGCTGCACATGGAGATCACCCGCGAGCGGCTGGAACGCGAATTCGACCTCGATCTGATCTCGACCTCACCCAACGTGGTCTACCAGGTGGTCGTGGAAGGTGGAGCCGACGAGCGCATGGTGGTGACCAACCCGTCGGATTGGCCGTCGGGCAAGATCCGTACCGTCTACGAGCCTGTCGTCAAAACCACGATCATCGCGCCGAGTGAGTTCATCGGCACGATCATGGAACTGTGCCAGTCCCGCCGCGGCGAGCTCGGCGGCATGGACTATCTGTCACCAGAACGGGTGGAGTTGCGCTACACGATGCCGTTGGGCGAGATCATCTTCGACTTCTTCGACTCGTTGAAGTCGCGCACTCGCGGTTACGCCAGCCTCGATTACGAGGAAGCCGGCGAGCAGGAGGCCGATCTGGTCAAAGTCGACATCCTGTTGCAGGGTGAGGCCGTCGACGCGTTCAGCGCGATCGTGCACAAGGACGCCGCGGCTGCCTACGGCAACAAGATGACCACCAAACTGAAGGAACTCATCCCACGTCAGCAGTTCGAGGTGCCGGTGCAGGCCGCAATTGGATCGAAAATCATTGCGCGGGAGAACATTCGCGCGATCCGCAAGGACGTCCTGTCGAAGTGCTACGGCGGTGATATCACCCGTAAGCGCAAACTGCTGGAAAAGCAGAAGGAAGGTAAGAAGCGGATGAAGACCATCGGCCGGGTCGACGTCCCGCAGGAAGCTTTCGTTGCGGCGCTGTCGACAGACGCGGCGGGGGACAAGGCCAAGAAATAGTGCCCCACTTACCGGCGAGCGTGCGTGTCCCCGGCCATTTTCGCGGCGTGTCGACCGGGACTGCGCACGCTCACACCACGTGGAGCCCGCGTCGGCAGAAAGGTATGCGCAGTCGGTGCATTGTGGCTCTGCTAATGGCGGGGCTACTGGCCACCGGCTGTACGCGCCTCGCCGACGGTGCCGTTCGTCCGGCGGCAGGGCTGACGCCGCAGCCCTTGCTCGGACAAGCCGTGAAGAGCGTTCTCCTCGACAACGGCGAACTGGCGAAGGTGCTCGGCCAGCCCTTCAAAACCGATCCCAATTCCGCGCCGCACTTCGGCGGGCTCGATGAGTTATTCGAGGGTAACGCCTCGCCCCGCGAGTGCGCAGCGGTCGGAATAGAGCTACCGAGAAGTGCCTTCGCGGGATTCGATGTGCGGGCAGTCGCCAATGAGACGTGGTGGAATGCGGCATCTTATGACGACAAACCGCGGGTGATCAGCGTCTACGAAAATGTGGTCGCCTTGCCGACGGCCGCGGCCGCCGACGCGCTCTTCGACACGTTCACCAAGCAGTGGCAGCACTGCGCCGGCGCAACGGTGGACATGGGCGACGACTATTTCACGTACGCGATCTCCGATGTCAGCGTTGCCAATTCCGTTGTTGCCGCTGATGTTCAGGTCCACGGTTCCACAACAGTCCCGAATGCGCATGCCGTCGGGTTGCGGGTGAATTGCTTGGTCGAGACTGAGGTTGCGTTCTTTGGTGCCGGGTCCAAGCGCACATCACCGGACCGGAAGACCACCACCGTCGAAATTGCACGACGGATGATGGACAACATCAGTGACTTGAGTTGAGCTCAGGCAACAGGCCCTGACGATGTTCCGTTCACCCCGAACCGCTGCGGGTGAGCGTGCGTGTTCCCGGAACCCGGCCCGGCGTGTCGACCGGGGACACGCACGCTCGCGGCAAAACGCGGCCTACATCGGGGCGTTGGCGGGCTGGAATCCTCCGGTGGAGTCGGCTTCTTCCTCGGCGCGAATCACGTGCACCACGGCGTTTATCAACGCCAGGTGCGTGAACGCCTGCGGGAAGTTACCCAGATGCCTACCGGTGCGCGGCTCGATCTCCTCCGCGTAGAGGTGCAGCGGGCTGGCGTAGGACAGCAGCCGTTCGCACAGGTGCTTGGCGCGGCTGACCTCGCCGATCTCGACAAGCGCCGACACCAGCCAGAACGAGCAGATGGTGAAGGTGCCTTCCTCGCCGGTCAGGCCGTCGTCGGTCTCCTCCACGCGGTAGCGCAACACCAGACCTTGTTCGGTGAGGTTATCGGCGATGGCCAGCACGGTCGAACGCACCCGCGGGTCATCAGGCGGCAGGAACCGGGTCAGCACCACCTGCAGCAGTGACGCGTCCAGCGCGTCGGTGTTGTAGTGCTGGGTGAACACGCCGCTGGAGTTCACCCCGTGTTCGAGGATGTCGGCCTTGATCTCCTCGGCAACGGCCCGCCACTGCTGCGCGTAGCTCTTCTCGCCCTGCCGCTCAGCCAGCTTGGCGCCGCGGTCCAGCGCCACCCAGCACATGACCTTTGACGAGGTGAAGTGCTGCGGTTCGCCACGGACCTCCCAGATGCCGCGGTCGGGCTGACGCCAGTGTCTCGAAGCTTCTTCGACTTGCTTTTTCAGCACCGGCCAGAGCGTCTCGGGAACCTGCTCGCGGGATCTGGCGTGCAGATAGAACGAGTCGAGGATGGCACCCCAAATGTCGTGCTGCGCTTGGTTGTAGGCGCCGTTGCCGATTCGGACCGGGCGCGCATGGTCGTAGCCGGACAGATGGTGCAACTCTTCTTCGACCAGGCTGCGTTCGCCGCCGACGCCGTACATCACTTGCAGCGGATGGCCTTCACCGTTGTTGGCGCCGGACACGTCGGCGATGAACGAGAAGAAGTCGTCGGCTTCGCGATCCAGACCCAAGGTGTAGAGGCCCCACAATGCGAATGTGGAGTCGCGGATCCAGGCGTAACGGTAGTCCCAGTTACGTTCGCCCTGAGGTGTTTCCGGCAGTGAGGTGGTGCTGGCAGCGAGTAGCGCGCCGGTAGGCGAATATGTCAAACCTTTCAGAGTCAGCGCGCTGCGCTGTAGATAGGCCCGCCACGGGTGGTCCGGGAAGTTGCCGATGTTGATCCACTGTCGCCATGACTCGGTGGTCTGCCACATCTTTTCGGCAGCCTCTTTATAGCTTTGCGGCGCAGGGTGCTTGGACCAACTCAACGCGACGAACACGTCGTCGCCCTCTTTCAACCGGGTGCGTGCCCGTGCCTCGCGGCCCTCCAGCCCGATCCGCAGGTTGGTGGTCAGCCGCAGCGTCGGGTACGCGTCGGGGTTGTGTTTGGCCCGAGCGATGGCTTCGCCGTAGGCATTGGCCGAGTATTCCCACGTCGCTCCGACACGGTGGTAGTCGAACGCCGGCTCGCAGCTCATCATCAGCTCGACGGTGCCGGACACGCAGCGCACCGTGCGTAGCAGAATGTGCTCGGCGTCCCAGTCCATCGGGGTACGACGATGCGTGCGCGACCGCCGTTCGATGTCATGCCACGGACCCATCACCAGCGCGTCGCGCACAATCAGCCAGCCGGTATGGGTCTGCCAGGTGGTCTCCATGATCAGGCTGCCGGGCAAATAGCGCCGAGCCGACGGCACCGAGACCCCATACGGCCCCAACCGGAAGTGGCCGGCGCTACGATCCAGGATCGCGCCGAACACGCTCGGAGAGTCCGGCCGCGGCACGCACAACCACTCGACCGAACCGGCCGGCGAGATCAGGCACGTCGTCTCGCAGTCGGAAAGAAACGCGTAATCGGCGATCGGCGGGAACGGGTTCCGCAACGACCCGGTCGGCGTGAAGGGCACCGGGGACGTGACGGTGAACGGGGGGACCTCCTCGGAAGCTTCTTCGGCCGCATCGGCGTGCAAAACCATGCCGCCATCATCATCTGTGGACCCGTCCGGCGTCTACTCGGGGCCGCCCAGAATCGGGCCCGATCGCAGGCTGCCGGCCGGGCCGCTGATCCTGGCACGTTGGATTCGTGAGAAGCGCCGCATAGGGTAAGCCCGGTGAACGGGTTCCTCAGCTGGTGGGACGGCGTCGAGTTGTGGTTGTCGGGGCTCGGGTTCGTCCTGCAGACCGTCTTGGTGATGCCGGTTGTGCTGATCTTGGCCTACCTCGTCGCCCTGGCGCTGGACACCATGCTGGGCGGGGGGATCGGGCTGATGCGCCGCGTCCGGCAGCGCGACGAGGGGCCCCGATGACCGGTATGCCCCGATCGCAGGTGACGTTGGTGTTGGTTCTGCTGGTGGTGCTGGTCATCGTCATGTGGTGGCTGGCGCACTGAGAGTTGCCTGCCAACCATGCCGGTGCAGCGGATTCTGTTAGGCTTCGCGGCATGCTCGCAGCGTCCGGCAACCGAGAGTGCTATGTCTTGGCACTCATTGCCGTGGGTGATTCCGCTGTGGCCGATGTGCACTGTCGTCGCTGAACCAATACGCGCGCGGTCTGGCGTCGGTGTCGGTGCAACTGACGAGTGCTGGTCACTGAACGACCCGAGGCCTTTCCGTCGCGGTGATTTGATTCCCGCAGCCCGAAAGGTCACCGATGCCTAACCACATCAGGGGATGGCGTGTCGTCGCCCTCGCGATGGCCGCGGCCGTCGCGACCGCCTGCCACGGTGGTGCCAGCGACGTGGTCGGCGGCGGCGGCCCGCGCAATGCGCGCGTCAGCATCACACTGGTCGCCTACTCTGCTCCAGAACCTGGCTGGAGCAAGGTGATTCCCGCGTTCAACGCCTCCGAGGACGGCAAGGGCGTTCAGGTGGTCAGCTCATATGGGGCCTCCGCGGATCAGTCACGCGGCGTCGTCGACGGCAAACCGGCCGATGTCGTGAATTTCTCGGTCGAACCCGACATCACCCGCCTTGTCAAGGCAGGCAAGGTTTCCAAGGACTGGGACAAGGACGCCACGAAGGGCATCCCGTTCGGCTCGGTGGTGACGCTGGTGGTGCGCCAGGGCAATCCGAAAAACATCAAAGACTGGGACGACTTGGTGAAGCCAGGTGTGGAGGTCATCACCCCCAGTCCGCTCAGTTCGGGCTCGGCGAAATGGAATCTGCTGGCCCCGTACGCCGTCAAGAGTGGCGGAGGACGAGATCCCCAAGCCGGAGTGGATTTTGTCAACAAGCTGGTGAGCCAGCACGTCAAACTGCGTCCCGGGTCCGGGCGTGAGGCCACCGATGTCTTCGTCCAGGGCAGCGGCGATGTGCTGATCAGCTATGAGAACGAGGCCATCGCCACCGAGCGGCAAGGCAAGCCGATCACCCACGTCAACCCGCCGCAGACCTTCAAGATCGACAACCCGCTGGCGGTCGTGACCACCACCGCGCATCTGGACACCGCGACCGCGTTCAAGAACTTTCAGTACTCCGCGCAAGCCCAGAAGTTATGGGCGGATGCGGGTTTCCGGCCGGTGGACCCAGCCGTCGCCGCCGATTTCCGTGACCAGTTCCCGGTACCGACGAAGCTGTGGACGATTACTGACCTAGGCGGCTGGGACACCGTGGACCCGCAGTTGTTCGACAAGAACTCCGGCAGCATCACCCGGATCTACATGCGGGCCACCGGATGACGGCCACGATCGCACCCCACCTGACTCAGGCGCGCCGCGGCAACACCCCGCTGCGAGTCGGTGTGGCGACGGTGTGGTTGTCGGTGATCGTGTTGCTGCCCTTGGCCGCGATCGCCTGGCAAGCAGTCGACGGCGGCTGGCGCGCATTTTGGCTAGCGGTCACCTCGAATGCCGCGCTGGAGTCGTTTCGGGTAACGCTGACGATTTCGGCCGGGGTCACGGTGCTTAATCTGGTGTTCGGCCTGATGATCGCCTGGGTGCTGGTGCGCGACGATTTCCCCGGTAAGCGCCTCGTCGACACGATTATCGACCTGCCGTTCGCGTTGCCCACCATCGTTGCCAGCCTGGTGATGCTGGCCCTCTACGGGCCCAACAGTCCCGTTGGGCTGCATCTGCAGCACACCGGGTGGGGTGTGGGGGTGGCGCTGGCGTTCGTCACGTTGCCGTTCGTGGTGCGCGCCGTCCAACCGGTGCTGCTCGAGATTGACCGCGAGGCCGAGGAGGCGGCCGCGTCGCTGGGAGCCAACAGTGCGACGATCTTCACCTCCGTGGTGCTGCCGTCGCTGACGCCGTCGTTGCTAACCGGTGCCGGCCTGGCGTTTTCGCGTGCCATCGGTGAGTTCGGTTCGGTGGTTTTGATCGGCGGTGCGGTGCCCGGGAAAACCGAAGTCTCCTCGCAGTGGATCCGTACCTTGATCGAGAACGACGACCGCACCGGCGCGGCCGCGATATCCATTGTGTTGTTGAGCATCTCATTCGTCGTGTTGCTCCTCTTGCGCACTGTCGGTTCACGCGCCGCCAAACGCGAGGAGTTGTCGGCATGACGACCTCACCGCGCGTTCGCTGCCTCATCCGTTGCATCGCGCTGGGCTACGTCGCCGTACTGCTGGTCGTTCCGGTTGCGGTGATCCTGTGGCGAACCTTCTCGCCCGGCATCGGCCAGTTCTACGCTTATATCAGCACGCCCGCGGCGATCTCGGCACTGCAGTTGTCGTTGCTGATTGTGGCGATCGTGGTGCCGCTGAATGTCGTCTTCGGTATTCCTACAGCATTGATGTTGGCGCGCAACCGGTTTCGTGGTAAAGGTCTGCTGCAAGCCATCATCGATCTGCCGTTTGCCGTTTCGCCCGTCATCGTGGGTGTGGCGCTGATCGTGCTGTGGGGCTCGGCCGGCGCACTGGGCTTCGTCGAGAGAGATTTCGGGCTCAAGATCATCTTCGGTCTGCCCGGCATCGTGCTGGCGAGCGTCTTCGTCACGCTGCCATTCGTGGTCCGCGAAGTCGAGCCGGTGCTGCACGAGTTGGGGACCGACCAGGAGGAGGCCGCCGCAACGCTGGGTTCGACCTGGTGGCAGACCTTTTGGCGGATTACGCTGCCGTCGATCCGGTGGGGCCTCACCTACGGCATCGTGTTGACCATCGCCCGTACTCTCGGCGAATACGGCGCGGTGCTCATGGTGTCGTCGAACCTGCCGGGGAAATCGCAGACGTTGACGCTGTTGGTTTCCGACCGCTACAACCGGGGCGCTGAGTACGGTGCCTATGCATTGTCGACATTGCTGATGGGGGTGTCCGTGGTGGTGTTGATCGTTCAGGTCTTGCTCGACATCCGACGTTCCGGCAAGGAGGCCGCATGACTGCCAACTCAGGGGCGCGCACCGGCGACGATGCAGAGCAAAAGAGCGGTGCGGGGGCACGTCCCGCTTGCGGGGGAGAGGAGCGGCGCTTATGACGGACGCGATCATCGTGCGGGGCGCCAACAAACGCCACGGCGACTTCGTCGCACTCGACGACGTGGACTTCACGGTGCCCGCCGGCTCGCTGACGGCGCTGTTGGGCCCCAGCGGGTCGGGCAAGTCGTCGTTGTTGCGCGCCATTGCCGGACTCGACCTGCCTGACACCGGAACCGTGACGATCAACGGCCGCGACGTGACCCGGGTGCCACCGCAGCGGCGTGGCATCGGATTTGTGTTCCAGCATTACGCCGCATTCAAGCATTTGACCGTTCGCGACAACGTGGCATTCGGGTTGCGGATTCGCCGGCGACCGAAGTCGGAGATCAAGAAAAAAGTCGACAACTTGCTTGAGGTGGTGGGGCTCAGCGGTTTTCAGAACCGCTACCCAAACCAGCTCTCCGGTGGTCAACGGCAGCGCATGGCGCTGGCCCGCGCGCTGGCCGTCGACCCGCACGTGCTACTGCTCGATGAGCCGTTCGGTGCACTGGACGCCAAGGTCCGCGAAGATCTGCGGGCGTGGCTGCGGCGATTGCACGACGAAGTGCACGTCACCACGGTGCTGGTCACGCACGACCAGGCCGAGGCGCTCGATGTGGCCGATCGGATCGCGGTGCTCAACAAGGGTCGTATCGAGCAGGTCGGATCCCCGGCTGACGTCTACGACAGCCCAGCGAACGCCTTCGTGATGTCGTTCCTCGGGGCGGTGTCCTCGTTGAACGGCACCTTGGTGCGCCCGCACGACATCCGGGTCGGCCGCAATCCCGACATGAAGATTGCCGCCAGCGACGACGCCGCCAAATCCGCCGGCGTCATCCGCGCCACCATCGACCGCGTGGTGATGCTGGGCTTCGAGGTCCGGGTGGAGTTGACCAACGCCGCCACGGGCGGGCCGTTCACCGCGCAGATCACCCGGGGCGATGCTGAGGCGCTGGGCTTGAAAGAAGGCGACACCGTCTACGCGGCCGCCACCCGGGTGCCCGATCTCCCCTTGCCGCGAGCGTGCGCGTCCCCGGTCGACACGCCGACCTAATTCGCGGTTCTGCGCACGCTCGCGCCAGAGATGGTCAGGCCGCAGCCTGCTCGGTCAGCGCCGCATCGAAGCGGTCCAGCACCGTCCGAGCCACCAGCGAATGCGCGCCCAGTGGGGCCGCCATGGCAATACTGCGATCGTGTGCAAAGTCAGCCACTCGATCGGTCAGCAGTCCCGGCGCCAGGAACCACGGCGCGATCACCAGCCGCCGCGCGCCCGCGACCCGCAACCGGTCTGCCGCCTCGGCCAGCGAACCGGCCGCGGTCGCAAACGCCGTCGTCGCACCGGCCCAGCGGGTACCGGCCGCCAACCTGACGGCCACCGTCGCGGTGCGCGCATTCGCCGCGGCATCGCTTGAACCAATCGCCACCACCAGCACACCGAGATCGCGGTCGAGCCCGGAAACGCCCAGTTCGCGCTGTCTTTCGCGCAGCACGGCAACCAGCCGCTCGTCCTCACCGAGCACCTCCGCCTGCCGCACCCCGGGGTGCCCGGCGATCTGTCGAGGAATGTCGATGCGGGCATGGTAGGCGTCGGCGAGCAAAAACGGCGTCACCACCGAACCCGGCGTGACCACGTTGGCCAGCATCGGAGAGTTCTGCTCGCAGAAGGCAACCCGCACATCCAGACCCGGGCGCATGCGTCGTAGTCGACTGGCGACGGCCTGCGCATTGGCCGCCGACCGTGGATCCGCACTGCCGTGCGCGGCGAGCACGAGCGGCGATCGCAAACTCGGCGGAGCCGAGTGCGGCGGGTCGGCGCCAAATGAACCCGGGGTCACGAGGCGTGCAATCCGCATTCGACCTTGCTCTTCCCTTGCCAGCGTCCGCTGCGCGGGTCGGCGCCCTCGACCGGCTTGGCCGTGCACGGGGCGCAGCCGATCGACGGATAGCCTTCGTAGACAAGCGGATTGACCAGCACATCGTATTCGGCGATGTAGTCGTCCATGTCCTGATCCGACCACGCGGCCAGCGGGTTGATCTTCACCAGCTTGAAAGCCTCGTCGAAACTGATCAGCGGGGCGTTGGCCCGGGTGGGCGCCTCGACCCGGCGCAGCCCGGTGACCCAGGCGGAGTAGCCGCGCAGCGCTTTGGACAGCGGCTCCACCTTGCGCAGCCGGCAGCATTCGTTGGGCTCGCGAGCGAACAGATCCTTCCCCAACAGCGCGTCCTGCTCGGCCACCGTGTGCTCAGGCGTGACATTGAGCACCCGGATGTCGTAGACCGCCTCGACCGCGTCGCGGGTGCCGATGGTTTCGACGAAGTGATAGCCGGTGTCAAGGAACAGCACCGGAACTCCGGGCCGCACCTTGGCCGCCAGATCCACCAGTACCGCGTCTTGCATGTTGGACGCCACAACGTAATTACAGGTCGCTGCACCCCGCGGTCCGTTGACGCCGCCGAAGTTCTCGTCGGTCCAGCGCAGCAGGTCGGAGGCGTTGGCGCCGGCCAGTTCCGCCGCGCCGCGGTCGGCAAGCTCCCGAAGCTCCGCCTCCGTCGCAGCGCTCATCGCAGATCCGCCTCGTCGGCGCGGGCCGCCCAGGTGGCGAACCGCTCGCCGTCGTCGCGTTGTTTGACGAAGTTGCGCACCACTCGATCGATGTAATCGCTGAGCTCGCTGCTGGTGACTTTGTGCTGGCGCAGCTTGCGGCCGAAACCGCTGTCCAGCCCGAGGCTGCCGCCGAGATGGACCTGGAAACCTTCGACTGAGCCACCGTGGCCGTCGTCGACCATCTGGCCCTTGAACCCGATATCCGCGACCTGGATGCGCGCACACGAGTTCGGGCAACCGTTGATGTTGATCGTGATCGGCACGTCGAGCCGCGCGTTGATGTCCTCCAGCTGGCGCTCCAGCTCGGGCACCAGCACCTGGGAGCGACCACGGGTTTCGGCGAACGACAACTTACAAAACTCGATCCCGCTGCACGCCATCAGGTTTCGCCGCCAGTGCGACGGCTGCGACTGAAGGCCCAATGCGTCCAGCTCGGCAACCATCTCGTCGAGCCGCTCGTCGGGCACGTCGAGGATGATCAGCTTCTGATAGGGCGTGAACCGCGCCCGGTCAGATCCGACGCGCTCCATCAGGTCGGCCACCGCGGTCAAGATGGTCCCGGAGACCCGTCCGGCGATCGGGGCCACCCCGACGGCGTTGCGGCCGTTCTTCAGTCGCTGTACGCCGACGTGGTCGATCGGGTGCTTGGCCGGTTCGGGGGACGGGCCGTCGATCAGCCTGCGGCCCAGGTATTCCTGTTCGAGGACCTCACGGAACTTGTCTATGCCCCAATCTTTGATGAGGAACTTCAGCCGGGCCTTGGAGCGCAGCCGCCGGTAACCGTAATCGCGGAACAGGCACGTGACGGCCTCCCACACGTCGGGCACCTCGTCCAGCGGCACCCAGACACCGACCCGCTTGGCCAGCATCGGGTTGGTGGACAATCCGCCGCCGACCCACAAATCCAGACCCGGACCGTGCTCAGGATGGTTGACGCCGATGAACGAGATGTCGTTGATCTCATGCGCGACGTCTTGCAGGCCCGAGACCGCGGTCTTGTACTTGCGCGGCAGATTCGCGTATTCCGGCTTGCCGATGTAGCGCCGCACGATTTCGTCCAGGGCCGGGGAGGCGTCGAGCACCTCGTCGAGCGATTCCCCGGCCAGCGGGGAACCGAGCATGCCGCGCGGGCAGTCACCGCACGCTTCGGTGGTCTGCAGGCCGACGGCGTCGAGTCGTCGCCAGATCTCGGGAACGTTCTCGATCTCGATCCAGTGGCATTGCAGGTTCTGCCGGTCGGAGATGTCGGCGGTATCCCTGGCGAATTCAGTCGAGATTTGGCCCAGCGTGCGCATCGCGGCGGCCGACAGCGCCTTGCCGTCGCAGCGCACCCGCATCATGAAGTAGCTGGCCTCGAGCAGGTCGGCGTTCTCGTCGCCGGTCCAGGTGCCGTCGTAGCCCTGTTCGCGCTGGGTGTAGAGGCCCAGCCAACGGAACCGGCCACGCAGATCGGTCTTGTCGATGCTGTCGAAACCACGCTTGGCGTAGACGTTTTCGATACGGTCCCGCACGTTGAGGGGCGCGTCGTCGAACTTGAGCTGCTCGTTGGGGTTGAGCGGGTCACGCTCGCCGAGCGCCCATTGGCCTTCGGTGCGACCTTTGGCGGGGCGGGGGGTCGTCATTCGGCGATCTCCTTCGCGGAGGGGCCGGCTGGGAACACGCGCATCACCGGTTGGCTGTCCGGCGGCGCAGATCCGCGGCCAGCTGCAAGGACAGGGTGGGCGGGTCTACGACATCAAGGCAGACAGCGACAGCTGCAGACACGCTTGAGATCGATGTGCCGACGCGCCACCAGGGCAATACGGAACTGGTTGCGGGGGGCGGCGGTCACCTGGCCATTGTGCCATGGATGGCGAAAAGCCGCCCGACCGGCTCGAAATTGCGATCACCGTGAATAAAAGCCCGAGGACCGGTGTGTCGGTCCCTCAGATGCAGGCACCGCTGGGCCAAACTATCTGGGCGCACGCCATCCGGCGCGGGCAGGTAGGCGGTTGAGATGACTGACACGGAACCTTCGCAACCCGGCGTTCGTGACGAAGACCACAACGCCGCGCCGGCGCCGCCGCGCGCGTATCGCCGCTGGCTTGCCGTCGCAGCGTTGGTGGTCGTCCTGGCCGGAGCGGGCGGCTATGTGGGGTGGCTCCAATACGAGCGACACCAGACGGAGATAGCCACCCAGCAGGCAGTCGCCGCCGCAGTGAAATATGCCGTCGCGCTGACAAATTTCGACAGCCAGGCGATGGACCGCAACATCGCGACGCTACGCGACGGCGCAACCGGCGAGTTCAAGCAACGCTACGACAAATCCAACGGAACACTGCGCATGGTGTTGCTCGACCACCAGGCAGCAACGCAAGGTCGGGTCGTCGAATCGGTGGTCAAGTCGGCCAGCACCGACCAGGTCGAGGTTCTGCTGTTTGTTGAGCAACTGGTGACCAACACCGATGAGCCCGACTCGGAGACCGACTACAGCCTCGTCAACGTGACCATGGACAAAGTCGACGGCCAGTGGCTGGCCAGCAAGGTGCAGTTGCGATGAAACGTGGGTGCGCGCTGGCGGCGGTTGCGATCGTGGCGGCGTCGATTAATCCGATCAGCAACATTGCGTCCGCCGAGGTCAACTGGGACGCGCTTGCGCAGTGTGAATCCGGTGGTAACTGGGCGGCCGACACCGGTAACGGCTTCTACGGCGGCCTGCAGATCAGCAAGGCGACCTGGGAGGACAACGGCGGCCTCGGTTCACCGCAACACGCCTCACGTGCCCAGCAGATCCAGGTGGGGCAGCGGATTATGGCGACCCAGGGGCCGAAAGCCTGGCCATCATGCGCTTCTCCTGGTGGTGCTAGTCGTAAGGCAGCACCAGTGGGCTCGCTGAATCACTTGTTGACCTACATGTTCGATCAACTCAACGGGTCCTGATTCGAAACAGTTCGCGCTCGGCTCGCCATGGGATGATGGGGTGCCGTGACAACATCTCTGCCCGACGTGCAGCTGACTCCGGGCGCACCGTTCGGCGTGTACGTTCACGTGCCGTTCTGCCTGACCCGCTGCGGGTACTGCGACTTCAACACCTACACCCCGGCCGAGTTGGGCGGGGTCAACCCCGACGCCTGGCTGCAGGTGCTGGCTTCGGAGCTCGATTTGGCGGTCGCCAAGCTCGGCGCGCCATCGGTCGACACCGTGTTCGTCGGGGGCGGGACGCCGTCGCTGCTGGGCAGTGCGCGACTGTGCGCAGTCCTCGAGATGGTCCGCGAGCGCTTCCCGCTGGCGCCGGATGCCGAGGTCACCACCGAGGCCAACCCGGAGTCGACGACGCCGGAGATGTTCGCGGCGCTGCGCGCAACCGGCTACACCCGGGTGTCGCTGGGCATGCAATCGGTGGCGCCGCGGGTGCTGGCCACTCTCGACCGGGTGCACTCCCCGGGGCGGGCGGCGGCCGCGGCCGGCGAGGCGTTGGCCGCCGGTTTCGAGCACGTCAGCCTCGACCTGATCTATGGCACCCCCGGGGAATTCGACGACGACGTGCAACGCTCAGTCGATGCAGTGCTGCAGACTGGCGCCGACCACGTGTCGGCGTACGCACTGACCGTCGAGGAGGGCACCGCATTGGCGCGCCGGGTGCGGCGTGGCGAGCTGGCCGCTCCCGACGACGATGTGCTGGCGCATCGTTACGAACTGGTGGATGCGACGCTGGGCGCTGCCGGCTTCGACTGGTACGAGGTATCCAACTGGAGCCGGCCCGGCGGGCAGTGCCGCCATAACCTCGGATACTGGAACGGCGCCCAGTGGTGGGGCGCCGGGCCCGGAGCGCACAGCTTCGTCGGCGCGACGCGATGGTGGAATGTCAAGCACCCCAACACCTATGCGCAGCGGCTCGCCGATGCGTCGCTGCCGGTGGCCGGTTTCGAGGCACTGCAAGTCGACGCATTGCACACCGAGGACGTGATGCTGCGCATCCGGCTGCGGGAAGGCCTGCCACTCGACCTACTCGAAGCGCCCGAGCGCGAACGTGCCGCGGTCGCCGTCGCCGACGGTTTGCTGTCCCATGAGGGCGACCGGGTGGTGCTCACCGATCGCGGCCGACTGCTGGCCGACGGCGTGGTGCGCATGCTGTTGGGTTAGGCCGACACGCTCTTCATCCCGGCGCCCTTGACGCGGTGAGTCACCGATCCCCATGCCGAGGGCGAGAAATGGGTGGTGACTTCCTCGAAACCGTCAACCCGAGTAACAGTGAGGACGCCCGTGTCGTGGTTGACCGATAGCTTGTCGCCGTCGTTGGCGTGGACTTCGTCACCGTCGCGAAGCCGGATTGTGAACACGGTGGTTGCCCCTCTCGAATCTGTTCGGTTGTGGTCGGCTGCGGATCTGGTCACCGGTCGGGCCGAACGTGATGCTACGAATGACCCGCAGCGAGCCGCGATCCTTTGCGGGACTACGGATTGAACGTTGTGGAAACGTTCGACGATCAGCCAAGCACGGGAACTGTCCGACGACCCGAAGCGTGCGGCGCCCACGGGCGTCGTCGGTGGTCGATTCGACGGTTCAGGCCGTGATCACGGCCGGTGCGGGGCAGTCGACGGCAGTTAAAGTCAGGACTACTTAAATGGCCGACCGCGCACTTTGGCCCGGAGCCTCCCACCTGTTCTGAGGTTAGGCTACTCTTACTAACCGTGACCGAAGTCCAGACTAGCTCCGTAGACGCCGAGTCACTGTCATGTCGGTTACCCGCCGACATCGCCCCCGCCGACCTGGCAGCCGAGCTGGCTGCCGCGTTGCCCGAGTGCGACGGCGAGGAATATCTGCTCTACGAGCACGACGGCCAATGGGTGCTGGGCGCCGGGGTGCTGGCGATGGTCGAGCTGGACTGCAATGAGTTGCGCGTCACCCGGGACGGCGTCACGCAGCGGCAGTCCTGGTCGGGGCCGCCCGGACCGGTCCTCGGCGAGGCGATTGACCGACTGCTGCTGGAAACCGACGAGCTGTTCGGGTGGGTCGCCTTCGAATTCGGCGCCTATCGTTTTGGGTTGCAGGACCGGCTGGCCCCGAATACGCCGTTGGCGCGGGTGTTTTGGCCACGCAGCCGAATCGTGATCACCGACGAAACGGTTCGGCTGGTCGACGCCGGGCCACGCCACCGCGATGCGGTCGACCGGTTGTTGCGTGATGGTCTGGATGCCACGCCGTCCGCGTCTGCTCTCGACGTGGCGACCGATAACACCGGCTACCGCGGTCGAGTGACTACGGCGATCGACGAAATCAACAGCGGCGGCTATCACAAAGTGATCGTGTCGCGGTGTGTCGACGTGCCGTTCCGGCTCGACTTCCCAGCGACGTATCGACTGGGCCGTCGGCACAACACGCCTGCGCGGTCATTCTTGTTGCGACTGGGCGGTTTTCGTGCGGTGGGCTACAGCCCCGAACTGGTCGCGGCGGTCCGCCACGACGGGGTCGTGATCACCGAGCCGCTGGCCGGTACCCGGGCGCTGGGGCGGGGAGAGGCGCGGGATCGCCAAGCCCGCGACGATCTCGAATCGAACTCCAAAGAGATCGTCGAGCACGCTATATCGGTGCGCAGCTCGCTGCTGGAGATCACCGAGATCGCCGAAGCTGGCAGCGCCGTAGTCACTGATTTCATGACAGTGCGCGAGCGTGGCAGCGTGCAGCACCTGGGCTCGACGGTCAGCGGGCGGCTGTGCACGGCGAAAAACCGGATGGACGCCCTGGAGACGTTGTTCCCCGCGGTCACCGCGTCCGGCATTCCCAAGGCGGCCAGTGTCGATGCCATCCTGCGCCTCGACGAAAGCCCGCGCACCCTGTATTCCGGTGCGGTGGTGAAGTTTTCCAGTGACGGTGGGTTGGACGCTGCGCTGACGTTGCGGGCGGTCTATGAACACGAAGGACGAACGTGGCTGCGCGCCGGAGCCGGCGTCATCGGCGCATCGGACCCCGAGCGCGAATTCGAGGAGACCTGCGAGAAGCTGACGACGCTGGCGCCTTATCTGGTCGCGAGGTCTTAACCCTTTTGCGCCCCCTTTGCGCGAACGTGCGTGTCCCCGGCCGACACGCCGTAGCTGAGCCCGTTTTTGCGCACGCTCGCGGCGATGGGGTCAGGCGTTCTCCATGTAGTCGGCAAGTATCTTGCTGACCAACGATTCGATTGTCGATTCGATCGACGACGCCAGCGTGGCGGTGACCGAGGCGACGGCCTGGGTGCGGAACCGGACCAACATGGTGATCAGCTCGGCGATTTCGGTGTCGGCGGGCAGCGCCTCGCCCGGTTTGAGCCGGTGGGCGACGTGCTCGGCACCGGTGCGTACCAGCATTTCGCTGATCTGGTCGATCAGCGGAACGATCTGCTCGTGCAGGTCGATCATTGTGGCCAAGCTGACGCCGTAGCTGCGGATCTCGTTGAACGCGTCGATCAGTTTGGGCCGGGTGATCGTCGCCCGTGGGCCGTCGACGCGGATCACCCCCAGGCCTACCAGCCGCTCGAAGGCAGGCGGGTCGTCGATGCGTCGCCGCGCCTCGGCGAACGGCATCGTCTCGGACTTTTCGGTGGTCCAGGTGCCCACGATCGCGGTCTCCAGACCCAGCACGTCGCCGAGGTTCTTGCCTTCCTCCCACGCGCTGAGCATTTCCCGCACGTGCGCAATGTTGTATCCGCGGTCGAGCATCGAAGTGATCAACCGCAGCCGAGTCATGTGGGTGTCGTTGAACAGCGCGATGCGCCCGACGCGCAACGGCGGCGGCAACAGGCCACGATCGCGGTAGACCCGAATATTGCGGGTGGTGGTGCCGGCCAGCCGCGCCAGGTCGTCGATGCGGTATTCCCCGGACACACTGTGGGGCTGACGTGCCGCCGCGTCGAATAGCTGTGCCACGGCAGTTTCGATGACCTCGCGTGACTGACGACGAACGCGTTGCGGTGCGCGTCGTAGGTTGGCCAGCACTCCGGCGATGGTGCCGGTCTCTGGTCGTGCCGCTCGGTTGGGAGCCATCGGCCGTCAGGCCGCGTGGTAGTCGGCGAGCCGGAAATCACGCATCTGTCGAAGATACTGGGTCGCGAACCCGGGGTACATCGACGCGTTGAAGCCGTCCTTGGTGAGATACCAGCTGCTGCAACCCGACATCCAGGTCGTCTTGGTCAGACGCTGCTGGATGCGTTCGTTGTAGCGGCGCTGCACGTCTGCGCGTACGTCGAGGGAACGCAGATCGTTGTCGAGGATCGTGGTGATGCCGCGCACCGCATAATCCAGCTGGCCTTCGATATACACCAACAGCGAGTTATGGCCGGGCCCGGAGTTGGGTCCGGTCATGAAGAACAAATTCGGATACCCGTGTGCGCTGGCGCTTTTGAAGGCCTGCGCGCCATTGGCCCACTCTTGGGCCAGCGACCGGCCACCCAGCCCGGTGACCGGGAACGGCGGGCCGGTCAGGTGCACGTCGTAGCCGGTGGCGAACACGATGCAGTCCAGCTGATGTTCGATGCCGTCACTGGTGCGGATGCCCGCAGGGCTCAGCGTGGCGATCGGCCAGTCGATAAGCTTGCAGTTGTTGCGCTGCAGGGCGGGGTAGTAGTCGCTGGAGACCAGCATGCGTTTGCAGCCCGGCGCAAAACTGGGTGTCAGCTGCCGGCGCAGCCACGGGTCTTTGACGGCCATCCGAAGATGGGCGCGCCCCAGCTGCGCCACCAGTGAGGTCAGCGGCGTGTTCCACACCAGCGCGGTGGCGCTGGCCTCATGACCCCAGAACAGTGCTTGGCGCGCAAGCTCTTGGGCGGCGGGGACTTTCGCGAATACGGTTTGGACCGCCGCCGGAGTGGGGACGTCGAGGCGGGGGAGTACCCAGCCGGGCGTGCGCTGGAACACCTTGACGAACTCGGCCTGCTTGACCAGTTCCGGAATGATTTGGATGGCGCTGGCCCCCGTACCGACGACTGCGACACGCTTGCCCGCGAAGTCGTAATCGTGGTCCCAGCGGGCGCTGTGGATCTTGTGGCCCTGATAGGAGTCGATGCCGCGGAGGTCGGGAAAGCTCGAGTCCGGCAGCGGTCCGGACGCCAACACCACCGTGCGGGCCCGAAACCGCTTGCCATTTGCGGTGGTTGCGGTCCAGACACCGGCGTCGTCGTCGAACGACAACCCGTTGACTTCCCGGCCGAATTCGATACGGCGACGGATGTCGAACCGGGTGGCCATGTCCTCGATGTGGCGACGGATCTCCTCGGCGGGAGAGTATGTGCGCGACCAGCTCGGGTTTCTGACGAATGAGAACGAGTACAGCAGCGATGGAATGTCGCAGCTGGCGCCGGGATAGCTGGTGTCCCGCCAGGTTCCGCCCACCTGGTCGCTGCGCTCGAGGATCACGAAATCGTCGACGCCGGCCTGGGCCAGTTTGATCGCTGCGCCCAGCCCGGTGAATCCGGCGCCCACAATCAGTGCGGCGTGGGTGTGATTGCGCGTCATCGGTTATGCCGCCGGCTTGTAGGTGACTTCTCTAACCCAGCTCGGTACCGACGGCAGCAGGGGCCGCGGATACCGGTCGGAAAGCCACACCATCGAGTTGGCCAGCAGATGGTAGGGGTGGCGTGGATTCGTGACGACGCCGGCGTAGCGCCGCAGGAACCGATACGTCGGTACCCGCCCGGTGTGTGCACCGCGGTCGCCGAGCTCTTTGAACCGTTTGACGGCCCTATAAAGCCGTTCGGGCTCCATACCCATAGCGGTGATCTCGTTGCGGATTCTATTGATCAGCGGCGCGCCCATGACCGCGCCGATGATGAGGCCCGGAGTGGCATTGCGACCGACGAAGTCGATCAGCAAACGTCGGACCTTTGCGTGCCCGATCATGTCGAGAACTTCGAAATCGACGACTAGATGGCGTGATTCGTCGTTGTTGATCTTCTCGAATACCTGGTGACAAACCGGGTCGTGCACCTCATCGAGAAGGAACTTCAACAGGGCGCCGTCCAGGGCGACTTCCAGCATCGGGATGACGGTGCCGAGCAGAGACAGCGGCATGTCGTCGGCCCAGCGGTCCAACCAGTCGATCGCCAGCCGGATGTTCACGTTCGGTTCGGGAACCTCATCGTCCTCGAGCATGCCCCAGCGCTTCATCAGTGCCAGTTCGGCGTTGGCGTGGCGTTGCTCTTCGGCGTGGAAGTAGCGGTAGATCTCAGCGATGGTGGGGTTGGGCGCCTTCTTGGCCAACGCGGCAAAGCCGCGGGCACCGATGTTTTCGATCCAGCACAGGTCGGCCATGAAGGCTTTCAGCTTGGGCCGGAACTCGTCGCTGATGGTTTCGGCGCCGGGCGCGTCCCAGTCGATGTCAGCCAGTGCCCATTGCCGGTCCTTGATCTTGGCCAACATCATTTCCATGTCGATGGTCATCTGCGCCGCTCCTTCGCGATCTTCAGTGCAGCCCGCCGCGCGACACCAGCCCGACCGTTCGGGTGTAGGTCGTCGGGGCGAGACGTTTGACGTTCCAGCCGATCTTGGCGTCCAGCTGCGGCATGCAGTACAGCTCGCCGCGATCGTGGGCATCCAGACAACTGCGTGCGACTTTGGTCGCCGACAATCCGGTCCAGCGCATCAGCTTGGCCGCCAGTTCGGTCGACTGGGCGCTGATGCGGCCGGATTCGACGATGTTGGTCTTGACGAAGGTGGGACACAGCGCCGTGACTTTCACGCCCGCACCGGACAATTCGGCAGCCAGGGTCTCCGACAGCGACAAGACGCCCGCCTTGCTCACGTTGTAGGCGGCCATACCGGGGGCGGCGCCGAACGCTGCAGCCGAGGCGACGTTGATGATGCCCCGCGGCTTCTTGGCAGGCTCGGCCGCCCGCAGGATCGGCGCGAACACGTGACAGCCGTGGATGGGGCCCCACAGGTTGATGCCCAGGGTCCAGTGCCAATCGTCCAGAGAGACTTCGCCGATGGGTGCCCCACCGGCGCCGACGCCGGCGTTGTTGATCACCAGCGTGGGCGCGGCGCCGAACCAGGACTCTGACCGTGCTGCGAGGTCGGCGACGTCGTCGATCTGAGAGACATCGCAGCAGATCGCGGTGGCGTGGCCGCCAGCTGCGGTAATCGCTTCAGCAGTTTGGGCGGCGGCGGCTTCGTTGATGTCGCTGCACACCACCGCGCCGCCCCGACGGGCGAGTTCGACGGCGAACGCCGCGCCGATTCCGCTGCCGGCGCCGGTGACCACTGCAGACGCGTCGTGGCTCGTCTTGTTAGAGGACAGTCCGGGCAGGCGGGGGATGCCGATCACATCACTGAGTCAACAGCCAATGGTGACATTAGTCAATGGCAACGTTGGGCCGGGTTGGTTCGTCGCGAGGGTGCGTAGAAACGGGTTTCTAGTCGGCGTGTCGGCCGGGGACACGCACGCTCGCGCGGATGGCGTTCTTGTCGATTTTGCCGATGGGCGTCACCGGCAGCGACGTCATCGCCACCAACGTGTCGAGCCGGGTATGGGTGGCCACGCCGCGTCCGTCGAGGTAGCGATTCAGCTCGGCCAGCGTCACCGGCTGATCGCCGAAGATGACCGCCGCGCAGATCTTTTCGCCGAGGTATTCATCGGGTAGCGGCACCGCGGCCGCCGCCCGGATCGCCGGATGGGTCAGCAGGTGCTCCTCCAGGTCCGCAGCGGCGACGGTCTCGCCGGCGCGATGGATGACATCTTTGACCCGACCGGTCACCTCGAGATAGCCGTCGGCCGAGCGGCGGACCCGGTCGCCGGTGCGGAAAAACCCGTCGGGCGTGAACGACCGCTGGTTGGCGGCGTCGGCGCGAAAGTAGCCATTCAGCGTGTAGGGCCCGCGCACCAGCAGCTCACCCTCGGCCCCGTCGGCGACGTCGGCATCCGCCTCATCGACTACCCGCACCTCGTCGTCATCGCACAGCGGCCGGCCCTGGGTGTGGTCCACCACCTCCACCGGGTCGTCGAGGCGGGTGTAGTTGACCAAGCCTTCGGCCATCCCGAACACCTGCTGCAGGCCGGGCGTCAAGGTGGTGCGGATCCGGCGGGCATCCTCCGCGGCGAGCTTGGATCCGCCGACCTGCAGCAGCCGCAACGAGTCCGGCGTGACCGGCTCCCAGTCGCAGGCTTGGGCCCACAGCCTTGCCAGCGCCGGTACCAGCGCGGTGACCGTGACGCCGTGGCGCGCGATGGTGGCAAAAGCCGCTTCCGGGCTGGGATCGGCGGTGAACACGGTGGTGGCGCCGACGGTCATCGCGCCCAGCAGACCGGGGCAGGCCAGCGGGAAGTTGTGCGCCGCCGGCAATGCGACCAGGTATACATCGTCACCGGTCAGCCGGCACAGCTGGGCGCTCGCCGTCGCGTTGTAGCGGTAGTCGTCGTGGGTGCGTGGAATCAGTTTGGGCAGTCCGGTGGTGCCCCCCGACGCCAGCAACAACGCCGGAAGGGTGGTCTCGGTGACCGTTGCGGGCGGCCCGCCCGACGGTGCATCGGCAAGCAACGCGGCAAACGAGCTGAACGGTCCCGGATCCCCGTCGACGACGACATGACGAAGCTGTGGATGTGCGGCGACCAGTTGCTCGGCCAATGGCCGGTAGTCGAAGCCACTCGCCGTCTCGGCGATGACCAAACCGACTGCCTCACTCACCTCGGCGAAGTGATTGAGCTCGGCCAATCGATGCCCCGGCAGGCACATCACCGGGATCGCCCCGGCACGCAGCAGACCGAACAGCGCGATGGCGAACTGACCCGAGTTGGGCAAATCAAGCAGCACTCGGTCAGCCGGCGCGATGCCGCGCCCGGCAAACGCGGCGGCGGCGCGGTCGACGAGTTCATCGAGCTCGGCATAAGTATGGCTGCTGACCGCGTCGATGACGCCAACGCGGTCTGGCCATGCCGTCGCGGCCTGCCGCAGAATCGCATCGAGGCGCTGCCCGGTCCACAAGCCGGCGGCGCGATAACGGGCCGCCCGATCCGGCGGGAACGGAATAAATCCGTCTAACGCGGATTCGGGCGGGCCGGCAGAGGCGACCGGCACTCGGCAACTCCTTCGGACAGGTGTGTGCTGGGCATCGAACATCGTGTAGCGTACCGAAAGTTAGGACAGCCTGGGCTAATCAATCGGAGGGTAGTCGTGGGTGATGCTCTCGGTCTCGGTGGGCGTTTTGCCGTAGCCGGTGGCCGTGTCATCCCCGACCTCCGTACGGCCGGCCGAACATGAGTAAGACACTCGCGATCGTCGGGGCCGGCGCCAAGGCGGTGGCGCTGGCGGCCAAGGCGGCGGTGCTTCGCCAGATGGGCGTCGACACCGTCGACATCATCGCCATCGAACGCTCCGGGGTCGCGGCCAACTGGCGGGCCGGGGGCGGCTGGACCGACGGCCGGCAGCGGCTGGGCACCAGCCCGGAAAAGGACGTCGGTTTCCCGTACCGCTCGGAGCTGCTGCCCGGCCGCAACGCCGAACTCGATGAACGGCTGATGCGGTGGAGTTGGCAGGCGTATCTGGTTGCGACGGACCAATTCGTCGGCTGGGTCGATCGGGGCCGGCCGGCGCCAACCCATAACACCTGGGCGCAGTATCTGCGCTGGGTCGCCGACGTGGCGGGGCTGAACGTCGTTCGCGGCGAATTGGTCAAGATCTCGATCGACGGTCTGCAGTGGGCGCTACACACCCGCGACTCCCGGCTGTCCGCTGATGCGCTGATGATCACCGGACCGGGTCAATCGGAGCGCTCCATGCTCTCCGGTGATCCGCGGGTGTTGTCGATCGCGCAGTTCTGGCAGCGCGCCGCATCCCAGGATCGGATCGTCGCCCAGAACGTCGCAGTCATCGGTGGGGGAGAAACCGCTGCATCGATGCTCAACGAGCTGTTCCACCACCGGATTTCAGCGGTCACCGCGATCTCGCCGCAAGCGACGCTGTTCACCCGGGGCGAGGGCTATTTCGAGAACTCGCTGTTTTCCGATCCCACCAAATGGCGCAGCCTCACCCACGCCGAACGGCGCGACTGCATTGCCCGCACCGACCGCGGCGTGTTCTCTGCGCGGGTTCAGGAGTCGCTGCTTGCCGACGAGCGGATCAGACATCTGCGCGGCCGAGTCGCCGACGTCGCCGACCGCGACGGCCGTATCTGGGTCACCATGTACACCGACGGTGGTGGTAACGAGCGGGTCGAGTCATTTCATGGCTTCGACCTGGTGATAGACGGATCCGGGGCGGACCCGTTGTGGTTCTTGTCGCTGCTGAGCCAGACTGCCCGCGACAGCCTGGAGCTGTGGCTGGGCGGACCGCTGACCAGCGAGCGGCTGGAAGAGTCCATCGGTCATGACCTCGCGGTTCAGGGAACGGCTCCGAAGCTGTTCCTGCCCAACCTGTCCGGGCTCAACGAGGGCCCGGGCTTTCCGAACTTGAGCTGCCTGGGACTGCTGTCCGACCGGGTCCTGGGCGCGGACTTCGCCGTCACCGAGCCGTCAATCAAGAGAAGCGCCGCCTACCAATCCGTTTGAGGACGGCCTGGCTTCATTCAGTGTGAATCCATGGCGGGACTTTTGCGCTCAGCCCGCCCTCAGTACACACTCGAATACCTTTGGACTACCCGCCCAGTCGTACCAGGATGTCGGCGATAGACGCCCCGCCGAGCAGATCCGACACCTCTAGCTCGTGATTGAACTCGGTCTTGACGCGACGGTGAAACTCCAGTGCCTGCAATGAATCCAGGCCGATCGCAACCATGGGCGCCGTGGTGTCGATCGCATCGACAGCGTCGACACCGATGGCCCCGGCCAGCAGACTCATCAGCCGTTGCTCGAGATCCGTCTCCTCGCCGCGGGCGGGGGCCGGGACCGCAGCGGTAGGAGAAGTCAACTGGGACAACAACGGACCGTAGCCGTAGGCCGCCAGCACCGGCCGCGCGCGATCCAGATCGAATGCCGCGACGACGGCATTTCCACCACGCCAGGGCATTCCCACCGCCAGCGCATCAGCGGGACGCATCGGCATGACGCCGGTCGCGGCCACCTTCGCCCACCCGGAGGGGTCGAGATCAACGACCGTCCACTGGCCCCACTGCACCGAAACGCAATCCAGGCCCTCGGCCCGTAGCCGCTGTGCCATCGCGTCGAGCATCCGGTTGGCCGCCGCGTAGACGATGTGACCGCGACCGCCGATGGTCGCCGCCACCGAGGAACACAAGACGACACGGCACTGATCAGTGCGCGGGAACGCGTCCAGTATCCGCCAGATGCCGACGACCTTGGCGCGCAACGCATTGTCGACCGTCTCCACGGTGATGTTGCTCAACTCGACATTCGAATACGCCATGGCGGCGTGGATGATCAGATCGGCGGGCGCGTCGCCGTGCTCGGCGGCCAGTTGCCTGACGGCAGCAGGGTCACCCACGTCGCAGCTGGCGGCATCGATCCGCGTCGAGGTGGCCGACCGGATCTTCTGCAGTCGATCCGCCACCGCGGCGGTCTCACCCGATCTGCTCACCAGGGTGATTCGCCGCGCGCCGCGGCACGCGAAGTGTTCGCAGAACTCCAACCCGAGATTTCCGGTGCCACCGACGATGAGCACGTGCTCATACACATCGGCGTCGGAGTCGGCGGCCGAGCTGTCGGCCTCGACGATCCGTTTGGCGTACAGACCACCGGTGCGCAGCGCGAGCTCCGGCTCCTCCTTGGTGTGCAGCGCCGACACGATCGCGGACGCCGATTCCGACGGCGTCGATCCGGCCGGCAGATCGAGGTGCCGGAATCCCACCTTGGGGTATTCGGTGCCGATGCTGCGGAATCCGGCGCTGGCCGCCGCGTGCACCAGATCCGGTGGCGCGTCGTCGTCGACTACCGCCTCGCCGCCCGTCGTCACCAGCCAGCAATCGGAGATTGCGTCGGTGAGCCCCGGCCACCAGGTGCGGTTACCGAAAAACTCCGACACCTCGGTTGCCGCCGCACCGTCATCCAGCTTCGGCGACGGCGGAACAAGGATGACGTACGTATCGAGACCCGTTGCGGGCCCATCGCTTTGGGTCGAGGTGTCGAGCACGTGTGCGTTAGCGCCGATGTCTCCGGCCGCGGCGCATAACGCGGCGGCAAGCTCGGAGCACGCTCCGGTCCGATCGATGATGCCGATTGCTCGTGGTGGCAACAGTGCGCGCTGCGACAATCGAATCCACTTCTCGGCCAGAAGGCGCGGCGCCGGAGTGGCCGCCGGAGTCGCGGCCGGCGTTTGGTTGTCCGGTTTGGACTCGACGCCGTCGTACGGCAACCACAGCAGTTTCTCGTCCATGCGGGTGTTGGGGAAATCGGCGAGCGGCAGCGGGGCCGGACCGGCGGCGTCGGTGCGCAGGCGCTCCCACGGGTACTGCAGGTCATGGACCGCCAACCGCGCGAGGTTGCGGGTGAAATCACTGAGGTCGATGGCCGCCCGGTTGGACGTGCCCACCACCAGGGTCTGGTCGTCCTTCGAGGCAGCGAGATTCTCTTCGATCGCCAACTGCAGCGTCGGATGTGCGGCCAGCTCGACGAAGGTGTCGACGCCCAGCGGTAGCGCAGCCGCGATCGCCTTGTCGAATCGAACGGTGTTGCGAAGATTCCAGAACCAGTACTGGTCGACGGGCAGGTCTTGGGTGATCGGGCCGCCGAGCGTGGCGCCAAGGCACGCGGTGTCCGTGTCGAGGAACGTCGGATTCTGCAGTTGACGGCGCGCGGCCGCACGTACCTTGTCACTCAGCTGATTGATCGCGCTGGTGTGCGCGGGGTAGTGGACGCGAATGACGCGCGCGAATACGTCGCGCTCGGTCAGCGTATCCACGATGCGCTGCACGGTCTCGCGTTCACCCGAGATCCCGGTCATGCCGGGCGAATTGACCACCGACAGCTCGGCCCAACCCGAGCAACGCGCGAGTTCGCCCTCGCAGGTGTCGCGGTCAGCGGCGACAACCGCCATCGCGTAGTCGCCGGAAATGAACTCGTCGGCGGCACGTGCGCGGATCCCGACGACGCAAACGGCGTCTGCCAAACTGATCGCGCCGGACACGTAGGCAGCGGCGATCTCGCCTTGGCTGTGTCCGATCGTGACGGCCGGCTCGATACCGAATGAGCGCCACGTCGCGGCCAGCCCGGCCATCTGGGCGAACAACGCGGGCTGGACGGTGCTTGCGGTGTCGTCGACCGAAAGGTGTTCGTCGAGAAGATAACTCAGCGGCGACTCGGCCAGCTGGGTGCCGAAAGCGTCGGCGCAGCGATCTACTTCGGCTCGATAGGCAGGAATCGACTCGTAGAACACACGGCCCATCCCGGGCCGTTGCCCACCCTGGCCGGGGAAGACGTAGGCGAGCCGGCGAACCGCCGCGGGCGCATCGGTGCGCACCACCGTGGCATGTTCACGGTCATCGATGATCGCCTGCAGGGCGCCGAGCAACTCGTCGCGGCTGGTGACCATCGCCAGCGCACGGTGCGGGCGGGCAGCCCTTGTCCGAAAGAGCATTTCGGTGATCGCTGCCGGTGCCACGTCGGGATGATCAGTGGCATAGGTAAACAACGCGGCGGCCTCGTCGTGCACCAGGCTGCGACTTCCCGCAGACAGCAGAACGGGGACGGTGCCATCGGGAAGCCGGTAGCTAGGAATTGTCACTGTTCTCACTTACGGGCATAGCGATGATTGCGTGCGCATTGGCACCCCCGGCGCCGAATGACGATGCGGCGCCGTAGCGTACACCCTCCGTGGGCTCCCATGGATGCAGTTTGGTGGCCAGTCGCAGACCCACCAGATCCCAGTCCAGTTTCTTCGTCGGGTTGTCCGAGAAGAGCGTGGGCGGGATGTGGCCGTGCCGTCCGGCGAGCAACAGTTTGATCAGCCCGAGGATTCCCGACGCGGCTTGTGCATGGCCGGAATTCGACTTGATCGAGCCGAGCAGCGCCGTGCTTCCCGCGGCACCGTATGTTGTGAACAGGGCCAGCAATTCCACCGGATCGCCGGCGAGGGTCGCGGTGCCGTGACCTTCGATCATGCCCACGTCGGCGGCATCGATTCCGGCTGCGTCGAGTGTCTTTCGGATGAGCTGCTCTTGGGCCCGCACCCGGGGAACGAGGATGGGCTTGCCTTTGCCGTTGTGGTTGGTGCGGATGGCCAGAATGCGCCCGTAGACGGCGTGGCCCAGTTGGCGTGCCCGCGACTCGCGTTCAACAAGAACCATGCCTGCGCCTTCACCCCAGACGGTGCCGCTGGCGTCGTCGGAGTACGCGCGGCAATGACCATCCTCGGAAAGGGCATTAAGCCTGGCGAATTCGAAAAACGCGCCGGGAGAGCCCATTACGCATACCCCACCGGCAAGTGCCCAGTCGCACTCGCCGGTCGCCACCGCGTTGGCGGCCAGCTGCAGCGCGGTCAACGACGACGCGCACGCCGAATCGACGCACATCGACGGCCCGGTCAGCCCAAGGCTGTGCGAGATCCGGCCTGCGGCCCCCAACTGCCCCAGGCTGGCGATGCGATGGCCGCTATGAGCGTCGGCGACAGCTGCACGCGGTCCGTATTCCATGGGCGACATTCCGATGAAACAGCCGCCCTCGTCGCCCGCGAGCGTTGCCGGGTTAATGCCGGAGTTCTCCAGCGCCTTCCAGGCCACCCGTATCGCAACCCGTTGTTGGGGATGCATGACCAGGGCCTCTCGGTGGGTGATGCCGAAGAACGGCGCGTCGAACATCGCGGCACCCTCCAGGAAACCGCCCGCATCGCACACGCTTCCCCAACCGTCCAGCCGGGACACCGAGAGCAGGTCGTCAATCGGCCAGCCGCGGTCCCGCGGAAATGGGCTGATCAACTCCCGCGATTCGGCCATAGCCGACCAGAGCGCGGCGGGGGTGTCGATTCCGCCGGGCGCCTCGACGGCCAGTCCGGAGATGACGATCGGGTCGCTGGTGTTCACGCGGTCTGCTCGCGTTGCCCGGGCGGCGCCAACAACTCCGCGACCGCGCCGAGGTGATCACCGAGATAGAAATGCCCCCCGTCGAACATCGTGACGTTGAGACGCTCGGTGTGCTTACCCCAGCCGTAGAGATCGCCCAGCGTGACGAACGGATCCTGCTCGCCGCCCATTGCCTGGATCGGGGCGGCTACTTTCACGTCGTCGGCGCAGTCGTACGCATCGAATGCCTGGTAGTCAGCCTTGATCACCGGCAGAGCCAATCTCATGACCTCCCGGTTGGCGAACACACTGGTGTCGGTGCCCTCCAGTGCTGCCAGATGGTTGAGGATGTCCTCGTCTTCCTTGGGATGCGACGGCTTGGCCGCGGCGTGACAGGGCGCAACCGCCGCGGAGACGTTGAGTTGGCGCACAGTGGTTCCGGCGGCCTCGGCTAACCGCACGAATTCGAACGCGACCAACGCGCCCATGCTGTGGCCGAACGTGACGATCGGGACGCCGCGGTTGAGCTCCGACCCGGAGAACTCGTCGAACGCACCCTCGGCGATCGCAGGCAGGGAGAGCAATGACGCCTCGCCTGCCCGGTCCTGGCGCCCCGGGTACTGAAAGACGATGACGGTGAACCTCGTGCTGAGGGCTTTCGAGAAGTCGCGGTAGGCCGACGCACCGGATCCCGCATGCGGGAATACCAGCAGCGGCGGGTTCTCGGCCGGATCCGCATGATGGAACTGCCTGATCCAGCCCAGGGTGCGTGGCATGGGCACAACCTCTCGCTCGCCTAGTTCCGCCTGGCGCGGCATGGACACGTCGCGCAAGCATCGAACCGGCCGCGTCGGCGCGGCAACCGCCGGTCCTGCAACTTAGCGAAGGCTAACATAAGCTCACGGTCCGGGACGGGGCCGTTGGCTGGGGCGCAAACGCGCTTATTGCTGCTCGCGGTCGCGGATCATCAGGGCAGCCCGCTTGTTTGGCAGGTCGATGTCCACGGTGCGGCGAAACCCCGCACGTTCGCATATCCGGATCACCCGTGGGTTGTTGACGTCCGGCTCGCCGACGACCCGTTCTGCGCGGGGATCAGCATCCAGCATCCAGGTGGACACGGCCCGCAGCAGATCCACCGCGAGCCC
The DNA here is from genome assembly GCF_059812585.1 of Mycobacterium sp. NGS48. Taxonomy (NCBI): domain Bacteria; kingdom Bacillati; phylum Actinomycetota; class Actinomycetes; order Mycobacteriales; family Mycobacteriaceae; genus Mycobacterium; species Mycobacterium sp. NGS48. Next base: position 341,684 of record NZ_JCALCY010000004.1, read on the forward strand.
ATGACCGCGACTTTGAGCGGGCCCCAACAGCAGGTGAATGCCGGCGTCGTGCTCGTGCGCGTCGTAGTAGCCGGCCAGCGGATCAAGATCGGCGCGGTAGAGCTCCCAGTAGCTGATCGGGACACCGTCGAGTTCGCCCAGGTATGGCGTGGAATGTGCACTGTCGTCCTGCTGGCGCAGATATGAACCGATCCGATCGCGGGGCCAAGGCTTCCGCCAAAACCTGGCCACCTCGGGATCGTTCATCCAGGCATGCATCACGTCGAGGTCGCGGGCCGGGTCAAGCCGGCGCAGCGAAAACTCCCCGGAGAACCCCGGATGGTCCAGGGCAATGCGGCGGTGCTGCAGATCCAGCCTGTTCACCCCCGTACCTTCCCACTGCTGGAACGGATGGATGAACCACCCCGCGTTCCGGCCAGTTAGCATAGCCTATGCTAAGCCCGTGCTGCGGCGATGCCTCCTTTCCGGAGCCGGCCGCCGCCGAGCCACGTTCGACCGAGCGTCACGACGGAAACTGCCCCAGCGGACTGAATGTCAGAAGTGAGACGAGGCATGACAGACACTGCCAAGACCGTCCAGGAACGCCGCAGGGAGCTGTTGCGTACCCGGATCGCCCAAAGCGGCGTTGCGGCGCGCGAAACGGGCGAGCTTCGAAGTCTGCACGCCGGCGAACGCTACCGGCTGTCGACCGGCCAGCGCCGGATGTGGTTTCTGCAGACCATGGATGCCGCTGATTCCACGCTGAACATCTGTGTCGCCTACCAATTGACCGGCGTGCTCGATGAGCCGGGCCTACAAGCCGCCTTGCGTGAAGTCGTTGCACGCCATGCTGTTCTGCGAACCACCTATCGGGTAGACGGCGACGGCGAGCCGTATCAGGAGTTCCGTGATGATGTGGAGATCCCATGGGGCACAAATGATCTTGCCGACGTTCCGGAAACGGATCGGGAAGAGCGCATCGAAGCGCTGACCCGAGCCGAGTTCGGCAGGCCGTTCGATCTCGCGAACGAACTCCCGCTGCGGGTCACTCTGCTACACACCGGCCCGGACGAGGCGGTGCTGCTTCTCGTCGTGCACCACATTTGTTGGGACGACGACTGCTGGGATGTTTTCTTCAACGAATTGAGCGCTGCCTACAACGGTCACCAACTCGGCAGCGCACCGCCACAGTACGTCGCCGTCGAGGTGCTCGAGGACGCAATCGAACCCGGCGAGGATGACGTCGAGTACTGGCGAAACTCGCTGCAGCCGTTGCCGGAACCGCTCGAGCTTCCTGGGCCTGCTGTCGCCGACCCGTCGCGTCGCGCCGAACGTCGAAGCCGGGCGGTGCCGGCCGGCCTGTTCGAGCGGGTCGAAACATTCGCCCGCCAACACTCGACGTCGCCGTTCACGGTGTTGCTGGCGGCATTCGGTGTGCTCGTGCGGCGTTACAGCGGCGCCCCCGACTTTCTGATCGCCGTCCCGGTTACCGACCGCCGCGCAGCCGCACGGCGTGCCATCGGCTATTTCGGAAACACGCTGTTATTGCGGATCGATCCAGGGCCGCAAGGTGATTCGTTCGGCTCATTCGTCGACACGGTCCGCGAGACCTGTCTCGGCGGCTTCGCTCACCAGTCCGTCGGTATCGACCGCGTGGTCAGCGAGGCACACCCAGAGCGGACGGCGGGACGCGACGGGATGGATTATCTGGTCCGACTCGGCTTCAGCATGCGCAAAAGTGCGGGCGGATTCGCGCTCGGCAACGTCGTTGTGCGACAACTCGAACTCGGCGCGGTCACCGCACCGGTCCCGCTCGCCATGACAGTCGTGCTCGAGCCAGAGGGCGTGTTGACCGAGATCGAGTATCAGGCCGACGTGCTGCCCGACGCACTCGTCGATCAGATGCTGACCCATTACCTACGACTGCTGGACAACGCGTTGAACGAGCCGGCGCATCGCGTCACCAGTCTGGACATGCTCGGCCCGGGCGAGCGGGCTGCCGTGCTGGCGCAATCGCACGGCGAGCTCGTCGCCACGCCGGCCACCACGATGGTCGCCATGCTCGAATCGGCTGCCGCTGCAGCGCCCGACGCCGTTGCATTGGTTTCCGACGACGCCGAGCTGAGCTATGCCGAACTGCATCGACGCGCGAATCGCTTGGCGCGCTGGCTGCTTGGCAAGGGGGTCGGCGCAGAAGACATCGTCGGCTTGCGGATGGGCGCATCGATCGAGTTCATCGTCGCGGCGTTGGCCGTCCTCAAAGCCGGTGCGGCATATCTGCCTATTGATCCGGCCTACCCGGGTGACCGTATCGAGTACCTCACCACCGACAGCCGTCCCCGCATGGTTCTCGGGCAGCAACAGCTTCTCGCCGCCGAGACGGCCGCTGCGCAGTTGCCGGACGCCAGGATTACCGACGCAGAGCGCGTTTGCCCGCTGCACCCCGACCATGTGGCTTATGTCATCTACACTTCCGGCTCCACTGGGCAGCCCAAAGGCGTGGCGGTCTCACATCGCGCGATCGCGGAGCACATCGCCGGCTTTATCGCCGAGTGGAGCATGACCGGCGACGACCGGCTCTTGCAGTCGTCGTCGGTGAGCTTCGATGCGTCACTGCCGGAGATCTTCATGACGATGTCGGTTGGCGCCCGGCTGATCGTGCCCCGGCCCGACGCCTTCGGAGACATCGATTACATCGCCGATCTGATTGCCCGCCACTGCATCACGGTCGTGCACATGGTGCCCTCCCTGCTCGGCACCCTCCTGTTGTTGCCGCAGGCCACGCAATGGCGGCAGTTGCGTCACGTCCCAGTCGGAGGTGAAGCCCTGCCGGGGCAGGTGGCCGACACGTTCGCCACCTACTTCGACGCCGAACTGCGCAACCACTATGGCCCGACCGAGGCGGTGGTCTGCTCCACACACAAACTGGTAGACCGGTCCTACGGAACCGGAGTGGTACCGATCGGCGTGCCGAACCGCAATGTCTACACCTACGTACTCGACCGCGAGTTGCAACCGGTGCCCGCCGAAGTGGTCGGCGAACTTTACCTCGGTGGTGTTCAACTCGCCCGCGGCTACCTCGGGCGAGCGGGCCTAACGGCCCAACGGTTCGTCGCCGACCCCTTCAACCCCGGGATGCGGCTGTACCGAACCGGCGACCTGGTCCGCCGCAACATCGCCGGGGAGCTGGAGTTCGTCAGCCGGGCTGACGAACAGGTCAAGGTGCGCGGGTTTCGTATCGAACCCGGCGAGGTCGAATCCGCCATCGCGTCCCACCCGGCGGTACAACAGTGCCTCGTTCTCGTCACCGACACCGAGCTGGGGCCGACGTTGGCCGCATACGTGGTGCCACGAGTCCAGCTCAACCTCGACGAGCTGCGTGCACACGCCGCGAAGCTGCTGCCGGAATACATGCTGCCCAACGCGTTTGCGCTAATCCCGGACATCCCGGTGACCGTGAGCGGAAAGCTGGACAAGCGTGCCTTGCCGCCCCCGACGCCGATTGCGGCGCGCGCCTACCGTGCGCCGGCCACGGCCACCGAGCGTCGCATCTGCTCGATCTTCACCCGACTGTTCGGCTGCGAGCGAGTCAGCGCCGAAGACTCGTTCTTCGAATTGGGTGGCCACTCACTGCTGGCGGCCCGGCTGGTCGCGCAGATCCGCGCGGAATTCGGCGTGGAACTCGTCGTCCGCACCGTCTTCGACACCCCGACGCCGGCCGGACTGGCGGCTCGGCTGGTGGAGCAGTTCCGTGCGGAGTTCGACATCGACCTCGACGCTGCGGATTTCGAGGAGACGCTCGATGATCCGGTGGCATCGCATTCGAGGCGCCCGGAGCTTGTCGCATCGGCGCGCCCGCAGCGGATTCCGCTGTCCTACTCCCAGCTCGCCGCGTGGTTCCAATATCGGATGGACGGCGCGCGTGAGGCTTTCAACATGCCGTTCGCGTTGCGCTTCAGCGGTCCACTCGACACCGCCGCAGTGGCGGCGGCGCTCAATGACGTGGTGGCCCGCCACGATGCGCTGCGCACGAATTTCGCCGAACACGACGGGGTTCCCTACCAGTTCGTGCATCCCACCGTGCAGCTGGAATTACCGGTCCGCGACGTCGGAGCGGAGCAAGTCGACGACGTGATCGCCGAGCTGCGCCGCGACGTTCTGTCACCGGAGACCGGGCCGCTGCTGCGGGCCACCTTGGTGACGGTCGACCCAGATACCCACGTGCTGTTCGTGATCATTCACCACATCGTCAGCGACCACGCATCGCTGGGCGTCATCTACGACGACCTCGTCACTGCCTACGGCGCTCGGCTGGGCGGTCAGCCGCCGCAATGGACACCCTTGCCCATCCAGTTCGTGGACTACGCCCTGTGGCAACGGCAGGCATTCGATGCGCCGAGTGAGTGGGGACAGACCGAGATCGACTATTGGCGCGACACCTTGGCCGGCTTGCCCGACGAGATGGCGATAGTGTCCGACCGGGAACGTCAACCGACCCTTGGAAAGCCGGGGGAGGTACTAACGTTCACCCTTTCGGAAGCGCAGCGTTCGGCTCTTACCCGGCTCGCCGAGCAGAACGGGGCTACCGAGTTCATGGTGTATCAGGCTGCGATCGCGGTGCTGGTGCACAAGCTCGGCGGCGGCACAGACATCGCGCTGGGCAGCCCGGTCGCGTCGCGGGTCGAAGCGGCCACCAGCAACCTGGTCGGTCTCTTCGCCAATATGGTGGTGCTGCGCAACGACCTATCCGACAACCCGAGTCTTCGCGCGATGGTCGCGCGCAGCCGCGACACGGTGCTCGATGCGTTCGCGCATCAGGAAGTTCCCATCGAACGCCTGGTTGAAGCGGTGAAACCGGTGCGCTCCCGATTCCGGAACCCGCTGTACCAGAATGCGGTTCATTTCCGTGGCGAGGATTGGGCATTGACTCCGCGCCACCTGACCGACGCCGGGGACACCACCGTGGTAGCGCTTCCGATGGATTTCGACGTCTCGCTACTCGATCTGGACATCGGCTTGACGGTGACGTCGTACGGGGAGCTCGATGTACGGGTGGTTGCGAACGCTGATCTCTACCAGCCGCAAACCGTTCGGCTCATAGCCGATGCGCTGAAAGCTGCGCTGGAAGCCTTTGCGACGACGCCGGATTGTCCGGTATCCACCGTGGAGTTGCTGCCGGCGGCTGCTCTGGAGAAACTGCTCGCTCCGCCGATCCCTGCCGCCACCGGTCCATCCCAACCGGCCATCGGCGGCTCGGAGGAAACCGAGCGGCTGTTGATCACACTATTGGAGGAGTTGCTCGACATCACCGGCGTCGACCGCGACGACAACTTCTTTGCGCTCGGGGGCGACAGCATCATTTCCATCAAGTGGTCGGCCAAGGCGACGGCGCAGGGACTGGCTCTGACACCGGCAATGGTGTTCGAATACATGACCATCGGCGAGTTGTCCGCCGCCGTCGACGCCGCCACACTCGCCGATCAGCCTGCGGCCCATTGCGAACCAGTGCAGGAGCGGGAATACACGCCGATGAGCACGTCCGGGTTGAGCGCCGATGCGTTGGCCGACTTGACGGCGGCGTGGCAAGAGCAATCGTGACGACCACGCCGCCGCAGGTCGAGGACGTGCTGGCCCTCAGCCCGCTGCAAGAGGGCTTGTTCGCCTTGTACCGACTGGCCGAGGACGGCGTCGACCTGTACAGCATGCAGTTCGTGGTCGACATCGACGGCCCGGTTGACGCAGCATTGCTGCGCCGCAGCGCCGCCGCCATGTTGGTTCGGCACCCGAACCTGCGGGCCGCCTTCTGGGATCGGGGCGTGCCCAAGCCGGTGCAGATCGTGCCGGTCGAGGCGGAATTGCCGTGGTCGGAACGTATCGCGTTGCCAACAGAATTCGAGTCGATCGCGCGATCGGAGCGGCGTCGGCGGTTTGACCTGAGCCGGGGTCCGGCGCTGCGGGTCGTCTTGCTCACGGTGCCGGGTGAGTCACGACGGCGGATGATCTTCACCGCCCACCACATTCTGGTGGACGGTTGGGCGCTGGCGGTGTTCTTCACCGAGATGCTCGCCGTTTACCGGGCCGGCGGATCGCTGGAGGCGCTACCGGCCGCGCGCCCGTATCGCGACTACATCGTCTGGCTGGCCGAGCAGGACAAGGCGGCCGCGTTCACCACCTGGTGTGAGTATCTCGCGGGGATCTCCGGGCCACTCATGGTGGCCGACGGCACCGTCGTCGCGGGTGATGCGGTGCCGGAGAAGGCAACCCTGCTACTGTCCGCAGCCGATACCGCGCGCCTGCGCCACTGGAGCAGCAGTTCCGGCATCACGCTAGGTACCGCGGTCCTGTTCGCCTGGGCCGTCGTTCTCGGCAGAATCGCCGACCGCCGCGACGTCGTGTTCGGCACCATCGTCTCCGGACGCCCGGAGAACTTGCCCGGGGTGGACACCATGGTCGGGCTTTTCATCAACGCCGTGCCGGTGGTACATCAGTTGCGCAACACGACATCAGTGGCCGAGCAATGCATCCGGTTGCAGCGCGAATTGTCGGCAATGCGTGACATCGGCTACTTCAGCCTCTCGGAACTGCAGCGCCAGTGCGGTCAGGGCCCCCTGTTCGACAGCCTATTTCTCTTCGAGAATGCGCCCATCGAGGACGCCATCACAACGGTCACCGAGCCCGACGGCACCCGCTTTACCCCGGTGGAGATGGAAAGCCTGACCCACTATCCGTTGACCGTGGTGTCGCACCTGCACGACGACGCTCTGGTGGTGGTTGTCGAGGCGATTCGTGCTGGGCTCCCGCATCTTCCGGCCGCCGAAATCGCCGAGCGAGTACTTGTCGTGTTGCGCCAACTTCCCGATATCGGCGATGGAGGCCCGGACGTACTGAACGTTCTCACCCCGGCCGAGCGCATCGAATGCGCCGACGTCGCCGCATCGTCGATACCGGCACCGGTCGAAACGGTCTGGGAAGTTTTCCAACGGCAGGTGTCCGCTGCCCCTGACGCGCCGGCCTTGACCGCCGGAAGCGGTGAGCGTTACAGCTATGCCGAACTTCATGCCGAAGCGAGCCGGTTGGCGGGGGAGTTGGCCGCCCACGGCGTCGGACCGGAAACCGTTGTCGCACTTGTGCTGCCGCGCTCACCCCGCTCCATCATCGCAATTCTGGCGGTGCTGGCCGCCGGCGGCGCGTATCTGCCGGTAGACATCACCCTGCCGGCAGCGCGCATCGCGTCGATGCTGCGCCAAGCCGACCCGATACTGGCGATCACCGAACTGGGCTACGCCGAGCGGCTCGAACCCGGGTCGCCCGCGCTGCTTCTCGACGAGGCCGCAGCGGCCGAGCGCATTTCGCGGCTCCCGGCCGTCGCACCGTCGATACGCCGGCACCCCGGGCACGCCGCGTACGTCATCTTCACGTCCGGATCCACCGGGGAACCCAAAGGAGTTGTCGGCACCAACGCCGCGCTCCTCAGCTATTTTACCGACCACCGCGACCGTGTCTACCGGCCGGCCCGCGCCCGGCTGAACCGACCGCTGCGGATCGCGCACGCCTGGTCGTTCAGCTTCGACGCGTCGTGGCAACCGATGGTCGGCCTGCTCGACGGTCACGCGCTTCACCTGTTCGACGCCGAGGAGGTGCGCGACGCTGACCTGCTGGTGCGCGGGATAGCCGCGCACCGGATCGACATGATCGATACGACGCCATCGATGCTTGTTCAACTTCGCGCCGCCGGGCTACTGGACTGCGGCCTTTCGGTCCTGGCACTGGGCGGCGAAGCCATCGACACCGCGTTGTGGGACCAGTTGCGTGCGCTGCCATCGGCCGCGGTCTACAACTGCTATGGCCCCACCGAAACTACGGTTGAAGCGGTGGTGGCAGCGGTCGGTGAATACCGAACACCGGCGATCGGCACCGCCAATGCCGGAACATGCGGCTACGTCTTGGATTCGAGCCTGCGGATGGTCCCCAACGGGGTCGTCGGTGAGCTCTACCTGTCCGGCGCCCAACTAGCGCGCGGCTACGTCGGCAAGGCTGCGATGACGGCGGCTCGGTTCGTGGCGGACCCGTTTCGGCCCGGCCGGCGCATGTACCGCACCGGGGATGTGGTTCGCCGGCTCGCGCATGGCGGCCTCAGCTATCTGGGTCGCGGCGACACCCAAGTCAAGATCCGTGGCTACCGCGTCGAAGTCAGCGAGATCGAGGCGGCGCTGCGTGGCCTGCCCGAGGTGCACGACGCCGCGGTGTCAGTACTGCGTCGTTCCGGCAGCGCCCAGCTCGTGGGATTCGTTGTGTGGCACAACGATACCGAGGGCGACCCCGTTCATCTGCGGACCGCGCTCACCCAGCGTTTGCCCCTGTACATGGTTCCGGCGCGGATCGTCGCAGTACCTCAGTTGCCGGTGAACGCCAACGGCAAGCTGGACGGCCATGCGTTGGATCGGCTGGCCGAAGATGCCCTTGCCCACGTCGCCGAAGACGGTGCAGCGTCGGCGTCCACCGACACCGAACGGCTGCTGTGCGAGGTATTCGAAGAGCAGTTCAACGGCGTGACGCCACACGTCGACGAGGACTTTTTCACTCTCGGGCTGGACAGCATTGTGGCCATTTCGCTGGTGCACAAGGCTCAGCGGCGCGGCCTTATGGCAAGTCCGCGAATGGTGTTCGCCTGCCCCACAATCCGCCAACTCGCAACGGCCATCGATGAGACGGCAAGCTCGGCAGCTCCTGTCGAGGGCGGCGAATACGGTGAGGTGCTGCCGCTGCCGATGGTGTCCTGGCTCTACGAGTACGGTGCCTACCGCCGCTTCACCCATACAGTTTTGCTTCGGTTGCCCGACGATATCGGCGCGTCGTCCATCGAGTCGATGCTGCAGTTGTTGCTCGACGGACACGACACACTGCGATCGTTCGTCGATGAGACCCCCGACGGGCCACGCCTGGTCACCCGTGAGCCAGGCTCGGTCCAGGCGGGCGACGTGCTGACCACCGCGGACTTGTCGGCCACGACCGATGAAGAATTCAGTTCGGCCATCACGCATTACGCCCGCAAGGCCAATGACGAAATCGACCCCCACAGGGGTGCGATGGTGCGGGCGGTATGGCTCTCCGGCGCTCGGGAGCAGGTACTGCTCATCACCGCCCACCACTTAGCGGTAGACGTGGTCTCGTGGCACATCATGCTGGGGGATCTCGTTGAGGCATGGCGGATGACGCAATCGGGTGTGACCCCAAAGACACTGCCAGAGTTCACTTCTTATCGCCGTTGGTCGGAACTGATGTGGGACCGGGCGGCGACGTCGGAGGTGTTGGCTCAGCGCGACTATTGGGCCGCACAGGTGCACGATGTCGATCCCGCGTTGGGGTCGCGGCATCCGGACCCCGTTCGTGACAGCTGGTCCACTTTGCGTGTCACGCCGGTGCTCACACCGGTTGATGTCACCGCGCAGGTGTTGTCCAGACTCGTCAGGGCCGAAGGCATGCGCGAATTCCTGCTGGCCGTAGCCGCTATGACCGTGGCGAGTTGGCGGCGGACACGGCAGCAAGATCCCGGTGCGGGGGCGCTTGTCGCCCTGGAGGGGCATGGTCGGGCAGATGCCGTGCTGGACACTGACACCACCAACACGGTCGGCTGGTTCACCACGGCGTTCCCGGTGCGCATCGGCGCGGGTGCGGCCGCGGTCGACGTCGACCAGGCAGAGCACGATCCCGATGCGGCCGCGGCGTTATTCGAGTCGGTGGCAGCGCAGTTGCAGGCGATCCCGAACGAGGGCCTGGATTACGGTCTGCTCCGTTACGTCGCGCGCATCCCCGAGGTGCAGGCCGAACCCCAGATCCAGTTCGGCTACCTGGGCCGCCTGGACCTCGGTGGTGTCAGCGACCAGCCATGGTCGCTACTCACCCAGCCGTATATCACTGCGCTGCCGATCGACCCCGAACCTGATCTGCCGCTGCGTTTTGCCTTGAACATCAGCACCCTGGTCGGCACTACCGAAAACGGTTCGCAATTGATCACCAACCTGCGCTGGAGCGATGCCCTGTTCGCCATGTCCGACATCGACCTGCTGGCAGAATTTTGGCAGCGCGGCGTGGCGGCCCTCGCGGCGGGCTTGGAAAGAAGGGACCGGCATGGCGCCGCGGCAGAGTTTGCCCAACGGTGAGCGGATCCACCGGGACGACATCAGGGCTACCGTTGCGGCCCAACTCGAGTGCCCGGCCGCAGACATTGCCGACGACGACGACCTGATCCAGCTGGGCCTGAACTCGATCCGGATGATGGCCCTGGCAGGAGGGTGGCGCAAGCGTGGCGCCGACATCACCTTCGCCCAACTCGCCGCCAGCCCGACAGTGGAATCCTGGCACGCTCTGCTCGGTGTGGACGAGACGGAAAGCGCCGCAGAGGCGGTCGTGGTTGGCGCGGTTGTCACCGCAGATGATGAAAATGCCCCATTCCCGCTGGCCGCCATGCAGCACGCGTACTGGATCGGCCGCTCCGATGACCAGCGACTCGGCGGCGTGGCCGCCCACCTCTACGTCGAATTCGACGGCGGGACAGTAGATCCGGTACGCCTGGAACAGGCCGTGTCCGATCTCGTCGCCATCCACCCGATGCTTCACACCCGATTCCTGCCCGACGGGACCCAGCAAACCATGCCCCGGCCCGGTCGGCCGGTGTTCGCCGTGGCGGACCTGCGTGGGCAGCCCCCCGAAGCCACCGCAGCCACGTTGGCGGAGTTGCGCGACGGTAAGACTCACCAGCGCTTGGCCATCGAAGACGGTCAAGTCTTCGACGTCGCATTGACGTTGTACGACGAGAACCGCAGCCGGCTGCATCTGGACGTCGACATGCTCGCCGGTGATGCCATGAGCTATCGCGTACTGGTTTCCGAGCTCGCCGAACTGTACCGGGGCGCAACGCTGACGGCGCCCGGCTACAGCTACCGCCGGTATCGCACCGAGCACACCACAGACAGCGCCGCACGCGACGGTGACCGGCAATGGTGGCAGCAACGGCTACCCGGCATGCCCGGCGCACCGCAACTTCCGACCCTCACCGGTGGCGACGACAAGACGTCACATCGCACTGTGCGCCACGAACACTGGCTGGAACCGGCCGCCAAGCAGCGACTGATGGTCGGTGCCCACCAGCGCGGGGTCACGCCGGCGATGGCGGTGGCCGCCATCTTCGCCGACGCCATCGGCGGCTGGACCGCTCAGAGCAGATTCCTACTGAATGTTCCGCTGTTTCAGCGCCAAGCCGTCCATCCCGACATCGACCGGGTGGTCGGAGACTTCACCTCATCGGTCATGCTCGAGGTCGATGTCTCCGACAATGTCTCGGTAGCGAACCGGGCCCGCGAAATCCAGCGCCGGATGTATGAAAGCGCAAGTCACTGCGCGTATTCGGGACTCGATGTGCTGCGAGATCTGGCCAGACACCGCGACGAGCCGGTGCTTGCCCCAGTCGTCTTCACCAGTGCCCTCGATCTCGGTGAACTGTTCGCCGACAACGTCATCGAGACCTTCGGCGACCCGGTGTGGATTGTGTCGCAGGGTCCTCAGGTGTTACTCGATGCCCAGATCACCGAGCTGCGTGGTGGTTTGCTGGTCAACTGGGACGTCCGCGTGTCGGCTTTTCCGCCGGGCCTGATCGACACCATGTTCGCCAGGTTCACCGATGCCATCGAACGGCTCACCGAGAGTGATGCAGGCTGGGACGCAAAGGCAGTACCGCGGTTGCCCAGTGATCAGGCGCAAGTCCGGGCAGCGGTCAATGCGACTGCCGGCCCGGTGAGCAATCGGTGCCTGCACCAGGGCTTCTTCGAAAACGCCGCGGCCAAACCCGATGCGACCGCCGTGGTATGGGGCGTCGGCGACGATGCGGGCGCATGGAGCTATGCCGAACTCGCCGAACGCTCACTGGCCGTTGCCGGGGCGCTGCATACCTGCGGTGTGGGGCCGGGGGACACCGTCGCTGTTCAGCTTCCCAAAGGGCGTGACCAGATATTGGCGGTGCTCGGGGTACTCGCGACCGGGGCGGCCTATCTGCCGATCGGATTCGATCAGCCAGAGGTACGGCGCGCCAAGATTCTTCAGACCGCTGACGTCGCCGCGGCACTCACCTGCGCGGGCGCCGAGATGGGTGCGTCGATTCCGTGCCTGTCCATCGACGACGCGCGCAACCATCCCGCGCCATTGCCGGCGCCGGTCTTCACCGACGTCGACGAAATCGCCTATGTGATTTTCACCTCCGGCTCGACGGGTTTACCCAAGGGAGTGGATGTCCGCCACAGCGGGGCGATGAACACGATCGACGCCGTCAACGAGTGGTTCGACGTCGGCAGCGTCGATCGGGTACTCGCGCTGTCTGCGCTCGAATTCGACGCGTCGGTCTACGACATCTTCGGCATGTTGTCGGCGGGTGGCTCGCTGGTTGCTGTCGATTCCGAGCAACGGGCCGCAGCCACCACCTGGGTGGAGTTGCTTCGCCACCACCGGGTCTCGATCCTCAACTGCGTACCCAGCATGCTGGACATGATCTTGGAGCTTGGCGGCGACCGACTCGGCGACTCGCTGCGGGCCGTCACCCTCGGCGGTGACTGGGTCGGCGCTGATCTGGCCCGCCGACTCGCCAGGCAGGTGCCGGGCTGCCGGTTCGCCGGCCTCGGCGGCGCGACCGAGACGTCGATCCATCACACGATCTGCGAAGTGACCGGCGAACCACCATCGCACTGCGCGACGGTGCCGTTCGGCATGCCGCTACGCAATGTGCGGTGCCGGGTTGTTTCTCTCACGGGCGACGACTGTCCCGACTGGGTGCCCGGGGAACTGTGGGTGGGCGGCGCGAACGTCGCAGCGGGCTACCGTAACGACCCGCAGCGAACAGCGGAGCGTTTCGTCGAATACGACGGCATCCGATGGTATAGAACCGGCGACATGGCCAGATACTGGCCGGACGGCACCATCGAGTTCCTCGGCCGCGCTGACGATCAGGTGCAGATTCGCGGCTACCGCGTCGAACTCGGCGAGGTGGAGAGCGCGTTGCGGGCGGTGCCCGGCGTGCGTCACGCCGTCGCCGCTGTGATCGGAGCCAACGCGCCCACTTTGGTTGCCGCGGTCGCCGGAGACCCGGTCGACGTTGACGATGTTGCCGCCGCTGTCGCGGATTTGTTGCCGAGTTACATGGTGCCCAAGCGGATCGTGGTCTTGGAACAGATTCCGTTGACACCGAACGGAAAACTGGACCGTCGCGCCGTAAACAAACTGCTCGAGCCGCAAGCCGCGGGCACCCGAGACAGCGCCGCGAGTAACGACGTCGAAGCGGCGCTTGCCATGATCGTCGCTGACGTATTGGGCGCGGATAATGTTGGTGTGCAACAAGATTTCTTCGCGATGGGCGGTGATTCGGTGCTGGCCACCACCGTGATCGCACGGCTGCGCGACTGGCTGGACATCGATCACGCAGTGGTTGCCGACCTGTTCGCCGCACGAACCGCTGCCGGCTTGGCGCAGCGGCTGAATCAGCGTGAAGCTCAACGCGGTACGCCAGATCGCCTCGCGGTGATCGCGCGGGCCTACCTCGAAGTCGCTGCGCTGACCGATGAGCAGGTACTCGCCCAGGAATGACCCGACGGATCAGATCGGCCCGGGAGAGCCGAGGATGATACTGCCGACGCTGCATTCCTGTCGCTCGTCGACCCCGGTAGCCGCGACAAACGCCGCGGTGTCACCGAAGCCCTGGGCACACGCACCAAGGCCCATCGCGGTTGCGGCCAGGTAGATCGTCTGCATCAGCACGCCGACATCCTTGAGAATGGCTGCGTAGCCGATCTGTTCGTAGGTCCACATGATGCGGCCGCACCGCGCGGCCATGACAATGAGCACCTGGGGCTCGGCGCCACCGGTTAGCGTCGCCGAAGCCGGTTTGACAAGCGCAGACACCGCTTTCGAAGCCATGTCCGCCACTGGGCGCAGCACATGGTCAAACGAGTCGTAGTGATACATGCCCGGCGGGAGTCCGGCGACATTCCGCACCACCGGGTACAACTCGAGTTCGTAGATCCCGCCACCGGATGGGTATGGCCGGGACAGGAGTTCCTCACCCGGGCCGACCGGTTGCGTGCGTCGCGTCCGCGCCGTGCGGTAGAGCAACTCGGCGAGTTGGTCGGCGGTGATCGGTCGAGCGTCATCGAATGTCCTCGTCGAAACACGGTCCTCGAGAACGGCTGTCAGCGTCGGGTCGTGAGCTCGTTTGTCCGTCAGGTCGGGAACGAATAGCGCGATCGGTTCGCCGGGATAATCCGGCCTGCGCGCGGCAGGTTGCGGAAATCGGTCCTTGGCCCACTTGGTCGGACCGAAATGCTCCCAGGTGACGGTGCGTTCGCCGAGTGTGCTGCGGCGGTGGAACCACAGATCCGGTGTACTCCAGCTGAGGGGCTCGAAACTGCGGTCTTCCTCACCCGCCGGAAGCAGGAAGCCGCACCAGTGCAGGTCCTCGATGAATCGCGAGACGACGGCAGGCGGTAATCCCGGGTCGGCTGCGGCAGTCCCGGCGAGCAGCCCGAGCAGACGTGAGTCTTGGATCCGCAGATCGCACCATGCGAGCGGGTGCTCGAGGATGAAACCATCCGAATTACGATGCAGTACCGCGAATTTCGAGAGCACGCCAGTACCCGGCGATCGCGGTTCGGATCGCGGCGCAGGTCGCCCGAACGGCAGGATGGAGTACAGCTCGCTCCCGGCGTCGCGCACCGTGATGGTCAGCCAGCCACCGGCAATGAGCTGATCGATCAGTGTGTCGGCGTCGCCGCCGTCTGCCGGCGTCGATATCTCCGAAACCGTTGCCGGACCCAGGTTCAGAGTCTTCAGCGCCCGCAGCTGACTCGGGGACAACCGCGGCAGCTTCTCGCTGCGGGGCGGGTTCAGCAGCACAGCTCCCGCGGGGGTGGTCACGCAGGTGACGCCGGGACGGAACGCATATGTTGTCTGCTCGGGGTACGTGATGGGCGGGCCCTTTCGCTTCTTTCCGGCGGCTCACCGTGCCAAGCCCCTGAGTCTAAGCCAGGCTTGACCCACCCAACATCGCCTGGCCGACCACCGGGGCTGATGCCGTCGGGGTAGGTATCGGTGCGGGTCAGCCGTGTTTCGGGGGCGATGTAACGCAATCGGCCGGAAACGCGACACACCAGTATCAGTGCCTACGCCGACCGAAGGAACAGCTATGACCGTGAAAGCCCTCGCCGCTGGTGCGGCAGCCGTCGCCGCAATCGGAGCCGCTGCAGCCGGCGTGACGTCCGTTGCGTTCAGCACCCCCGGTGGAGCGCAGGTTCAGCCCGTCGTCTTCAGCGCGCCGCTGCCCCAGGACCAGACCGCAAGCCTGCCGACCGCGGGCCAGCTGACCAGCGTCCTGAACAGCCTCGCTGACCCCGGCATTCCGTTCGGGAACAAGTCCGGGCTGGTTGAAGGCGGGATCAGTCCGACAGAGGCTCACATGGCCGACCACGCACTGCAGAAGGCCGCCAAGAAGGGGCAGTTGCCGTTGTCCTTCAACATCTCGAACATCCAACCGGCGGCTGCCGGTGCGGCTACCGCTGACGTGGCAGTCTCGGGCCCGAAGTTCACCGCGCCGGTGACCCAGAGCGTCACATTCGTCAATCAGGGCAGCTGGATGCTGTCGCGCGACTCGGCGATGGCGCTGCTGCAGGCCGCCTCGGGGCACTGATCTCGTCGTTGCCAGCTTGCTGTGAGCGTGCGTGTTTGCACGCCAACACGGCGCGTGATGCCCGTATCATTTGTGCACCCTCGCGGCACGAAAGGACCAGTTATGACCGTGAAAGCCCTTGTCACCGGCGTGGCGGCGGTGGCCGCAATCGGCACCGCGGCCGGCGGCGTGGCCACCTTGGCAAACACACCCGCTTCCGTTCAAGTACAACCGGCCGCCATCGGAGCTCCGCTTCCGCTGGACCCGCCGCCGGGTGCGCCGGAAGATCTGCCGACCGCTGACCAGTTGACCAACCTGTGCAACCAGGTGACCGATGCCGGCGTGTCATACACGACCAAGCAGAACCTGGTGCAGGGCGGCATCAGTCCGGACGAGGGTCACGTGGCCGATCATGACCTGAGAAAGGCCTACCGCAACGGCAACTTTCCGGAGCAGTTCGCTGTGACTAACATCCAGCCGGCCGGCCCCAATGCCGCTACCGCCGACGTGGCCATCTCGGGCCCGAAGTTCGCCGGTCCGGTCACCAAGCAGCTCGCGTTCGTCAACGAGGGCGGCAACTGGATCATGCAGCACGACGCCGCGATCGCGCTGGTGCAGGCGGCCACGGCTACCAATTGACGCACCGGGGGCCCCGGGCGGATCAGGCGGTTAGCGCGCTCATGTCGATCCGCGCAATGCGCGCCCGGTCGGCCAGCACGTCGATCGCGGTGATACGTCCACCGCGCACCACGAATCCCATGATCGCGGCCGGCTGGCCGGTGACGAAGATCACCGCTCCGGCGGCGCCATTGACGGTGGCGGGGCGCGCTTCCCGCTCCGCGGCGGCATAACCCCGCGCCAGGCCGGCCACTGCCGACGCGCCCCGCACCGAGCGGGATTGGCCGGGGCCGAAGTCGCCGCGCAGCACCACGTCCGGGTCGAGCACGACGACCAGCCGGTCGAGATCGCCGGCACGCCCGGCCGCGAAAAATGCGTCGACGACGGCGTTTTGGGCTTTGAGGTCGCCGTCGGGATCTGGCGCCGCGTCGTGGATGCGCCGCCGTGCCCGGCTGGCCAGCTTGCGGGCGGCGTCGGTCGACCGGTCCACAATCGTCGCGATCTGGTCGAATGGCACCGCGAAGACGTCGTGCAAGACGAACGCCAGCCGCTCCGCCGGCGGCAGCGTGTCCAACACCACGAACATGGCCAGCCCGACCGCGTCGGCCAGCAGCGCCTGGTGTTCGGGGTCGAGCTCGCCGGGCGCGTCCACGATGGGTTCCGGTATGCCGGCGGGCAATTCATCATGGGTGCGACGGGCGCGCAAGCCGTTCAGGCAGATCCGTGCCACCACGGTGGTCAGCCAGGCGTCGAGATTCGCGATACTGTCAGCGTCCGCACCGCTCAACCGCAGCCACGTCTCTTGCACCGCGTCCTCGGCGTCATCCACTGAGCCCAGCATCCGGTAGGCGAGCGCGGCCAGTCGCGGACGCGCGGCCTGAAAGTGCGCCGCCGGCGTCGCATCTGCGGTCACGTGCCGGTCTCGGGCAACGCGCACACCCTGCCGTCGGAAAAGCCCGACGATCCGATGCCGAGCGCCAGGTTGAACCTGGCCCGCAAGTTGCCCAGGTTGATGACATGGGTGAGCGCGACGAGTTGAGCGTTGTCGAAATGCGGGCGCAGTCGGTCGAATAGCTCGTCGCTCACCTCGACCGGCGTACGGCTGATGGCGGTGGCGTACTCGAGGATCAGCTTGTCCAGATCGGAGAAGCAGGTGGCGTTGCGATAGTCGGCCATCGCCAGCAGTTCCTCGTCGCTGATCCCCCAGCCGCGGGCGATCTGGGAGCCGAGGTCGATGCAGTATTCGCAGCGTACCGTCGTCGCCGACTTGAGCTCGGCCAGCGCACGGTGGCGGGCGCTGAGGATGTCGAGTTTTGACTCCGCGAGCTCCAATCGGCCAATGGCGTTGAGCAACTTGGGGATATACGCATACATCCGCAGCGGTTCGAGCATGGTGGCGGTTTCCAGGCCGGTCATCTGCTTGAAACGCCTTTTGGTGAAGAAGAAGGCGATTTTCGCACCCAATCCGGCGTCGCGGTCCGAGACTCCGGCGATTCGTGGCATGGCGGTCCTCCTATCGAGCGGTCTCACCTATCTCGACACCGGCGGCCGCCAGAACGTGACCAGGTTGCTACGCGTGCTGGCCGACTGCGTCCATGTCGAGCAGCCGCGCGTGCAACACGGTGCGATTACGCAGCGCCGCGCGTACCGCCCTGTGCAACCCGTCCTCGAGATAGAGGATCCCCCGCCACTTCACCGCATGCGGGAACAGATCGCCGTAGAACGTCGAGTCCTCCGACAGCAGCCGGTCCAACGCCAGCACCGTCGTCGTCGTGACGAGTTCGTCGAGCCGAATCTGCCGCGGAGGTATCCGCGACCAATCCCGATAGGACAGGCCATGCTCGGGATACGGCTTGCCTTCCCGAACTCCTTTGAAGATCATTCCCCGACCGTCCCGGGCGCCCGGACCGAGGTGAGCATGGTTGACAAGGCTAGTCCCGCGACGATCACCGTAAAATAGGCCGGGTCAGAAAGGTGATGGGGATGGGGACTGCCGACGATCGTCGCTTCGAGGTGCTGCGCGCGATCGTCGCCGACTTCGTCGCCACCCAGGAACCGATCGGGTCGAAGTCGCTGGTGGAGCGTCATAACCTCGGTGTCTCGTCGGCCACCGTCCGTAACGACATGGCGGTGCTGGAGGCCGAGGGCTACATCACCCAGCCGCACACCAGTTCCGGGCGGGTGCCCACCGAGAAGGGCTACCGCGAGTTCGTCGACCGGCTGGATGACGTCAAGCCGCTCTCGGTCGCCGAGCGGCGCGCCATTCAGGGTTTTCTGGAGTCCGGTGTGGATCTCGACGACGTGCTGCGCCGCGCGGTGCGCCTGTTGGCCCAGTTGACCCGTCAGGTGGCCGTCGTGCAGTACCCGACGCTGTCGACGTCGACCGTGCGGCACCTGGAAGTGATCGCGCTGACGCCGGCCCGGTTGCTGATGGTGGTCATTACCGACTCGGGCCGGGTGGACCAGCGCGTCGTCGAACTCGGCGACACCATCGACGATCATCAGCTGTCTCAGCTGCGAGAAATGCTCGGCCAGGCGCTGGAAGGCAAGAAGCTCGCGGCGGCATCGATTGCCGTCGCCGAGCTAGTCGGCCACTTGGACGGGCGGGGCGGGCAGTCCAACAGCCTGTCGGACGCCGTGGGGCGGTCGGCCACCGTGCTGCTGGAGTCGCTGGTCGAGCACCGGGAGGAGCGGCTGCTGCTGGGCGGGACCGCCAACCTCACCCGCAATACCGCTGACTTCGGCGGTTCGCTGCGGTCGGTGCTGGAAGCACTGGAAGAGCAGGTCGTCGTGCTGCGGTTGCTGGCCGCTCAGCAGGAAGCCGGCAAGGTGACGGTGCGCATCGGCCACGAGACCGAAGCCGAGCAGATGATGGGCACCTCGGTGGTGTCCACTGCCTACGGCTCGATGGACACCGTCTACGGCGGCATGGGTGTGCTGGGGCCCACCCGAATGGACTATCCGGGAACTATCGCTAGTGTCGCTGCGGTTGCTTTGTACATCGGCGAAGTGCTGGGTGCTCGATAATGCTGTACCCGAATATGTGGATAGCCGCGTAACCGCGGCATAGGAGAGGTCAGGCGTGGCACGCGACTATTACGGTCTGCTCGGCGTGAGCACGAACGCGAGCGATGCGGAGATCAAACGCGCCTATCGCAAGTTGGCGCGCGAGCTGCATCCCGACATCAACCCGGACGACGCCGCTCAGGCGAAATTCAAGGAGATCAGCGTCGCCTACGAGGTGCTGTCGGACCCGGAGAAAAGACGCATCGTCGACATGGGTGGAGACCCGCTGGAAAATGCGGCGTCAGCCAATGGCTTCCCGGGTTTCGGCGGTCTTGGCGACGTCTTCGAGGCATTCTTCGGTGGTGGTGCCGCGTCCCGCGGACCGGTCGGACGAGTCCGGCCCGGATCGGATTCACTGCTGCGGATGCGGCTGGACCTCGCCGAATGCGCGACCGGAGTCACCAAGCAGGTCACCGTCGACACTGCGGTGCTGTGTGACCGCTGTCAGGGGCGCGGCACCAACGGGAATTCGGCGCCGGTGGCCTGCGACACCTGCGGTGGTCGTGGTGAAGTGCAAAGCGTGCAGCGCTCGCTGCTGGGCCAGGTGATGACGTCGCGGCCCTGCCCGACCTGTCGCGGTGTTGGCGAGGTCATCCTCGACCCCTGCTACCAGTGCGGCGGCGACGGCCGAGTGCGGGCCCGGCGGGAGATCAGCGTGAAGATCCCGGCCGGTGTCGGCGACGGCATGCGAGTTCGGCTGGCTGCTCAGGGCGAAGTGGGGCCCGGCGGGGGACCGGCCGGCGACCTGTACGTCGAGGTGCACGAGCACGCGCACGAGATTTTCGTCCGCGACGGCGACGACCTGCATTGCACGATCTCGGTGCCGATGGTCGATGCGGCGTTGGGCACCTCGGTGACCGTGGACGCGATTCTGGACGGGATCACCGAAATCACGATTCCGGCGGGCACCCAGCCCGGTTCGGTGACGACATTGCGCGGTCATGGAATGCCGCATTTGCGTTCCGGAGCGCGCGGCGATCTGCACGTCCACGTCGACGTGGTGGTGCCGGATCGACTCGACCACCGCGACGCCGAGCTGCTGCGCGAACTCAAGACCCGCCGCACGCGGGACGTACCCGAAGTCCGGTCCACGCAGGGGACGGCCACCAGCGGGCTGTTCAGCAGATTGCGCGAGACGTTCACCGGGCGCTGAGCGGCCTGTGGCCGGCCTGTTCTACGTCGATTCGCTGCCGGAGATCGGCGCGCTGACTGTCCTCGGCGGGGACGACGGGTTTCACGCTGCGACCGTTCGCCGTATCCGTCCCGGCGAGGAGCTGCTGCTCGGCGACGGCGCCGGCGCGCTGGCCCGCTGTCAGGTGGAAGAGGCCGACCGCGGCGGGCTTTCCGCGCGCGTATTGGACCGCTGGAGTGTGGCGCCGGGGCAGCCGCCGGTGACGGTGGTGCAGGCGCTGCCGAAGGCCGAGCGCTCGGAGCTGGCGATCGAGCTGGCCACCGAGGCCGGTGCCGATGCGTTCGTGGCCTGGCAGGCTGCCCGCTGTGTGGCGCGCTGGGAAGGCGCTCGGATCGAGAAGGGCCTGCGCCGCTGGCGCGCGGTCGCCCGATCGGCGGCCGGGCAATCCCGCCGCGCTCATATCCCTGCGGTCGACGGCGTGTTGTCCACCGCGGGCTTGGTTGAGCGGGTGCGTGACGCGACAGCGTGCGGTGCAGTGGTTCTGGCGCTGCACGAGTCGGCGACCGAGCGACTGACGGAACTGGCTTTGGCGCATGCAGATTCGCTGATGCTGATCGTTGGCCCCGAGGGCGGCATCGCGCTCGACGAGATCACTGCGCTGACCGACGCCGGTGCAGTGGCTGTCCGGCTGGGTCCCTCGGTCCTGCGCACGTCGACAGCGGCCGCGGTGGCGTTAGGTGCGCTGGGCGTGCTGACGCCGCGGTGGCAATCGGGCTAGCTTGCCCGTGCCTTTCGCGCTTGGTCCATCACCAGGCGCCCGCCCGGGAGGGCGCCGATGACCGTACGCGCCAACCGGTTGCGGACGTGTGCGTGGTCGTCCGGTGGGACATTGCCACGACGCAGGTCATAGGCGCCCAACGCCGCCCACAGTGCAGCGACGACCGCGTCGACTACACCGACGCGGACCCGACGGTGGTCGGCGACCGCCAGCGCGAGCGCGGTCAGCGAGTGCACGCCGTCAACCCAGACGCCGGCCGCCAGGATCTCCGGCGTCGGTTTGGTTCCCGACAACGACGCCTGCACGACTTGGCGTGCGCCCAAAATGCGGGTGATGACAACTGCCCTGCGATCGATCCGCGCGGCGCGTGCCCGGGCCAGCACGGTACGCGGGGCGATCAGCAACGTCAGACCCCATCCGGCGCGCAGGAGCTCGAGATACCGAAAGTTCACGAGCGATAAGCCCTATCCGAGGAATGCGCGGTGGTCATAATCACACTTTAAGCACCTGAAGGGAGCGTCCCTCATGTGTCCGGCCCATGATCTCAGCGCGATCTTCGACGAGCACGTGGCCGACGAGTTCGTCGCCAAGGACGTGGCCGCCACGATGGCCACCATGGTCGCCGAGCCGAACGTCAACCACGTCCCCACGATGATGGGCGGCGTCGGCGGCGCGGCGCTCACCGAGTTCTACACGAACTACTTCATCGGGCACTGGCCTGAGGACACCACAATCAGCCCCGTATGCCGCACCGTCGGCACCGATCGCGTCGTCGACGAGATGATCATGTCGTTTACCCACGACATACCGATGCCGGCCTTCCTGCCGAACGTGGCGCCCACCGGCCGCCCGGTGATGCTGCCAGTGGTGGTCGTGATGGGCATCGAGGACGGCAAGGTCGCCTACGAGCGCATCTACTGGGACCAGGCGTCGCTGCTGGCACAGATCGGTCTGCTCGACGACACCGAGCTGCCGATCACTGGGGCCGTGCAGGCACGAAAGGTGCTCGACCAGGACTTGCCGGCCAATACGCTGCTGTCGAAACCTCACACCGCAGACGAGGGACGGCCCCGGCGGTAGACTGGGACACCGATCGACTGTCAAAACCGCAGAAAGCAGGCATCAGAAGCCACGTGACGCCCCGCGAGACCAACGCTGCTGACTCCCAGTCTTCGCAGGTTCGCAGCAGCATCGACGTTCCGCCCGACCTCGTCGTGGGCCTGCTGGGTTCGGCCGACGAAAACCTGCGTGCACTCGAACGAATCCTGACTGCCGACCTGCATGTGCGCGGCAACGCCGTCACCTTTTCCGGTGAACCTGCCGATGTCGCGCTTGCCGAACGGGTGATCTCGGAATTGGTCGCGATCGTGGGGAGCGGTCAAACGCTGACGCCGGAAGTGGTGCGCCACAGTGTCGCCATGCTGGTCGGCACCGGCAACGAGTCACCAGCCGAAGTCCTCACCCTGGACATCCTGTCGCGCCGCGGCAAGACGATCCGGCCCAAGACGCTCAACCAGAAACGTTACGTCGACGCGATCGACGCCAACACCATCGTCTTCGGCATCGGCCCGGCCGGCACCGGCAAGACGTACCTGGCGATGGCCAAGGCGGTCAGCGCACTACAGACCAAACAGGTCACCCGCATCATCTTGACCCGTCCGGCGGTGGAAGCCGGTGAGCGCCTGGGCTTTTTGCCGGGCACGCTGAGCGAGAAGATCGACCCGTATCTGCGGCCGCTCTACGACGCGCTCCACGACATGATGGATCCCGAACTGATCCCGAAGTTGATGGCATCCGGGGTCATTGAAGTCGCACCACTGGCGTATATGCGCGGACGCAGCCTCAATGACGCGTTCATCATTCTCGACGAGGCCCAGAACACCACCGGTGAACAGATGAAGATGTTCCTGACCCGGTTAGGGTTCGGCTCCAAAGTCGTTGTCACCGGCGACGTCACGCAGATCGACCTGCCAGGCGGCGCGCGATCCGGGCTGCGGGCAGCAGTCGACATCCTTGAGGGCATCGACGACATCCACATGGCCGAGCTCACCAGTGCCGACGTGGTGCGCCATCGACTGGTTTCCGAAATCGTGGATGCCTACGCCAAGCACGAGGAGCCGGGCCTGACGCTGAACCGGGCGGCGCGGCGGGCATCCGGCGGCCGCAGTCGCCGGTGACGTCGTGAGTATCGAGGTAGCCAACGAATCCGGCGTCGACGTGTCCGAGGCCGAATTGATCAGCGTGGCACGGTTTGTCATCGCGAAGATGGACGTCAACCCCGCAGCGGAGCTGTCGATGGTGCTGCTGGACACCGCGGCGATGGCCGATCTGCACATGCGGTGGATGGACCTACCCGGCCCGACCGACGTGATGAGCTTCCCGATGGACGAGCTCGAGCCCGGGGGTCGCCCGGACGCCCCGGAGCCGGGACCGGCCATGCTGGGTGACATCGTGCTGTGCCCGGAATTTGCCGCCGAACAGGCTGCTGGTGCCGGTCATTCGCTGGGCCACGAGCTGGCCTTGCTGACCATCCACGGGGTGTTGCATCTGCTGGGTTACGACCACGGCGAGCCGGACGAGGAAAAGGAAATGTTCGACCTGCAACGCGGTCTGCTCGAGGAATGGGTCGCCGAACAGGTCGAGTCTTATCATCTGGACCGCCAGACCGAACGAGACCGCCGGCTGCTGGACAAGTCAAGGTTTTTCGACGAGCCGTGAACGGATATGTTCCGCTGTTCGGCGCTATTGCGCTGATCTGCCTGGGCGGGCTGTTCGCCGCGATTGACGCCGCGATCAGCACGGTGTCACTAGCCCGCGTCGAGGAGCTGGTGCGTGATGAGCGACCAGGCGCCGTGCGGCTCTCCAAGGTGATGGACAATCGGCCCAGCTACATCAACCTGGTGGTGCTGCTACGAATCACGTGTGAGATCACCGCGACGGCGCTACTGGTGTTCTTCCTGCGCCATAACCTCAGCCGGGATTGGGGGTTATTCGCCGCAGCGGCAATCATGGTGGTGATCAGTTTCATCGTCATCGGTGTGGGTCCGCGCACCCTCGGCCGCCAGAACGCCTATTCCATTTCGTTAGTGGCGGCCTTTCCGCTGCAGGTGCTTTCGTGGCTGCTGATGCCGGTCAGCCGGCTGCTGGTGCTGCTGGGTAACGCGCTGACCCCCGGCCGCGGATTTCGCAACGGCCCGTTCGCATCCGAGATCGAGCTGCGCGAGGTGGTCGATCTGGCCCAGCAGCGCGGCGTGGTCGCCGCCGACGAGCGCCGGATGATCCAGTCGGTCTTCGAACTTGGCGACACACCGGCCCGCGAAGTCATGGTGCCGCGCACCGAGATGATCTGGATCGAGAGTGACAAATCGGCCGGGCAGGCGACATCGCTGGCGGTGCGCAGCGGACATTCCCGGATGCCGGTGATCGGTGAGAACGTCGACGACATCCTCGGCGTGGTATACCTCAAAGACCTTGTCCAGCAGACCTATTACTCGATCAACGGCGGCCGGGACACCACCGTCGCGCAGGTCATGCGGCCCGCGGTGTTCGTGCCGGACTCCAAGCCGTTAGATGCGCTGCTGCGTGAAATGCAGCGCGACCGCAACCACATGGCGCTGCTGGTCGACGAATACGGCGCGATCGCCGGCCTGGTGACGATCGAGGATGTGCTGGAAGAGATCGTCGGCGAAATCGCCGATGAATACGACGACGCCGAGACCGCGCCGATAGAGTCATTGGGTGACAACCGGTTCCGGGTTTCGGCGCGATTGCCGATCGAAGATGTCGGCGAACTCTACGGTGTGGAATTCGACGACGACCTCGACGTCGACACGGTGGGCGGGCTGCTGGCCCTGGAGTTGGGCCGGGTGCCGCTGCCCGGCGCCGAGGTGATATCCCATGGTCTGCGGCTCTACGCGGAGGGCGGCCCAGATCCTCGCGGACGTCTGCGGATCGGCACTGTCTTGTTGAGCCGCATCGATTCCGACGGTCATGGTGTTGAGGAGACCAATGCCTGAATCACTCGGCGACGAGGACGCCAAGTTGGTGGTGCTGGCCCGCTCGGCGATGGCGCGCGCGGAAGCCGACAGCGGCGCGGCGGTGCGGGATCTCGACGGTCGTACCTACGCCGGCGCACCGGTGACACTCTCGGCTCTGCAGTTGACTGCGCTGCAGACCGCGGTCGCCGCGGCGGCGTCCAGTGGTGCGGCCGGGCTGGAGGCCGCGGTATTGGTGGCCGGATCGGCCGACGATGCCGGGATCGCCGCGGTCCGCGAACTGTCGCCGACAGCGGCGATAATCCTGACCGACGGCGCCGGAAACCCGTCGTGATCGGGCCGGCTGACCACCCATGAGCGAATTCCGTTCCGGCTTCGTCTGTTTCGTCGGTCGCCCGAATACCGGAAAGTCGACGCTGACCAATGCCCTGGTCGGCTCCAAAGTCGCAATCACGTCGAACCGACCACAGACCACCCGGCACACCATCCGCGGGATCGTGCACCGGGAGGACTTCCAGATCATCCTGGTCGACACGCCGGGACTGCACCGCCCGCGCACGCTGTTGGGTAAGCGGCTCAACGATTTGGTGCGCGACACCTACAGCCAGGTCGATGCCATCGGGCTTTGCATACCCGCCGACGAGGCAATCGGCCCGGGGGACCGGTGGATCGTGCAACAGATCCGTTCCATTGCACCCAACACCGCACTCGTCGTCGTCGTCACCAAAATCGACACGATCCCCAAGGACAAGCTGGCCGCGCAGTTGGCCGCGGTCGGCGAGCTGGTCGACGAGGCCGAGATCGTTCCGGTCTCGGCAGTCACCGGCGAGCAGATCGACGTGCTGATCGACGTGCTGGCCGCCGCACTGCCACCCGGCCCGGCGTTCTACCCCGACGGTGAGTTGACCGACGAACCCGAGGAAGTGCTGATGGCCGAGTTCATCCGCGAGGCGGCGCTGGAGGGGGTGCGTGATGAACTGCCGCATTCGCTGGCGGTGGTGATTGACGAAGTCAGCCCGCGCGAAGAGCGTGACGACCTGATTGACGTGCATGCGGTGCTGTACGTGGAGCGGGACAGCCAGAAGGGCATCGTGATCGGCAAGGGCGGTGCCCGGCTGCGGGAAGTGGGTACTGCCGCCCGCGGCCAGATCGAGAAGCTGCTGGGCACCAAGGTCTACCTCGATCTGCGCGTCAAGGTTGCCAAAAATTGGCAGCGCGACCCCAAGCAGCTTGGCCGGCTGGGGTTTTGACGCCTGACCCGTCCTCGGGCACTACCCCTCGACCATACCCGATCGCGCAGATGTACACCGGTTCACGGGTCAACCGAATCTACGGCGGCACAAGTGAAATCATGAAAGAGATTATCAGCCGCGCAATGTGAACTACTGCGCCGGCTGTATCCCCGTGCCGGTGTTCCACCACACTTCGGGCTGCTTCGCGGCCCAGCCGCCGACTGCCTCCAATTCAGCTGCCAGTGACACCAACAACGGCTCACTGTTGGCCGGTCCCATCAGCTGAACGCCGATCGGTAGACCCTCGGAGGTGAATCCGGCCGGGATGTTGATCGACGGCCAGCCCAATACGTTCCACGGCCAGGTCACCGGGCACGCCGCGATCATCGCCCGGTCCGTGCCGAGGCCACCCAGACGGTCGAACGCGTGCACAGGAGGCGGCGGCTGCGCGGTCGTCGGCGCTACCACGACGTCCACGATGCGGAAGATCGAGCCGACCCGACGCTGGTCGGCGGCTTCGTGTGCGCGGGCCGCACGCAGTATCGACTGCGAGAGCAGCCGGCCCATCCGCATGTTGGACATGGTGCGCCGGTCCAGGTCGACGCCGTCGCCGAGCCGTTCGGCCCAGTCGAGCAGCCCCGAGGTGGAGCGGGCCAGGAAGTTCCACGACAACCGCAGGCCGTAATCGGGGTTGCCGGCCACCACGCTGTGGCCGAGCAGCCGCAGCTGATCGGCCACCGATTCGACGGCCGCCTTGATCTCCGGGTGCAGCCGGGCCGGAAAACCGGTGTAGGGGAACCGTGTCGACATCGCAATCCGCAGCGGGCCGGGCGCGGTGCCCACGTGGTCGGACACCGTCAGTGATGGCGGTTTGTGCAGGTCGCCGTCGGCACTGCCGGACACGGCGTCCAGTAGCAGCGCGGCATCCTCGACCGTGCGGGCCAGCACGCCGTTGACCGTGATGCCGTTGAACGCCTCCGGCAGCGGCCAGGTCGAGATTCGGCCGCGTTGCGGTTTGATGCCCACCAGATGGGTCCAGGCGGCGGGTATGCGCACACTGCCGGCGCCGTCGGAGCCGATCGCCCCGGCGACCAGTCCTGCGGCCACCGCTGCGGCGCTGCCGCCCGACGACCCGCCCGGCGTGTGCTTGCGCGACCACGGGTTGCGGGTATGCCCGAAGCCGGGTCCGCTGGTGAACGGCCATTGGCCCAGTTCACAAGTGTTGGTCTTGCCGACGATCACCGCGCCGGCCGCCTTGAGCCGTCGTACCATCTCGGCGTCGACGGCGGCCGGCCGGACATCTCCCGAGGTGCCGAACGCGGTGGGCACCCCGGCGATGTCGACGTCGTCCTTGACCGCGATCGGGACACCCAGCAGCGGCGCCTCCGCACCGGCGGCACGGCGCCGATCGGCCTCGGCGGCGTCGGCCAATGCGGACTCGGTGAGAACCACGCGGAAAGCGTTCAGCGTCGATTGGCTGCGATCGATAGCGTGCAGTGCCCGGCGGACCAGGTCGTCGGAGCTCACCTCATTGTTGGCCAGCTGGTAGAGCTGCTCGGTCAGGGTCGGAAAGCGGGGGCCGGAAGTGCTACTCATCGGTATTAGACATTATCGGCGCGTGGACAAGGTGATGTCGCGGCGCGATGACAGACTGGTGTGATGCGGCTGTACCGGGATCGGGCGGTGGTGCTGCGCCAGCACAAGCTCGGCGAAGCCGACCGAATCGTCACCCTGCTCACCCGCGACCACGGATTGGTCCGCGCGGTGGCCAAGGGTGTGCGGCGCACCCGCAGCAAGTTCGGCGCGCGGCTGGAGCCGTTCGCCCACATCGATGTGCAACTGCACCCCGGCCGCAACCTGGACATCGTCACCCAGGTCGTGTCGCTGGACGCGTTCGCCACCGACATCGTCAGCGACTACGGCCGCTACACCTGTGCATGCGCCATGCTGGAAACCGCCGAACGCCTCGCCGGTGAAGAGCGGGCACCGGCCCCGGCACTGCACCGGCTGACCGTCGGTGCGCTGCGGGCGGTGGCCGATGGGCGGCGCCCCCGCGAACTGGTGCTGGATGCCTATCTGCTGCGTGCGATGAGTATCGCCGGATGGGCGCCGGCGCTGACCGAATGCGCCCGCTGTGCCACACCTGGTCCGCATCGGGCGTTTCACATCGCTGCCGGCGGCAGCGTTTGCGGGTACTGCCGCCCAGCCGGTTCCACCACGCCGCCGTTGGGTGTGCTGGAGCTGATGTCCGCGTTGCACGACGGCGACTGGGAGGCCGCGCAGGCGACACCGCAATCCCACCGCAGCCATGTCAGCGGATTGGTGGCCGCGCACCTGCAATGGCATCTCGAGCGGCAACTGCGGACGTTGCCGCTGGTGGAGCGGATGCAGCGGGTGGACCGTGTCGATTCGAGCCTCGCCGGGCGCCGCATCGCGGTGGTCGGGCAGGATGTGGCCCATGGTGCGGAAACAGAAGCCGGCTGATTTTCCGCAGCTATCCCCGGCCCCCGACGACTACCCGACGTTTCCGGATACGTCCACCTGGCCTGTCGTCTTCCCGGAGCTGCCGCCGTCGCCCGACGGTGGGCCGCGTCGCCCGCCGCAGCACACTTCGAAGGCGGCACCGCCGCGGATTCCGGCCGGCCAATTGCCCGATCACGTGGCCATTGTGATGGACGGCAACGGCCGATGGGCCACCCAACGCGGGTTGCCCCGCACCGAAGGCCACAAGATGGGCGAGGCGGTGGTGATCGACGTCGCTTGTGGGGCAATCGAGATCGGCATCAAGTGGCTCAGCCTGTATGCCTTTTCCACTGAGAACTGGAAGCGCTCTGCTGAGGAGGTCCGCTTTCTGATGGGGTTCAACCGCCAGGTGGTGCGACGCCGGCGGGAGAACCTCAGGGATATGGGTGTGCGGATACGGTGGGTGGGATCGCGGCCACGGCTGTGGCGCAGCGTGATCAAGGAATTGGCGATCGCCGAAGAGATGACGTGGGACAACGATGTCATCACCGTGAACTATTGCGTCAACTATGGTGGCAGGACCGAAATCGCGGAAGCCGCAAGGAATATCGCGTGTGAGGCGGCCGCCGGCAAGCTCAACCCGGAGCGGGTCAGCGAGGCGACTATCGCCAGCCACCTGCAGCGGCCCGACATCCCCGACGTGGACCTGTTGCTGCGCACCTCCGGCGAAAAGCGGACCAGCAACTTCATGTTGTGGCAGGCGGCCTACGCCGAGTACATCTTTCAGGACAAGCTGTGGCCCGATTACGACCGCCGCGACCTGTGGGCGGCCTGCGAAGAATATGCCTCCCGCCACCGACGCTTCGGGACCGCCTGATGTCGTCGTTGCAGGAGCGGCTGGCGTCGGTGCTCGGCGCGGTATTGCCCGTCGAAGAGGAAGCCGACGGCGCGCTGACAGTGCGTCACGGCGGGACGTTCGCGTCGTTGCGAGTAGTGACCATCGTCGAGGATCTCGACCTGGTGTCGCTGACCCAGGTGCTGGCGTGGGATCTGGTGCTCAACAAGCAGATTCGCGATCGAGTAGCCGCGCAAGCGGACAGCACCCTGTTGGGCTCGGTGGCATTGGTGGAGAAGGTCAGGGACGTTACCGCCAGGCGCAACTCCGGAAAGACCGCCGACGTGATGTTGCGCTACAACTTTCCGGGCGCCGGTCTGACCGACGACGCGCTCCGTACGTTGATTTTGATGGTGCTGGACAAAGGGGCCGAGATCCGTAGCGCGCTGACTGCTTAGCGTCTGGCCGCCCCTTCCGCGCGAGCCATTCCCGGCGAGTGTGCGTGTCCCCGGTCGACACGCCGAGCCTTTTTCCGGGTTTGCGCACGCTCGCCATCGGGGTGCGCACCTACCTTCGACACTCCGAGCAGGTGCCGAAGATCTCGATGGTGTGGCTGACGTCGGAGAACCCGTGTTCGGCAGCAACCTGCGCGGCCCACTTTTCGACGTCGTGGCCGACCACTTCGACGGTGGACCCGCAGCTGCGGCACACCAGGTGATGGTGATGGTGCTCCGAGCAGCGCCGGTAGACCGTTTCCCCGGTGTCGGTGCGCAGGGTGTCGAGCAATCCGGCAGCCGACATCGACTGCAGCGTCCGGTAGACGGTGGTCAGGCCGATGTTCTCGCCGCGCCGGCGCAGCTCGTCGTGCAGCTCTTGAGCCGACCGGAACTCGTCGAGGGTGTCCAACAGCGTCGAGATCGCCGCCCGCTGCCGGGTGGAGCGCACACTGGCTCGGGTCATGAGCGCCGCTCCTTCTCATCGCTTCGCTCTGCATCGTCGCCGGCGCGGGTCATGAGCGCCGGTCCTCACCGGCATGGGCGACCGCGTCGATGACGATGTGTGCCAGGTGGTGATCGGCCAACCGGTAGAGCACTTCGCGGCCCGAGCGTTCCCCGGTGACCACGCCGGCGGCCTTGAGGATTTTCAGATGCTGGCTCACCAGCGGCTGCGGCACACCCAGCGCGTCGACCAGCTCATGCACGCAACGCTGGGATTCGCGTAACTGCAGGACAATGGCGATGCGTACCGGCGCGGCCAGCGCCCGCAACAGCTCACCGGCGGCGTCGAGGATCTCCCGCGACGGTGGCGCGGGGAACGTCGCCGATCCACTGTGCTCGTGGCTGCCGACCAGCTCGTCGCCGTCGGCGGCCATTGAGGTTGAGGGGGACATGCCATCACCTGCGCTGTTGGGGAGCTAGTGGGAACCGTTATCGGTTGCTTCCACTGTCACATGCGCACTGATGCATGTCAAAGGTGCCCGCGGCCGGTCGCTACGATGACGGTGCTCATCGCCCCCATCGACAACAGGAGTGCAGCACCTCGTGGCGTCCGTCATCGACACCGTCGTGAACCTGGCCAAACGACGCGGCCTGGTCTACCCCGCCGGGGAGATCTACGGCGGCACCAAATCGGCCTGGGACTACGGACCGCTGGGGGTGGAACTCAAGGAGAACATCAAACGGCAGTGGTGGCGCTCGGTGGTCACCGGCCGCGACGACGTCGTCGGCCTGGACTCGTCGATCATCCTGCCGCGCGAGGTGTGGGTTGCTTCCGGACATGTCGACGTGTTCCACGACCCGCTGGTCGAGTCGCTGATCACGCACAAGCGCTACCGCGCCGACCACCTCATCGAGGCCTACGAGGCCAAGCACGGTCATCCGCCGCCGAACGGTCTGGCTGATATCCGCGACCCGGAGACCGGTGAGCCCGGTCGGTGGACCGAGCCACGCGAGTTCAACATGATGCTCAAGACCTACCTCGGGCCGATCGAAACCGAGGAGGGGTTGCACTACCTGAGGCCGGAGACCGCGCAGGGCATCTTCGTCAACTTCGCCAACGTGGTCACCACGGCGCGCCGCAAGCCGCCGTTCGGTATCGGGCAGATCGGCAAGAGCTTTCGCAACGAGATCACCCCTG
The DNA here is from genome assembly GCF_059812585.1 of Mycobacterium sp. NGS48. Taxonomy (NCBI): domain Bacteria; kingdom Bacillati; phylum Actinomycetota; class Actinomycetes; order Mycobacteriales; family Mycobacteriaceae; genus Mycobacterium; species Mycobacterium sp. NGS48. The sequence goes on from NZ_JCALCY010000004.1 coordinate 373,618, forward strand.
GCAACTTCATCTTCCGGACCCGCGAGTTCGAGCAGATGGAGATGGAGTTCTTCGTGGAGCCGTCCACGGCGCGCGAGTGGCACCAGTACTGGATCGACGAACGGCTGTCCTGGTACGTCGATTTGGGAATCGACGCGGAGAATCTGCGGCTGTTCGAGCATCCCGCGGACAAGCTGTCGCACTACTCCGACCGCACCGTCGACATCGAGTACAAGTTCGGCTTCCAGGGCAACCCGTGGGGTGAACTGGAAGGCGTGGCCAACCGTACCGACTTCGACTTGTCCACGCATGCAAAACATTCCGGTGTCGATCTGTCCTTCTATGACCAAGCCAGCGATAGCCGATATGTGCCTTATGTGATCGAGCCGGCGGCCGGCTTGACCCGGTCGTTCATGGCCTTTTTGATCGACGCCTACCACGAAGACGAGGCGCCGAATGCCAAGGGCGGCATGGACAAGCGCACGGTGCTGCGGCTGGATCCGCGGCTGGCGCCGGTCAAAGCCGCCGTGTTGCCGCTGTCGCGGCATGCCGACCTCAGCCCCAAGGCGCGTGATCTGGCTGCCGAGTTGCGCAAGTGCTGGAACGTCGATTTCGACGACGCCAGTGCGATCGGGCGACGTTATCGGCGCCAAGACGAGATCGGGACGCCGTTCTGCGTGACAGTGGATTTCGATTCCCTCGAGGATCACGCCGTCACCATTCGGGAGCGCGACGCGATGACTCAGGACCGGGTGGCGCTCGACGGCGTGGCCGATTACCTCGGGGCGCGCCTGCGAGGGTGCTAATTCTTCCGCGAGCGTGCGTGTCGCCGGGCGACACGCCGAGAGTGTCGCCGGGTCCACGCACGCTCGCTATCCACAGGCGTGGCTACCGTCGCTGCCGCGAGGGCTGCACAATCCGCCGATGGTCAACGATCTGGATACCCTCCTGGCCGAGCAGGGCGGCGTCGCGGCCACCGCTCAGCTAATCGGGCGGCTTGGCCGCGCCGGATTCGAAACCCGCGTCGCCCGTGGGGAACTCGTTTCGGTGTGGACGGGCGTCTACGCTCGAACAGAACCCGACATGCTGCTGCGACTGCGCGGCCTGGACCTGCGCGCCGGTGAGTCCGTTGCGGTCTGTCTGGGAACCGCTGCCGCCGCTTATGGCTTCGACACGGAGGACGACCACGACCTGCACGTGCTGAACCCGGTCGGACACCAGCTGCGCCGCTCCGACGGCCTGGTCGTCCACCGCCGCGAGGGCGCACCGCTGAGCATCATCGACGGTAGGCCGGCCACCGAACCGGCTTGGACCGCAGTCGAAGTCGCGCGCAGCCTCCGTCGCCCCCGGGCATTGGCAACGCTGGACGCCGCGCTGCGCAGCGAGACGTGCAGTCGACGCCAGCTACGAGCGGCAGCTGCCCGTCAGGCCGGTCGGCGTGGAATCGTCCATGTGCGGGAGTTGATTCCACTGGCCGCCGCCGAACCGGAATCGCCGATGGAGAGCGAGGCGCGGCTGGCGATGCTCGACGGCGGGCTGCCGGCGCCCACACTTCAGTACGAGATCGTTGACCGCAACTGGCAGACGTGGCGCGTCGACTTCGCCTGGCCCGACCGTCTGGTTGCGGTCGAGTACGACGGGTTCGATTGGCACAGCGGTCCGGACGACCTGCGTCGCGACCGGCAAAAGCGCGCCGCGCTGCGAGAGGTCGGCTGGACGGTGCTGTCGGTTGTGGCCGACGACGTGCGGCGTCGCTCCTGGGACATGGTGCGCCGCATTGACATTGAGTTGACCGCCTCACGTGCTGCGTGAGTGTGCGTAAACCCGGAAACAACCCCGGCGTGTCGACCGGGGACACGCACGCTCGCGCCCAAACGGGATCAGAACCTGCCGCCGCCTCCGAAGAAGCCGCCGTCGGAACCACCGAACGACGTCGGGCCCCAGCCGCCGCCGCCACCCCAACCCCCGCCGAAGCCGCCACGCATCCCGCCGCCGAGCATGTCTCCGATGATGATCCCGCCGAGCATTGCGCCCATCTGATTGCCGCCGCCGTAACGCCCGGCGTAGGCGCGCTGCGCGGACTCGAGATCTGCGTTGGCCAGCGCTTGCGCCTGCGCGGCCAGCGTCGCCGCGCCGTTGGCATACGAGATCGCCTCGCCGACGTTGGTCGCTCGCTGGTCGAGGGCGGCTTGCAGTTGCCGCCTGGCCTCGGCAAGCCGGGTCCGCGCCTCCGGGCCGATGCTGCCACGCCGGGTGTCGATGTAGTCGGACACCGCCCGCACCCGCGACTGCGCGGTGAACAACGCCTGTTCCAGCGTGCGGTTGAGGCGCTCGGCGGTGGCCTGCTCCTCGGCGAGAACAGCCAGCAGCCGGTCCAGATCCGCGTCGGCCTTGGTCAATCGGGTGAACGCCCCGAGCGGATCGGCCGAACCGCCGGCCTGCGCGGCGTCGACGGCTTTGGCAGCCGCATCACGAGCGGTGGCCAGTTCGCGGGCGTGCTGGCCCAGCCCCTTGCCCAGCAAGACGTTGGCCTGCTCGAGCCCCGCCCGGATGTCGGCGATCAGCTCCGGCAGGGTGGCCGCAGCGTGGCGGATGTCGCTGGCCGCACTGTCCACGGCGTCGAGCAGTGCACGGACCTGGCCCAGGGCCGACTCGGCGGCGCGCACGGCATCCACCAGGCCACTGAGCTGCCCGCTGACAGGCCGCGCCGCCAGTTCACGGGCATGGCCGATGTTCTGTTCTGCGAAAGCCAGCCGCTCCTTGGCCGTTTCACAGTTGCCCGACACTGAAGTCAAGGCCGCGGCGTCGAATTCGTCGCGCAGCGCGGTCAGCCGCTGCTCGCACGGCTCCACCCGCGCAGTGAGTTCGACGAACTGCTGGGTCAGTCCGTCCACCCGAGTCGGCGCATTGATCACCAAGTCCCGCAGCTGCTCGAAGGCCTCCCGCTGCGCTTCGAGCTCACGGTCGGCCCGCGCTGCCGAGACGACCACACTGGTGAGCAGCTCGCGCCGCTGTGCCGACGTCTCGGGAATGGCGTCATCGAGCTGCTGTCGTACGTTAAACGCTTGCGCCAGCGTCGCTTTGGCGTTTTCTACCGCACGGCGGAACGGTTCGGTGCGCTGCCGGCCGAACTCGTCGATCGCCAGCTCCAGCTCATTGGTGCTGGTGCGCAACGCGTTGTCGACGTCGACCACCTTCGACCGCGACAGGTCGTCGAGGGCGTGCAGCGGCACCGCGGCCAGCGCCTCCGAATCGGTGGGGTCGACGCGTCGCGCCGCGGCCACCTCGGCCACCCGCCGGCGCCGCTGCCGGTAACGCATGATGAACCACAAAGCCAGCACCCCGGCCGCGATCACACCCAGCGCGATCGCCAGCGGCGCCCAATTCGTTGACCCGGGCCCTCGGTTGAGCCCATTGGCGGCCGCGACTGCCGCACCGCTCCAGTCGCCGCGACGCAGCGCGGGTTCGATCTGGTTGTGCCGCAGGTCATCGACCTGCTTTGAATTGATGCTCTTCACTGTCGAGGGCACCAGGAACGCATAGGAACGGTCGACGGTGGCCACCGCGAGCAACGCGTCCCCGGAACCCAAGTCGCTGGCCCGCCACGTGCTCTGCGCCCAGTCCATGGCGCCTTGTCCGGAGAAGCCGTCGACGTAGACCACCCACAGCCGGATCTTGCGGTCGGTGTAGAGCTTGTCGACCGCCGATTCGACCGCGCCGTGGCCCGACCCGGTCAATGCGCCGACGTCGTCGACGACGTAGTTGGGCAGTCGGAAGGGTGGTTGCGCGGCCGCGCTCGGCGCCAGCAGCAGTGCGGCACTCAAGGTCGCCAAAACCAGGCCGAGCAGACGAACGGTGCGCATGGTCGCCAATGTAATCCGCCGACGGAACGTACTGGCAGACTGAGCGGCGATGACCCAGCAGGATCCCTACGACGAGTACGACCGTGAGCGGTTGGTGCCCGAAGCGCCCAAGACGGCGGGCTTGCCGGGCAGCGAGGGCCAGCACCGCACCGATTTCGCCCGCGACCGCGCCCGGGTGCTGCACAGCGCCGCGCTGCGCCGCCTGGCCGACAAGACCCAGGTCGTCGGGCCCCGGGAAAGCGACACTCCGCGCACCCGGCTGACTCACTCGTTGGAAGTCGCCCAGATCGGGCGGGGCATGGCGATCGGGTTGGGCTGTGATCCTGACCTGGTCGACATGGCCGGATTGGCCCACGACATCGGGCATCCGCCGTACGGCCATAACGGGGAGCAGGCCCTCGATGAGGTCGCCGCAGACTACGGCGGCTTCGAGGGGAACGCCCAGAATTTTCGCATCCTCACCAGTCTGGAGCCCAAAGCCCTTGACCCACAGGGACTTAGCGCCGGACTGAATCTGACCCGCGCGGCGCTGGACGCGGTCACCAAATATCCCTGGACGCGCACCGCGGACCGGCGCAAATTCGGCTTCTATCACGCCGACGCCGACGCTGCCGCCTGGGTGCGTCAGGGGGCGCCACCGGACCGGGCCTGTCTGGAAGCGCAGGTGATGGACTGGGCCGACGACGTCGCGTATTCGGTGCACGACGTCGAAGACGGTGTCGTCTCCGGGCGCATCGACCTACGGGTACTGGCCGACGACGACGAGGCCGCCGCGCTGGCCAAACTGGGGGACACGGAGTTCACCCATGTGCGCGCCGACGACCTGGTCGGCGCCGCCAAACGCCTCTCCGGGCTGCCGGTGGTCGCCGCAGTCGGCAAGTACGACGCCACGCTGGCGGCGTCGGTGGCGCTCAAGCGCCTCACCAGCGAGCTGGTGGGCCGGTTCGCCTCGGCGGCGATCGCGGCCACCCGCGCGGCCGCCGGGTCCGGGCCGTTGGTGCGATACGCCGTCAACCTGCAGGTGCCCGAGTTGGTCCGCGGCGAGGTTGCAGTGCTGAAGATCCTGGCGCTGCAGTTCATCATGTCCGACCCACGGCACCGGGAAATCCAAGCCCGGCAGCGTGAACGCATTCACCGGGTCGCGCAATGGCTGCTGGCCGGCGCCCCGCGGACCCTCGACCCGATCTTCGTCCCGGCCTTCAACACCGCCGCCGACGGCGGCGCCCGGCTGCGCGTCATCGTCGACCAGATCGCCTCCTACACCGAGGGCCGATTGGAACGCATCGAGGCAAGTTAGTCGTCGGCTGGCTCTACACTGTGCCGATGGCCGGCCGTATCTCCGATCGCGATATCGCCGCCATCCGCGAACGAGTCCGCATCGACGAGGTCGTCGGCGACTACGTCCAACTCCGCCGCGCCGGCGCCGATTCGATGAAGGGCCTGTGCCCCTTCCACGACGAGAAGTCGCCGTCGTTCCACGTGCGGCCCAACCACGGCCATTTCCACTGCTTCGGCTGCGGCGAAGGCGGCGACGTGTACGCGTTCATCCAGAAGATCGAGCACGTGAACTTCGTCGAGGCCGTCGAAGTGCTCGCCGACCGGATCGGCTACACGATCACCTACAGCGGCGCAGCCACCAGCGTGCAGCGCGACCGCGGCAGCCGCAGCAGGCTGGTTGCGGCCACTGCCGCTGCCCAGCAGTTCTACGCGGAAGCACTGGAATCCGCCGAGGCCGCGCCGGCTCGCCAATATCTGACCGAGCGCAGTTTCGACGCCGACACGGCCCGTCATTTCGGCTGCGGGTTCGCCCCGTCGGGGTGGGATTCGCTGACAAAGCACTTGCTGCGCAAGGGTTTCGAGTTCAAGGAGCTGGAGGCCGCCGGTCTGTCCAGGGAGGGCAGGCGCGGTCCGATCGACCGGTTCCACCGGCGCCTGCTGTGGCCGATCCGCTCGTCGGCCAATGAGGTGATCGGATTCGGCGCCCGGCGGCTGTTCGACGACGACCCGATGGAAGCCAAGTACGTCAATACTCCCGAGACGCTGCTGTACAAGAAGTCCTCGGTGTTGTTCGGTATCGACCTGGCCAAGCGGGACATCGCCAAGGGTCATCAGGCCGTCGTGGTCGAGGGCTACACCGATGTGATGGCAATGCATCAGGCCGGAGTGACCACGGCGGTCGCCTCCTGCGGCACCGCCTTCGGCGATGAGCACCTGGCGATGCTGCGGCGATTGATGATGGACGACAACTTCTTTCGCGGTGAGCTGATCTACGTGTTCGACGGCGATGAAGCAGGCCGAAACGCTGCCCTCAAGGCGTTCGGCGGCGAACAGCATCTGGCCGGGCAGTCGTTCGTCGCAGTGGCCGCCGATGGCATGGATCCTTGCGATCTGCGGCTGGCGTCCGGTGACGGTGCGCTGCGCGACCTGGTGGCGCGGCGAACACCGTTGTTCGAGTTCGCGATTCGCAGCGCGCTTGCCGAGACCGACCTGGACAGCGCCGAGGGTCGGGTGGCCGCGCTGCGCCGCTGCGTGCCGATGGTCGCCCAGATCAAGGACCCCACGCTGCGCGACGAGTACGCGCGCCAACTTGCCGGCTGGGTCGGTTGGTCGGACGTCGCCCAGGTCGTCGGCCGGGTGCGTGATCAAGCCAAAGGCCGGGGCCGGCCGCAGCGCAGCGCCGTGACGCCCGCCGAGAAGACGTCCGGGCCCGCCGCGTTGCGTCCCGATCCGCGGGATCCGACGCTGTGGCCGCAACGCGAGGCGCTCAAGTCGGCGCTGCAATATCCGGCATTGTCGGGGCCGGTGTTCGACGCGCTGACGGTGGACAGCTTCACCCATCCTGGTTATGCCGCCGTACGCGCCGCGATCGAGGCGGCCGGCGGCACCAACGCCGGCATCAGCGGAGGCCAGTGGCTCGACGCGGTGCGCCAACAGGCTCCGTCGCCGGCAGCGGCAGGACTGATCAGCGAACTGGGCGTCGAGGGAATCCGGGTCGACGACGACGAGAAGTTGCCGCGCTACATCGCCGGGGTGCTGGCCCGGCTGCAGGAAGTCTGGGTGGGCCGGCAGATCGCCGAGGTCAAGTCCAAGCTGCAGCGCATGTCACCGGTTGAGCAAGGCGACGAGTATCACGCGCTGTTCGGTGACCTCGTCGCGATGGAGGCTTATCGGCGCAGCCTGCTCGAGCAGGCCAGTGGCGACGATCTGACTGCCTGACCGGTTACCTCGCGGCGTTCCGCTTTTGCGGCTCGACGACGCTGGTTCCATCCTCGATCTCGGTCAACGTCACCATCCGCGCGTCGGGTGAGACCCGATTGGCGACCTTGCGGCGCCCCGCCTCGATCAGCGATTTGGTGGCAGGACTGCTGGTCATCGCGCGATAGGTGCCGACGATCTGTTCATAGCGGCGGCGGCCCGCCTTCGCGCCCAAGATGTAACCCAGTCCCAGCACGACGACATACCGGATCAATGCGGTCCCCTCCAAACAACGGTGCGTGGTTACATCCTGCCTCACATCGGCAGGCGGCGGCGGGCGGCAGCGGTGACTTGGCGTCGCCGTAGGCCCGTAGGCTAGAGTCATCCCTCGTCGCGCGGTTGTGTCCGCGTGGACCGGGCAGTCCCCTGTAGCTCAATTGGCAGAGCATTCGGCTGTTAACCGAAGGGTTCCTGGTTCGAGTCCAGGCGGGGGAGCCACCTCGGTGATCGCAATCGCCGGATTGGCTCAGCTTCCGACCTGTCGGTCAGTAGACATCGCGTTGGTAGCGCTTTGTCGAGGAAAGATCCCGCACGTAGGCTCTCGCCGTGTCGTGGTCGAGACAACCGTGTTGTGCCACGATCTCGTGCAATGTGCGGTCTACCTCTTTAGCCATCAGATGCCCATCGCCGCAGACGTACACGTGCGCACCGTCCTCTAACCATCGCCATACTTCGGCGCCGCGCTCTCGCATCACGTCTTGCACATAGACTTTCTCGGGCTGGTCCCGGGAGAACGCCAGGTCGAGTCTGGTGAGAAACCCATCGGCGTGCATCGACTCGATCTCGTCGCGGTAGTAGAAATCGGTGGCGGAGTTGCGTTCGCCAAAGAACAGCCAGTTCGGGCCAGGTTGACCGAGCGCACGACGTCGATGTAAAAAGCTGCGGAACGGCGCGACCCCGGTGCCAGGGCCGATCATGATCATCGGTGTATCCGGATCGGTCGGAGGGCGGAAGTGATTGGCCTTCTGAACGAAGATGCCAATGTCGTCGCCGGCGGCATGGTCGGCCAGATACGTCGAGCACACCCCGCCGCGCGGGAGCCCCGCGAAGTCGTAACGAACGGTGCTGACGGTCAGATGCACCTCGTGCGGATTGTCGATCGATGCGGACGAGATCGAATATAGCCGCGGCACAAGCGGTTTGAGCACAGCAAGCCATTCGTCAACCGATGCCGTAACAGGCCATTGCGCAAGTACGTCCGCCGTCTGGCGACCCCACATCCAATCGGCCAGCGCCGCCTTGTTCTCCGGTTTGACCAACGCCGCCAATGCGCTGTCACCGCTGCGTTCGGCAACGAACCGCAGCAGATCACCGCTGATACGCGCGATCTCAAACCGTTCGGTAAGCGCGGTGCGCAATGGCATCGACCCGTGGTCTGGAAGTCCGACCGCTGTCTCCCCGTCGAGGCCTGTGCTGTTCAGCCATTCGTCGACCAGCGCGGGGCTGTTACGCGGCCAGACGCCCAGGGCGTCGCCGGCGTGATAGGTCAGTGTGCCCTCCGGCAGGCCGAACGCGAATTGTCGCACCTCTTTGGTCGAACCCGGGCCGCTGAGCAAAGTGTTACGCACCAGGCAGGTGATGAGCGGTCTCTTGCGGCTGTACAACTGCCGGTCTGGCGCCGCCTTGGGTGCACCATGTAGACCAGTCGGTGCCGGCGCGGCGGCGGGACCTGCGGCAGCACCGCCGACGAGCACGGGTGACTTGGTCAGTGCTTCGCGCACTGCGGCCAGCCATCGGGTGGCGGCGTCTTCGTAGTCGGGCTCGCAGTCAACCCGGTCAAGCATGCGGGTGGCGCCGAGCTCGGACAGCCTATCGTCGAGCTTGCGGCCATGACCGCAGAAGTCGGCGTAGCTGGAGTCGCCGAACGCCAGCACTGCGTAATGGGTGTCGACGAGTCGTGGAGCGTCTTCGGCGGAGAGTTTCTCCCACAGCGCGGCACTGTTGTCCGGTGGTTCGCCGTCGCCGGTGGTGCTGGTGATGACCAACAGTTCCCGCGTCATCGACAGGTCGGCCGCCGGGAACTCATCCATGGCGTGCAAGGCCACGGGTAATCCCGCCGCACCGAGTTGCGTGGCGCACTCGGTGGCGAATTCTTCGGCGTTGCCGGTCTGCGACGCCCACAGCACCGTGATCGTGGGAGGCTGGGCTCCGGTCGGCTTGTCGTCGACGACGGGATCGGCCGGTGCGGCTGCGGGAACCGCTTCGGGTGCCGGGCCGCGCGAGAAAAGCCCGGCGAGCACACCGTCGACCCACATCCTGGTCTTCGGCTCGAACGGTGCGCTGACGGGCAGGATGGGTACACCGGCCGCCTGGCGACCGACGTCCGAGCGCAGCGCAGTCACCAGCCCGGAAAGGTAGCTGCGGCCGAGCGGATCGAAGTCCGGCACGGGTTCGTTTGCCACGCCCAGTAATTCGGCCAGCGCGCCGACCTGTGGCGGGGCGATCGTCGAAGCCTCGATCGTCGGAGTCGCGGTTTGTTGCGCAGCGGGTTCGGTGACGGCGATCTTGGTCAACGTGACTGCGCAGGCCTTGTACTCCGGTTGCTGTGAGGTGGGGTCGACGGCGTCGTTGGTGACGGCGTTGATCGACAGGTATTCGCCGAACGCATCGTTCCAGTGAAACGGGGCAAAGCAGTTGCCGGGCCGCACCCGATCGGTGACCAGGGCGGGCAGCACGGCGCGGCCGCGGCGGGAGGCAATCTCGACGGGATCGTCGCCGACGATCTGGAGTCGCGCGGCGTCGTCGGGGTGAATCTCCACGAACGGCCCTGGATTGAGCTTGTTGAGCTTGACCACCTTGCCGGTCTTGGTCATCGTGTGCCACTGGTGCGGCAGGCGGCCGGTGTTGAGCAGGAACGGGTAGTCGTCATCGGGCATCTCGTCGGGCAGCAGATGCGGTCGGGCGAAGAACACCGCGCGACCGCTGGGCGTTGCAAACGCCAACCGCGGGATACTGCCGTCCGGGCGAACGAGTTGCGTCTGGCTCACCCCGTCATTGAGGTAGCGGATCGAGTTGCGGTCGCGAGCGCTGCCAGCCGAGCACGGCCATTGAACCGGGGTCTCGCGCAGCCAGTTGTAGCTGATTCCGCTTAAGTCGTAGCCGGTCTTCGGGTTGGCGAACTGCTTGATCTCCTCGAAGACGTCCTCGGCGCAGCGGTAGTCGAAGGCGTCGGCGTACCCCATCTCGGCCGCGACCCGAGCGATGATTTGCCAATCCGGCAATGCTTGACCGGGTGGGTCAACGGCCTGCTGGAACAGAGTGACGTTGCGCTCGGAGTTGACCATCACACCGTCAAACTCGGTCCACAGCGCCGCCGGCAGCAACACGTCGGCGTACTCGTTGGTCTCCGTTTCGAGAAAGGCATCCTGGGCGATCACCAGTTCGGCCCGCTCCAGGCCCGCCAGCACCGTCTTGCGATTGGCCACTGTGGCAACGGGGTTAGTGCAGATGACCCAGCACGCCTTGATCTGGCCGTCGGCCATTTGGCTGAACATGTCGATGGTTCCGCCGCCGACGTCGGTGCGCAGCGTGCCGCGCGGGATGCTCCAGGCGTCCTCGACGAAGGCGCGGTCTTCCTCAGAGGTCACCGATCGCTGGCCGGGCAAACCGACTCCCATATAACCCATCTCACGGCCGCCCATCGCATTGGGCTGGCCGGTCAGCGAGAAGGGTCCGCTTCCGCGTTTGCAGAGCGCGCCGGTGGCCAGGTGCATATTGCAAACAGCGTTGGTGTTCCAGGTGCCATGGGTGCTCTGGTTGAGGCCCATTGTCCAGCAGCTCATCCAGTTCGCTGCCTCGCCGATCCACTGCGCGGCGGTGCGGATGTCTGTTTCGGCGATACCGGTGATCTCGCTCACGGTGTCGGGCGGAAACTGCTGCAAGAAGGTCGGCATCACCTCCCAGCCCTCGGTGAATTCGGCGATGAATTCGGAATCGCTGTCGCCATTTTCGACGATCAGGTGCAGCAGACCGTTCAGCAGAGCTAGGTCGGTGCCCGGGTTGATCTGCAGAAACAGATCGGCTTTTTCGGCGGTTGCGGTGCGGCGCGGGTCGACGACGATCAGTTTGGCGCGGGCGGCCTTGACCCGGTCCATCATTCGCAGAAACAGAATGGGATGGCAGTCAGCCATATTAGCGCCGATGACGAAGAAGACGTCGGCCGCATCGAAGTCCTGGTACGAGCCGGGCGGACCGTCGGCGCCCAGGGATTGCTTGTAACCGGAACCGGCGCTGGCCATACACAGTCGAGAGTTCGACTCGATCTGGTTGCTGCCGATGAACCCCTTGGTCAGTTTGTTCGCAAGATACTGCGCTTCGGTGGACATCTGTCCCGACACGTACAGTGCGACGGCGTCTGGGCCGTGTTCGTCGATGATTGCCCGCAACCGCTTGGCGCAGTGGGTGATCGCGGCATCCATATCGGCCGCCTCGATTGGCTCACCGCGCTGCGGTCGCAGGTAGGCCGACTCCATCCGGCCGGGTGCGGCCAGCATCTCCGCGGTAGTCGCGCCCTTCGTGCATAGCCGGCCGAAGTTGGTCGGATGCGTCTTGTGCCCGGCCGATTTCGCCACCCGGCGTCGGCCGGTCTGCGGATCCGTGTCGACCTGCAGAACCATCCCGCATCCGACACCGCAATAGGCGCACAGCGTGTCGACGGCGTCGAACTCGGCAGCCACGCGTACTTCCTCCTCGATGCGCAGGCGACATTGAGCACAAGCATGCGATGCGGTTGTTTCAAGATCAGTAAGCCAAGGTTGCGGCCGCTTTACAGCTTCATCTCCGCGGTCGTACCGCGGTGAGGTGCGCGAAACCGCGGGTTAACCCGGCTGGGAATGATCATCATCGATCACGAAATCCCAAGTCAGGCTAGCGTCGTCGCAGCTTTACCGTCAGGGTCGCTGCAGCGATTTCACCAAATCCGACGCAAATTCCCAGTTTTCGCCAAGGCTCCGTGTGATCGGAAACACATGCCGTGGCCATCGTGTGCTGCGAAGGCGTTACGTATTTGTCGCAGTTGTGCAGTCAGTCGGGCAGGTTCTCCGGGTGCAGCATCTCGGCGTAGCGCAATTCCTCCGGAATGCCGAATCCGCCGACCAATGTCTCGGCGTGCGGCCGCAATTGTCGGCATCGCTCGTTGATCCCGCGGGTGACCGCCTTGGCCCGCTCGGTGGACAGATAGCGGTGCTCGATGTACCAGGCTTTGTCGTCCTCAATGACCGAGAGCGCGTAGAGGTCGCACACCAACTCGAGGATCTCGCGAGCCTGCTCGTCCTCACACGAGTCGATACCCGCGACGAATGCCTCCAGCACCACCCGGTCGATGTGCGCGGTCGCCGCGTGCAGCACGTGGTCCTGCACGGCGTTGAACGCGTCGAACTCCGACATCTCGTTGGACTTGGACTGCAGGCGGCGCGCCACCGATGAGAGTAGGTACTCCTCGCGGTCTTCGAACATGGTGACCTGGGTGCCGCGGTTGAACAGGCTGCCCTCTTCCTCGCTGTCCTGGCGGGCATCGACGATTCTTTGCATAATCGTCTCCGCCGCAGTGCGTTTCATCACTCGGTCACCGACGGCGTTGGCCGCGAAGCGAACCCATTCGACCGGGTTCATACTGCGGATGTCGTCGGCGTAGGCGGTCAGCAGCTCCTTGGCCACCAACTGGGTCAGCACATGGTTGTCACCCTCGAAGGTGGTGAAGACGTCGGTGTCGGCCCGCAGCGCGATCAGGCGGTTCTCGGCCATGTATCCCGCTCCGCCACACGCCTCGCGGGCCTCCTGGATGGCCCGGCTGGCATGCCAGGTGTTGGCCGCCTTGAGTCCGGCCGCGCGCGATTCCAGCTCACGCTGCTCCTCGGCGTCCGGCTCGTCCGCGGTCTGCAGATCGTGGCACCTGGACACCAGCTCGTTCTGCGCGAACTGCAGTGCATACGACTTGGCGATCAGCGGAAACAGCCGGCGCTGATGCACCAGATAATCCATGATCACCACCTCATCGTCTTCATCGGGCGCACTGAACTGCCTGCGCTGCAACGCATACCGGGTGGCAATGTCCAACGCCAGCCGCGCTGCGTTGCCCGCGCTGCCGCCCACGCAAACACGCCCGCGGATCAGCGTGCCGATCATCGTGAAGAATCGGCGTCCCGGGTTCTCGATCGGCGAGGTGTAGGTGCCGTCCGCCGCGACGTCGCCGTACTTGTTCAGCAAGTTGTTCCGCGGAACGCGGACCCCTTCGAACACGATGCGCCCGTTGTCCACACCGGGCAGCCCGCCTTTGTAGTGATTGTCCGACGTCGTCACACCGGGCAGGTCGTTGCCGTCCGCGTCGCGGATCGGCACCAGAAAACAGTGCACGCCGTGATTGACCGGCTTGCCGTCCTCAGTGGTGAACAACTGTGCGAATACTGCTGCGATAGTAGCGGTTTCAGCGGCTCCGCCGATGTAGTCCTTGCGGGCCGTAGGGGTGGCGGATTCAATGACGAACTCTTCGGTGTCCGCGTCGTAGGTCGCGGTCGTCTCCAGCGACTGCACATCGCTGCCATGTCCGGTCTCGGTCATCGCGAAGCAACCCCGCAGCTCGAGGTTGATGATCTTCTTGACGTAGGCCTCGTGGTGGCGTTCGGTGCCCAGATTTTCCACAGCACCGCCGAACAGACCCCACTGCACGCCGGCTTTCACCATCAGCGACAGGTCCGACATCGCGAGCATCTCGATCATCGTGATCGCCGCCCCGACGTTGCCGGTGCCGCCGTGCTCCTTGCGGAAACCATCGTCTGCCGCACCCGCAGCGGCCATGATCGTCATCTGTTCGACCACCTTGGTGCGGGCGATCACGGTGTTGGGCGTGTGGTGCGGGCGGAAGACCTCGCCGGTCAGCCTGTCCCGCATCTGGTTCTTCACATCCCGCCAGCGCCCGTCCAGGGTGTTGCGCAGGTGTTCGGCAGTCGTGGTCATACCTGACCGTAACGCGCCGTCCCCGCATCCGGCAGCCCGGTGGCGGCCGTTTCGCTCACCGCAGTGCCGGGTTCAGCACGGCGCCGCAACCGCCAGTACAGGAACGCGGCACACACCGCGCCGAGGCCGATCAGCATCGCCATGTCGAACACCCACCAACCCACCGAGTGTGTCCACAACTCATCGCTGGCCGCCAGCACGTTGACCGCAGGCAGGTCGACCGTGGACGCCGACGCTGCATAACCCCACCGGGACGGCAGCAGCCAGGAGATCTGTTCCAAACCGAAGCGGCCGGCCAGCGGAAACGCTGCACCGGAAAACAGGAACGAAAGCAGGATCACCAAGACGGCCACCAGCAACAGTTGCTCTCGGTATTTCGCCAGCGACGACAGCGCCAATGCCACGATCGCCGAGACGACGGCGGTGACCGCCAGCGTGAGATAGAGCTCCACCACCGGGCTGCCCAGCAGAACCGCGCCCCTGGCCGGCGCGCCTTTACCGGCGACGGCGACGGTGGTGATGATGCCGGTCTGGACGAGGGCGGCCAAGCTGTAGACCACGAGTTTGGCCGCCAGATAGGCAAGCGTCGACAACCCGCCGGATTGCTCACGCCGGAGGATGCGGCGTTCACCGAACAGGTCGCGGATCGCCAACGCGGTACCCATGAAGACGGCGCCCAGATTCAGCACAACCAAAATTTCGAGAGCTTCGTCGGGACCGTTTCCGTACGGGTCGGCCTGCCCCAGGCCGGCCTGGCCGGACACCACCAGCGTCAGCGCACCGAACAGCACCGGCAGGATCGTCAAGAAGGTGAAGTAGCGCTGATCGCCGACCAGTATCCAGGCCTGCCGACGGACCGCGACCCCGAATTGGCGCCACAGCCCGAGGTGTTCGGGTGGGGCCAGTGATTCGACGCCGATCTGTCGAGGCTGGGCGCTGCGCGGTGAAAGCCGGTGCTGGACTGCGCCAGCCAGCTCGAGGGTCTCATCCCAGTTGGCGCTGCGCAACGCGTCGTCGATTTCGGCGGGCGGCCCCACGAACGCCGGAGTTCCTTGCGGAGCGAGTAGCAACACCTGGTCGCACACGTCGACGTGGTCCGGCGACGCTGTCGACACCACCACGACGCGCCCGCCGTCGGCGAGCCGGCGCAGCAGCGCCATCGTCTGTGGGTCGGATGCCGCCACAGGTTCATCGATGACCAGCAGCGACGGCGCGGTGATCAGTTCGGATGCCAACGAGGCGCGTTGACGCTGCTCGTCCGAAAGCTTGCCGACCTGGATGGTGCGCAACGCGTTCAACTGCAGCTCGGTGATGACCCGGTTGACTGCGTGGCGGCGCTCGTCGGCAGAAGTGCTTGGCGGCAGCCGTAATTCAGCGATGTAACCCAACGCCTGTTCGATGGTGAGTTGCGGATGCACCACGTCGTATGGACCCACCACGCCGATGCGGGTTCGCAGCGACGCGTAGTCGTCGTGCACGTCGTGACCGCCGATGGTGACTTCGCCCAGACTGGGTCGCATCTCGCCGGCGACTAGGTGGACCAGAGCCGATCGGGCCGCCTTCGACGGTCCGATGACCGCGATCAGCGTGCCCGGCTGGGCGGTGAAGGAAACGTCGACAAGTACCGGTTGCCCGTCGACGTTGAGGCCCAACTGTTCTGCCTCCAATGTGCCGAGGGCCGCAGGCTTCTGCGGCGGAGCCTCACTGTGGGTGACTTCGGCGTGGGGCAACGGGCTGGTCGGCATCATCTCGTGTGGCCGGGGTTCGGGCCGCTGTGGGATCAGCCGTTGCATCGCTCCGGTCATCCGCCCGACCAGATCGGGCCCCTCGCTCTGGGTAGTCGGTGGTGGTTCGGGTGGGGCTTCGAACGGTTGCGGTTCCGGATGAGCTTGTGGCGGTGGCGGTGGCGGTGTCGGAGGTTGCGGTGGTTGGTCAGGCGGCGGCGGTTCCGGCGTCGGCTGAGGCGAGCGGAATCGTCGGGTCGGCGCCTCCGACGGCGGCTTTGCTCCGACCGGTCGCTGGTCAGCTGATGGCGTGGACTCAGCTCGCGGCGGCGCGGATTCTGGCTCGGGTGCGGGCGACCGAAATCCCTGAGTAGGCAATTGAGAAGGCGGCGCGGGCGGAACCGGGCGGCGCCCCGGCGGCCCCGGCGGCGCAAACGCCGGCGGTCTCTGCGGCGGGGGTGGGCGTTTGGGCGGGCCGGGCCGCGGTGGCGGTTGGCGGGGAGGCGGCGCCGGGCGGCCGCGCTGCCCGGGTTCGCGACCCATCGCCGCCGGCGGGGGAGGTGAGGGCCGTGGCCCGCGGGGTGGCGGCGGACCCGGCCGGCCCGGCGGCACACCGCTGAGCTGGAACAGCAGCCGCGGTCCATGCCGCGGGTCTCCGATAGTGAGGGCCCGGCCGTCTCGGATGAAGACAGTGGACATGCGCACGCCGTCGACATAGATCCCGTGCTGGCTGCGATCGAGGGCTACCCACTGCTTACCGTCGTGGTGCAGCACCACGTGGGTGGGCGAAGTCGATGCGTCGGCGCCGTCGAGGCGGATATCCGAGCGGGTGTCGCGGCCCACGGTGACGTCGCGGCCAGCGGGGAACGTGTACTTTCTCGATCCGACCCAGACGGTCAACGGGGCACCCAGCGCCTCCGTCCGCATGGTCACCACCTTCCGCGCGCATCAGCCGGGTTCGATCACCGCTTGTCTACCCGCCATGATGCGCCGACAACCTGACGGCCAACCGCCTACCAGCCGTTATCCCTGCGTGCTGGGCCGTCGAGCGGGTGGAGAGTCCTCGAGCAGCCGGCGCAGAACGGTGACGGCCTCAGCCAGGGTTTGGCGATCTGCGAGCCCTAGCCGGTCGAGTTGCGGCTCGATGGCAGCGGCCCGGTCGGCTCGGACGCGGTCGAGCGCGCGCACGCCTTGGGCTGTGATGCGGATGCGGACCGCGCGGGCATCGCCCGGATCGGCGGTCCGGGTCACCAGGCCCGCGTCTTCCAGCCGCCGCACCTGGGTGGTCATCGTCGGCTGAGAGCAGTGGTCAACCGCGGCCAGATCGCAGATCCGCGCTTCGCCTTGCGCTTCGATGGTCGACAGCAGCCGAGCTTGCGCCGCCGGCAATGCCATGTGAATGCGCTGGGTGGCATACCGATTGAGCCGGGCGACCACTGCGAGTAGATCGGCCCCGAGGCCGGGTCCGGACCTGTCGCGGCCGCGGGCAGCAGCAGGCAGGGAAGTCGCCGAGGTCGTCATTCCTCAATAATTCCATAGCTTGGCTATACACACCACTTGTTGGGCATCTTTGCAGTCTCACCGCACGGCGTGCGGAGGTGGGATACGCGTCAACGACTGGCAGAATCAATGAAATGACCGCGACCGGCACAGCGACTCCGCCCGGGCGGGCGCATTCGCTGCGGCCCGGCGAACTCGCGCAGGCATCGGTTATGGCCGCGCTGTGTGCCGCGATCGCCATCATCTCGATCGTGGTTCCGTTCGCGGGCGCACTGGCGCTGGTCGGGACGGTGCCGATGGGACTGTTGGCCTACCGCTACCGGTTACGGGTGCTGATCGGCGCGACCGTCGCCGCCGGGATCATCGCCTTCCTGATCGCAGGGATGGGCGGCTTCATGACCGTCGTCAATAGTGCCTACATCGGCGGGCTGACGGGAATCGTCAAGCGCAGGCACCGCGGAACGCCAACGGTGATCGCCGCATCTCTGGTGGCCGGCGCGGTCTTCGGTGCGGCGATGGCGGCCGCTCTGACCGTGCTCGCGCGGCTGCGGCATTTGATCTTCGACACACTCAAAGCCAACGTCGAAGGCATCGCGACGGTGCTGGCGCGGGGAGGGTTGCAACAATCTGCTGACGACCTCAGGCGGTTCATCGCAGTGGCGCTGCAGTACTGGCCCTGGCTGATAATCGGTACCAGCGTCATCTCCGTCACGATCGTGTCGTTGATCGGGTGGTGGGCGCTGGCGCGGGTGCTGGAGCGGATGCGCGGTATCCCCGATGTCCACAAGCTCGACGCGCTGGCCGAAAGCGGGCCGATCGAACCGGTTCCGGTGCGGCTGGATCAGGTGCGCTACCGCTACCCGCGCGCTAACCAGGACGCGTTGCGTCCGGTCAGCTTGGCCGTCCACGTCGGCGAACACGTGGCGGTCACCGGTGCCAACGGCTCGGGAAAATCCACCTTGATGCTGATCTTGGCCGGCCGGGAACCGACTTCGGGCGCTGTCGTGCGGCCCGGCGCGGTTGGTCTGGGTCAGCCCGGCGGCACCGCGGTTATCCTGCAGCACCCGGAAAGCCAGGTGCTGGGTACGCGGGTCGGCGACGACGTGGTGTGGGGCCTTCCCCCCGGAACCAGCACCGACGTCGATCGGTTACTCAGTGAAGTCGGGCTCGACGGGTTCGCCGAACGCGACACCGGAAACTTGTCCGGCGGTGAGCTGCAACGGTTGGCGATGGCGGCCGCGCTGGCGCGCAAGCCGGCGCTGCTGATCGCCGACGAAGTCACCAGCATGGTCGACCAGGAGGGCCGCGAGGCGCTGTTGCGCATCATGTCCCGTCTGTCCGAACGGCATAGCACCGCGCTGGTTCACATCACGCACTACAACGATGAGGCCCAGTCCGCCGACCGCACAATCAATCTCAGTGATTCGCCGGACAACACCGCGATGGTCGAGACGACGGCGGCGCCGATAGCAACCGTCGCGGTCCACCAGCACGAGGACACGCCGGTGCTCGAGCTCGCGGGTGTGGGCCAC
This sequence comes from Mycobacterium sp. NGS48, assembly GCF_059812585.1. NCBI lineage: Bacteria > Bacillati > Actinomycetota > Actinomycetes > Mycobacteriales > Mycobacteriaceae > Mycobacterium > Mycobacterium sp. NGS48. The sequence continues at coordinate 392,422 of NZ_JCALCY010000004.1, forward strand.
GAATACGGCAGCGGCACGCCGTGGCAGAAGACCGCGCTGCGCGACGTCAGCTTCGCGGTCTATCAGGGCGACGGCGTGTTGATCCACGGCGGCAATGGCTCAGGCAAGTCCACCTTGGCCTGGATCATGGCCGGGCTGACGGTGCCAACCGCCGGCAGCTGTCTGCTTGACGGCCGGCCGACCCACGAGCAGGTCGGCGCGGTGGCGTTGTCCTTTCAAGCCGCACGATTGCAGTTGATGCGCAGCCGGGTGAACCTGGAAGTCGCGTCGGCGGCCGGGTTTTCGCCCCATGACAAAGACCGGGTGGCGACGGCACTGGCCGTCGTAGGACTGGACAGCGCACTGGCTGAACGGCGAATCGACCAACTCAGCGGTGGTCAGATGCGCCGCGTGGTCCTTGCCGGGCTGTTGGCCCGGGCGCCACGGGCGTTGATCCTGGACGAGCCGCTGGCCGGCCTGGACGCCGTCAGTCAGCAGGGATTGCTGCGGCTGCTGGAGGATCTGCGCCGTGAGCAAGGTCTGACCGTGGTGGTGATTTCGCACGACTTCACCGGCCTCGAGGAATTGTGCCCGCGCATACTGCATCTGCGGGGCGGCGTGCTCGAGCCGGCGTCGACAGCGGCGGGAGGCGTCGCGTGAGTGCGCCTGCGCCGCCGCGTCGCTCGATCCGGCGACCACCTCGGCCCGTCGTGCTGCTGCGTCCGGTACCGCGCGGGTCAGTTGTCCACGACCTGTGGGCCGGCACCAAACTGGTGGTGGTTTTCGTTATTTCGGTGTTGCTGACCTTCTACCCGGGTTGGGTGGCGATCGGGCTGGTGGCCGCGCTGATATTGGTGGCGGCGCGGATAGCGCACATACCTCGTGGTGCGCTGCCTTCGGTGCCACGCTGGCTATGGATCATGGTCGCAATCGGTGGTCTCACCGCGGCCTTGGCCGGCGGCCATCCGGTGATTCAGGTGGGCACGACGTCCCTCGGGCTGGGCGGGTTGCTGAACTTTCTGCGCATCACCGCCTTATCGATCGTTCTCCTGGGCCTGGGGGGCATGGTCTCGTGGACCACCAACGTCGCCGAGATCGCTCCCGCCGTGGCGACTTTGGGCCGGCCGTTGCGGTGGCTGCGGGTTCCCGTCGACGAATGGGCCGTGGCGTTAGCGCTCGCGTTGCGCGCATTCCCGATGTTGATCGAGGAGTTCCGGGTGCTCTACGCCGCGCGTCGGTTGCGGCCCAGACAGATACCGCACAGCCGTCGAGCCCGGCGCGGTCGCCGCGCATTGGAGTTGATCGACCTGCTCGCGACAGCGATCACGGTGACGTTGCGCCGGGCCGACGAGATGGGCGACGCGATCACCGCCCGCGGCGGAACCGGTCAGATCTCGGCTGCACCCACGCGGCCCAAGCTTTCTGACTGGGTGGCGCTGTCGATCGCCCTGGTGGTATGCGGTGCTGCACTGGCGGCGGAGTTGGTGTTGGGCGCCTAACCTTACCGACGGGCAGCCGTGTTGGCCGCGTTTTGCGCCCGGCGCAGCGTCGTCGCCACGTCGCTTCTACCCAGGAACATTTCGTCGAAGTACGGTTTGAGTGCCTGGAATCCGGCGGCGAAGCCCGTCCCGCCGGGGGCAGGGATGCGGCGACCGCGCAGCACGGCGAAAAACGGTGTGACGTCCACGCCCTTGTCGGCCCAGTAGTCGAAATACACCCGCTGCGACGGCACCACCGCCGGGATGGCTGAGCCACGGCGGCCCAGGTAGTCATTGCTTTGCGTGCTGCCCATCCAGGCCAGGACCTGTTGCACCGCAGCGGGGTGGGGTGTCGCTGAATTGCCCGCGGCGGCAATGCCGTTCGTGACGCTGACTCGCCCCTTCGGGCCGGACGGCAGCATCGCCACGCCCCAACGGAATCTGGCGTGCTCGGCCACGCCGGCCAGGTTGTAGGTGCCGGACTGGAGAAGCGCCATCCTGCCGGCCAGGAACTGATTGCGGGAGAAGTCGGTGTTGTCGTTAGTGTCGGAGGCCGGGGGAGCGACGTGATCGTCGTTGATCAACGTGACCAAATAGCTGAAAGCGGTGACCGCATCGGGGTTGTCGAACGCGAACCGGTCGCCGGACTGAAATACTCCGCCCGCTGAGCCGATGTAGTTCAAGTAGATGCCCTGCGGGTCGTTGGCGGCGTTGTAGCCCCACTGCCTGACCCGCCGCGGGTCGAAACCCGGTGTGGCGGCGGGATGCCCGTCGGCGTCGATGGTGAGCTGTACCAATAGTGCGCGCAGCGTGTCGTCGCGGCCGGGGCTCCACCGCAGCGTCGACAACTGGGCGGGATCGACCCCCGCCGCCGCCAAGAGATCTGCGTTGTAATACACCGCGATTCCGGCGTCGGTGAGCTGCGGCACCCCCCACAGCACGCTGTCGCGGGTGAACTGCTCGACCACCGCAGGTTCCCAGTCCGCGGACTTGTCGATGTGCATCAGCCGTCCGCTGTCGGCGTAGGCGGCGAGATAGGCGTTGGACAGCCAGAAGATGTCGTCGGCGCTGCCACCGGCCACGTCGGTGCGCAGCGTGTCGAAGTAGGTGGAATAGGCCACCACGTTGGTGCGCACCTCGATATCCGGATGCGCGCGGGTGAACGCCGCGAAAGACTCCCGGTAGGCCGTCGCGACCTGTTCATCCCACAAGCGCACGGTCACCACGGTCTTGCCGCCGCGTGGTGTGGCCGAGAGGTCCAGCAGCACCGCCGTCATTGCCAGCAGCGCCGCCACTGCCACCACCGCCGCAGCGACCAGCGTCGAAACGCGGGGCCGCCTCATTGAGATTGCGTCCAGGGTCGTGAGTCGACGAAAATCACAGCCTTGCGCGCAATCTCAACGCAGTTCATTTCAGCCCCGTGATCACGATCGAGCGCACAATGTGTCGCTGGAACACCACGAACAGCATGACCAGCGGAACGATCGCCACCGTGGTGGCCGCCATCACCAGCGTCCACTGGGCGTTGTAGCGGGACTGCAACGCGGCCGTGGCCACCGTCAGCACCCGCCATTTGGCGCCGCTGGTGATCACCAGCGGCCACATGAAGTTGTTCCATTGCGAAACAACGGTGATCAGCATCAAGGTAACCAGCACGGGCCGGCTCGACGGCACTACCACGTGCACGATCACGTCCAGCGTGTTGGCGCCGTCGAGACGGGCGGCGTTGACCAAGTCATCGGGAATCGCCCGGAAGTACTCACGCAGCAAGAAGATGGCATACGGCGAGCCGAACACGAACGGCAACACCAACGCCCAGAACGTGTTGCGCAGTCCGAGCTGCGCCATCATCAGATACAGCGGCACTACGGTCACCGTCGCCGGCACCATCAACGTCGCGACGTAGACCCAGAACAGCACGTCACGCCCGGGAAACCGCAGCCGCGCGAAAGCATAGGCTGCGAGCACCGAAAAGCTCAGCTGCCCTAGCAGAATCACGGCAGTCATCAACGCGGTAACCACAAGGGCGCGGCCAAAACCCGCACCGCCCAGATCCGTGTAATTGGCCAGCGTGAACGGCCGCGGCCAGGCCAGCGGCGTGCCGGTCGCGAACTGCCGAGCCGAGGTGAACGACGTCAGCAAGCCAAGCGCGAACGGCGCCAGGATAACGATCGCACCGACCGCCAGGCCGGCGTAGATTGCGGACGCCCTAGGTGAGGTCATAGCTGATCCGCCGCCGAAAGTACAGGTGCTGAGCGATGGTGACGCCGACCAAGATGACGAATAACACCAGGGCCATCACCGCGGCCCGGCCGATCGCCGCCGACCCGAAGGCCTCGACGTAGATGCGGTGCGCCACCAGATCGCTGCGGCCGGCCGGCCCGCCACCGGTCAGCGCATACACCGTGTCGAAAACCTGGGCCGCGCTGACGATTCCGGTGACCAGCACGAAGAACATGGTGGGCCGCAGCATCGGCAGAGTGATGCGCCAGAACCGCTGCCAGGCGCTCGCCCCGTCGGTCAGGGCCGCCGCGTGGATCTCGGCGGGAATCGCCAGGATGCCCGCTACGAAGAACAGCGCCACATAACCGACGTTTGTCCACACGATCACCGCCGAGACCACCGGCAACGCCAAGCCCGGATCGGTGAGCCATTCGATGCGGTGCCCCAGCACGGTGCTCACCGCGCCGTCGGTGGGGGCCAGGATCCAGCGCCACAGCACCGCGATCGCCAGCGGAGCGCAAATCCACGGCAGCACATACAGGGTGCGAAACAGGCCGCTACCGGGGAGCTCTCGCGCGAGCAACGAGCCTGCGGCCAGACCCAGCACTGTCTGCGCCGGCACCACGATCGCGACGAACACCAGCGTCACCGCCAGGGAATTGCCAAACGTCGAATCGGTCAACACCGAGCGCCAATTGGCCAGTCCGACATACTCGATCGGGCCAAGCAAATCCCAGCGGTGCAGGCTCAGCCACACCACCACCAGCATCGGCAGCAGCAGGAACGCGACCACCCCGAACAGGCTCGGCGCCAGCAGCGCATACCCCAGCGCTGTGGAGCGGCGTCCTTTCGCCAGCCCAGGATCGGCCATGGCTGTATTAAAGCCGGTCGTTACGGTGTAGCGGTGACGCCGAACCGGGGGATCGATGCTGACTTTCTTCACCTGCCCCGCCACGAACTGGCCGACGCCGCGCTGTCCGCGGCGACCGCTGCCGGCGCCAGCCACGCTGACCTGCGGATTCACCGCATCACCACCGAGGTCATTCGGCTGCGCGACGGCGAGTTGGAGACGACGGTCATCAACCGCGAACTCGGATTAGCCGTCCGGGTGATCGTCGACGGCACCTGGGGGTTCGCGTCGCACGCCGAGCTCTCCGTCCCGGTCGCCGTCGACACCGCGCAGCGAGCCGTGTCGGTGGCCACCGCATTGGCCGCGCTGAACGACGAACGCATCGAACTGGCACCCGAGCCGGTCTACACCGACGCCAGTTGGGTTTCGAGCTATCGCATCGACCCGTTCACCGTGCCGACCGCCGACAAGGTCGCCGTGCTGGCGGACTACTCCGGCAGGCTGCTGGCCGCCGACGGGGTGGACCACGTGTCGGCCGGGATGACGGCGGTCAAGGAGCAGACGTTTTACGCCGACACGTTCGGCTCGACGATCACCCAGCAGCGGGTCCGCCTGATGGCCGGCTTGGAGGCGGTCACCGTCGACGCCGCCGCGGGTGGTTTCGACACCATGCGCACGCTGGCGCCGCCGACCGCCCGCGGCTGGGAAGTGGTCGCCGGCGACGACATCTGGAAGTGGAGCGAGGAGCTGGCCGAGCTGCCGTCACTACTGGCCGAGAAGGTCAAGGCACCCGGCGTGACGGCCGGGCCGAGCGACTTGGTGATCGACCCGAGCAACCTGTGGCTGACCATCCACGAATCTATTGGGCATGCCACCGAATACGACCGCGCGATCGGCTACGAAGCCGCCTACGCCGGGACGTCATTCGCCACGCCCGACAAGCTGCACAGCTTGCGTTACGGCTCACCGGTGATGAACGTGACCGCTGATCGCACCGCCGAATTCGGTTTGGCCAGCATCGGTTACGACGACGAAGGGGTGGCCGCGCAAAGCTGGGATGTGGTGCGCGACGGGATCTTCGTCGGATATCAACTCGACCGTGTGTTCGCGCCGCGGCTGGGGCAGCCGCGTTCCAACGGCTGCTCGTATGCCGATTCGCCGCATCACGTGCCGATTCAGCGGATGGCCAACGTGTCGCTGCAGCCGGGCCGTGACGAGCTGTCCACCGCCGACCTGATCGCAAGGGTTGACGACGGCATCTACATCATCGGCGACAAATCCTGGTCGATCGACATGCAGCGCTACAACTTTCAGTTCACCGGACAGCGGTTTTTCCGGATCCGCGACGGCCGGCTGGACGGTCAGCTGCGCGACGTCGCCTACCAGGCGACCACCACCGATTTCTGGAATGCGATGGAGGCCGTCGGCGGGCCGTCTACCTGGCGGTTGGGCGGGGCACTCAACTGCGGCAAAGCCCAGCCCGGGCAGGTGGCCGCCGTCAGCCACGGCTGCCCCTCGGCGTTATTCCGTGGCATCAATGTGCTCAATACTCGGGCGGAGGCCGGCCGATGATCAGCCCGCAGCAGGTCGTGGACATCGCGCTGGCGGCGGCGCGTGCCGACGAGACCATCGTGATTGTCACCGACCGCAGCGAGGCATCGCTGCGCTGGGCCAACAACTCGATGACCACCAACGGCGTATCAACCAGCCGCAGTACCACGGTGATTTCGATTGTGCGGCAAGGTGATAGCGCCCGCGTCGGTTCGCTGCGCTCCGCCGAGGTGGATCCGTCGCTGATCCCGGCTTTGGTCGAAGCGTCGGCGGAGGCGGCCCGCTTGGCGCCGGAGGCTCGCGACGTCGCGCCGTTGCTTCCTGGCACAGGTGTGCCGGCGAACTGGGATGCGCCGGTGCCGGGAACGGGCGCGGAGGTGTTCGGCGATGTCGCGAGTTCGTTGAGCCAGGGCTTTCGCGGCGTGGATCTGTTATACGGCTTTGCGCGCCACGAGTTGCAGACGACGTTGGTGGCGACGTCGACGGGGCTGCGCCGGCGCTACACCCAGCCCACCGGTTCGGTGGAGATCAACGCCAAGCGGGGCGGCGCCAGCGCCTGGGCAGGCATCGGCGCACCGGATTTCGCCGGTGTGTCAACGGATCTGCTGTTGGAACAGCTGTCCTCGCGATTGGATTGGGCCGGGCACACCATCGAGTTGCCCGCGGGCCGCTACGAGACGATCATGCCGCCGTCGACGGTGGCCGACATGATGATCTATCTGGGCTGGACGATGTCCGGTCGCGGCGCACAGGAGGGCCGCACGGCGCTGTCGGTTCCCGGCGGGGGAACCCGGGTGGGGGAGCGGCTCACCGATTTGCCGCTGACGTTGTACTCCGATCCAGCTGCCGCGGGGCTGGGCTGTTCGCCGTTCGTCGCGGCCACCAGCTCGTCGGAGACCGTGTCGGTCTTCGACAACGGGATGGACATCGAGCGGGTGGACTGGGTGCGCGACGGCGTGATCAACGCGCTGGCCTACCCGCGGGCGACGGCCGCCGAGTTCAACGCGCCGTATGCCGTGGCCGCGGACAACCTACTGATGACGGGCGGTCAGGCCCCGCTCGCCGACATGATTGCCGAGACCGAGAGCGGTCTGCTGCTGACCACGCTGTGGTACATCCGCGAAGTCGACCCGACAACACTGCTGCTGACCGGGCTCACCCGCGACGGGGTCTACCTCGTCGCCGACGGAGAGGTCACAGCGGCGGTCAACAACTTCCGGTTCAACGAGAGCCCGCTGGACCTGTTGCGCCGGGCCGCCCAGGTCGGTGCCAGCGAGGTGACGTTGCCGCGGGAGTGGGGTGATTGGGCCACCCGGGCGGCGATGCCGTCGCTGCGGATCCCCGACTTCCACATGTCCTCGGTGAGCCAGGCGCAATAATCCTCAGCTCAAGCGGCCAGTCCGAACCCGCCATGGGGCATGGGCGACGACTGTTCGCTGTTACCGACAACCACAACGTGACAAACTCGGCGCGGTTGCGTCGGAGTTGCGCCGCGGTAGGTGCCACGCGCGCGCCCGATCATGCGTCCCAGGTAGTCGGCGGCGATCCACCACGCGCCGCACAGTGCCAATGCGACACCGAACTGGAACGGCGTGCCGACGGCCAGCTCTACCAGCGCATATGTACCAGACACGATGGCACTGGCCACTGCTCCGACGTGAAGTGCGGTGACGCGTGGATCTCGGGTTTGCGACGGGTTAGCAATCGTCGCCATGGTTTCTCCTGCTCACTCGACAACGTGACTCTGACCTGTCAAATACCCAGCATGTAATTTGCTCAAACTGTGACTTCCACGTTTCGCTGCCGAGACGCCGCAAACCAGGGCCAGGGCTTCAGCGATTCGGGGTCTCGGTAAATTTGGGCTTTATGTCAGCGAGGGGAATGTGATGAGCACAAACGTCGAGCAGTTGGAATTTCAGGCCGAAGCACGCCAGCTGCTGGATTTGATGGTCCATTCGGTCTACTCCAACAAGGATGCGTTCCTGCGGGAGTTGATCTCGAACGCCTCCGATGCGCTGGACAAGCTGCGTTTGGAAGCGTTCCGCAACAAGGACCTCAACGTCGATACCTCCGATCTGCACATCGAGATCGACGCGAACAAACATGCCCGCACCCTGACTGTTCGCGACAACGGCATCGGGATGACGCGCGCGGAGGTCGTGGATCTGATCGGCACGCTGGCCAAATCGGGGACCGCCGAGCTGCGCCAGCAGCTGCGGGAGGCCAAGAACGCCGACGCCTCCGAGGAGCTGATCGGCCAGTTCGGGATCGGGTTCTATTCGGTGTTCATGGTCGCCGACAAGGTCGAGTTGCTGACGCACAAGGCCGGTGAGAGTGAGGCCACCAAGTGGGAGTCGAGCGGCGAGGGCACCTACACCATTGAAGCGGTCGACGACGCGCCGCAGGGAACGTCGGTGACCCTGCACCTCAAGCCGGAAGACGCCGAGGACGAGCTGCACGACTACACCGCCGAATACACGATCAGAAGCCTGGTCAAGAAGTACTCCGACTTCATCGCCTGGCCCATCCGGATGCAGGTCGAGCGGACTACCCCGGCCGCCGAGGAAGGTGGCGACGAGACCGTCACCATCGAAACGCAGACCCTTAACTCGATGAAGGCGCTGTGGGCCCGGCCGAAAGACGAGGTCTCCGAGGATGAGTACAAGGAGTTCTACAAGCACATCGCGCACGCCTGGGATGACCCGCTCGAAGTTATCGCGATGCGGGCCGAGGGCACCTTCGAATACCAAGCCTTGCTCTTCATCCCGTCGCAGGCGCCGTTCGACCTTTTCAACCGCGACGCCAGTGTCGGGATACAGCTGTACGTCAAGCGGGTGTTCATCATGGGCGATTGCGATCAGCTCATGCCGATGTATTTGCGCTTCGTCAAGGGTGTCGTCGACGCACAGGACATGTCGCTCAACGTTTCCCGCGAGATCCTGCAACAGGACCGCCAGATCAACGCGATCCGGCGTCGCCTGACCAAAAAGGTTCTCTCGACGATCAAGGAACTACAGGCTGAGCGACCGGAGGATTACCGCACCTTCTGGACGCAGTTCGGCAGAGTCCTCAAAGAGGGCCTGATGTCGGACTTCGACAACCAGGACGCGCTGCTGCGCATCTGCTCGTTCGCGTCGACGCACAGCGACGAGGAACCCACCACGCTGGTCGAGTACATCGAGCGCATGAAAGATGGCCAGGAGCATATCTTTTACGCCACCGGTGAGAATCGTGAGCAGCTCCTGAAGTCGCCGCATCTCGAGGCATTCAAGGCCAAGGGTTACGAGGTGCTGTTGCTCACCGACCCGGTTGACGAGGTGTGGGTGGGCTCGGTGACCGAGTTCGATGGCAAACCGCTGCAGTCGGTGGCCAAGGGCGAGGTGGACCTTGACTCCGAGGAGGACAAGGAGGCCCACAAGGCCGAGCGCGAGGAGCAGGAAAAGGATTTCGCCGACCTGCTGACGTGGTTGCAGGAGACTCTGGCCGATCATGTCAAGGAGGTGCGGCTCTCCAGCCGGCTGACCGAGTCGCCGGCCTGCCTGATCACCGACGCCTTCGGAATGACACCGGCGCTCGCGCGGATCTATCAGGCTTCCGGACAGGCGGTTCCGGTCGGGAAGCGAATTCTCGAACTGAACCCCGAGCATCCGCTCGTCACTGGCCTGCAGCAGGCCCACAAAGATCGGGCCGACGATCCCTCGGTTGCCGAGACCGCGGAATTGCTCTACGGCACCGCACTTCTCGCTGAAGGCGGTGCACTGGAAGACCCCGCACGATTCGCCGAACTGCTTGCGCATCGGCTGGCCCGCACGGTGTGACGTCAGCCGGTGTCGGCATGCCGGGCAAGGAAGCCCAGCACCGCGTCGGCGAAAACGTCGTTGCGGTCACCGGCGACCATGTGGCCGGCTCCGCGGACGTCGACGAACTCGACTTGCGGGAAGCGCGAGAGGAATTCGTCAGCGCGCTCTTGGCTGACGAGGTCGCTCATCTGGCCGCGCACCAACAGTGTCGGCACGCCGTCGCGCAGGATCGCGGCGACCGCGGTGTGCAGGCGATCGACGTCGGTGACTTCAATGGGGGGACGCGACGCGGTGCCGCTGATGAACTGGGGGTCCCAATGCCAATACCAGCGATCGCCGCGCCGGCGCAGATTAGTGGTCAGGCCTTCCAGGTCAGATGGGCGAGGCCGATGCGGGTTGTATTCGGCGATCGCGTCGGCCACCTCGTCCAGTGAATCGAAGCCCGATTCCATCCGGTCGGCCATGAAGTTGTGTATGCGCGTGGCTCCGGATGGGTCCATGTGCGGCACGATGTCGACCAGAACGATCGCGCTGGCAATGCCGGGTGAGAGTTCGCCGGCGAGAAGCATTGTGGTAAGCCCGCCCAGAGAGGCGCCCACCAACACCGGTCGGGGCGGCAGCTGGCGCAGCACTTCTTGGACGTCGCCGGCGAAGCTGACGACGCGGTAGTCACCGTCGTCCGACCAGTCCGATTCGCCGTGGCCGCGAAGGTCGACGGTGACTGCCTGCCACCCGCGCTCCGCTACTGCGGCAGCCGCGCGGCCCCAGGAGCGGCGGGTCTGCCCGCCGCCATGCAGGAACACCACGGCACGCGCCCGAGGATCGCCCTGGCGATCGGCAACAATGCGCACGCCACCGGGTCCGCGGCTCACGAAGGTTTCAGGTGCCACGGCATCCGGGGTCATCCTCGGATCGTAGGGCGCTGTTCACGTCAAGCCGTATCGGCTACCCGGCTCCAGGGGCAATAATTCTCCAGTGGACGTTCGTGACGAGCTAGCGCGGTTGGTGGCGATTTCCGGCGATCGGATCGGCGCTCTGGTCCGGACCGTGTGTGCTCAGACGCTTGGTCTGCCGGCGCTGCGGGCCGAGGTTGTGGTGGACGGGCCGGAGTCGGAGGCCGAGACCGTGGTCGCTCAGTTCGCCGAGCAATTCAGCGTCGACGTGTCGATGATTGACGCCGAGCAGCGGTCGCGGCTGTGGTCTGCGTTGGGGGACAAGGCGTTTGGCGTCGTGGTGCAGACGTATATCGCCGACTTCGTGCCCCGGGTGCGGGCCGGCTTGGAAGCGCTCGGTGTAGGCCAGGAGTTTCTGGACTGGGTTTCGGAGCCGATCTCGTGGGATCACGCCACCGATCCGTCCCACGCGGTGTTCGACGGCTTTCTGCCCGCAGTGGCGCGGCTGCGGGCGCTGGATGCGCTGACGTCAGAAATGGTCCGGCTGCGCGGGGCCGCACAACACAACTGCCGGCTGTGCAAGTCGCTGCGCGAAACGACGGCACTTGACGCCGGCGGATCGGAACCGCTGTACGACGACATCGAACACGTCGAAGCGTCTGGGCTGCTCACCGACCGCCAGAAGGCCGCCCTGCGGTATGCCGACGCGCTGATCTGGTCGCCGGGACGCATCGACCGCAGCGTTGCCACCGCGGTTCGCCAGCACTTCTCCGACGCCGAGGCCGTCGAGATGACCTTCGATGTGATGCGCAACGCCAGCAATAAGGTGGCCGTATCCTTGGGGGCCGACGCGCCACGAGTCGAGCAGGGCACCGAGCAGTATCTGATAGGCGTTGACGGTCAGACGGTGTTCAGCTGACAGAGCCTGGCCATGGCAACATGGTGCCGACATCGGGGCGGTAGCTCAGTTGGTTAGAGCCGCGGACTCATAATCCGATTACGGAACCACCCGCTGTGCCCGATTTGACCTGCTAGACGCGCTTCCGGGTGCCCCCGCACCTCGTTCACCCCGGCGTTACCCGGCGCTGGGGCGAGCGTGCCGCCGGGGCGAAGACCCAGACCACTACTCTTTGTCCAGCACGCCCCTGTAGCTCAGTTGGTTAGAGCCGCCGACTCATAATCGGTTGGTCGCCGGTTCAAGTCCGGCCGGGGGCACCGAGATGGGCCGGTTCACCGGCGAGGCGAGAGTGCGCGGCGTAGTAGGTAACTGTTTAAATCCTCTGGGATGCTGTTGTCCGTGACAGCGACGGTGCCTCCGTATACGGACATGCTCTGGCCCACGCTCCAGGCCGCTATTGGGTTGGGTGGCTCCGCGTCCATCGCCGAACTCGACGCGGCGGTCACCGACCGCGAGCAATTCTCGGAGGATCAGCAAGCCGTCCTACACGGCGAAGGTCCGCAGACTGAGATCCAGTACCGGCTGGCGTGGGCGCGGACGTACCTCAAAGGGATGGGGCTGCTCACCAACAGCAAGCGCGGAGTGTGGACGGTCACAGAGACCGGCCAGGCCGCGAAGCAGGCGGACATCGCTCCGCTGCATCAGCAGTTCGTCAACTCGTACAACAAGAAGAAGGGCAACAAGAAGAAGGCCGGGGCAAAGCAGGACGTATCCGCCGAACTAGACCAGGTGGAGGCGGAAGCCGAGGCCGACTGGAAGGACGCCCTGTTGGAGACGCTGTTGAAGATGTCTCCGACGGCGTTCGAGCGTCTGGCACAGCGACTGCTGCGGGAGTCGGGCTTCAGCAGTGCGGTGGTCACCGGCAGAACCGGTGACGGCGGCATCGACGGCCTCGGCGTCTACCAAATCTCGTTGCTGAGCTTCCCGGTGTTCTTCCAGTGCAAGCGGTACAAGGGCAGCGTGGGCGCGTCAGCCGTTCGGGACTTCCGTGGAGCAATGGCTGGCCGCGGGGAGAAGGGCCTCTTGATCACCACCGGGACGTTCACCAACGACGCCCGCACGGAGGCCAAGCGCGACGGCGCACCGCCCATCGATCTGATCGACGGTGACCGGTTGTGCGATCTGTTGAAGGAAAACGCCATCGGTGTCACCACCACCGAGCGGGTCGTGGAGGACGTAAAGGTGGAGGCCGACTACTTCGCGTCTCTTGAGCCGAAGAAGTAGCAGTCACAGTAGCCACACGAACCTCATGCGTCCCAACATCTCTTATTCGATCCTCATAAACGGGGAACTGTGGCAACACGCCGACGTTACGACACGCCGATAGCCGCCCCAACCCATACCCAAAGACTTTTAAGTTGAGGCAGTTACGTGTACGGTCTCACACGTGGGTAATTCCAGTGTCTACAAGGCTCTTGAGGATCTCAGGGCTGAGTACGACGCCGTGAGCGGCGAGGTGGTGGAGGTGCAACACCGCCTCGCCGCCATGATGTCTCGACTTGACCGTCTGCGGGATGCGATTCAATCCCTCGAGCGGCTTGAAGAGCCGACCGAAACTGCCCCCAATAAAACTGATTCCAGTGACGAGGGGCCGACCGATGAGGACCATCGTCTGCCACCCGGATCGACCGTTGCAGCCGACCACGCCGAAGCGGAGGGTGAAGCCGAGGCGGCGGATGATGAACGACCTGCTGCAGCCGTCATTCCTGAGTCGTCGCCCATCTCCAAGTACCTCGCTCGCGGCGGTGAGGGGCGGCGGTTGCGTTCGACCCAGATGGTGGCCGACGTTGTCAACGAGGTCGACAAGATGATCTCGCGTGATGAATTGAAAGTTGTTTTCTTCCAGTACTTTCCGCGGGAGGAGATGGAGCGAATTTGGGACCGACCGGACAATGCCTTTGGTAACGCGTTGGCCCGAGCGGTGAAGGAGAAGCTGATTCGGCGGGGCAATAAGGGGGACGTGGAGGTCTACGCGTCCCATGACGTTGCCAAGCGTCTCCGCGAGGAGCGAGAAGCCGCCAAGGCAGATTCGGACGAGGAGGACCAATGATAAGGCTTGGGGCTTAACTCCGTTGAAGCCTGGACGCAGGTGAGTTGAGCCCTACCGGGGCCGAGCAGGATTGCGCCCTGCCCGACCCCGCAGCCCCGTAGGGAGGCACCTGGATACGCGATCCAGAGACCGGTGGTACAGGTCGAAGCTAGCCGGGTGACGACCCGGCTGGCAAGCGCACACCCCGAATTGGGTCGGCATCGTGACCCAAGAGATGGGGCAACCGGTGGCGGGCCGAAAGGACGTCCCACCCGCCACCCGGGCCGGCTGCTCATTGGGCGACGATGTCGCCAAGGTTACCTCGCGCCTCGCTGCGGCGTGCGCGCCGAGGTTGGGGGTTGAGCACCACACCGACGCCGGGGTCAGCGGCAAGGTCGTGGGACCGCAACTGCAGGAAGCGCTGCAGCTATTGGCTTCCGGGCAAGGCGATGGTCTATTGGTTGCCACTACAAGAACCTGTTCCGGCCCGCCCTGGAGGCGGTAGGGCTGCCTGCGAGTCGCCCCGCAACAGCCGACCACCCCGCCGTCCTCGGCATCCGCCTGAACGACCTCCGGCACACCTTCGCCACGCTCCAGCTGAGCGCCGGGAAGCCGTTCATGTTGGTGTCGAAGTAGCTCGGACATAGCACGTACACGCTGACGCTCGACGTGTACGGCGATTGGATCCCGAAGGACGACGATGCAGCCGCCAAGTCGCTGCCGGAGCCGGTCGCCCCAGTGAAGGTTGAGCCGAGGACCAACGTCGTTGAACTATTCGAGAGGGCTGCAACCAAGTTTCTGGTCAATAGCGCTGAGCGCATGTTGAATATCGAAGGCCACCGCAAGTCCGGACGAGGGCTTGCTCAGAGGGCGTGGTTCGCAATCATCGAAAGGTGTTTCGGGAGCTTTGTTCTCGGGATCACAGTCATCTCTCAGCGGTACGTATGCGCTGACTACGGCGAGTGCCCGATAGCCCTTGGACTCGTCGACATACGTAACTACTGGGCCGCCGGAAAAGCCGGGAATGATTGTTCCGTCGAGCAACCAGACTTCTGTCTCTTCCTGATCTTTTCCGCGACCGGCGACGATTGTGGACTTGATGAACGGGACATTCGGGTCGGCATATGTAAGACGAGGACCCAATCCAAGGCTAGGAAAGCCCATGAAATAGGCGTCTTGCGCAAGTGATGGTTCCGACATCTGTGCACGCAACGGCGGTCCAAATTCAGGGTGATCACCCGAGAAGCGGAAGACGGCTACGTCTTTGTGGCTTTGCGGCAGCTGCGGCAACCTTTTTCCAAGTCCGGTCAGCAACTCTCCGTTCTGATCGCGGACCACAATAGAGCCGTCGTTCCACCGGTTAGCGACGTGGCCAGCAGTTACCAGCCACTCGCTGCTCCCTCGTGTTAAGACAAAGGCTGACGCTTGTCCACCGTTCGGCGTCTCGACCAGGAGCGTTCGTCGGTGACAATGCGACAAGGTGATCGCTGTCGAAACACCCATCTCACGATCGTCTCACGCCCCTCGACCCCGGCGAGACCCCGGCGACTGGGGGCAGACCGGGCACGTACCTAACCCGTACCGAAGGCGTACTGAGAACGCCGAAAACTGCTGCTCTGCAGCCGATATGCCCGCTCGCGGGCACCCGTTTGGGCAGGTCGTAGAGGCACTGAAATCGGACTCATAATCCGTTGGTCGCGGGTTCGAGGCCCGTCCGCCCGACTCTGAACAGCCCGACTCTGAACAGCCCGACTTTGAACAGCCCCACCTAGCCCCGCTAACAGCCCCACTAACCAGCCCC
Organism: Mycobacterium sp. NGS48; assembly: GCF_059812585.1. NCBI lineage: Bacteria > Bacillati > Actinomycetota > Actinomycetes > Mycobacteriales > Mycobacteriaceae > Mycobacterium > Mycobacterium sp. NGS48. Next base: position 407,984 of record NZ_JCALCY010000004.1, read on the forward strand.
ATCGTAAATTGCATGGTCAGAGAGATTTGTGCGTTCGTACGAAGCACAATTAAGGCTCTCGCCTTGGCGTAGCCCCGGCGGCTAGGCGGCAGCAGTAGCTAACCTCGCGCAGCGCGGACCGGGTGAGCCGCGCATAACGTTCCGATTGCGTCGGCGGTTATGCGCGCGCCTGCTCAGCGGTTGCGCCTTTCGGAGCGTCGCCATGAGGAAAGGGCCTCCTGGAGGAAGGAGTTGACCGAGCGCCTAGCCTGCGCGGTGTCCGCCAAGGCTTGGTTGGCAGCCTTCGCTACAGCCGGGTCCTGGCGCACGAAGTTCGCGCGGTCGACATGGATCGCGGCCTGGGCTATCAGAAGTGCGGTATTGATGCGGGCCATGACGAGACCTTTCCTCGGGGAGGCCGCTTGGCCTCGCTAGTAGCGAAATTAGTGACTAAATTAGTTAATGTCAACACGCTAAGTGAGGCGCTTTTGCACTATGGTGTCCGTATGGAGTTCTCGCTGGAAGCGCTCGGACTAGTCATCCGCGAGCACCGCGAAGCCAAGGTGCCTACGATGACTCAGGACGACCTGGGCGTCGAGGCTGGCTACGGGGCAGGGGCGGGAGTTTCGGTCTCCCGCATCGAGAGCGGACTCACTCGCCCTGGGTCGGAACGATTCGAGGGCATCGCCCGCGCGCTGGGGCTTAGCCCAAGCGGACTTGAGGCAAAGGCCGCGAAGCGGACGGCCGAGCTAGCGAAGGAGCGCGGCGAATCGCCCGGTGACACAGGGGGGGCGACTGGCAGTGAACGCACCAAGGATCGAGTCAAGCGAATCCAACTAGAAATCGAGCGTCGGACTGCCCTCATCACCGAGCTCGGAGGCGCGTTCAACGCGGCTCATGACCGTGCCCGTGACGACTTCTTCATGAAATTCGTAGAGATTGCTCAAGCGATCACCGGTGCACCCCAGCCAGATCCCGCGGACCTCCAAGATGACGATGCGACCGATGCACAAACGGAAGCGAAGTACCGACTTCGATTTACCTCCTACGGGGTCGCCCATGCGCTTGTGGGCGGAGCGGGGGGCGTTTTCGCGGGGGCCGCCGTTGGAGGCGCCGCGGCCTACGGCACATTCGTGGCTGCAGTGTCCTTCGGCGCTGCATCAACCGGTACTGCGATTGCCGGGCTGACCGGAGCTGCTGCAACTAACGCTGCATTAGCCTTGCTGGGAGGGGGCACGTTGGCGGCCGGGGGTGCCGGGGTCGCGGGAGGCGCGGCACTACTGACCGGGATCGTGGCAGCTCCAGCGCTCCTGCTTGCGGTCGGCGGTGTCGTCTGGATGGTCAGGCGCAACCGCAAGCAACAGCAACAACTCACCTACAACCTCAACGAAGCAGATGCTGAGATTGCCGCAACCCAAAGAGGCTTTGAAGCCCTAATCAGCATCCTTCCTCGCGCGACGGAGACGCTGGATTACATCGCGATGCACGCTGGCCACGCCCTCAAACGGTGGGAAGGCCGGCTGGGACCACGGCCGCGGGATTGGGACTCGATGTCCCCCGACGAGAAGCAGCGCTACCAGGAATTCATCAAGATCGCTGCCAGCCAGTTGTCGGTAGTCACCATCAATGTTCAAGACCTGATGGCCAAACGTGGTGAGGATCGAGAGCAGTTGATTGAGTTCGCCAACGAAGTCCTCAAACAGGCGCAGTCCACCATCGAGTCGCTTGTATGAGCACGTGATCACCCATGTCCTAGGGCCGGGAGCAGGAATAGCTAGCCGTCTCGGCGTTTGACATCCTCTACCCATGACTGCGGACCATCGGCAAAGTCGTGCCGGCGCCCTCGGAGTCGGCGGTCTACCGAGGCGTTGGTGCGGGCGGGCATAATTTGTGCGAGTCTGCGGGATCGGCGTTCGCGCAAGTGGAAACGCCTGGGTGCATGCTGAGCCGATGGAGCCGTAACCCGATTTGGCGCAGGGTCACCGATCGGGTTGCCGAGCTTTTCCGGTGTCAGGTTTCTAACTTGCTGACGCCACAGCCCGTTGGGCCGCCTCGACTAAATAGGAAGCGGCGCGGTTCATCTTCTTGCGCTCGGCGGCGGACAAATCCTGGTGCGTGTAGGCCGCCTTATTCTTCAGGCCGAGCAGGGTGCTCAAATATTTTTCGGATCCCCTGTCGGCCGTTTTCAGCAGAGTAAGGGCATCGCTGTGGGTCGCGCTTGACGAATGTATGCCGAGCCGGACGCAGCAGATGACGTCGGAAGCGGCGATACCGGCGTCCACGAACAGATCACCCGCCGCGTTGGGCTTCTCGTCTTCCAGATGCAGAGCGGCGTCGAAGAACTCGACTGCCTTGGACAGGCGCCCCGCGGTGACCACGGAATTGCACTCACGTGTCCCCGCCATCAGGACCTCCTCGCCGCGGCAGCCTTGCCTATCGGACGTAGCTGCTGGTTGAGCCAAGCCCGTGTCCCGGCGATGGTCAGACCTTGCCTGGCCACGTCGCTCAGCAGCGGCTCACCGGCGGCGGCCGCGGCGCGAAGCTCATCTTCGGTGTACTCGACGACGCGGCCGTCGTTACCGGTCCAGGCGGTGACCAACCGGGCGAGTTCAATTACCTGATGCTCCCACACCTCCGGATCCCCCCGGCAGCCATTGTGTTCGGGGTCGGATGCTCGCACGAGGAACAAATCGATGTCGCTGCGGAGAGTCATCCGGCCCGTCGCCGCTGAGCCGAACACGGCGGCGTACCTGAGCGCCTCGCCCCACCCTTCCAGGTGCTCTTGAAGGCGGTCCAGGAACGTTGCGGTCAGCCGCGACAGCGCCAGGATCGGCTTTGCCGCGAGATGTTCGGTGTTGAGTCGGTAGGTGTTTGTCCTGCCGACCTGATCATGGAGTACCACCCCCTGGGCGGTGAGGCGGGTGAGGACCTTGCGGATGCCTTCCCCTGACGCGGTGGTCAGAATGCGCCGGATCTGGGTGATCGTGAAGGCCACTTCGCTGGTCGCCAAAACGCCGAGCACGTCGCCGTCTAACGTCGGCGTCACCGTGGCGAACGGCCGGTTCAGCTGCATAGCGGCGGCCTCCTCACCTACTAAAGTTGGAGATTTACAACTAAAGTTAGAGTATCACAACTATAGTTGAAATTGCTTTTAGCTTAAGCGCTGGCTGGCGATTGCCGCTGCAGGTCGATAGTGGGTCACCCCCGCTCGCCGCATTTCACAGGAACAACAATGGACGCTAATCTCGCGTTCGCGGCGCAACGCCGCACTTGCTCGGAGGGATTCACCACATGCGCTTCTTCAGCGTGCCCGTGCTCGTCACGGCAATCACCATCTTCGGCTCTTCCGGCATTGCCGCGGCTGCCCCGAAGGACTACTGCGCGGACCTCAAGGGCGGCAATACGGGCAGCACGTGTGAGATCCAGCTCTCCGACCCCGCGTACAGCGTCAACATCAGCATCCCGCTGGACTACCCCGACCAGCAGCCGATCGCCGACTACATCTCGAAGACGCGCGACGGATTCCTCAACGCGGCCAAGTCGGGCGCGCCCCGCGATACACCGTCTGAGCTGACCATCAAGCCGACGGAATACAGCTCGGCGCTCCCCCCGCGCGGCACGCAGACCGTCGTGTTCAAGGTGTACCAAAACGTCGGCGGCGCGCAGCCGCAGACGAAGTACAAGGCGTTCAACTGGGATCGGGGCTATCGCAAGGAGATCACCTGGACGGCGGCACCGGACGACAAGCAAAATACGCCGTTGTGGCGGGTGGACGATCCGCTGAAGACCGTCGCGCCGATCGTCCAAACTGAACTGCAGAAGCAGCTGGCACCACCGGCGCCTGCCGCGCCGCCAGCGCAACCGGGACAGCCGGCAGCGGCCGAGCCGCCGCCACCCCCACCGTTGCCGATCGCACCGGGCGCCCTGTACAACCCGGACAACTACCAGAATTTCGCGGTAGTCAACGACGGGGTGTACTTCTTCTTCGACCAGGGCGCGCTGTTGCCCGACTCAGCCGGGCCGTTGCAGGTGCTTGTGCCGCGATCGGCGATCGATCCGATGATCGCATAAATCGCAACTGACGCGTCTCCGAAGAAATCCGAGGAGTGAGCGCGGCTGCAGCACGGGTACTCGTCTGAGCACCATGACAGAACTGTCCCACCAAAGCACGGACGATATTGACCCTTGCGTGCGCGTTTACGGGACCCGGGTTCACAATCTGCGCGGTGTCGACCTCGCAGCGCCACGTGATGCGCTGGTCGCGTTCACCGGGATCTCCGGGTCCGGCAAATCGTCGTTGGCCTTCGGGACCATCTATGCCGAGGCCCAACGACGCTACTTCGAATCCGTTGCTCCCTACGCACGTCGCCTGCTACTGCCAACCGGTGCGCCAAAGGTTGACGACATCACCGGGCTACCGCCTGCCGTCGCATTGCAGCAGCGCCGGGGTTCGGCGACGTCGCGGTCGACGGTCGGCACCGTCACCACCCTGTCGAACTTGCTGAGGATGCTGTTCTCCCGCGCCGGGACCTACCCCCGGGGGGCCACGGAACGACTGGACTCCGACGCGTTCTCCCCGAACACCGCGGTTGGGGCCTGTTCCGAATGCCACGGGTTGGGACGAATCCATCGGGTGACCGAAGAGACACTGGTACCAGACCCGTCGCTGACCATCCGCGAAGGCGCTGTAGCCGCATGGCCGGGCGCGTGGCAGGGTCAAAACCTCCGCGACATTCTCGTCACGCTGGGATACGACATCGACAAGCCGTGGCGGAAACTTTCTAAGCGTCAACGCAATTGGATTCTGTTCACCGATGAGCAGCCAACAGTCGAAATCGATCCGGGCCAGCACCCCGTACAGGCCGATTATTACTACAACGGCACGTTCTCCAGCGCCGAACGCCACGTCCGCCACACCTTGGCCAACTCCCACAGCGCGATGATGCGCCGCCGCGTCCTGCAATTCGTCGACAGTGCCGAGTGCCCAGTCTGCGACGGTTCCGGGCTGCGGCCGGAGGCGCTGAAGGTGACATTCGCCGGGCGCACCATCGCCGACTACACGGCGATGCCGTTGGCCGACCTCGCTGACACGTTGCGCCCAACGGCTTCTCGAACCGATGCCGCCGCCGCTTACGAGTCCACGCAATCCGGTGAGCTGACCGAAGTTGCGACCATGATCGCCGCCGACCTCGTCGCACGCCTACAAGTACTCATCGATCTCGGCCTCGGCTACCTCACGCTGAGTCGCCGCACCCCGACGGTGTCACCCGGCGAGCTGCAGCGGTTGCGGCTGGCCACTCAACTGCGCGCCGGATTGTTCGGCGTGCTCTATGTGCTCGACGAGCCGTCGGCCGGTCTGCACCCCGCCGACGCCGAACCGCTACTCGAGGTGCTCGATCGCCTTCGGCGCGCGGGCAATTCGTTATTCGTGGTCGAGCACGACATGGACGTGGTACGCCGTGCCGACTGGATCGTTGATGTCGGACCTGGAGCGGGGGAGCTCGGCGGGGACGTGCTCTACAGCGGGCCGGTGCCGGGTCTCGACGACGTCGAAAAGTCCGTCACCCGTAGGTACCTTTTCGACGGAGCCGGGCCGTCGCCTCGTCAACCACGCACGCAGTCGGGGTGGCTGCGGCTGCGCGGAATCTGCTTCCACAACTTGAGAGACCTCGACGTGGACCTGCCACTTGGGGTGTATACGGCGGTCACCGGAGTGTCCGGTTCAGGCAAGTCGACGCTTGTCGTCAAGGTCCTCGGCGATGTCGTGCACAGCCATCTCGGCACGGGACGAACACCCGAACCGGCCGGATCCGACGACGACGAAACCGACAGTGGGATCGTCGATCTCGACCACGACGCCAGCGCCGGTGTGACGACAGAAGGGGCCGAGCAGATCAACAGGCTGGTATCAGTCGACCAGCGCCCGATCGGACGCACGCCGCGCTCGACGCTGGCGACCTACACCGGCTTGTTCGACGCCGTGCGCCGCGAATTCGCCGCGACCCCGAAGGCGCGTCGCCGCGGTTGGACAGCAGGCAGGTTTTCGTTCAACGTGGCCGAGGGTCGCTGCTCCACCTGTCAGGGAGAGGGGTTCGTCTCGGTCGAATTGTTGTTCCTGCCAGGCACATACGCCACATGCCCGGCGTGTCAAGGCGCGCGTTACTCCGACGAGACGCTCGAGGTGCGCTATCGCGACAAGACGATCGCCGACGTGCTCGCGATGACTGTCGATGAGGCCGCGAAGTTTCTTGCCGACGTCGCCAGCGCGGCGCGGAGCCTGTCCACGCTGCAAGAGGTCGGACTGGGATATCTCCGTCTCGGACAGCCCGCGACCGAGCTGTCAGGCGGCGAGGCGCAGCGGATCAAGCTTGCCTCGGAACTGCAGCGACCCCGGCGAGGGCATACCCTTTACGTCCTCGACGAGCCGACCACCGGGCTTCACCCCGCCGATGTGGATCTGCTCGATCGTCAACTGCACCGCCTGGTCGACGCGGGCAATACCGTGGTGGTCGCCGAACACGACATGCGGATGGTCGCGGGTGCGGACTGGGTGATCGATTTGGGACCGGGAGCCGGCAGCGACGGCGGTCGGGTCGTTGCGGCGGGCCCTCCGAAGAAGGTGGCACGTGCGAAACACAGCCGCACGGCGCCGTATCTGGCCAAGCGGTTGACGCCGTCTATCGATCGCGATTAGTTGACCTCGGGGCGCCGTTTGGTCTTGGCTTCCGCCTCATGCCGTAGCTGGATTGCCCGCGCCCACGCCTCGTCCGCCAGAGCTTGCGCTTCGGCGGCTTCTGCCCCCGCCCACACCTCGGCGGCCCGAGCTTCGGCTTCGGCGGCTTCTGCTTGTGCCCGCGCCTGGGCGGCTTGGGCTTCGGCTTCGGCGGCTTCCGCGCGCGCCCGCGCTCGCGCGCGGGCCTCGGCGACAAGGGCTTGAGCTTCGGCGGCTTCCGCTCTCGCCCGGGCCTCGGCGGCCAGCGCTTGGGCTTCGGCGGCTTCTGCCTGCTTTCGTGCGTGGGCGGCGAGAGACTGAGCTTCGGCCGCTTCGGCCTGTGCCCGCGCCTGGGCCGCCAAGGCCTCGGCTTCGGCGGTTTCTGCCTGTGCTCGCGCCTGGGCGGCTAGCGCCTCGGCTTCGGCGGCTTCGGCTCGCGCCTGCGCTCGCGCCCGGGCCTCCTCGGCCAAGGCTTGGGCCTCGGCGGCTTCTGCTTGCGCCCGCGCCTCGGCGGCCAGCGCTTCGGGTTCGGCCGCCAGGGCTTGGGCCTCGGCGGCTTCTGCTTGCGCCCGTGCCTGGGCAGCCAGCGCTTCGGCTTCGGCGGCGAGCGCTTCGGCAGCAGCGGCCAGGGCTTGGGCTTTGGCGGTTTCTGCCCGCGCTTGTGCCTCGGCGGCCACCGCTTCGGCTTGGGCGGCTTGTGCTTGGGCTGTGGCGGCTTCTGCCAACGCCCGGGCCTCGGCGTCCAAATCCGGACGTGGCGGCTTTAACTGCGGGCCTGGCGGCATCGGCTGGACCTGCACCTTCGGTCGGTCAGCGCTCGATTGGCGGTTGCGCTTCTGGGTACCGGCCGCGAGCGGCGCCGTTTGCGCAGCCACTCTCTGCTGGTCCACGAAGTAATAAACCACCACCAACGCCACGCCGGCTAGCAACAGCAGCGGCACGAACAGGGACGGGTGTGTGGCCACCCCGCCCAGGCCGACCATCGCCAGCGGTACCCCGAACACCACCCCGGCCCACTGATACCGATCAGCCTGGCCAATGACCATTCTCGAAGACCGCACGATCGCCTTCCTTCGCGGAGACGTTGGCATACAGAGCGTACTGTGACGGACGTCACGACGGTCAACCAAAACGTGTGTTTTTCAGCACAAAGTCGCGGGGCGCAATCGTCGGGTGCCTGGCTCTGGGCTGTCAGGCGCCGGTTGACCCTCGATCAGCCACTGCTCACGCTCGTGCGACAAGCCGCGACACGATCGGCTCACCCGGTGTCAGACGGGTCGACTGGAACTGCCCTTTGATGCCCTCGACCCAGCGCCGGCAGCGCTCGGTGAGCTTGTAGTGAGCTTGTAGTCCTTGGTCTGCAGGTGTCCTCGGGTGACCAGAACGCCAAGCTCTGCGCCTTTGCAGCGCACGTCGCCGGGCGCCGCGATGCGCATGTAGAAGGCCTCGGACTCGTCAGTCAGCGAAGCCCAGTCATTGGCGCTGCGTGCAAAGGAGACACGTCCATCGTCGTGGAGGCGCCACACACCGGTGCGTGGGGTCGAGGTCAAGAGTTCGACATGCGGCGAGGTCTCCCAGATCATCAGCTGACCCCAGACGTCGTCCCCGCCGTAGCCCCGTTCCCAGCGCGCGTTGATCTCGTCGACGTCGAGTTCGTAGTCCACGTCCATGTACTCGAGCAGGTGGAAGAGGAACAGCGGCATGTCGGCGTAGGCCTCGGTGGTCAAGTTCGTCATCGGGCTTACCCCGCTCAGCCGCGGGTTCACCTCGCCGAGGTACAGCTCGTTGGAGTCGAGGTCGCGCAACAGGTCCACCTCGAAGTAGCCGCGGTATCCCTCGCGATGGAGACGGTTGCCCAGCTTCCGCACCATGTCTCGCGCGGTGTGCGTCTGTTCCGGCGTCAGCGCTCCGCGCCAGACGTCGTTGCCGCACCAGCCGCCCTTGTAGGGGGTCAGCTCCGAGTAACCGACGAGACTCGTCATCGCGGGACCGACCACGGTGCCGTGGCGAGTCACGGCACCCTCGAGGCACACCTCGACATTGCGGATGCGCTTCATCACTTTGAGTTCCTGGCCGACCAGGACAGCAGCGTGACGGTCCCAGTCGCGCTGCCCGCGCAGAAAGAATGTGGTGGTGCCGGCGTCGCCGTACGCGGCTTGGACGACGAGGTTGTCGCCCAACCCCGCAACCTGCGCGAGCGCCAGCAGTTCGTCGTAGGCGCCGGCCCGGCCAATGACGTTGGGCACGCTCGCCACGCCCGCCTTCTGGGCTAGCCGCGTCATGACGATCTTGGAGCCCAGCCGATGGCGCAATTCCGCCGACGGCTGCATGACGTCGAGTCCGACTTCGTGTGCGAGGGCGTGGGTGCCCTCGTCAAGCATCACAAAGCAGGCTTTGCCGCCGGGCCCTCGGTGTGCGATGAAGTCGAGCGTCTCGGGATCACGCAGCAGGTAATTGCAGACGTCCTCCATGGAGTCGAAATCCATGCGGTTGCGCCGCCGGGGTACGAACACGCGGGGATGTTCGCCCTCGAACGAGTCAAAGTACGTGAGGTAGAAGAAGTTTCGTATCCAGCGGTCGATGCCGAGAAGGTTGAACGGGGTTGGCGAAATGAAATACAGCGGGACGGTGTTGGTGTGAAAGAACGCACGGACGTCGGAGATGCCGTGCAGCTGCCGACGCGGCTCATGAACCTCCATTCCGCAAGTGTGCCCCTGCTGATCGCTCAGGGCGCGGGTGTTTCACCGGTAGTTTTTGCTGAAGCCGACTGCGCACGCTCCATTGCGCTGCGAAATGGCGTGCCCGTAATAGGGAGGTGGGTGGCCGCCTCCAGCGTCACGTGCACGGGCACGACCGATGCCGCGGCCGGGCCGGCGACGGCCCTGCGGCGCGGGCCCTCGTATTGATACCCGAAGTCGTATTCCGGCGGGCTCAGCACCTGGGGCGCCTCTGGCCCGCGGTCGAAGGGGCCGGAGGCGGCCCCCGGCAAGTCGATGCTGACGATTTGGCTCCCAAGTTCGCTGCCGGGGCCTAGATCCAACAGCGGCGGCGGCCAGGTGGGGTTCGTTTCCTTGCGGGCGGTGCCGCTGGCGGCGCCCTTGCTGCCGGTGTCGTCGGCGGGTGGAATCGGCACGTTCGGTGGGCGCACGTTCTGGGCCGTGCCACCGCTGTCGGCGGACTCGGCGGTCGGCGCCTGCGGCGATACCGGCGTCGCCCCCGTCATCTGCTCGAGGTACTGCCGCCAGGCCGCGAGATAGCTGAACAATTGCTGCGCGTAGTCGGCCGGTGCGGGTGGCGTCGGTGCGACGGGGGCGGCGGTTGGTGGCGGCATGAACGGCATCGCGGGCGGCATGAACGGCACCGCGGGCGGCATGAACTGTCCGCCCGGTGGCATGAACGGCACCATGGGCATCACGAACGGCGCCGTCGGGAATGGCGGCGCGGCCGTCATGCCCGTCGTCCACTGCTCCAGCAGCTGCCGCCACGACTGCAGATAGGCGAACAGTTGCTGGGTGTAATCGCTTGTCGGCGTGAACATTTTTAACCTCCAGCGAGCGGGGGGACAGGGGACACGGGGGTACCCCATCCGGCCAGTATGTCCAGCGGATGGGGCAGCCCTTGTTGGCAATATTTCGAGTCCAGCGTGCGCAGGGCGCGGGTGTCGGCGGGCTCGCGGTTTTCGATGTCGAAGATGTAGCAATAGTCACCGGCCGGTGTCGGCAGCCGAATTGGGCTCGACAGACCCTGATCGAGGAAGCCGAAGGGAAACTCCCAGCGCAGCGTGGTCTTTTCCCGGCGATCGACACCGCCCGACTCGACCCAGACGTAGTGGTCGAGGATGGCGTTGACGGCATGCCGTCCCGACTCGCACGCGGCCTCCATCGATGTCAGCCGAGTGAATGTCTTGTTCCACGTGCCCGCGAAGACAACCGAATTGTTGTGCACCTGATAGCCGCCATGGCGGGCCTGCCAGACGTTGCGCTGCTGGAGGTCTTCGAGCCACCAGTCCTCGGGCGGCGCACTGCTCCACGACGTTCCGTGCGGGTTCCACGGGTCGCTGCTGGGCCGGTTGGTCCAGTCCCCGACGATCGGAACGAGATACGGCGTCTCGTTCTGAACGGCGCGGCCCTGGCCCTGACCCGGACCGACCGCCATCACCAGGCCGCGGTCGAGCGCGTACCACGCGGGCCACGGCATGACCTCCTCGCCGAGGGCCTCGACGTTGCCCGTCAGCGCGGCAACGATCTGGCGCCACACCTCCGCGGCGATCTCATCGGGCGTGCAGTCGCGGGCCGTCTTGCCCAGATGACGGGACGGGGCATTGAAATTTCCGATGTCGACCGACAGCACCGAGACGTGGCCGTCGCGGTCCAGAATCGGTTGTTTTTCCCACAAACCTTGCTGGTTGATCGACGACAGCGCCCAGTCGGTGTCGGCGTACAGCATGTGTCCGCGCAGCAGTTGGAATTCCGTGTCGAAGTAGTACTGGATGCCGCACAGCGTTTGGAACCGATCCCAGGGCACCCGGCCCAATTCGTCCATGGCGTAGGGATTGCGGCGTTGTCGCGACCGCGTCGACGCGGGCTGCAGCGGTCCGTCGGGTGGGGGAGCGAAGGTGGTGAAACCGTCCAGCCCCGCGGCGGTGCCGCCGGTTCCGCCCGCGCGCAGGCCAGTGGTGATGTATTCGGCCGCCGGGGCGTCGACGGCGACGATCGTGTAGTCCGGCGTCGCGTGCGTACCGTCGGCGAAGGTGATCTGCACGCGCGGCCTGAGGTGGGGTGGCTGAGTCGCGTCGAAGGCGGGCGGGGCGAGACGGGTCGCGGCGTTGCGGACGAAGCGGACGCCGAGCGCGACGAGGTGGCGGTACCAGTGGTCGAACCACGCCTCGGTGGTGGGGCCGTTGAGCACCCCGTCGGCCTTGTTGTCGGTGCGGTCCATGTTCAGGTACAGCTGTAAGTAGGTGCTGAGGTTGGTGCGTGCGTCGCCCCAGCGCGAGTCGAATGCGGCCAGGACCCTTGGCATTTGGCGCAGCAGCGCGTCGCACGGTGGTGTGTAAGAGAATTGGTTGGTTCCGGTCTTGCTGTCGTGTCCGACGAAGAAGTCGTAGGCGGACACGCTTTGCAGTTCCCGCGCCCGGCGCAGCGGACTGGTGACGAGGTAGCGCAGCATCCTGCTCTGGAAGGTTGCGACGTCGCCGGCGGTCATGCCCACCGTCGCGAGTTGGCCGAGGATTCCGAGAAATTCGGCGCCGCTGCGGGGGAGTTCGCGGGGAAAGACGAGCGACGGCTTGCCGTCGACCGTGACGCCCTGGGTGATCACTCGCCGGACGTTGTCATAGATGGTGCGCGAGGTCGGCGTCCAGTCGCCCGCGTGCGTGCGCTCGTAGACCGGGATGCGCTGGAACATATCCCAGATGTGTAGGTAGTACGCGGGAAAGAAGCGGAAGCCGTGTTCGCCGGCGACCGCCCGCCCGGGGGGACGTGGCTGGCCCCGCCGGCCCGGGAACGGACGCAACTCGGCGCGGCTCCCATCTTGCGTTCCCACCGTCGAATATTGCGACGCGGCAAGGCCACCGAGTTTGACGGGAGGGTACATCCCGGCCGGACCGGAACCTAGGCCGTTGCGCTCATCGCGTCGCGGCTCGTACACCGTGACGACGAAGCCGCGCTCCGCCAGTTCGTGGGCGGCGGTGAGTCCGGCGATCCCGGCCCCGAGGACCGCCACCGTGGGGCGCCGTACGCAGGACGCCGGCGTGCACACGCACTCGGTCATGGCGGTCCCGCCCGCAGCTCGGACAGCAGGCTCGGCTGTGAGGGCGCCCGGACCGCGGCGTGGACGTACGCCAGCAACGAGTCGTGCGCACGCTGGACGTCGTCGAGCGCACCCAGCACGTTCACCGTGCCCGCCTCCACCGCCTCGCCAAGCCCCACCCCGGCATCGAGCAAATCGAGGATGGTGGCCCGCGAGGTGACGACCCGCACGCCGGCAGTGCCCGCCGCGCCGTCCGACACCCGAAGCCGGTCGCCGCCGCGCAGCGCAAAGACCTCGCCGTCGACGTTGAGCTCGACCACCATCGGGCCGAGCTCGGCAACCAGCAAGCGGTAACTGTCGGGAACCTCGTTCTCGAGATGCTCAACCGAGCGCCGCAGCAGCGACGAAACTCGTTCAACCATGGAGGAACTCGAATACGCCAGTGCCGACAAAGTCTAGCTTGTCGCCGTTGATCGTTCCGTTCGCCCGCGCGGTCCCAGTGGTTTCGCACAGCACCGTCGACCGGTCGAGACTCACCTCGCTCGGCTGCGCCAGCCGGGCATAGGACTGCGAACGAAACTCCGCCTGCACCCGGTCGCCCGCCCGCGTCGCGGTGATCTCGAACCGCTGTGGCACCCCCGGCACCTCACCGTCCAGCAGCAGGCGCATCGGGGGCGGCAACGTACAGTCCGCCGCGCGGCCGAGCTGGCCGTCCGAATGCGTCGTGACCGCGGCGTGCCGGAAGATGGCGGCGGGTTCGTCGTCGTGCCACACGTAGAGCGACTGGGATAGACAACGCAGCCGGCTCCGGTCGGTTATCTGCACGAACACCATCGACCACGGGTCCCGCGGTCCGCTGGGCAAAATGGTGCCCCACGTCCAGCCGAAATCCTCGCCCCACCAGAACCGACCCCAGTTGTGGTCGTGATAGGCGAGGTCGTTTTCCATGCGGTGCTCACGGCCGCCGATGCGTAGCCACCCGTCGGCCCGCAACCTCGGTACGAAGAGCCAGCTGATCCGCCCATCGCCTGCCGGTTCGTTGCGAACCACAAACGGTCGGCTCGCCGAGGTGAAGTGCAATTCGCCGCGAATACCCTTGTCGGGCAAGTCGATTGTCACGCGGTAGCCGTCGGGCAAGACGGTCATCCGGTTGGCGCCGACGGTCAGGTCCCCCAGATCGGCCGAGACATTCACGGCGCGGTCGTCGAACCGCTCGACGGCCCCGGTCCACTTCTCGTCGTGCGCGATCACAATGACCCGCGGCACCAGCCGGGCCGGGCCGGCGCCGCACGCCTCGTTGGTCAGGTTGAAGTTGATCAGGAGCCGCATGCCCCGCCCGTGGACCACGAAGTGGTGCCATTCTTTGAATGCCGTGGGCCGGGCGGTGGCCAGCACCGGGGCGCGGAGGAAGTCGCTGCGTGCGAGCACGGCGCTCATCGCAGCCACCGCGGAGTCGTCGTGGCTACAGGCAGCGGATTAGATTGTGCGGCAGCGGTAGTGGCGAGTCGCTCGATCACCGCACCGACGCTGGCAAGCCCGAGCAGGGCGTGCACGAAGTCGTCCGGGTCGCGAGAACCCCCGGATCGGCGGTCCCCGTCGGCGGCCAGGGTGTGAATCACGCGGGCCAGCCCGGCCAGGCCAAGCAGGTAGCCGATGAAATCGGCCTGGTCGGCGAGCGCTTCGCGGGGATCGGTCAGTGTCATACGAACCCCCCGGGCCGCAGGCGGTCCAGGATGGCTTCGTCGAGGCCACCGCCGACGACGACGTCGGCCAACAGCTCGGCCCAGGCGTCGGGTCCGGCGTTGGGCGTGGCGGGACCGTCGAGAACGTTGAGGCTCACCATCTCCCAGACGCGTCGGAGGTTCTCCACCGCTTCCGAGGCGACCAGCCCGTCGCGCAGCCGCGCCCCCCGGGGGGTGTTCGCGTAACGACGGCCCTCGGCGACGAGCAGGTCGTGCAGCCCCCGGGCAGCCGCCGGGTTGCCCAAGACCGCACGGCGCGTGCCAAGCAGCAGGTCGAACACGCTCCGCTCCGCGTCGCCGGCCTCGTCCCCAGGGGCCGGGTGCAATCCGGGTATCTGCCGCTCGATGAGGTCGAGAGTGAGCTCGCGGATCCGCTCGAGCTCGGCCAGCATGCCGAGCAGGGCTTCGGGGTTCATCGGGTCCGCCCGTGCACGTAATCCACGAGGTCGGCCAGTACGTCCCGGTGCCGGCTGCGCGGGAGCCAGTCCAAACCTGCGAGGGCTTTGGCCGCCTCCCTGGCATGCCGGGCGGCGACGTCGCGGGCGTGCTGAAGCGATCCGACGCGGTGCATCAGTTCGTAGAGCCAGCGAATGTCGTCGAGGCTCTTCGGTTCCGAGGGGTGGTGGCCCTGCAGTCGAGCCTCGATCTCGGCCCGTCCGGACTGTGACAACTCGGCGCGGGCGGTCAGTCGATCCAGCAACTCGGTCAGGCCCAACTCGCCGTCGGCGCTCGGGCGGCGCCGCGACAGAATCTGCACGGCGCGATCACGCTCCGCCCCCTCGGCACACCGCAAGGCGTGCAACAGCATTAGCGTCCGCTTGCCCTCCCACAGGTCGCCACCGATCTCCTTGCCGTACTCCTCGGGATCCGCGCGCAGGTTCAGCAGGTCGTCGGTGATCTGGAATGCCGCTCCGAGGTGCCGCCCGAGGCATTCCAACGGCGCCAACCGCTCTGGCCCGGCACCGGCCGCGATCGCGCCCGCCTGCAGCGGTGTGATGAACGAGTACCAGCTGGTCTTCAGCTCCACCATCTTCAGGTAGTCGGCGTCGTCGAGCCGCCAGGCGTTGGACCGCACCCACTCGAGCTCGAGCGCCTGACCGTCGACGGTCAGGCGAGTCATCTTGGCGACGGCCCGCAGGATGCGCAGTGCGGGCCCGAGCCCCACCCGCTCGACGTTGTCGAGCAGCGGCTGCAGCGACAGCGACAGCATCGCGTCGCCCACATTGACGGCGATCGGCACGCCGTGGTCGACGTGCAGCGTGGGTTTGCCGCGCCGCCACCACGATTCGTCCTCGATGTCGTCGTGGATGAGAAACGCGTTGTGGTAGAGCTCGAGCGTCGCGGCGGTCGGCAGGATCGCCTCGAGGTGGCCGCCGAGACCGAGGCACGTCGCGATGCTCAGTGCGGGCCGCAGCGCCTTCCCGCCGCGCATCGGGTAGTCGAGGATCAGCTCGTAAAGACCGTTCGACTCGCGCTCACCCGACCCGTACAGCCGGTCGATCTCGCCGTCGCAGGCGTCCTTGCACAGGGCGAGATATTCCTCGAGAGCGCCCGGCGCCACCGGGAGTGAGCGCGCCTGAGGCAAGGTTGATGTCATTACGGATTCAGGACGACGACGTATCCGCTCGGATCCTTGACCCTTAACACGTAGCTGAGGCGGACTCTGAGTTGAATCATGTTGTTGGCTGCGTCGCCGACGACCTCCAGGCTGGGCGGGACGCTGACGGCGAGGTCCAACGCCTCCTCACCCGCGGAGGCCTCCGCCGCGCCTGCGGGCGCGATCCGCTGACGCCGGCCGAGCAGATACGCCAAGGCGGGTTTCTTGGTGGGCACGGGCTTCTCCAGCGCCCCGACGCGTTGTAGCGAGCTGATATTCGCCGGACGCAGCACCACATCGGTGCCGGGGTAGCCGTTGGTCGTGAGTTTGGTGAGTGTCTTGAGGCCGTCCGTGTTCGTGATGAGACACGACGGCGCACGGTACCCACCATTTTCGACGTCCGCCCGGGCCGCGATGAGCGCGTCGAGGATGTCCTGAGTTCCGTTGCCGGCGAGTGTCTCAGTCTTGGCGCCCGTACGAAGCGCCGGAAACACCGCGTCGTCGACCGCCGCTGCGAGTTTGACGGTGTTGGCGATCACGTTCGCGAGCAGGATGTCGGGCTTGGGCGCGATCACGTCGGCCAGCATCACCTGGAAGTCGATAGGTACCGACGTGAGGGTGAGGAATGCGGGCGCGGTCACGTTGTCGTTGGGCACCTGTGTCTGGCTGGGGTCGCCGGTGTCCCAGTGTGGGATCGCCTGCCAGGCAATGCTGGACTGCTCGAACGTCTCTTTGACGGTCTGGTTGGCGAGGGCCAACCGCTCACCGCTCAGGTACATGGCTGTGACCCTCCTGACTGTCGTCCAAATCATGGCAGAAGAAATCGGTAATCGAATAGCACTTTGCCGCAGTTTTTGAAAGTGGAGTAGTGGATTACTTGTTCAGGAGGGCTATTTCCTGACCAGGGGTCATCTCGCCGCGAGCCACCGCGTCGCAGTGCGCCAGGTGCAGCGTTGCTACGGGGTCGTCGGGCAGCAACGCCCGGCATCGTTCGAAGGCGGCGCGCGCCCCGTCGACATCGCCGGCGTCGAACAGCGCGAAAGCGTCGTCGAAAGCGGGCTGCGCCGCACGCTTCGCGGCTCGCAGGGAAGCCGAATCTTCGTTGTATACCTCGTAAATCGTCACTGGGCGGCGCCGGTTGACCACCATGACGCGCTCCATGCGACGGACATCGAACTGTTCCGAACGATCGAGGCGGCTATAGGTGCGGTCGGAAATCAGCAGAGCGGAGCCGTACCGTTTGTTGGTGCTTTCGATGCGGGCGGCCAGGTTCACCGCATCGCCGATGATGGTGAGCACCATGCGGTTAACCCCGCCGACCAGCCCGACGCCCACCGCGCCGGTGTTGATGCCGATGCCCGCCCGCAGTTCCTCGGACCCCAGTGCCGTCCGCTCCCGGTTGTGCGCACGCAGGGAGCGCAGCATGGCCAATCCCGCTCGCACGGCGTCGGGCTCCGAGTCGAAGACAGCGACGATCTCGTCGCCGCGCACGTCTTGAATCATGCCGTTGTAACTGATGATCGGAAGCTCGACTGCCCGCAGAAAGCCCATCGCCAAGTTGCTCGCCTCTGCGACGTCCATGTCCTCAAGCATGGTCGTGTAGCCGCGGATATCGCTGATGAGCACAGTCATCTCGCGTTCGACGCGGTAGCCGGCGCGGACGCGGCGGAGGTCATCGATGTCGAGGATGCGCAGCAGTTCGTTGGGCACGAATTTCGATTGCACGTCCATGAGGGACTGCCGGTGCTCGTCGGCGGCCCGTAGTCGTTCCTCGAGCTGGAAGTTCCACAGGGGCGCGGCGGCCTGTTCGCAGAGGAAGGTGACCGCCTCCTCTTGGGCGGTGCCGAAATTGGTGCCGGACTTATCCTGCTCGGCATAGATCACGCCGATTGTGTTGTCGTGCAGCGTTATTGGAACGGCCAGGATCGCAGGCTTTCGACGGTCGGCGGCGACGACGACGGCGGAACCGCCGTCGATCACGCGGCGCACGGTGTCCTTGTCATAGGCGACCTCGGTCCATGGCCCATCCACGATCGAGATCTCGCCATGATCACTGACGGCCCGGACCGCCGGGTTCTCCGCGTCGCCGGTGATGAACAAGACGCGGCCTGCACCAGTCGTGTCCGCGACGGAGCCCAGGATGATATTGGCCAATCCGTCCCGTGTCCGCGCGCCCGACAACGCGCGCAGAAGCTGATGCGCGCCGACCGGGTCGATCCCAGCCGAATCGGTCTTGAGATCGCGTCGCAGTAGCCAGGAATGTTCCCGCGCGAGCCAATCCGCGCGCACCGCGAAACCCAGATTCAGCCAACGCTGATACGCCGATCGCAGCATGTGTTCGCGCAGCGTTTTTCGCCCGGTCTCGGCGTAGAGGGCGGCGGCCTCCTCGTGGGCGCGCGCGCTGATTGTTGGGAGCCGGTTCTCCTCGGCAACCTCAATCGCTTGGTGAAGGTAGCGGTCTGCGTGGGCGTGTTGGCCGCGTGCTCGCGCCCAGGCTCCTCGGATCAGGGCATACGGTGCCGCGTAGTTTTCCGGCGCACCCGTCGCCCACTTGCGGTGCAACACCAGAGTCTGGTGCACGAAGCGGGCGGTCGAGCGGTCCCGCGGCGCGCATTGGATCATGCTGAGGGCGCCAATCATGTAGACGAGTTGTGATGCCGCAATGCCGGCCAGACCGCCTAGATGCTCGATTGCCTCTGACGTGGCGGCGACGGCACCGGCGTGGTCGCCAGACCAGAAGTGCAGGCCCTGCTTCATGGCCGCGGCTACACCCAGGGCGACCTCGTCGCCCTCATCGCGGGCCGCCGGCAGCACGTTTCGCTCGTCGTAGCCGCTCTCGCCGGCGAGGAGGAAGGGATCGGCGCTTCGGCCCATGAGGTTGAGGCAAAGCTGCTGCATGGCTTGGCAAAGAGCGCTGTGCACGGGCTGGGAACGGATGTGGGGGATAAGGGAGCTGGCGAGGGCGTCGATCTCCGGGAGCGGACGACCCGCCCAAAAAGACTGGGAGAGCAGGGTCGCGACGAGAAGTCCGGCGTTTTCCTGGTCGCCCTGGTCGAGTGCGTCCTCGACGGCGTCGCGTAGCTCGCCTAAGCCGTCTTGAATGGGGTGGCGCCAGTGGTGGATGTAGTCCAGGTACATGAACACCGTCTGCGGTCTCGCCTGGCGGAATTCCGGGCGCTCTGCGAGCAGCATGCCGACCTCGCCGAAGCGCTGACTGCCCGCGTGGTCACCGAGCAGCACGAGCACAATCCCGTAACCGGCGATGACCAGCGGTGAGGACGGCGTATGGCCGTGCGCCAACGTGAGATCGAATTGCTTTCGCACAAGCAAGGGCAAGAGGTTAGGCCGCACGAGAACCGCCATGTTGCACAGCTCGGCAAGAATCCGGTGCAGTGCAATGACGCACTCGTCGTCGCACTGCGGTAGCGCAAGCAGCCGATCGTTGCTCCAGCGGCGCGTCGTCAGCCTCATCCGAACCAGCGCGTTGCCCATCCGCGGCTTGCCGGCACTGGCGGGCACCGGTTCGCCGAGCTCATCGAGCGCACGCAGCCCAATGTCGAGTGCCTCCTGAAGACGATTCTGCGCAACCCGCCCCTTCAGTCGGAGGTAGGCCAGGCGGGCGCGGTCGGCGGGCTCGTGCAGCACCCCCTCCGCCTCGTCGAGCAACACATATAGCGCCGCGACGTCACCGACCAGCAGTGCGGCTTCCGCAGCATCGAGTTGCAACTCGCGGGACAGAGCAAAGTGAGTGGCCCAACGCTGTTCACCGAGCAGGTCCAGGGCGTTGCGGCAGTATGCAAGCGCCAACGGGAACGAGGCCTGCGCCTTCGCTTTTCGCGCCGCGCGCCGCAGCACATCGACGAACTGAACGCGCTCGGCATCGTCCGGGAGCCCACGGCCGCCGATGCCGACATGACGCGCAGCCTCGAACAGCCGATCGTCGCCCCGCTGGACTAACCTTCGACCGATCCGCAGGTGTGTTTCGCGTTGAGCGGCATCGGATAGTCCGTCACGCGCGGCCTCCGCCACGCGGTCGTGGCTGAAGCGGTACCAGGCGTCGCGACTGATCGCGTTGGCGATCCGCCTGCCACCGCTGTCGACGGCTTCGATCAGACGAAGCTCGAGGCACGCCCAGAGCGCTTGGGCCACCACGTCGGGGGGCTCCGCGGCCGCGGCAGTGGCGTCATCGAGGTCGAACTCGCCGCCAATGCAGGCCAGCGAACTCAGCACCGCCCGATCCTTTGGAAGCAGCTGGTCGAGGTAGCGACCGAGGAATTCGGCGGCCGTGGCGGTGACCTCGATCGACGAGAGGACGCGCAGATCCCAACTCGGGCGCCCACCCGCGCCGACAGGGATAAGAGCGCCTTCGCGTTGTGCGCGGTACAACAGCTGACGAACCTGCAGCGGATTCCCGCCGGTCCGATGCTGGAATTCAGCGGCCACGTCGCCTAGCTCCACGCCCCGCCCGGACACCGCGGAGAGCAACTCCTCGACGTCCTCACCGGATAGCGGGCCGAGTTCGATGCTGCGCAGTTCCGCCGAACTGAGACCCGCTGCGCCCGCATCGAATTCACCGGCGCGGTGCGCACCCAGCACCAGCACATTGCGCAGCGATACCGTCAACAGTTCGGACAACAGCAGCAGAGTGTCGCGATCGGCCCACTGCAGGTCGTCGATCGCCAACACGACGGGCCGATAGGACGCGGTGTCGGACAACAACCGGATGACGGCGCGGTGCAGCCGCCGGCGAGCATCTGCCGCGTCGAGGTCCACCGCCACCTGCGGGGTCTCACCGAGCACACGCGCCAGGTCGGGCACGAGCTCACCGAGGATGCCGGCGATCGAGGACATCCCGCCAACGATGTCCGCGCGCCAGCGGTCGCGTTCGGCCGGCCCGGTGGCCTCCATGGCGCGGACCAGCGAGCCGAACGCATCTCCCAACGCCGAATATGGTGCGGGCGCGCCGTCCCGGCACCTTCCGTAAGCAAAAACGCAGTCGCGCCCGGCCACCTCGACGCCGAAGGCCTGTATGAGCGACGACTTGCCTACTCCTGGCACCCCGCTGAGCAGGACGCATCCTCCGCCGGCGAATGCAGCGGCTTCGACTGCGGCCCGGAGTTCACTCAGCTCCTGCTGCCGGCCGACGACACAGCCGTCGAGGTCGAGCACTGGAGCCGTCATGGTGCTGGGCATACCAAGGCGGGCGCCGTCCGCCGGACGGCGCCGGAAGGGGATCGCAAGGTGAAGCGCATCTGCATCCTCGGTGTCCCTCTACCGGACTTGTCGAATTATCGTAATGACCGGTACTCCCGCTGCGGGTAAAACGATGCGGATCCGGCCGGCGCCCCTTACTACAGTTGCACTAATGAGCGATGCCACCGGCGCGACGCGCTACGACGGGTTCGAGTTCGTCGTCGCGGAGCACGGCGTCGAACTCGCGGTGCAACGGTCCGGCCGAGGCCCGACCGTGCTTCTGGTCGGCGGCCTCGGTATGCCGAGCATCACCTGGGAGATTTGCGGGCTTCCCCAGTCCCTGGTCGACGCGGGATTCCAGGTCATCGCCTACAACGCGCGCGGAATGTCACCGTCCTCGGCGCCGGCCGCGCCGTATTCAGTGGCCGACCTGGCCGGCGACGCCGCCGCCATACTCGACCATTTCCAGATCCGGCGAGCCGCGGTCGTCGGCTATTCGATGGGTTGTTATACCGCGCAGATGCTGCTGCGTAGCCGACCCGAGTTGGTGGGTGCGCTGGTCTTGTTTGCCGGACTTCAGCCGTCGCCAATCGGGGCGATGGTGGGGGAGATGGAACTCGGCCTGATCGAGCGCTACGGCGAGGTGCCGCGTGAGGTATTGGTCTTCGAACAATTGCTGACCACCCTCCACTCGCCGATGCTGCAAGATCCGGCGACGGTGCAGGGCTGGCAGCAAGTCTTGTCGGCGGGCTACGACAGTGGGTGGGCCGGACCTGAAGGGTTCAAGGGTCAGCTGACGGCGTCACAGCAGTGGATCACCGCCGGCGAACCGGCTTCGGAACATCTCCGTGCGATTGACGTGCCCACGCTTGTCCTGGCGTTCGAACACGACCTGTTCTTTCCGCCGGCTCTCTGTGAGGCGACGGCTCGCTTGATCCCCGCCGCCGAGTTTGTACAGATCGACGGCGCAGGCCACGGCGGCATCTTCACCGGACCCGGCGACAGCGTCGCCAGGATCATCAAATTCTGCTGCGCGCATCGCGGTACCTGATCACCCCGGCCCGCCATCCCAGTCGTGGTCGTGCAAGAACGCCTCCGGGATGCTCACACGATAGCGGGCAGCCTCGGCAAGAATGTTTCCCATGGCGAGCGGCAGCGCCACACTCGGCCCAGGATCGCGGCGGGTGAAAATGACACCGTCGGTACGTCGGTAGTCACGCAGAAATCCGCGGAAAGTGTTGTCCTTCAACGCCGACTTTCGCCAGCCGTACATCAGCATCCCCGGACCGAGCATCTTGCTCGCGCCGTGCTCGGGCACGATCACCTCTTCGTTGACGCCGAAGAATGCTCTGTCGACTCGTGTTTCGGGATCGAACAGCAGTATTCCGCTGGTTGCCCGCGGATTACATTCGATGGCGAAGAGCTCCCCGCCTGGCACCTCGATGAAATCCAAGCCCATTTGCCCGGTGAAATTGAACGCTTTGACGCATTCGCGTACCCATGCAGCGATGCCGTCGTGCTGGACAGATTCGAACGTCAGGCACGACGTGCCGTCGATCGCGTAGCGCACCGGGTATGTGGCGTGCGCTTTGATCTGACCGTTGTGGCAAACGGAATACGAGCAATAGTTCGTGCCGTCGGCCCACACTTGCGCGATCCACGGATTGCGCGCGTCGAAACTCAGGCCGCGCGGAAGGTGTCCCGGGCACACCTTGTGGATGTTTTGTGAGCCACGCGAATAGACCGGCTTGAGCGCGAAGGGCTGGTCGAAATCCAGCGCCTCGAGTACTTCTTGGCTACCGACCCGCGTGAAGTCGAGTGTGGGGAACCCGAGGTACTTCAGCGCGGCCTGAAACTCGTACTTGTTCTCGAGCTGGGTCTCGAGTTCGAAGTCGGCAAAGAACAGCTTGCAGCCGTCGGGGAAGAGGTCGGGGTATCGCTTGATGGTGTTTGCCAGGATGGCGGTTCCCTCGTGGATCGGGATGATCAGGTCGACCGCCCTTTCGCGGGCGATCCTGGCGACAGCTTGCGTCCACTCGACCGGTTCGAAGGTGGGACGCGGCAAGCGGAATGTTTCGGTAGCGGCAGAGGAAAACCGGGTGATGGGAAACGGCACCGAGTCGGCGGTCAGCACCGTGTGTCCGGCGGCGGCCATCAAGCGGGCCAGATGGAGCGACAGAAACGACCGGCCGAAGGTGATCAGCACGGTTTTTCCACTATCGCCGGACATCGAACCTCCCCTTGGAACAGCCGCGGCACGGTAGCCCCACTCAACCTACTGGCGGGGAGGCGACCTTGTGGCCGCAGGATCAAACCGTCAGACAGAGCTCGCGGCCGGGTTGAGTTCCTCAAAGCGAGCGAGAGCGGCCTCGACGTCTGATTCGTCGAACATCTCGCAACGGTTGACCAGGTCGGCGTCGACGGTCAGGATTGCGGTCTCTCGCCACTCGGCGTCGAAGCCCTCTTGGGAGGTCCCATATGCCGCGTGCGTGAACACGATTCCGAGACCGCTCAGCCGGTGTATCGCCTCGATGTAAATCTTGATGTCTGGCGAGACGTCAAAAGTGGCACGCAGGTATTGAAAGAATTCGCCGGGCGCAAAAGCTATCCCGCGCCGATGGTCGATGTTCACCCAATCCGGCGTTGTCGTGGGTACCTCATGTCGGTTGATCGCCGCGTAGTCCCTAGTCACGACCGACCAGGTGCGCGAGTGGGGGGCCGCTTCGCCGGCGAGGTAGCGACGATCGAGTTCGCCGAAGGCGGCGTCGATGTCGTCGGGGTTGAAGAAGACGTAGCCGGCGATCCGCTCGTCGGCGTCGATCTCGACGATGCCGAGCATCTCGACGCCGAAGTCCCCATCGCGCGGGTCGCGGTTCAAGGAACAGATGCGAGTCAGGGCGAGGCGCTCCCCGCGGGTCGCAATGACGGTCAAGATTACGTTCGCGAGGCCGTCGGCCAAGGCTCGCATGTTTGCTATCACGATATCGCGGCCGCCCCAGAACCCGACGTTCACCACGCGACGGCGATCGTCGACGAAACTGTCGTCGGCCAAGATCTTGGGTATCGCCGCCCAATTGCCGACCGCAGAATAGGCAAACAAGCGGTGATTTGCCCGGCTTGCCGCATTCTCCAAATGCCGTTTCTGTCTTTGCAGTTCGTCAAAGCGGGCGAGCGCGACATCGAGATCCGCCTCGTCGAAGGCTTCGACGCGGCTGTAGAGGTCGCCTTCGAGTACGCTCACGGCGATTGCCCGCCACTCGGCGTCAAAGCCCTCCCGCGACGTCCCTCGCGTAGCCTGGATGACGACCGCTCCCACATCGCTCAACCCATGCACCGACTCGATGTAGACGCCCATGTCCGGCATGAGGTCCCACAGGCCAGGGAGATACGCGGCCAGATCTTCCGCCTCGGTTGTCACGCCCGGTCGATGATCCACGAAAACCGAATTCGGTGTCATGCCGGGAAGTTCGCGTCGATTGGTCTCGTAATAGGACCGCGCAATGACCGACCATGTGTGTGAGTGGGCGGCTGCTTCGCCGGCGAAGTAGCGGTCGTCGAGTTCTTTGATGGCTGCGTCGAAGTCGTCCAGATCGAACAAGAGGCGGGCCACGACCCGGTTGTCGGCGTCGATCTCGGCCAAGCAGAGCGCCTCGTTGCGGAACGACCCGGCCCCTTGATCTTCAACCGGGAGGAGCACATGACAGAGGGTCAGATGCTCACCGCGCGTTGCGATCACGGTCGGTACTACCTGCGTGACGCCGACGTCGGCGATTGCCTGCATATCGGCAATTTCGGCATCCCGACCGTGACGGATTCCGGCATTGACCACCGAACGACGATCGTCGGAGCAAATGTCTTCGGCCACTAGCTTCGCCATGGCGGCCCAGTCGCGGGCCGCGAAGTACGTGAACACAAGCTCAACCACTCGGCTTGCCGCGTTCCTCGGCCACACGGCCTGCGAATGCAGTTCTTCGAAGCGGGCCAGCGCTCCGTCAAGGTCTGCCTCGTCGAAGATTTCACAGCGGTTGAGCAGTTCGCCTTCGACGGTCATAACCAGCGTGCATCGCCATTCGGCGTCAAATCCTTCTCGCGATGTACCTTCCGCCGCTTGGGTAAAGACCACTCCAAGGTCGGTAAGCAGATGGACTGACTCGATGCGCAAGTTGAAGTTCGGCAGGAGTTTCCACTGAGCATTGAGAGACGTGTTAAAGGCGCCAGGCTCCATCGGGAATCGCCGGTGGTCGATGTTCGCGTAATCGTGCGTCGTCCGGGGAAGCTCGCGGCGGCTCATCGCGGCATATGAACTCGAGATTACCGACCAGGTCCGCGCGTGGGCGGCTGCTTCGCCAGCGAGGTAGCGACGATCAAGCTCGACGAAAGCCGCGTCTGCGTCGTCGAGGTCGAACATCATGCACGCGGCGATCTGGTTTTCGGCATTGATCTCGACAATGCCCAGCACATCGGCGTGGAACGCTTCAGACTGCTGGGCTTGTCCGCCGAAGCGGAGACGAGCAAGTACCAGGCGATCTCCGCGGGTCGCAATCACTGTCAACGTCACGTTCTTCGTCCCGACGTCAGCGACAGCGCGCCAGTCCGCGACGATGACTTCTCGGCCGCGTCGTATCCCGACGCCTACGACCGGACGACGGTCGTCCGTGAAACTGCACTCGGTCAGCAACTGGGGCATGGCTTCCCACTCACGTTCCGCAAAGTGGATCAAAAAGCGCTCGGTCGCTTGGCATGCCGCATTCTTCAGAGGCGAGGCCTGGGCGCTCAGTTCATCGAAGCGCGCGAGCGCCGCATCGAGGTCTGCGTCGTCGAATAGCTCACAGCGATTGATCAGTTCGCCGTCGACCCCAAAGAGGTTGATCGTCCGCCACTCGGCCTCGAAGCCGTCCTGTGTGGTCCCTTTCAGCACCTGTGTCAAGACTGCTCCGAACTCGCTCAGCCGGTGCACAGCCTCGATGTGGACACACAGATCCCGTTCGAGGTCGGCCCACGCTGCAGAGATGTATGCGGTCATCTCGCCGGGCGCGAAGGCTGCCCCCGGGCGGTGGTCGACGTTTACCCAGTCCGGCGTGGTTGCTGGGAGTCCCCGCCGGTTAAGGGCGGCGTAAGCCCGTGTCATGACGGACCAAGTCTGCGCGTGGGCGGCAGCTTCACCGGCGAGGTAGCGGACGTCGAGCTCCTCAAAGACGGCGTCAATGTCGTCGAGGTCAAATACGATGCGTGCGTCGTACCGTCCATCGCCGTCGATCTCGACGACGTCGAATACGACTGTTTCGAACCCATCGGGGCCTTGATCACGGTCCCAGGTTCGGATGCGGTTGAGGGCAAGACGCTCGCCACGGGTCGCAACTACCTCCGACGCCAAGTCGATCCCGAACTCGGCCAGTCCCGAGATTTCTGCGATCACTGCGTCTGCGCCCTGCCGGAGGCCGGAATTGACCACCCGACGACGGTCCTCGCTCAATACGTTCTCTGCCAGCATTTCCGTTACTGCTCGCCAGTCGCGAGCCGCGTAGCACATCTTGAATCGCTCGTACAGCAGACTTGCCGCGTTTTCCAACCGCCGCGGCCGCGGTTGCAATTCCTCAAATCGCGCGATCGCGGCATCCAAGTCGGCTTCGTCGAAAACCTCGCAATGGTTGACCAGGTCGCCTTCGAACGTGATCACGCTGATCGCTCGCCACTCGGCGTGGAAGCCGTCTTGGGCGGTCTCATGCGCCATGTGTGTGAAGACCGCTCCGAGGTCGTCCAGTCCATGCACGGTGTCGATGAAGTAGCTTAGATTAGACGTGAAAACCCATGCAGCACTGAGCAATGTAGATATATCCCCGGATGCAATTGACGTCGCCGGCCGATGATCAATGTTCACCCAATCTGGGGTCGTTCGGAAAAGCTCGCGCCGGTTGAGCGCAGCGAAGCCCTGCATGATGAGCGACCACGTCTGCGCGTGGGGCGCCGCTTCGCCGGCGAGGTAGCGGACGTCGAGCTCTTCAATGGCCGAATCGAAGTCGTCGAGGTCGAACACGACCGCCGCCGTGATCCGCTCGCTGACGTCGACCTCGACGATGCTAAGTGCATCGTTTTGGATCGCCTCGGGGTCGCGGCCCGACACGCGAACTCGTGTCAGGGCGAGGCGCCCGCCGCGGGTTGCCAAGGTGCCCACCATCGCCATCGTGAAACCGACACCGACGGTCGCCTGTGCATCTTTGATGTTGGCATCTCGACCATGCAGGGTTCCGGCGTTGACCACCCGCCGGCGATCGTCGACGACGACGTTCTCGGCCGATATTCGAGCCACGGCCTCCCAGTCGTCGTCCGCAACATACGAAAAAATGCTCTCCCACACTCGCGTTGCGGTGTTTTCCAGCCACGGTGTCGGCCGGCTGAGTTGGTCGAACCTCGCGAGCGCGGCATCGAGGTCTGCTTCATCGAAGACCTCTGTGCGGTTGATCATGTCGCCGTCGACCGTGAAAACCGCGATCCCGCGCCACTCAGCCTGCAAGCCCTCCTGCGCAGTCTCCTGCGCCGCATATGTGGCGACTGCTCCCATGTTGCTCAGCCGATGCACTTGCTCGACGTAAATATTGATGTCTTGCTCGACGTCCCACCCGGCTTGGATGTATGCGGTCACGTCACCGGGCCCGAACGCGGTCTCCTGTCGGTGGTCGATGGTCACCCAGTCTGGCGTGGTTGCAGGGAGCTCGTGACGGTTGAGCGCGGCGTAGCTGGCCGCTACGAGCGACCAGGTGTGCGCATGGACGGCAGTCTCACCAGCGAGGTAGCGCGCCTCGAGTTCAGCGAAGGCGGCGTTGACGTCGTCGCCGTCGAACGAGACGTTCGCCACGACTCGCCCATCTGAGTTGATTTCCCCGATGTCGAGTTGCTCGGCGACGAAGGCCTCGGGGCCTTGATCCCGGAATGAAAAGATACTGCGGGTGAGGACGAGCCGCTCCCCGCGCGTCGCAATTGCGGTCACAGTGACGTTCGTGATGCCGAGGTCGGCGACAGCGCGCATGTTTGCAATAGCCGCTTCTCGACCGTGCCGGATTCCGGCGTTCACCACGCTTCGGTGATCGTCGAGGTAATAGTCGCGGGCCAATATCTCGGCCATGGCGTCCCACTCGTGGGCCGCGAAGTGCGCCAGAAAGCGCTCGCTCACTTGGCTTGCCGCATTTTCCAATCGCGGCGCCGATCGACACAGTTCGTCGAAGCGGGCGAGCGCGGTGTCGACGTCCGATTCGTCGAACAGCTCGCAGCGGCTGATCAGTTCACCGTCGAATGTCCCGAGGATGACCTCCCGCCATTCGGCGTCGAAGCCCTCGTGCGAGCTTCCACGGACCACGTGAGTCACGACAGCGCCGATGTTGCTCAACCGATGCACGGTCTCGACGTAGCCCTTGACGTTTGGTGCGAGGCCCCACGTGGCGTGCATGTATTCAGTGAATTCACCGGGCGCGAACGCTCTCGCTTGTCGGTGGTCGATGCTCACGCAGTCGGGTGTCAATCGGAGTTGTTGCCTGTTCGCTGCAGCGTACGTCTGCGCTACGACTGACCAAGAGTGTGAATAGGCGGCCGCCTCGCCGGTCAGGTAGCGGGCGTCGAGTTCGGTGATGGCGGTGTCGAAGTCGTCGACGTCGAATATGACCAGCGCCGCGATCCTCCCATCAGAGTCGAACTCGACGACATGAAGGGCTTCGACTCCCAACTCTTCTGGCTGCCGAGCGTGAACCGAAAATTGATTGAGGGAGAGGTGCTCTCCGCGGGTCGCTATGACGATCGAGGTCATGGTCGTGAACCCGACCTCGACGGACATGCGCAAGTCTTCGATTTCGGCATCCCGGCCGTGCCGAATTCCCGCGTTCACCGTTCGCCTGCGATCGTCGACAATCAGGTCCTCGGCAAGCACATCCGCCATGGCGTCCCAGTCGCGGGCTGCGTAGCACGACGAAAAGCGCTCTGCTGCTCGGCTTAAGGCGTTATCGTTGAGCCGCCGCTCTGGCGGGCCTTCTTCCCGGAACCGGGCGTAGGCGGCGTCGAGTTCCGCGAGCGCGGCGTCCATGTCTTCGACGTCGAACCACACCTGTAGGCAGATTCGCCCATCCTCGTCGATGCCGAGTAGCGAGAGGAATTCGTCGCGCGGCGCTCCAGTACTCACGTCGGCACTGCCTACCACCACTCGAGTCAGCGCCCGGCGCTCGCCTCGCACGGCGATAACGACTTGGTCGAACCGGACCGCGCCCGTCTCAACAGCTCGCCTGCTTTGATGTGCCCAGTCCGCCGGTGGCAGGTCGGTCGTGAAGCCTACGATCTTCCGACGACTCTCGACGAGGCCCTCAGGTGCATACAACTCCTTGAGCGCATCCCAGGCCTCGCTATGAATAGCAGCTATGACGCGTTGGCCCACACGTGCGCATGCATTGTCGAGCTCTACAACGGGCGCTTCGAGTGGCGCAGGGACGGGCTGCGAGATGCGTTCTCCGAGAACTAGCCGTGCCTTCTCAGCAAGTGCCGCAGCTCCTTTCCGCTCATACAGTTCAGCCGCCCGCTCGGCGGCAGCTCGCGAGCCTGCAGCGTCGCCCGCAGCTCCCAAAATCGTTGCCAGCGTTAGGCAGGCGTCCCCGTGATCGGCCAACGCGTCGGTGCGCTCGGCCAGCCCGACAGCAGCCTCCGCGAGCCGTCGAGCCCCGTCATGATCACTGCGACGTGACAGTAACTGCGCTCGAAGCGTGCGCCAGGAGATCGATGCCTTCAGAGCGTGCCCGGCCAGACGCTCACTTTCCGAACACAATTCGTCAGCCTCGGCATCCCGCCCGAGCACGAGGCAGGTACGACCCAGCAGGGCCGCAGTCTCGGCGGTATCGGCGTCCAGTCCCATGCGACGAAATCCGTTGTAGGCCTTGCGCAGGTGCGGTTCGGCCGCGGCAGGATCGTCGACGACCAATTCGACAATTCCGGCAAATTGCTCAACTTCGAGAAGAGCATGACGAAGTCCCAGTTCGGTGACCGTGCGCCGGGCTGAGTCGATCATTCGTCGAGCTGCTTCGGCGCGGCCCCGAAAAGCCTCCAGCACGGCCTGACACCGGGTCGATGTCGCCTCGACCGCAGGCGAGTCGGTCGTGATTCGCAGCAGCCGTACCACGTCCAGACACCGGCCGCCTGCCCGCGGAACCGGGTTGGGGCCCCACAGCGCGGCGAGCGGCGCACCCGCCAGCACCGCGTTCACCCGGCGGTGTTCACGCGCACGCCGGGCCGCGGTAAGCGCTTCGTCCAGGGCGATTTCGCAGTCGCCGACTCTCCCCAGGCGGGCGAGACACCCGGCGCGGACGGTGTGCGCCTGAGCTTCTCCGGCCGCGTCGCCCAACTCGGCCAATTTCTCGGCGGCCGCACCTACCGCGGTCGCTACCTCGTCCAATCGCTCGGGGTGAATCAGCATCGACAGCTGGCCGTCGAAGCACGTCGCCCATGCCGCTAACCGCTCGGAATCGACTGTGGCTTCTTGCAATTGCGCGACAGCACCCGCCGCCGATGCCACATCGCCTGCGGCTAGCAGCGCCTCGCAGCGCGCGATGAGGAGCTCGGCGGTCTGCTCGTCGCGGTCGGGCAGCTCCTCGTCGATCTCTTCCAGAGCGTGCAGCGCGTGATCATAGAGATCGGCGGCGCCCTCGTAGCCGAGCCGGGCCATCGCCTGGTCGGCGGCACGTCGGCAGTAGAGGACGGCCTTGGCCGCGTTTCCCGCCCACGCGCATTCGAAGTAGTGATGGGCCAGTTCACCCAGCAGCTCGTCGTCGGCGCCGGGCTCGTTCTCCAGTGTCGTGGCGATGCGTTGGTGCAGCCGCATGCGACGCACGGACGCCAGCTCAGCAAGCAGCGACTGCCGGACGATGGCGTGGTTGAATCGGTATCGACCGCCGGGCTCTTCGATGACGATGCCGGCCTGGCACGCCTCGTCGAAGGCGTCGACGAGATCCTGCTCGACCACTCGCTCCACGAGGTCCAGCGCGAATCGGCTGCCGACGACCGCGGCTGCGGCAAGGGCCTTGTTCGTTTCGACCGGAAGGCGGGATAGTCTGCGGCTCACGGCTTCACGGACGCCCTGCGGCAAGGTGCTCGGGTCCCACACGCCGCCACTTTCGTCCACATGCCGCAGCGCCTCGATGAGGAAGAACGGGTTGCCGCCAGTGACGGACGCCAATGCCCGGGCGAGTTCTTCGTCGTCGTAGCCGGCCTCGGCGACGTAGGCGCTCACATCGTCCTCGTCGAGACCGCTGAGCTGTAGGCGGTTGGCGGTGCCGTCACGGTGCAGGTCGGCGAGCATCGCAGCCAGGGGATGGGAGCGGTCGAGGTCGGTGCTGCGGTACGTCCCGACGATTTGGACGCGAGCCTGATCACCGAAGCGCAGGAGATGCCGCAATAACAGCAGTGTGGGCTTGGCTGCCCAGTGCAGGTCGTCGAGAATCAGGACGACCGGCGCGCTCGTGGAGACGAGCTGCAACAGGGCGACGACCGCGTCGAAAAGCGCATACCGTTCGGTGTCCGGGTCCGCGCGGGTCGGCGCTGCCAGGTCGGGTATGACATCGGTCAGCCCAGGCGCCAGGGGAAGCAGCGCTTCCACGCCGCGCAGTCCTCGCAGCCGACTGGCGCCGAGGCAGGGCACGAGCGAACGCAGCGCTTCGGCGAACGGTTGGTAGGGCGCGCCGAGATCCTCGTCGCAACGCCCGTACAGCACGACTGCTCCCTGCTGGTAGGCCTGTCGCGACCATTCGCCGGCAAGGCGGGTCTTGCCGACGCCGGGTTCGCCGGCAATCAGCACCGCCCGCGTGCTCCCGGCAAGCGCGGTCTGCCACGCCGACAGAAGTCGTTCGATTTCGTGGCCGCGCCCCACGAACGGCCCAGGTCCGGTCAATATCGCGGGAAGGTCGGGCCGCTCGATGGGAGCTTCGCTGGTCTCTTGGGGTCGCTCGGCCGTCTCCAGCCGGAGCTCGAACACGTGCTCGGGACGCGCCAGGTTGCGCAGCTGGCGCATCCCAAGGTCGGCGAGTACAACGTCGTCGGGCAGTGAGTCGATGACGAGTTCGGCGGTCGCACCGGAGCACAGGATCTGGTCACCATTAGCCAGCGACCGCAGGCGTGCGGCACGGTTGACCGCCCGGCCGAAGTAGTCGCCGTCGCGGAGCTCGGCCTCGCCGGTGTGCAGTGCCACGCGGATACGCATGGGCTCTAGCAATGCCCACGGCTCGCGGGTGATCGCGTCTTGCAGTTCGATGGCGGCGGCGGCTGCCGTCGATGGCCGCTCGAAGACCGAGAACGTCGCATCACCCTCGCCTCGTGTCTTGATCAGCCGTCCGCCGCGGGACGTGACGACCTGCTCGACGAGCTCGTCGTGCCGGGCCAGGGCCGCCGCCATGGCGTCGGCGTCAGTCTCCCAAGCGGCGGTTGAACCCTCGATATCGGTGAGCAGAAACGTGACTGCTCGCATCACCGACTGAAGCTGTTGTGCGACAGGGGTATCCAGCGCCGCGTCCTGGGCGACGATTGCGGCCTCCAGCCGACGAAGTTCGGGCCCTGGGTCGACACCGAGCTCATCGGCCAGCAGCGACCGTGCGCGTTGGTACGCGGCCAGCGCTTCACCCTGTCTGCCGGCGCGGTAGAGCGCGAGCATCAATTGGCCCCAGCGTCTTTCGCGCAGCGGAGCATCGGCCACCGCGGCTTCGAGTTCGCCGACGATCTCGGCAGCCCGGCCCGTCGCGAGCAGCGCATCGGCCCGGTCCTCGACCAGTGCGGCGTGGCTCTCGATCCAGCGCGTCTTCTCGGACAACCCCCGGTGCGAGTCGGGCAGTTCGGGGATTCCGCGCCAAAGGGTCAGCGCCTCCTCGAAGCGGGCCACGGCTTGAGTAATGTCGCCGACGGCCGCAGCGTCGCGGCCCGTTTTGGTGGCCAGTTTGTAACGCGAGGCATCCACCGCGGTCGTGCTGAGGGTCCAGCCCATACCCTCCGTCAAGACGAACCCGTCGCCCAATGTGCGGCGCAGCGAGGAGATGTGGGTTTGCAGGGCCTTGGCGGCGGTGCGCGGGGGATCGTCGCCCCAGAGAAGTTCAATCAGCGTTTCGGCGGGCACGACCGAACCGCCGTGGAGCCCGAGCATCGTGAGGATGGCGCGCGGTTTCGCGCCCGGGATTGGGACGGACGCGCCGCCCTGCCGGACCTGGAGAGGTCCCAAAACCCCCAGTTCCACGGCTTGAAGCGTACTCACGTCCTGATCGTCGGTGGGGCGATTCAACACGCGGTCAAGGCCGAGTAAAGCAGTCGCGCTGGGCCCGGTGGAGCCGTTGGCCGCGAGTGTTAGTCAAATGGGTCTGCGTACCGACGGGGCTCGTTGACCACGCGCTGCTCACGCTTCGCCGTTGGCGGTACGGGCGTTGGAGTATGCCGATACTCGTCGGGGATGTCCGACGGGCGCTTGGGTAGCCCATCTCCCTCGTACATCAACAGTGCGCTGCAAGCGTGGTCAATAACATGCAGTTTGCACGTTATGATGTAAATATGCCTAAGTCGGTGCAGATTCGCGACCTCGATGATGACGTCTACGCCGGGCTGGCTCGACGAGCCGGAGAAGACGGCATCACCGTTCCCGAACTGCTGCGGCGTGAAGCTGCTCGTCTGGCTACTCGACCTTCGATCGCCGAATGGCTGCGTCGCACCGGCCGCCGACCGTCTGACATAGCTACCTCTGAGGTGCTGGCCGACCTTGACACGTGGCGTGGCGAGTGGCTCGATGATCGTCGTTGACGCATCTTGTCTATTCGAAGTCGTCGCGGATACATCGCGCTCAGCGGAAGTCGCCCGCCGGCTGAACGCTGACTCCGACCAGGCCGCTCCCGCGATAATCGACGTCGAGGTACTGGGCGTAATTCGTGCGCAGTATCTCCGTGGTCGGCTGGATGGCACAGCTGCCGGCCAAGCGGTGACGGACTTGCGCGACTGGCCTGGTGAAAGATATGGCCACCAGTGGATGCTGGACCGCGTTTGGCAGTTGCGAGATTCCGTACGCGGATGGGACGCGTTCTATGTGGTGCTCGCTGAGGCGCTGGATGCGACACTGCTCACGCTCGATGCGCGGCTTGCGAGCGCGAACGGACCGCAGTGCCGGATCGAGGTAATCCGGTCATTGAATGAATAATTTCCCTGTGGCGCACCGGAAAACAGAAAGCGGCGCAAGACATTCGAGTCAGCGCGGGTTCGATCCGCGGGCTTACGAACCGGTTGAATCAGTCAATCGTCTTCTTCGGCATACAACAGTGCTTGCGTGACCTGATTGTCCTCGAAACGGAATTCGTGTGCCGGACGCCGCAGCGGCTCGATGGTGGCATCCGGATGCACGATGACGCCGCCACCGGAGGGGATTCCGAGCCCGGTGACCGCGCCCTCCAACAACTGAATCGTGCGCGACAGTCGCGCCCATTCGGCTCGCTCGTCGTGCGTGTCAATGACCAGGGGGACGAGCTTGAAGAACTCGCGCAGCTCAATTGTGGGGGATTTCGGGGTCTCGACGACCCCATAGCGCCCGAGCTGGACCGCGCCGGCTGAAACACCAAACAGGACTGCCCCTTTGGCATACCGATCCAGGATCACATCCTTCATCCCGGTTCTCTCGAACGTGTCCCAGCCGAGGCGAACGTCGCCACCCGCGAGGACGATCAACTGGGCACGCGCCAAGAAGGCGCGGTCATCCGGGCCGAATGACGACATGATCATGCGACGGTCGGTGATTCCGATCGCGTCCACCGCGGCCTCGAAGATGCCGTAGAACTCGGGATTATCTCCATTGGAGGCGCCAATGTACGCGGCGCTGAGTGGAGTATCCCGAGCCAGTCCATCGACGGCGGTTTCGAGGAGCAGACGGTCCTGCGACTCCCAGAACAGCAGCTGACTGTCCGCCAGCAGATAGAGCGGTTGGAGTTGTGGCACAGGCTCAGCTTCTCAGGCTGCGAGTCCGAGGAATACCAGTAGCGCACGGTTGAGCCGAATAATGTCTCCATCTGAGAGTCGACCGACCTGGCTGGTCAGACTGGTGCGGGAGACCGTTGTCACTTTGTCGATCATCATCCGGCTTGGCACGGACAAGCCGGTGGTGTCGGATGGTTGCACGGGAATTCGAAGGAGTGGCGCCTCAACGTCACTCGTGGTGAAAGGGACGACGGTGATAGAGGCCGTTACGTCGAACCGGTCGTCTTGGATGACCACTACGGGACGTGGCTTTCCGCTATAGGCGCCGCGTGCTGCGGCCGTATAGATGTCGCCTCGCCGCATAATTAGGTGTCGTCGTCCCAGTCGGCCGAGACCGCGTCGATGACGGCTTGATCGTCGAGGTCGTGTTCGCTGGCGGCGACAAGAGCTGATTGGCGGTGCGCTTCGCGGGCGAATTCGGGGGCGTTCACATCGGGAACCCAGATTTGGATGGGCCGGAGGCCTTGTTGGCGCAACCGTTCACGATGCCGTCGTACCCGGTCGCGGGCAGGTGACATCCGACAATGTTACATGTAACGGCGTGCTGGCGCATGCCGCCTTCTTCGGGCGTGTCCCGCCAAGGCAAACCCTCAGTCAGGTAGCACAATGTGTGCTACCGTCGGTGTCATGGATGCAATCGGAGTCCGAGAGCTGCGACAGCACGCATCGCGATACCTTGCCCGGGTTGAGGCCGGCGAGGAACTCGGCGTCACCAATAACGGCCGATTGGTGGCGCGACTTGTCCCTGTGCGGGTTGCCGAGCGTTCTCGTGAGGCTCTGATTGAATCAGGCGCTCTGATTCCGGCTCGTCGTCCGCAGAACCTTCTCGACGTCACGGCCGCACCGGCGCTCGTCGGCAAGCGCAATCTGTCAGATGTCCTCGACGAGCTGCGCGAGGAGCAGTGATCTATATGGACACCTCGGCGTTGACCAAGCTGCTCGTCGCCGAGCCTGAGACGTCCGAACTGCAGACATGGCTTACCGTGCAAAGCGGTCAGGGCGAGTACGCGGCGACGAGTTCGATCGGCCGGGTCGAGTTGATGAGAGTCGTTGCCCGATATGGGGAACCGGGCCAAGCCGAGCGTGCACGTTACCTACTCGATGGCCTCGATATCCTCCCGCTCACCGAACCGGTGATCGCCGTGGCAGAAACTATCGGCCCGGCCACTTTGCGCTCGCTCGACGCAATTCATCTCGCGGCTGCAGCCCAGATCAAACGGGAATTAACAGCTTTCGTCACATATGACCACCGCTTGTTGAACGGATGCCGCGACGTTGGGCTCGCGACGGCGTCACCCGGCGCACCCCAGTGAGCAGCCCGATGGGACGTCGGCGTTTCCGCCTTGCCGCCTAACCCCCGTACGTGGGACCCTGCACGCCGTCGCGGTATGTGGTGCATTGCTTCCCGGTGCAACACGTCTCGATGAGAGTGGGGGCAGCGCCCCAATGGGGTTGTACCTCCTGCGACGTATAGTCGCCGCCGGAACCCCTGCAGTTACTTTCGATATCCGTTTGCGCATGGGCAAGCGGTGCGGTGAGCATCACAGCGCCCGCGATTGCAAAAGTGGCCACGGGCATGGCGCTGAATACACGACGTTTCATGTTTCTCCATCACTTCTCGTAGGTCGCGAGGTCATTCGCTCAAGCCGTTAGCCGTGCGGTATTGACCGCGTCCAGTTTAGCGGCTCTGCGCTCGGTCTCGACCCGAACCGTGGAGTCCGTCGCGTTACAGGTTGCTCAGTTTGTTGATTGTTTGGATTTCGCTGTCCCGGAAGGGCCGTGCATCAGGGTGGACCAGGTCGTGAAACCAGACCTTCGGAACCGTCTTGTATGGGTGATCCCAGGAATCCCATGGGAAGTACGTCTGGGTCTTCCCGGCGAACAAACCCCAATTGAGCGCACCTACGTTGCAGCGCTTCGCAATTGGCAAAACGCCCTCGACGGTGCTGCCGAGCGACCGGGCCAGGTACTCGGTGCAGAGGATCGGCCGGCCCAGCGGGGAAAGTTCGGCGATCCTGGCCTCAAAGCCGCTCGGCTTGTCATAGCAGTGGAATGTGACCACGTCGGAGTTGTCCAGCTGAATGTTGACTATTTCGCTGCGGCGCTGCGGATCTCCCCACTCTCCGTCCCACACGCCGCTGGTGAGCGGCTGGCTTGGATCAACCGATCGTGCCCATCCGAACGCCAGGGCGAGCAGATCGGCGACTCGCTCCTGCTTGTCTTTCCGCTCGACCTTGCGATACACCCGCGCGGGGTTGTCGGGCTCATTCCACAGGTCCCAACCCAGCACGCGATCATCGGTACGGAACTGGTTGAGCACTCCGGTGACGTAGTCGCGCAGAGTCCGGCGGTAATCGAGGTCATCGAGGTGTTCAGCGCCCGGGCTTTGCACCCAGCCGGAGTTGTGCACGCCAGGCGTCGGCGCGCGCTGCCGACCCGGTTTGGGGAAGGGATCCCAGCAGGAGTCGAAGAAGACAAAGAGTGGCTTGATGCGTCGACGCGCCGCAATGCCCACAAACTGCGCCAGACGTCGTTGGAAACCTCGGGCGTCCTGGGCCCAGAGCTGATCGTGCAGGAAGACCCGCACCGTGTTGAGCCCGTGCGACTGAGCCCAACCCAGCTCAGTATCGATGCGCCGCGGGTCGAAGGTGTCGGCCTGAAACATCTCGAGCTGGTTGATCGCATTGGAGGTGATGTAGTTGGTGCCGACGCGCCACCCTTGTGCTTGATACCAGCGGTTGGCTCGGTCCGGTGACCAAGGAGTTGTCTCTGCGGCAGCGCGGGGCATCCGGGTCAGCGTCGGGCCTGCCGCCATCAGCAGCGGCAGCTTTAGCACCGTTCGACGCCTCACAAAGTGACCATAGTTGCCCGGCTGACCTGGCCGGCGGTGTTTTCTGCGGCTTGACGTTTGCGCTGACAATGCAGTTCTTAAGCGTGGAAGTACAAGCATAAGCACTTGACAGCGGTGTATCTGTCGCTTCATGCTGTTTATGCATGCATTTTCAAGCATAAGGAGCAAAAGTGGCTGGACCCCGCCGGACGCAACCACGTTCTGAGGCGACTATGCCTGAAATTTCACGCATAGGCCGAGCGTTGGCGGAGCGCCGGATCGCGTTACGACTCACCCAACAGACGCTGGCCGACCTCGCGGGTGTGTCCCGTTCCAGTGTCCAGGCGCTGGAGCGGGGGAGCGGCTCGATCAAGTTCGGCTCGGTCGTCGATATTGCCGACGTCCTAGGGATGCATGTCGACGTCGGCGTAGCGGCCAATCGATGACACCAACACGGCTTGACCTACGCGAGATTGCCGACGCCGACGTTTATATCGGTGACGAGCTCGTTGCTCACTTGGTACGCGGGCAGCACGACACGGTCAGCTTCGACTACGTTACCGATCGCCGCGTTGGCGACGCGAGCGTGCGTGACCGGTCGGTGTCATGGTCACTGCTGCGCACGAGCCGGTACCCCTTTGTCACCACAGGCGGCGCGGTTCCAGCGTTTTTCGCGGGCCTCCTTCCTGAAGGGGTCCGGCTGGGTGTGGCGACCTCATCGACAAAGACCTCGGCGGATGATCACCTCACGCTTCTGTTGGCGATCGGCGCCGACACGGTCGGCAATGTACAGGTGGTGCCCTCCGGTGCTGATCGGGTTCGACCGTTGCCGATGTTCGACCCTGAGCACGACACCAACTTTCATGCCGTGTTCGATAAATTGGTCGGATCGGTTGATGCAGACCCTGTCGGAATCGCAGGAGTCCAGCCCAAGGTGAGTGCTGCGATGATGTCGACGCCGACGCTGACTCGCTCCGGCCCAGCGATCCTCAAGCTCAATCCCACGCAATATCCGTTGTTGGTTGAGAATGAGCACTTTTTTATGCTGATGGCCGCTGCATCTGGATTGCGAGTCGCCGCAACATCTTTGCTGCACGACGCTGACGGGCGCAGTGCGTTGTTGGTGAGACGATTCGACCGCGATGGAACGACGCGCGTCGCTCAGGAAGATGCCTGCCAGGTCGCCGATATCTACCCGGCCTCCAAGTACCGCATCAAGGCCGAAACCGCTATCGGTACTCTTGCCGAAGCATGTGCGCGCGGCGGCGGCTCTAAGCCGGCGGCAGCCCTGGAATTGTTGAAAACCGTTGTATTCTCCTGGGTTATCGGCAATGGCGACCTGCATGGCAAGAATCTGTCGATCTACGATCCCGACGGCGTGTGGCAACCAACACCTGCCTATGACCTGCTGTGCACCCAGCCCTACATGCGGTGGCGTGATCCCATGGCGCTGAGCCTATATGGGCGTGCAAATCGGCTTGCTCGTCCGCATTTCGTTGAAGCTGGCGAACGCCTCGGTGTGCGACCACGCGCCACAACGCGGATGATCGATTCAATCATCGACGTCGCGCAGGATTGGCCTGATCGATGCGGCGACATCGGATTCGACGATCGCCAAACCGAACTCCTTGCACAAATGCTGCACAAGAGAATCGGCAGCCTCAAATAGGCCGCGGCTACTTGCCCCCTAACGACGCGCCTACAAGTCGCCCAGGTCGTCGGGCACGTCCACGGCATACTCGCGGAGCACCTCCAGCGGGACCATGTCCAGAGTGCGTTCGTGGGTAGCGGCGAGCACCACCGGGGCCGCGTAGCCGTCCTGGTGGGCCCGAAGCCAGTTCAGCGCGGTGACACACCACCGGTCACCGGCAAGGAGCCCGGGGAACCGGTACTCGGGTCGCGGTGTCAGCAGGTCATTGCCGATGGAGCGTTGGTGCTTGAGGAACTCGGTGGTCACGACCGCGCAGATGGTGTGGACGCCGATGTCCTCTGGCCCAGTCGAGCAGCAGCCGTCGCGGTAGAAGCCGGTGACAGGGTCGTTGCCGCATGGTTCCAACGGGCCGCCCAGCACGTTGCGATCAGGCATCGACTCTCAGCGCCCGAGCTTTTCGCGGACTGAATCGGTGAGAAAGCGTCTCGCCGATACCGGCCGGAACGAGCGGGCCGCGTCGGTCAGCGCGTCTCGGGAATCCGCCGGAAGTTCGATATCGGCGGCGGCCACGTTGAACTCGAGCTGCTCGACGCTGGACGCACCGGGAATAGCGAC
Organism: Mycobacterium sp. NGS48; assembly: GCF_059812585.1. Taxonomy (NCBI): domain Bacteria; kingdom Bacillati; phylum Actinomycetota; class Actinomycetes; order Mycobacteriales; family Mycobacteriaceae; genus Mycobacterium; species Mycobacterium sp. NGS48. The sequence continues at coordinate 448,067 of NZ_JCALCY010000004.1, forward strand.
GACGCCCGGCAGGCTGATCAGCCAAGCCAGCGCCACCTGCGCCGGCTGGGCGTCAACTTCCGCGGCGACGGCACGCAACGTCTGCAGCAGCGGTTCGACGCGGCGCAGATTCTCGGTGCCGAACAGCCGATTGAGCGCACGAACACCACCCGGCCGGTTGTCGACCCCGTACTTGCCGCCCAGCAGTCCCTGCGCCAGCGGACTATAGGCGATGATGACGCGGTTCTCGCGCTCGGCGAACGGAACCAAATTGTCGAGTGGGCGGGGATATGCGAGCGAGAAGTGCACCTGGTTGCTGATGACAGGTCGGCCGAGCGCAGCATCAGCCTTCTGCCATCGCGCGAGCGAATAGTTGGAGACACCGGCCGCGCCGATGTCGCCGCTGTCGAGCAAGTCACGCATCCCGGGCATGATCACCGAATCCGGCACCACCGGGTTGGGCTGATGGATCTGGTAGAGCGGGATGCGCTTCAACTGCAACCGCCGGGCGCTGGCGCGCTCGCGCTGCTTGACCACCGCCGGGAATGGCGCGACCGGCATGATCTTGCTGGCCACCGCAACCTCGGCGCGCTGGTCGCCGAGCGCTTCGCCGAGGATGCGCTCGCTTTTGCCGAACCCGTAGACCTCGGCGGTGTCGAACAGCGTGACCCCCAGGCCAAGTGCGCGCTGCACGATCTCGTGAGCGGCCCCCGACGCGTACTGGTCGCCGTAACCCCACTCGCGTGAGCCGAACTGCCAGGTGCCCAGCCCGATCCGACTGACCCGGCCGATTCCGTCGACGTCCAGATATTTCATGCGCCCCACGGTACTGGCCTGACCTTCTCCGCCCAACGCAATACCGAGTTCTTCAGACCGGTGGCAGATACGCTGTGCCTGCATCGGGGTCGTTACAAGAAAGGGCGAATATGTCAAGGACAGTGGTGATCGGCGCATCGAGCGGGCTCGGGCGCTGCATTGGTGTCGGCCTCGCGCAGCGCGGCAACCACGTCGCACTGCTCGCCCGGCGTCGTGAGCGTCTTGAGGCTGCCGCGAAGGACGCCGGGTCGGACGCGATCGCCATCGAATGCGATGTCGCCGACGAGGCGTCCTGCCGTTCGGCCATCAGCGATGCTGCCGACGCGCTGGGCGGCATCGACAACCTCATCTACACCCCGGCGGTGGGGCCGCTCGTGCGCATGGTCGATACCGATGCGGAAACCTGGCGGCGCGTCTTCGAGACCAATGTCATCGGCGCGGCGCTGGCGACGGCGGCCGCGGTGCCACACTTGACGGCCTCCGCAGGCAAAGCGGTCTATCTGTCCTCTGACGCAGGCACTTTCGGCCCGCCCTGGCCCGGCCTCGGCGCGTATGGCGTGAGCAAGGCTGCACTCGAACGACTCGTCGACGCCTGGCGAGCCGAACATCCAGACATCGGCTTCACCACGTTGATCGTGGGAGAGTGCGCGGGCGGCGAGGGCGACGCGCAAACGGGAATGAACATCGGCTGGGATCCTGAGCTCGCCATGCAGGCCGTCCCGCTTTGGATGTCGCGCGGTTGCATGCCCGGCAAGTTGATGCCCGTGGAAGACCTCATCGACGTCGTGCACACGATCCTGCGTGCCGACGCGTCGACATCGATGCCGGTCGTGGTTGCCAGAGGCGCGCCCGCCGGGGCCGCAGCGTTTCCGGGCGCCGGTTAGCCGCAACCGCGTAGACTGCCAATCTCATGGCCATTCGGCGCGCGGTTCTCCTCATTGCCGATATCAGCGGGTACACGAACTACATGAATTGGAACCGGCTGCATCTGGTCCACGCGCAGTTCACGGTAGCCACGCTGCTGGAGGCGGTCATCGATGCCGCCAAAGGCCTGAAGCTGGCGAAGCTGGAGGGCGACGCCGCGTTCTTCTGGGCACCAGATGGTGACGCCAAAATGCTGGTGTGCGAGCGGCTGACGCGGATGCGCCAGTCGTTTTTCGCGCGGCGCGACAAGCTCAAACGGGACCACAGCTGCGAGTGTGCGAGCTGCTCGCAGCTGGACAACCTGTCGCTGAAGTTCGTCGCCCATGAGGGCGAGGTCGCAGAGCAAAAGGTGAAGCGCCACGCCGAGCTCGCCGGGCTCGACGTCATCCTGGTACATCGCATGCTGAAAAACCAAGTGCCAGTGGCGGAATACGTACTGATGACCGACGTGGTGGCACAGCGCCTCGACGAGCAGTTCCGCCAACTTTGCCTGCCACTGATTCACGACTTCGAGGGCATTGGACAAACGTCCACCCACTACATTGACCTGGCCGCATCGGGTGCGCCGGTGGCGGTGGCCCAGCGCAGCCCTTCCAGCCGGCTGGGAGCGAAGCTGAAGTTGGAGTTGAGCGCGCTGCCGTTCATGTTGGGCATCAAGGAAGCCTGCGCGGACTTCCGTAATCTGGGCCGCGGCTCTGCGAACATGCCGAAAGTCTGAAGGAGGTCTGATGGCCGAACTACGCATCGAGCGCACGATCGCGGCGCCTCCGGAACGGGTCTTCGACTGGTTGGCCGACCCGGCCAGTTTGACCGCCGCCCCGCCAGTCCTGCGGGCGAAGTGGGAGAAAGGCTCGTCGGGACCTGCCGAGGGGGCGGTACGACGGGTGATCGGGTTGGGAACTTGGTTCCGCGAAGAGATCACCGCCTACGACCGGCCGCGAAGCTACTCATATCTCATCCGCCGCTCCGTCCCACCGTTCGATCACGAGGGCGGCACACTGACGTTCACCCCGGAGGGCGGCGGCACCAAGGTCGTCTGGCTGACCCGCTACAGCCATCCGGCTTACGTGGGCGGCAAGTTGCTGGAGCCGGTCAGCAGTCGGCTGCTGCACTCGAGCTTCTCGGCGATTCTCGCCGGCTGCGCCAAAGCGCTGGAAGCGTAATCGGTCACCGGACACAGTCATGACGACGACAGCGAGCCAGGTCGTGGCGTTGGCCAAAGGGATGCGCGAGCTCGTTCGGGCCGAGGCGGCCGAATCGGAGCGGAACCGCACCCTGACCGCCCCGATCGTCGACGAGATGTGGGCCAGCGGCCTGATGTCGGCTTTCTCTCCTGTCGCGGCCGGTGGTGTCGAACCGTCGTTTGCCGAGATGATCGAGGCGTGGATCGAAATGGCTTGGCAGGACGGCTCGTTCGGCTGGGTCGGCATCGCGAACCTGCCGTCGACATTCGCGGCCGCCGCCTATCTCCCCGACGACGGTTTCGCCGAGGTGTTCACCGCGCACGACAACCGGGTCACGATGGGTGGCCAGTTCTTCCCCAACGGGCAGGGTGTCGCCGTCGACGGCGGGTACCGGTTGACCGGGTCGTGGAATTTCGGCTCCGGCATTGGGCATTCGCAATACATCGCGGCGGGGTTTTTCCCGATGGACAACGGCGAGATGCGCTGGGTCAGCGACGGTATACCCGATATGCAGGTGGCTGTCATTCCGCGCGAACACATCACGTTCAATGACGGCTGGCATGTGCAGGGACTCAAGGGAACTGGATCCTATGACTACAGCGCGCAGGACGTGTTCGTGCCGCGCAGCCGAACCTTTCCGTTGTTTCGCCGTGAGCCGTACCGCGGTTCCTCGCCGGCCACCCGGATGGGGCTGATGTCGGTAACCGCTGCCGGTCACGCGTCGTGGGCCCTCGGGGTGGCCAGGAGCATGCTCGACGACGTCGCCGAATTGGCGGCCACGAAATACCGGATGAGCGATATGGGGGAGTCGTTGGCCAGTCGCCCGACCTTCCAGAAGGGTCTTGCCCACCATGTCGCGGCCTGGCGCGCGGCGCGGCTATTGGTACTTGATGCGTTCAGCACCGCCGAGGCTGCCGTCGCTTCCGGTGAAGACCTGACGCCGGCCCTGCGGGCTGACATGCGGGTGGCCGCCGTTTATGCCACCGATACGGCCCGCAGCTGCGCCGAATGGGCTCATCTGGCCGCCGGAACCACTGCGATCCGTGAGGGCAGTCGTCTCGAACGCGCTTTTCGCGATATGTACACCGGAACTCAGCACGCCTTTATCAGCGAAAAGGTGGCCATCGATGCGGCGCAGATTTGGCTCGGCATCATCGAGGACCAGTTCGGTCTCTGAGCAGCCGTGGTAGACGACCCGGGAAGTGGGTAGACAACCTGACCATGATGGCTTCTAGCGACCATCCCGAGGCGATCACGCTCGGCCTGCACGACGCGGCGCCGTCCCACCTGATGGACACGATGGCCGAGGACGTCGAGCTCGAATTAGGTTGGGGCCGACTCATATTCGGTCAGACCTTTGCCGATTTGGGCAAGCTGACCGAGGCGCTGCGATGGGAAGGGCCGGGGCGGCGCGACATTTGCATCTACCCGCGTGAGCCACACGTGGTGGTCGCCGGATCGCCGAGCGAGTTCTTCATCGATCCCAGCCACACCTATCGACTGCGCTTCAAGGACTCTGACCCCGACGACATGGCTCCGTCGCCGACCGGCCTGACGGTACGCACGTTGACGGAGTCCGGCGACGCCGATGCGATGAATCGGGTTTATGTGCGCTGCGGAATGGTTCCGGCGCCAGTCGACACGATCTGGAACAACCATCGGCACGCTCCGGCGGTGACCTACCTGATGGCGGTGCGTGACGACGACGGCTCGGTAGTCGGAACTGTGACTGGTGTCGACCACGAGTTGTTGTTCTCCGATCCGGAGCAGGGGTCCAGCATGTGGGCCCTGGCGGTGGATCCGGCTGCCGCGCTGCCTGGCGTCGGCGCAGCGCTGGCTCAGGCGATGGCTGAGCACTTCCGCAGCGAAGGCCGCGCCTATCTGGACCTGTCCGTCGCGCACGACAACGCCGCGGCCATCGCCCTCTACGAGAAACTGGGTTTTCGCCGCATCCCGGTGATGGCGATCAAGCGGAAGAACGCGATAAACGAGCCGCTGTTCACTCCATCGCCCGAGACGATCGACGACCTCAACCCGTATGCGCGGATCATCGCCGAGGAGGCGCTGCGCCGCGGAATCCGCGTGGAGATCCTGGACGCGGAGGTCGGCGAGATGCGGCTCACGCACGGTGGGCGCAGCGTGATCACCCGCGAGTCGCTGTCCGAATTCACCTCGGCGGTGGCCATGTGCCGGTGCGACGACAAGCGGTTGACCCGGCGCCTGGTCTCTGAGGCGGGCATCACGGTGCCGCGCGGCCGCGTGGCCACCTTCGACGACGCCGACTACGCCTTCCTGACCGAAGTCCACGAGGTCGTCGTCAAACCCACCCGCGGAGAGCAGGGCAAGGGCATCACGGTCGGCGTCACGGTCGACGACGGTCCCGACGAGCTTGCCGCCGCGTTGACCCGGGCGCGCGAGCAACATCCGGAAGTGCTCATCGAGGAGCGAGTGGCCGGCGACGACCTGCGGTTGGTGGTCATCGACGGCAAAGTTGTGGCCGCCGCGCTGCGACAGCCCGCCGAGGTGATCGGCACGGGCGACCACAACGTGCGGGACTTGATCCAAGCCGAGAGCAGGCGCCGCTCCCAGGCCAGCGACGGCGAGGCCAGCATCCCGCTCGACGAGGTCACCGAGGCGACGGTCGCCGACGCCGGGTGGACGTTGGATGATGTGCTGCCCGAAGGCACTCGGCTACGGGTTCGGCGCACCGCCAACGTGCACCAGGGCGGCACCATCCACGACGTCACCGCAAAGGTGCACCCCGAACTCTGTCGGGTAGCCGTCGCTGCGGCCGAGGCGATCGGAATCCCGGTGACGGGCATCGACCTCGTGATTCCCGACGTCACCGGCGATGACTACGTCTTCATTGAAGCCAACGAGCGGCCAGGGCTGGCCAACCACGAGCCACAGCCGACCGCCGCGGCGTTCGTCGACTTCCTCTTTCCAGGTCAGCCCGCCCCGCCCCAGGCCTGGACCCCGGAAGAGTCGCAACCTGACCGTGACTGACACCGCGGTTCGGCCTACGCCCGGCTCCCCGCAAATGGCGTTAGGCTGGCGACACGCGAGTTCTGACCGGCAACGCAGGAGGACGACCGCGACGCGGTGACCGGGAATGGGGAAGAGCAGATGCGTCATCTGACGGCCGCGTTCGTCGTTGTGGGCGTGTGCCTTCTCACCGCCGGGTGCGGCAGCGGCGACGACCACGGCGGCGCCAAATCGACGACAACTACCACCACATCTCGCATTCCGCGTCCAGTTGTCGAGCGCGAACTGGGGCCATTGCTGCTCGCCCCTGAGCAAATCAACCCCGTAATGGGGGCGACAGAAATGAAGATCACCAGGAAACACGACACGATGTCCGACGACAGCGCAATCATGGAGCCGCGGGAGTGCTTGGCCGTCGACAGCGCGGCGCAGGCCCAGGTCTACGCCGACAGCGGCTTCACGGCGATGCTCGATCAGGCCTTCAACGACGGCGACAACTTCACCCACTACGCCGAGCAGGCGGTGGTGTTGTTCCCGATCGCCAAACAAGCCAACGCCTTCTTCGCCGCCTCCGCCAAGCAGTGGCCGGAATGCCACCAATACCGTCACATCCAGTCCGGCACGAAATGGACTGCCGGGCCGATATCCAACGCCAACGGCGTCCTGAGCCTGATCGCCAGCCAGCAGGATCCCAGAGAGGGCGGCTGGGCCTGCGGGCGGGCGCTGGCGGTACGAAACAACGTGATCGTCGACGTCAACACCTGCAGCGGCGACCCGAAGAACTCGGCGGTCGACATCGCCAACCAGATCGCCGCCAGAGTTCCGAACCAGTAAGGGCGTCGCTCAGTCGGTGTCGGCGGGGTCGAGCAATCGGACTTCCTCGAGGTCCATCGCCGACTGCAACTCGCGCAAGACGATGTCGTCGATCCGGTTTTGATCCCGAAGCTCGGTGACGGCTCGGCGCTTGTGCTCGAGCACGCCCAGGCGCACCCGTCGTATCAGGTCGTTCTGCTCGGCCGTGCCGCTGGTGTCGGGGTCGTCGGCGCTGGCCATGACGAGCGCCGCGCTTTCTTCGTATTCCGCATGCAAACGGTCCAGTAGTTCACTGCCGAGGCCGATCTCATCGGCGACCACCGGCAACGCTTCAATCGCCGCCGCGGCGCTGCGAGATCGGGCCAGTTGCAATTCCTCAGCGTGCGTAGTGTCTTCGGGCATTCGCGCCCAGCGGACCACGAGTGGCAGCGTGCTGCCCTGGACCAGGACGGTCACCAGAATCACCACGGACACCACGAAGATGATCAGGTTGCGGTCCGGGAATGCGGCTCCGCTGTGCGTGGTCAGCGGAACGGCCAACGCCGCGGCAAGCGACACGGCGCCACGGAATCCCGCCCAGCTGGACACCACGCGCTGACGCCACCCGGTCCGACGGGCCTGCTGCACCGCACGCCGGTCGACGGTCCGGATCAACGCAGTGGTGGCTTCGACCCAGACAATTCGGGTGGTGATCACGACGCCGGTGACGGCGAGCGCCAGGAGCACCGCGTGGCCCAGTCCGGCACCGACATTGACGATGCCGTGCAACGCGCCGGGGATCTGAACCCCTACGAACACCCACAGCGAACCGTTGAGCAAAAACGTCGCAATATCCCAAAACGCGAACGACTGCAAGCGCGAGCGGGCCCGGATCACCCGCGGCCCAACATAAGTGAGGACCAAGGCCGCCACCAGGACGGCGACCACACCGCTGCAGTGCATCGTTTCGGCGAGCAGGAACGCCGCGAACGGTGTCAGCACGCTCAGCGCGCCTTCCTCAAGCGGTGCATCGATTTTGCGGCGCAGCAAGGTCACCGCCGCGCCGACCGCCAGCCCGGCGGCGATGCCGCCAAGATATGAGCCGGCAAAACGGCCGACGAGGGCAGCCGGACCGATCGCGGGGCTGCCGGTCGCGACGGCCACGGTCACGGCGAACAACACCAGCGCAGTTCCGTCGTTGATGATGCTTTCGGCGCGCAGCACGGTCAGGGGGCGACGGGGCAGGTGCTTCGCCAGCCCGGCCACGGCCGCGGCATCGGTCGGCGAGAGCACGGCACCGAGCACCGCCGTCGCGTGCGACTCCATCCCGAGCGCTCGCGCCGTCCACGACACCGCCACCGCGGTGGCAATCACCAAGCCGACACTGAACAAGACGATGACACGCAGGTTCGCCCGGATCTCGCGAAAGCTGGTGTTCATGCTCTCCCAGTAGAGGATCGCAGGAAGGAACAACAGCAGCACGATCTCCCCGTCGAGACGGGTGTCGCCGAACCGAGGGATCAGGCCCAGTAGAGCGCCGAGCAGGATGAGCAATACCGGCGGTCCAACGCGATAGCGCTTGCCCAGAACCGTTCCCACCACCACGGTGGCGACAAGCGCAACGACGACGACAAGTCCGAACACCAGGACATCTTCCGGTACGAGCCCACCATCGGGGCGAGCGCCCTGCCGTACTTACTTTTGCTGCAGCGACATCACCTTGTTGCTGTGGCCGGCAACGTAGACAGTGCCATTGCTGTCGACGGCCAAACCCCACGGAAAATCGAGACCGCTGAACGGCAGTTCGACTTGCGCCGTTGAGCCGACGGGAAGTTTCAGGGTCCGGTTGTTTTGGCTGTCGGTGACATAGACGGCGCCGTCGTTGTCCACTGTCACGCCGCCGGGTTCGTTGAGGCCCCGGAAGGGCAGTGTGGATTGACTGCTGGAACCAGCGGGCAACGCCAGGATTTGGTCGTTACCGCCATCGGCGACGTAGATCGTTCCGTTGCTGTTCACCACGACGCCGGTCGGAGCGTTGAGGCCGGTGAACGGAAGCTCGGTCTGCCGGTCCGAACCAGCGGGCAGCGCCACCACCCGGTTCTTCGCGGTGTCGGTCACATAAACGGTCCGGCTGTTATCCACCGTCACGCCGGTCGGATTGACGAGATCGGTGAATGGCAGTTGGGTCTGGGTTGTCGAGCCCGCCGGTAGCACCACGACTCGCTTGTTGCCGGCGTCGGTGACGTAGACCGTTCCGCTGTTGTCCGCGGTGACACCGGTCGGATAGTTGAGTCCGTCGAACGGTAGTACGGCCGGGGTGGTGGAACCCGCCGACAACGCCAGCACCCGATTGTGCAATGTGTCGGCGACGTACACCGTTCCGCCGCTGTCGACCGACACACCTTGCGGCTCCCGCAGGCCGGTGAAGGGTAACGCCGACTGCTGCGCGTCGCCGGCTTTGGAGCCGCCACCGCCCAGCACGACCATGCCCGCGATGAGCACAATGACGCCAAGTACGGCGGCGGTCGAGATGAGCACAGGTTTGCGCCGCCACCACGGCTGCGACGGCGACGGCGTCGCCTCGGGCAGGTGCGCAGGCACGGGCTGCGGCCGCGGCGTCGCGACGGCGTTAGGCAGCCGGTGCTGGATTGTCGCGGGGCTGGCCATGGGCTGCGGGTTCGGGGTGTGTGGTCGGCCGCGTTTGTCGAGACGGGCCTGCCGGCTTCCGCGAGGGGGAGGAGCCGGCTGGGTGCGAGCAGGCGCCGGCGGCGTGGTGACGGCGTCGTAGGCGGCCCGCGCCAACTGCACGGCGGTGCCGTACCGGTCGTCGGGATTTTTGGCCATGCCCGTGCCGATGACCGCATCGAAGCCTCCGGGCAGCCCCGGGTCGGTGATCGAGGGTCGTGGCGGCGGCACTGTCAAGTGGTTGGTGAGTTGTTGCTCCAGGCTGTCACCGGGGAACGGATGCGCCGCGGTCAAGCACTCATACAACACACAAGTCAATGCGTAGATATCCGAACGCGCATCGACGGGGCGGGCGTCGAGTTGCCCGGCGCTGAACCGCTCCGGGGCCATGTAGTGGAAGGTCCCGATCACGTCGCCTGCTGTTGTCAAGCCCAGTTCGCCTGCCGCGCGGGCGATTCCGAAATCGATCAGATAGGCAAAATCGTCGTCGTCGAGCAATATGTTGGACGGCTTGACATCTCGATGCAGCAGCCCGACCTTGTGCGCGGCATGCAATGCCTTGGCGATCTGATCGACGATGTACACCGATCGTTGCGGCGGCAGCGGGCCCCGGCCCAGCAGGGACTGTAGGTCACGGCCTTTGATCAGCTTCATGTCCACGAACAGCCGTCCGTCGATTTCCCCGTGGGTGTGAATCGGAATGACGTGCGGGCTGTCTACCCGTGCGGCCGCATGGGCTTCTCGGCGGAACCGCTGCTGGAACACCTCGTCGCGGGAAAAATCGGCGGGCAGGATTTTGATCGCGACAATCCGGTCCATCACCGTGTCATGGGCACGCCAAACCTCGCCCTGGCCGCCGCGGCCCAGCAACTCGATCAGCCGGTACTTCCCGAACGAAGTCCCCTGCAACGGCCCTCCCACAGCAACTTGTCAGCAATTGGCAGCACCATAGCGTGCCAGCAAGAACAGGCGCACGTTTTTAGGTAGCTAAGCGCCCGGCGCGGTTACCACCGGGTCAGCGTAAAGGGATAGCTGTCAGTTCCGCCCGGCCCGTCGCCGATTGCGGTGAGCACCGCGCTGAGTGCCAACGTCTTCACGAACCACTCCGTTCGTCTCGCACGCAATTCGCCTGAATACTAAGCGTTGATAGCAGCGGACTGCACCGAAGCGTCAAAAGCCGCTGTCCTCGAATACGGCGAGACGCGCGCGGTCAGTGCGAGCACGCGGTGCGGGCGGGCTGGCCGGTGGCGGTCATGTTGGTCACCACGTCGCCATCGACCAGGATCGCGCAGGTGATCGAGCCGGGGCCTTCGGCGCTGAGCACGAACACTTGGGTACTGAACGCGGTGAACTGCGTCGTCCACGGCAATGTCACATTTGCCTGCTGCTGCTGCCCAGTGTCGGTTTGATACGAGATGTATTCGGCCACAGGAGAAGTGCCACTTACTACGTAACGAATTTTCTGCAGCTGCGGTACTGCGTTGGCCACGCCGACAGCACAGGTACCCATGGCTACGGTGAACGCGGCAAAGGTGGCGAACACAGTGCGGCCCGTGAAACGCGTCATCTGGATGCCTCCGGTTCAGGGACGGTTACCGGCCTTATGGTGGCACTCAGGCGCCGGTTATCCAGCGTTTTTGCATCTTTTGCGGACGCCCGACCGTGTGGGCGTCGCT
>NZ_JCALCY010000040.1:0-1776 GCF_059812585.1 Mycobacterium sp. NGS48
GTTGATTCTCCGCCGTAGGCCAAGTTTGCTCCGGTCCTCGGCGCCGTCAAGCACACGACGGCTTGACCGCGCCTGCGGGCCGAAGCTGGGCCCAAGGAGGGCGGAGCAGACGAGAAGGATGGAAATCCGGCCGAGGATAGAGCTCCAAAAGTGGTTGGGGGCCCTGCCCATTCCTCGTCTCTACGTAGTTCACCAAGCGGGGTCGTTAGCCCCGACAGCGTGCAAGCGAGTTTGGTGAGGAAGGGGCGGGGCCTGCTCAGGGTGTCGGTCGAGGTGGTCCTCTACGCCGGGTGGAGCTTGGCCCCAACCTGATTCGGGGTGACTTGGGGAAAGCGGGGGTTAGGCGGCTGCGGGCAGGCCAGCGGCGCCGGCGATGGCTCCATCCCAGGGGATGCGTTGACAGACGATGACGTGAATTTGACGCAGCAGCGCGGCGGCGATCGCGGCTCTAGCTTGCCCGGAGGCCAGCCGGTTGTGTTCTCGGGTGGTCAGGTGTTGGTAGCGGGCGGCCATCACTGGGTTATGCGACAGTGCACCCCATACGGCGCGCCAGGCGGCCAGCCTTAGCCGGGGCCGGCCTCGTCCGTAGATCCGAGAGCGTCCGATCATGGTGCCGCTGGTGTCTTCCCGCGGGCACAATCCAGCATGTTTGACCAGTGCTCGCGCGCTGGTGAAGCGAGTGGGGTCACCGGTTTCGGCCAAGATCGCCGCCACCCCCAGGCCGCTAACGCCGGGGATGCTGCCAGCCAGTGTGGTCAGCCCCAGTTCGTCGAGGATCTCCAGCATGCGGTCTTGCACTTGGACCAGGCGACTTTTGGTGGCATGCCAGTCGGCTAGCACCCACCGGGCCCGCCGCAGTGCCCCCAGCCGTTGTGTGGTGACTCCGCCAGGATCGGTAAGCACCGCATAGATGGCGTAGGTGATGCGTTGACAGGGGCCCTGTTTGGCGCCCCAGCGGGGCAGCTCGCGGCGCACCGCGGCCTCAAACCGCTGATAGCCGCCCCGGCCTGCTTGTTCGGGGCGGCCATCACCGCGCTCGAGTACCACCGCCAATGCCCCACACCAGCTAATCGAGTCGAACGGTTCGGCAGCCGCTTCCAGCACCGCTGGCCAGGCGCATTCCAACAAGTCGCGCAGTTGTTGTCGACACGCGGTAGCTGTGGTGATCAGCTGATCGCGGTAGGCGCCCAATTGGCGCAACTCCGCCCAGGTTGCATCGGGACGCTCGGGAACATAACAATGCAGCTGGGCCACCAGCCGCGCGATCAGCACCGCGTCTTTATCATCGGTTTTGTCCCGGGTGTAGTCCTCGGACTCCCGCGCGCGCCCCACCAGCAGTGGCTGCACACATACCAGCCTCATCCCCCGCTCGGTGGCAAGCTCATCAAGCACCCGCCACCGATGCCCGGTCGGCTCACAGGCGATGGTCACATCAGCGAACCCGTGTTTGTGGGCTTGCCGGCGGGCCCACTCCAACAACGGGCCCAACTGCCAAGCCTTGGCCATGACCCGCTGCCGCACCAGTACCCGCGAATCATGATCAGCCAGCACCGCCACCTGCTTACGATCGGCCAGATCAATCGCAAAGATCGCGTTCCTGGCCGGTACCAACTCACGCAGCCGAGCCAACTTCGCATTGCGCCGCTTGTCACCACGCGACAAACCACTACCCTGAACCATGACGTCCTCCTCGGTGTATTGGGTCGAACCCGTCAACGACACCAGGAGGACGTCTTCTTCAACAACATTCATCGACATAGCCCTCTTACTACGCCG
>NZ_JCALCY010000041.1:0-1502 GCF_059812585.1 Mycobacterium sp. NGS48
TTAGCCGACTTTCCCTGCTGCTGGAGGGGCGGGGGCGCGGCCAGGGTGGAGCTAGCAGTCAGCGGCTGTGCTGTGTCGGCTGCAGGTGCGGGGCGGGTCGATTGGGCAAGCAAGGTGGGAGCGCCGCGCGGATGCGATTCGGTGCTGGTCAGGGCTTGCTGGGCGGCGACGGCCAACTCACGGGCACTCTGGTAACGCTGGTCAGGGTTTTTAGCCATGCCGGCTGCGATCACGTCGTCAAAGCCAGCGGGAACAGCAGGATTGAGGCTGCTGGGCTTCGGCGGGTTCAACGTCAGGTGTCCGCCGATCTGTTGCTCCATACTGTCGCCGGGAAAGGGCTTGACGCCGGTCAAGCACTCATGGAGCACACACGTCAGTGCGTAGACGTCGGCGCGGGCATCAGCAGTACCGGTGGTGAAGCGCTCGGGAGCCATATAGGCCCAAGTGCCGACGATCATGCCGGTACTCGTCAGTTTGGTCTCCGAGGCGTCGTGGGCGATCCCGAAGTCGATCAGGTACACAAAGTCGTCGCCGGTCACCAGCGCATTCGACGGTTTGATATCCCGGTGCACCAGCCCCACGCCGTGCGCTGCCTGCAGCGCAGCAGCCAGCTGCGCGATAACATGCACGGCCCGTTCCGGGCTCATCGGACCGTCGCGTGCCAGCAAACCATGCACGTCGATCCCGTCGATAATCGGCATGACCAAATACAGCTGGCCGTCGACTTCCCCGGTGTCATAAATCGGGATGATGTGCGGCTCGGTCAGCCGAGCTGCGGTGTGGGCTTCGCGGCGAAACCGCTCCCGATAACCCGGCTCAGCGCTTAGCTCGGTGGGCAGCACTTTGATCGCCACATCGCGGCCGATCACATCGTCATGAGCCTTGTACACGTTGCCCATGCCGCCCTCGCCGATCAGCGCGATCAGCCGGTACCGCCCGAACACCACCTCGTTCACTGCGGCCTCCATCACCGCACCCCCCGTTGGCACATGCTAGCGAACCAACCCCGTACTCACAGTCGATTCGACAACCGGCCCGGCCACATCGCGGCATCCCATGCACATGTCATCCGTCAGCCGCCGCACCAACTGAAATTGGAGCCGCAGAAGAGTCCCTCGTTCTTGTCGCCGACGAACCAGTGAATGGTGTCCTGCTCGCCCAGCGTGGCGGCCACCGTTGCACCGACCGGGAACCGTGGATCTGAGCTGGCGGTGACAGTCCCACTAGCAGTGTCACCCGAGACCGATGTCAGCGTGAAGTCCATTGTGTTGTAAGGCATGTCCGCCATCGTTGTACAGGTTGGACAGTCCATCATGTAGTGGAAATGGCCGTTGCCTGCGGTGTCGATGACGACACTCTCCCGCGCTCCACGCCACTCACGCGCGAACGGGGCCAACCCCGGTATGCCGGCGCTGGGAGCGGTGGTCGAAGGTGGCGCCTCCAATGACGGCGGTGCGGGTTGCGCGTTTGCCTCTGAAGCTGGCGAATACGCCGAAGGTTCG
>NZ_JCALCY010000042.1:0-1427 GCF_059812585.1 Mycobacterium sp. NGS48
GGTTGCGTCCAGCAGAGTGGTGTACGAGTCGGGCCTGATCGTGAAGCGCGGCGTGTCGTAGCCGAGTGATTGAAGGTCATCGCGTGATTCTTCGAGGGACCTACCAAAGTCACTCGAGCAAAGGAATCAACGCGATGACCGCTGCCCACGATATCGACCTGCCTACTGTGCTGGCCGAACGACTCACCACCTGCCATCCCGATGTGTTGCGCGAGTTGTTGGCCACGTTCATTCACACCTTGATGGGCGCTGAGGCTGACGCGCTGTGCGGTGCTGGCTATGGTGAGCGCAGCACCGAGCGGACCAACCAGCGCAACGGCTACCGAAACCGCGACTTCGATACCCGCGCAGGCACATTGGATCTGGCGATTCCCAAGCTACGGCATGGCTCCTACTTCCCGGACTGGCTGCTGGAACGCCGCAAACGCGCCGAGCGGGCGCTGACGACCGTGGTGGCCACCTGCTACCTGCTGGGGGTGTCGACCCGGCGGATGGACAAACTCGTCGAGACGTTGGGCATCACCAGCCTGTCCAAGTCCCAAGTGAGCGTGATGGCCAAAGAACTGGACGCCACGGTCGAGGCGTTTCGGACCCGGCCGCTGGACGCCGGCCCGTACACGTTCATCGCCGCCGACGCGCTGGTGCTCAAGGTCCGTGAGGGTGGCCGGGTGGTCAACGTGCACGCCCTGATCGCCGTCGGGGTCAACGCCGAGGGCTACCGCGAAATCCTGGGCATCGACGTCACCACCGCCGAGGACGGCGCAGGCTGGCTGACCTTTCTGCGGTCGCTGACCGCCCGCGGCCTGTCGGGGGTCAAGCTGGTCACCAGCGATGCGCATGCCGGACTGGTGGCCGCGATTGGCGCCACCTTGCCGGGGGCCGCCTGGCAGCGCTGCAGAACGCATTACACGACCAATCTGATGGCCGTGACGCCGAAGGCGTCGTGGCCGTGGGTGCGCACCTTGTTGCATTCGGTCTTCGATCAACCTGATGCTGAATCTGTTGCCGCTCAATATGATCGGATCGTTGACGCGCTGACCGACAAGCTCCCCAAGGCTGCTGATCACCTGGAAGCGGCCCGCGCGGACCTGCTGGCGTTCACCGCGTTCCCCAAACAGATCTGGCGCCAGATCTGGTCCAACAACCCCCAGGAACGACTCAACAAAGAAATCCGCCGCCGCACCGACGTCGTCGGCATCTTCCCCGACCGCAACGCGCTGATCCGCCTCGTCGGGGCCGTGCTGGCCGAACAACACGACGAATGGGCCGAATCACGCCGCTACCTCGGCTTGGATGTCCTCAGCAAATCCCGAGCCGACCAGACCCCGACACCGGAACAGGAGGCCACCCCGGCGGCACTGACCGCCTGAACCACCCAGTCGAAGAATCACACGACGACGTCATACACCACGTCCCTGGACTTGACC
>NZ_JCALCY010000043.1:0-1375 GCF_059812585.1 Mycobacterium sp. NGS48
TAGACATCCCAGGACTGCAAGTTGTCAAGCAGCTTTGATGTCAGGGTTGGTGTGGCGGTGAGCCCAGGCTTTGTGTTCGCTGTAGGCGGTGTGGTGGCGAAGGCAGCCGTGCAGGATGCCGACGAGTCGGTTGCCTAGGGCTCGTAGCGCTTGGTGGTGCAGGTCCCCGGCGGCGCGGTGCTGGTCGTAGAAGGCGCGGGCGCCGGGACTGTTGGTCAGAGCGCAGAAGGCCCACTGGTCGATCGCGTCGTAGAGGCGGCGGTTGCGGACGTGACGGGCCAGCACGGCGCGTTTCTTGCCGGACGCGACGGTCAATGGTGATGTTCCGGCGTAGTTCTTGCGAGACTTGGTGGTGGTGTAGCGGTTCGGGTCGTCCCCGAACTCACCGAGCACCCGGGCGCCGAGGATGACACCAAGTCCTGGCAGGGAGCGGTAGATGTCGGCGTCCGGGTGTGCCTCAAAATGTGTCGCCAACTCGGCTTCGAGATCGGCGATCTGGTGATTCAACTCGGCGATGATCCCGACCGCGGCGCGAGTGGTGGCCCCGAACGCGGCAGTGACTGCGGTCGGTGCGGCGAGCTGCTCGGTGCGCAACGCTGTCTGAATTTCGAGTGCCTTAGCATCGATATTACGTTGCCGCCCGGCGGCTTTAAGCGCTGATCGGATCTTTGAAACACTCAGTCGAGCGGCGTCGGTCGGGGTGGGAGCGCGACCCAGGATCGCTAGGGCGTCGCGGTCGGCCAGAGATTCGAAGGCTACCAACGCCGCGGGGTAGTACTCCCGCAACGCACTGCGCAGCGCATTGGTGTTCCGGTTGCGGCTCCAGATCAGGTTCTGGTGCGCCCGCGCCAGCACCTTGATCGCCTCCACGTCCGGGGTGTCCCCGGCGATCGGGCGGTGATTGTGCCGGTCGGTGCGCACCAGATCGGCCAGCAGTTTGGCGTCGGCGGCATCAGACTTCGCACCCGATACCTGGTGGCGGTCGCGGTAGCGGGCCACGGCGAGCGGATTGACCGCGAACACCTCGTAGCCGGCCGCGGCGAGCGCTTCGACCCACAGGCCGCGGTCGGTTTCGATGCCGATCACCACCTGGGTGGGTTCCTCGGCGTGGCAGGCCACCAGTTCGTGGAACCCGCGAATGCCGGCCAGTCCCTCTGGTAAGCGACGCGACGCCAGCTTGGTCCCGTCGGCGTCCATCAGATAAATGTCGTGATGGTCTTCAGCCCAGTCGTCTCCAACGAATATCGTCAACTTGCCTCCCTGCTCGATGTGAGGTGAACCCTGTTCGAGCCGAAGGACACCCGGCGGCAACCTAATGGATCAGTGCTCGAAGCACGACACCCCATCAGCGCTATTGGCGACCTCACCAACCGGC
>NZ_JCALCY010000044.1:0-1356 GCF_059812585.1 Mycobacterium sp. NGS48
GTTCACAGCGGTCACATCGTTAACATCGCGCGATGCGCAATGTGCCCCCGGCGGCGAGCCACGGTCGGCTGCATACAGTTTCCCGGCGCGACGTGTTGCGCTACGCCACTGCGTTCGCCGGCCTGGGTGCCGCATCACGCGGTTGTGGCATGCCCATGGCGGCCGCGGCCACTCCTCAACTGATCGACTTCGCCGCGCGGCAGATTCCGGCGCAGCAAATCCGAGCTGCCGGCTATAGCGGGGTGATCAACTACGTCTCGCTGTCACGTCCTGGCTCGTCGTTTGGCGCCAAGCCGATCACGCGGCCCTACGCCGAGTCGCTCACAGCCGCAGGCTTGGCGATCGTCAGTAACTACCAATACGGAAAGCCAGGTGGTACGGCGCCATCGGACTTCACGCGGGGCTACGCCGGCGGCATCGCGGACGCGCGCACCGCCTGGCAACTGCACACCGCGGCAGGCGGCGGCCAGAGTGCTCCGATTTTCTTCACCATCGACGAGGACATCAACCGCGACACTTGGAATCGCCTCGCGCTGCAGTGGTTTCGTGGCATCAATGCGGTTCTTGGAGTCCAACGCACCGGGGTCTACGGCGGCATCAATGTCTGCCAGTGGGCCGCGGCCGATGGCGTTATCGGGTTTTCGAGCACAACTGGCCGCCGGTGGGCCTGGCAAACTCGAGCCTGGTCTGGCAATCGGGTTCACCCCGCTGCTGTTCTGTATCAGCGCGTCGTGAGCACCGCGTCCAATCCCGGCCCGCGGGTCGGCGGACTCGAAGTCGACGTCAACGACGTCCTGGCGCCCGATTGCGGCCAGTGGAACCTCCACTCGGGGAGTTATCCGAATGGCGATGTGCGGTAGGTGCTGCTGACGTGCGCTGCGCTCGGCATGATCGTGTGCGACATGTGAACCTACGGACGGCGTTTGGCTTAGTGGGCCTCAAAGCGGTCGAGTCTCAGTGCGCAGTCGCCTCTAGGTGCACAAATATTGCCTGTTGAGCACGCAGTTCGTCGGTGGTGAGTAGGCGCCGGTCAGCACACCTCTTAGACCACCTGTGGCTGAACCACCGGGCGCGATGACGCGATTCCAATTCGCAGGGGTGACGACAAAGTGCGTGCCAGATTGGGTAACTGTGCTGTTCCACGCGTGCGAGATGGATTGTCCCACCGGCATGTCGAATTCAAGCTTCCAATCGCTGAGCGGCACTGTGCTCGCGTTGGAGATGGCGAATCGCGCGATGAATCCGGTCTGCCAGGTATGTTCCACCGACAACGTCGCAGCGGCCGCAGCCGCATGAGCAATGGGGGTGATGGCAAGTCCGAGGATAACCAGTAATACCGGCACGGCCACGTGAAGC
>NZ_JCALCY010000045.1:0-1146 GCF_059812585.1 Mycobacterium sp. NGS48
GACGCGGCCGGTGATCAGTCGTGACAGGTTGGGTGTGTTGGCCAAGATCGGTCAAGGTGGGCAAGGGGTGGTCTATCGGGCGCCCAACGTCAAGACCAAGTTCGCGACGTCGATGGTCTACAAGGAATACAAGGCCCCGATGCGCGCCGGAGTTGATTTCACCGCGCTGGCCGCCATGCCCGCCCTGGTCGAGGACTCACTGTCCTACGCCCAGGCTGAACGGCTGATCTCAAGTGCGGCCTGGCCCTGTGCGCTCGTCGAAGACAACGGCGCCTCAACGGGATTCGTGATGCCGGCCATCCCCGACGAGTTCTTCATCGACTTGACCACAGTCAAAGGGGTCTCCAGGACCACCGCCGAATTTCAGCACCTGCTCAACCATTCCTCAGTGCTGACCGCACGCGGCCTCAACATCACTGACGCCCAACGCTATACGTTGTTACGCGAGGTCGCCTCCACACTGGCGTTCATGCACAAACACGGCGTCTGCGTCGGCGACATCTCACCGAAAAACCTGCTATTTGCCCTGACCCCACACGAAGCGGCCTACTTCATCGACTGCGACGCCATGCGCATCAACACCGTCTCGGCGCTGCCCCAAATGGAAACCCCGGGATGGGAGGCACCCCCCGGCGAAGAACTGGCCACCATCTACACCGACACCTACAAACTCGGACTGCTGGCCCTGCGCCTGCTCGCCGGCGACCACGACACCAAAAGCCTTCACCACTTGCCAGCCACCACACCAGAACTACTGCGCCAGATCATCACCGACACATTGACCAACTCGCCACACCAACGCCCGCTACCCGAAGCCTGGACCTACGTACTGGGCCACGCCATCGAACACGCCCAACACCAAACAAAGACGGGAGCAGCCGCTGCGGCGTTACCCAGCACCCCACTGGAGCCGCCGCCCGTCCCCGTCGTCCACTCCCGACCATCAACACCCACCCGACAATCCAGACCACTAGCCCCGCCACCGCCATCGCCGGCGTGGGCGCCACCGGCAGCCAGCCCATCGAGGACGCCAGTGTGGATTGGACTCGGTGTGGCGACCGTGATCGTCGCCGCGCTGATTGTGGTCATCGCGGTACTTGCCACCAACGACAACTCCTCCCCATCCGCCACACCGACAACCATCAC
>NZ_JCALCY010000046.1:0-925 GCF_059812585.1 Mycobacterium sp. NGS48
AAGGAAGCGTTCGGGGCCCGTCAGAGCGGCAAAACCGCGCACGTTGAGTATCGGGCGCTGACCGCGCAGGCCCGCGCCGATGAACGCGCGCGTCGACCCAAGCAGACCAAGCTGGCCGGAAATGACCGGCTACGCGATGAGGTGCAGACTCGGTTAGACGATTTCCATAGCCCCGGCCAGATCACGGCGATGCTGCGGCGCGATTTTCCCGACGAACCGGAGATGTGGGTGTCCCACGAGGCGATCTATCAGGCGGTTTACGTGCAAGGACGCGGCCATTTGCGCCGCGACATCCACCGCTGTTTGCGCACTGGGCGCGCATTGCGCAAACCTCGCAGCAGCCCCGGTGAGCGCCGGGGCCGCATCCCGAACATGATCAACATCAGCGAACGCCCACCGGAGGCAGCTGACCGCGCGGTGCCCGGCCACTGGGAAGGCGACCTGATCCTGGGCACGACCGAATCGGGCTCGGCGATCGGCACCCTGGTCGAACGCAGCACCCGCTTCACCATGTTGTTGCACCTACCCGATAACCACGGTGCACTGGCCGTCCAGGAAGCGATTGTGGCCAAGATGGCGCAGCTCCCGCCGATCTTGCGCCGCACACTGACCTGGGATCAAGGCAAGGAGATGGCCAACCACATCGCTATCGCCCAGGCCGCCAAATTGGACATCTACTTCTGTGACCCGCACTCCCCATGGCAGCGCGGCACCAACGAAAACACCAACGGACTGCTGCGCCAATGGTTTGCCAAAGGCACCGACCTCTCCGTGTTTCCAGCCGACTACCTCGACTACGTCGCGACCAAACTCAACAACCGGCCACGTCAAACACTGGGCTGGAAAACCCCTGCCGAAGCCCTCGACGAACTACTGTCTAACCCGACCAAACCGCCCACTGTTGCATCCATCGCGTGAATCAGCC
>NZ_JCALCY010000047.1:0-836 GCF_059812585.1 Mycobacterium sp. NGS48
TGGCCCGGCTCGGCCAGCAACGGTTTAGCGCTGCAGTGCGCCGCGAACTGCCCCGCTGGGGTGGTCAGAGGCTGTGGCGGCCCATCGTCGGCGCGGTGTTTTCCGCGCTGTCTGATCCGGCCGGGGTGCTCGCCCAACGGCGCGGCGCGCTGCAGCGGGCCCGCTGGGTCTTCGATGACTGGCGTCTGATCAAGATCCGCCTTTCCGAGGCGGAAACCCACATGATCGCCACCCTTGATGAGCTGGGCCTCACTGAGCTGGTGACCAGCATCCCCGGTATCAGCGCGGTCGGAGCGGCGGCGATCCTGGCCGAAACCGGTGACCCCGCCCGCTTTGATAGTCCTCGGGCGCTGGTCAAACACGCCGGGCTGTGCCCGCGGGAGGACACCAGCGGCACCTACACCGGTCGCTCGCGCATCTCCGGGCGGGGCCGGCCCCGGCTGCGAACGGCCGCCTGGCGCGCAGTGTGGGGCGCCCTTCGCGCTAACCCGGTGATGGCCGCCCGCTACCGGCATCTGACTACCCGAAAAGCCAACCCGCTCAAGGACGGTCAGGCCCGCGCCGCTATCGCCGCTGCGCTGCTGCGCTGGATCCACGTCATCGTCACCCACCGCGTGACTTGGGACCCCGCCCTGGCCGGCGCCGGTGAACTGACTGCGGCGGCCTAACCACAGACCAACCTCAATACCGGTTGGGCCAAGCTCCACGCGGCGTAGAGGACCACCTCGAGCGACACCCTGAGCAGGCCCCGCCCATTCCTCACCGAACTCGATTGCGCGTTGTCGGGGAAACACACCCCGTTTGAAGCACTACGTAGAGACGAGGAACGGGCAGGC
>NZ_JCALCY010000048.1:0-547 GCF_059812585.1 Mycobacterium sp. NGS48
GCCCCTAACTGGCGCAGCACCGCCCAGGTTTCCTCCGCGCGCTCGGGGGCATAACAGTGCAGTTGGGCCACCAGCCGCGCAATCAGCACCGCGTCTTTGTCATCACGCTTATCGCTGGTGTAGTCCTCACGCTGACGGGCCTGCCCCGTCAGCAGCGGCTGCACACACACCAACGCCATGTCTTTTTGGGCTGCAAGCTGATCCAGCACCCGCCAGCGATGCCCAGTCGGCTCACACCCCACCGTCACGTCGGTGAAGCCATGCGCGTGGGCAACCTGACGAGCCCAGTCCAGCACCGGGCCCAACTCCCACGCCTTGGCTTGCACCGGACCGCGGGCCAGCACCCGCGAATCATGATCAGTCACCACCACGGCCTGCTTCGTATCGGCCAGATCGATCCCCAAAATCGCGTTATCGACCGGCACCAACTCCCGTAACCGTGCCAACCGCGCATTGCGCCGCTTGTCACCGCGCGACAGACCACTACCCTGAACCACGACGTCCTCCTGACTGTTTTGGGACACCAAGCCCGTTAACGACATCAGGA
>NZ_JCALCY010000049.1:0-518 GCF_059812585.1 Mycobacterium sp. NGS48
CCGATTTTGACCGCCAGCGGCGACGATCCCCGCACCGACTGGGCGCGCTATGCCCTGAAGGCACCGGTGATGTTGGTGCACGCCGCGCACAACGGCACTGCCGTTCCGGTGACGCACTATGTCCCGTTCGCCGATTGGGCCGACGGCCGGTCGTTGCTCGGCAGTCGCCATCCGACCACCGCTGACCTGGACTACCACCTGACCACGCTGTTTCCCCCGGTGCGGCCCCGCGGGTGGCTGGAGATCCGCTACCTCGACAGTGTTCCCGAGGCGATCTGGCCCGCGGTGGTGTTCACGTTGGTGACATTGCTCGATGATCCCGATGCCGCCGATCTTGCGGCGCAGGCCGTCGAACCGGTCGCCACTGCCTGGGACGCCGCGGCCCGGGTCGGGCTGGGCGATCGGCGGCTGCACGCCGCGGCCAACCGCTGCGTGGCCATTGCCGCCCAACGCGCGCCCGCCCACCTCGACGATGCGATGGGCCGGCTCGTGAAAACCGTCGAGCAGGGCCGCTGTCC